>JAMPGL010000009.1 GCA_023663945.1 Lachnospiraceae bacterium | reverse complement strand
TCCCATTTCGATATTCCAAGCATTTCCGCTGCTCTTCCATGTGAAATTGTCAGATTTTTTATATATGGATACAGCAAAAGAGCATTTCTTTGTAACTCCATATCTTTATCTTCCATCGTAACATAGGATACCATTTCTGTAGGTACAGTAATATTTACCAAAGAAATTTCTACATTTGTCCTTGCCATAATACGCAGCCTCCCACCTGTTTCATATCATATTTTTGTAATCTGTTTTGTGACATTTTGCTCATATTCATTGACTCCTATAGTCGTAATAATTTATTGCCGCATACGATGAGCCTGGCGGTCATGCTTACACAGTATTGCCTGTCAAACCTTATGCTATGATACTATAATATCCCCATATTCTCCCCGGCATGCCTTGAGAAAATCCTCCGGAGCAAGTTCAATCTGCGACCCAATCCGCCCACCGCTTACTATAATGTGTTCTTTTCCTCTTGCAGATAAATCTAATCTGGTTACATACTGCTTTTTCATGCCAATAGCAGTACAGCCCCCGCGGATATATCCCGTAATCCCATTAATATCCTTTACATGAATCATGGACACGGATTTTTCCCCTACGCTTTTTGCCGCCTTTTTCAAATCCAGCTCCTCTGCCACAGGAATAACAAAAACAAAATAGTTTTTGCTGTTCCCCTGAGTCACCAATGTTTTATACACCTTCTCATAGGGAAGAGAAAGCTTGTCCGCAATCTGCATCCCATCCACAAATTCATCACATTCATAAGTGTAGTGGGTAAAGGGGATTTTGTCTCTTTCCAGTATGCGCATTGCATTGGTTTTGATTTCCTTATTTTTCGCCATAATTAATTTACTCCCTTTCCATACCACTCTATTTTCTCACATAATGAAAAAAAAATAAAGGTAAGGTTCATTAAATTGTAATGCTGTAGTCAAATGAGGCTTCCACATCCACGAATAAAATTTCGTAAAGCAGAAACCCCACAGCTTACACATTATACTTAACAACCCATTTTATGCCCCTAACTGTTTATCTGACTGACAAATTCTTCAATGCTCCCCGCACGCGCCGCTAATTTATGCCAGCGTCCCAGCAAAGATAAATCATTTTGTGAAAAAACACGATTCTTCAATTCGTCGGGGACTTCCCCATAATCTTCCAGAAGATCAATAATATACTCTGCACTTGCCTCAGTTCTTCCCTTAGCTATACAATCTGCTTCCCATTCATCCATTGCCCTGCACATAATCCTGCTCCCTTCTTCTTTTCGGCTTTTTTCCTGCACCAGCTTCTTTATCCCTTTTGAGCGGGTCAGATTGCTAAGCAGATGCCAGCTCTCATCATCCATGTTGATGCAGTTTCTCTCATCTTTTAGATATTCAATAAATTCTTCCTTGCGGTTTCGCTTTTGGTAAAGCTCCAAAAGCGGGCGTAACTCTGTTTGGAAATGCTCAAAATGCTTAAAATCTGTCAGGTCAAGAAAATGCAGCGGATATTCCGGAACAAGCTTTTGAAGTTCCTTCCCAAGATATGCGTCCCTCTCTCCAAAGTCCATCATCTCATGAAGGCTTTTCGGTCCATCCCATTTTTCTTCACCCCAATAGATGAGCAGGGTTATCACCGGATATAACTTATCGATTCTGCGCACCATGCACATTCGTTCACCGGCATTCCGAAAAATCTTTTCTCCCCTGCCTGTTCGGTATTTCTTATCCTTCAGTTCATTTGCGCGTATGATTTTCCGAAGCTGTCCACTGTATTCCAGAGCTTCCTGAATCATAATGCGGGCAGGCATACTATAATCAATATTCTCTTGATTTTCAACCGCATAAACAGCAAAACACTGTCCCGTACCGCTCTGCATCATAACCAAGTCACGGATTCTCTCCATAACATGTCCACCAGATGTATGCGTCAAAACCGGACTGACCGCATGCAGCTCCTCCGGTTTCAGTATCTGCCGTCCGTGAAAGACACTGCCGTTCCATAAATCCGCGTATCTTCTGGTATCCTCCAAGTAAGTTTTCAGTTTAATGTCTTCTTTCCCCATAGTACCTCCCGTGCAGAAGATACATGCGTCCGGCACGAAACTTCTGCTCTATTCGTGATTAATTGAAATAAAAGCATGATTTCGTCTGACGCCCTCCGGGCTGACAACACCGTCTTTGTTAAAACGGCAAGAACTATTATAGAATATTGAAATTTCTGCTTTGAAAGGAGTATAGCACGGAAAAAGATGTTTGTCATGTAGAAATTTTAAAGAAAAAAGTCTCGAATAAAAAAGTGCACAATACAATATATGGTATGAAAATTTGATTTTTCTTTTGTTTGATACTTGATTTTGTACCTAAGCTGAAATTTCTTATTTGATGCGGACGTGAAATTCTAATAAGTAGATATGACGAAATATTATAATCGTCGTAGTCACTATCATTTTGTATGTCAAATGCTTCTCTCAATATATTCGATAATTCTGTATTAAAAATACCTGTCTTTATATATTGTTTACGAAAGCATGAAAACACCCCTGAATATTTCGAGAAATCTACACCCTCTAATGCCGACACACTTCTCATACAATGAAAAATCGCATAATAAGAGCAGTTAGCCACCCCCTTATAGTCATTATCTGCCTCTAATATTTTTGCAGATTTTATACATCTCTCTGCCGATCCTCCATCGCCTTATTTTTCCTTGACTTCCCAATATCCGCCCTTGGGAAAACCGTGACGCACCAGCATACCCATATCTTTCAACTTTTTGATATTATTTTCAATATTTCTCTTGGAAATCCCAATTTTTTCTGCCAATGCTGCGCCAGTCAGAGTATTATCCTCCAATAGATATTCTACTATCTTGCGCTGTGTGTCATTCAATTGAGTATCACCGATGTTCCGCCGATGTTCCACCGATGCTCCACCGATGTTCCGCCGATGTTCCACCGATGCTCCACCGATGTTCTGCCGATGTTTCACCGATGCTTCATCGATGTTCAGCCTATATTCTGCTAATGATTCGCCGACATTCTGCCAATGTTCCGCCGATGGCTCACCGTCATTTGGCTTATCTGTCATCGGCAATGGCTTACGATACAAATTCACCCTGAATGTCTCCGGCATCTCAATGAACTCCGGCTTCGGAAGTTCGTATTCCTCTGCGTCCGCACAGATACTTCTGAGCCCATTGCCCCATGCTTCAATAAGCCCCATCTGGCTAAATACTTCTGCCACAGCCCGATTTCGCTGGCGAGAGCGGCCGCTCAACGCTTCAGCCAGCGTCAGCCCATGGCAAAGCCCGCCCGGTGATGTTACTTCCAGCCGGTCTTCATATAATGCCACCTGAACACAGGATTCATCCATAAAATTACGATGACAATGGGCGTTGACAATCATCTCACGTACTGCTCTTAATGGCAGCTCATAACTTTCCCTGCGGATTAATCCATCCACTTTTGCTGATTTTCTGATATTTCTAAGAACAAAAGCATATGCTTTTTCAATCTGTTCATATAACGGACCTGTGTAATCCTGCTTATCAATAAATTCTCCCCTCTCCGTTCCTGCAAAAACAGCACACTGCGTTTTTGAATACCGAAAATGTTCTCCTGTCAAAAGCGCAAATGCATTAGATGCAAGGTATCCTTCTCCCATTTTTTTCAATATGTGCCAGTTCTCAAGATTTACCCTTGTGACAATGGGCAATTTTGCAAATAACTCTCTGCGTTCCTGCATTTCTTTTCGATACTTATTTATATCACGGCAAAGCTGTTTGATGGCATTTTCCGTGACTCTGTATCCGACACAGTTCAATTCATCCCACGAAATCCTTTCACCTTCCAACTCCAACTCTCTGATTTTATCCTGATCAGCAATACGCGATGTAGCTGCCACGCGAATGTAAGTACCACGCTCTTTGCCTTTGGATTTCAAATAATACGGTCTATGTGGTTCCGGTACGACTGTCACAATAATGATAGTCTTTCCATCAATCGTGTAAGGCTCAATGGATGGGACAATCTGTGGTTCGCAGGAATCTGACACCGCATTTGAGATGCTGTCCATTGTCCTAAAAAGAATATCCTCCGCCACGCCCTTAATCTCCCTAGTCTTATCATCAACACCAACAATCAACTGCCCGCCTTGCGTGTTCGCAAAAGCTATAATTGTTTTTACATATTTCTCAGAATCTTTCGGTAACGACAATTTGAACTCAATATTTGGGGATTCATCACGAATAATTTCTTCTATCCACATCCGTCCGACCTCCTCTACTTTATTTTCCATGCTGTACACATCTCACAGCACAAAAGGATATATATACCATTTCAAAATTCTGCATCTGTCATATAAAATACTGTTATTTTGGTTACTTTAAACCAGTATAACATATGTTCTTTATGATTTCACTAATTTTTCTGAGTTCTCGTCAATTTCATATTCCATTTTTTTACATAATACAGCGAATCCTTTTTGCAAAGAAAATCCTCTTCTCTTTCCTTTTATGCATTCGTTTTTACTCATTCCACTTTCTATTTTACCTATCCAAAATCTATGATATACTTGCCTTAGTCATTTCCACTCGAGCGAAAGGAAATTATCCTATGAATGAATACACGGTCAAAGAACCCAAAATCGTCTTATTTATCGGTCTCCCATATACTATTTTCTTTCTTGGTCTTTATGCGCTGAGTATGATTTATGCAGTTTGGTATTGCGCTGATTTTGGGGTTGCACTTCTTTTCACCCTGCTCTTCGGAAGTGTCTCGTTTCCGGGCATTTACCTGATTGTGTCCTATTTTCGGCGCAGACTGATTATTAACGGCACTCAGATTTCCTATACGCCTGCCTTTGGTTCCGCCAGAACCTTTTCTGTCAGTGATGTTCAGGTTATCACGCTTGATGCTATGACCTCCGTCAAGCTCCGCTCTCCGGAAGGGAAACGTCTTGCCTGCTTTGAGCTGAATATGGCGGGGAGCTGTGCCGCGCTTTCCTATCTGGAATCACAAAATATCCCTGTTGTTCCGTCATCTTCTCTGGCATCCCGTCTCTTTAAAACCGGAAAGAGAAACAACAGCTAGGCGGAATCCCATTTAAAAGAAGAGCAGGACTATATTTTATCCCGGTGGGATGAACAAAAAATTATGGCAGAAAAAAGAACAGTCCGGATTCTCATAAAGTGAACTAATTATTCAAACTTAATAAGCATGATTTAAGCCGTGTATACCTTATCTGACAAAACAAATGCAGCACAAATCAATACAAGAAATACACGGCGAATTACATATAAATGAATCTGCATCAATATTCTTTTGATAAAGATTTTTTATCCATATCAAACTGCTGATAGTATACAGGAATATTATACCTGCTTCGCATTCCTATCAGATATTGCATATCTTCCTGAGTCGCTTCTAACTCTGTCACGATGATAAGTTTATCAGCATTCTTTTTATTAGGATAATGATTATATTCCAAAAGCTGACCTAACGCCTGTCTTATTGCCAGTCTTACGCTGTCCGCCGTCTTTAATTCAAAATATACTTTATTCCCCTGTGAGTCTACCGCCTGTATATCAACAAAATCTTTATCTGTTGCAACTTCTTTGTATCCTTTGCTTCTCAGATATTTAACCATTTTATTTGATAGCTCGTTGTGCTTCAGTGTCATTATGTATTCTGCCTTGACTGCCTCCACAACCCCTGTTTTCTTCTGTATTAAAATATCTGCAACATGGTCATAACAGCCTGGCAGCGTTTTTACATACTTGTTATCAATCTCTACATCAGCTAATGGGATGCCGCTTTCTGGATGCGCAAGCAGGTATTTATCAATCATGGGTTTTTCATGCGTGACAAAATCTTCCAGAGTTTCAATATAACTCATGTCTGACGGATAATACCATTTCCATTTATTTGTACTTGGCGAAAATTCCTCAAACTTCTTGCCTGTGTCCTCTATCATATCTTTAATAGCAAGAATATAAGGCAGCTTCTTAGGGTCGTTCCGACAACACAAGGTAATAGATACTTCTCCTGACGTATTGCAATCCCAGTTAATCAAATAAATCTGGTCAACCTTGTCGGACATATTCCAGAACGTAAGCACAATATAGTCATCATTACCACGAAAGTACATGCCTTTATCAAGCCTGCCACTATTATTTTTCTTTCTTGGCACAAAATAAAACTTTTCATGCTCTAACTGCCATTTTAAAAGAAAGTCTAGGCAATTCCTGTGCATTTCAATAATATCCAGCTTATTCATTACATTCCTCTGTTTCTTCACTCTCTATTTTACCTATCCCGCCAGTCATAGCATCTGCCTAAAATTTCTGGTACTTAAAATGTATCCTCATTCGTCCTTTTTCCTCTAACGTATCTTTCGGTCTAATGATAAAATTTTTCTGCATTTTCAATTTGCTTCTCTATATCATCTTTTGACAAAATATAATAATCGTCATAGTCACTATCATTTCGTATGTCAAATGCTTCTCTTAATATATTCGATAATTCTGTATTAAAAATACCTGTCTTTATATATACATCTCTGCCTGTTCCAACCGATAATCTGATAATTCCTGTTGTCTTTTATCCATACAAGGCAATTCCTTCCCTCTGGATATTTTTATAAAACGGCAAAACATCCTCCCCCTGTTCAAAGGTATCCCTGTCGCGCAAAAGCAGCGATACTTCTATATCATTCTCCAATCCAATCCGGCTGGCAACTCTGCTGATCTGTTTTCTATAACTGCAAACTTTCTCCTTGTTGCAATTCATAATAATCATAACATCGATATCTGATTCGGCATCAAAATCCCCTCTGTCATATAAAATACTGTTATTTTTGTTACTTTAAACCAGTATAACATATGTTCTTTATGATTTCACTAATTTTTCTGAGTTCTCGTCAATTTCATATTCCAATTTTTTCTACTAATGCAGCGAAATCATTTCTCAATCACCTGACGGCAGAATCACAAAACCCGGCAAAGGATTACCTCTGCCGGGCTTACATGAACTATTGCTTCTCTTATTTCTCAGCTAATTCCACTTTCAATCTCTCTGTCAGTGCCGGAACAATCTTATTCAGGTCGCCGACGATTCCGTAATCAGCTACTTCAAAGATAGGTGCTGTCTCATCCTTATTGATTGCAATAATGATGTCAGCCTCTTCCATACCTGCTACGTGCTGGATTGCACCGGAGATGCCGATTGCAAAGTATACATTGGGGCGGACGGTCTTACCGGTCTGTCCTACCTGTAAATCTTTGGGCTTCCAGCCTGCGTCTACCACTGCACGGGAACAGCTCACGGTACCGCCGATCACCTCTGCCAGTTCTTCCAGAATCTTAAAGTTCTCCGGGCTTCCCACGCCGCGTCCGCCGGATACTAAGATTTTGGCATCCATAATATCTGCTACGTCTGAAACTGCCTTTACAACCTCTAAGATTTCAACATATTTGTCATTGGGCGTAAAGCCGGGATTATAGTTGATGATCTCTGCTTTTCTGCCTGCTTCCTTAGGCGCTTTCTGCATAACGCCGGGACGGACGGTTGCCATCTGAGGACGGAACTCCGGGCAGGCGATTGTTGCGATAGTGTTTCCGCCAAAAGCCGGACGGGTCATGAGGAGCTGGTTGTGAAGCTGCTCTTTGCCGGGGATTGGGTTAATCGGGAAATCACCAATATCAAGCTGTGTACAGTCTGCGGTCAGACCTGTGTGGATTCTTGCAGACACGCGGGGACCTAAATCACGTCCGATTGCCGTAGCGCCCACTAAGAAAATCTCAGGCTTAAACTCGTTAATCACAGATGCCAGCGCATGCGCATAAGGCTCTGTTCTGTATTCTTTTAATTCCGGGTCATCAACAATGATAACCTTGTCAGCGCCGTATTCCCCAAGCGTATCTGCCAAAGCGCCAACGCCTGAGCCAACCAGTACTGCCGTTACTTCTGTGTCTAAATCCTTAGCGAGGTCTTTGCCTTTTCCGACTAATTCCAAAGCAATCCCGCTAAGCTCATTATCAACCTGCTGAGCGAAGACAAATACGCCCTTATAATCTTGAATATTCATTTTGAACCTCCATTAATATCTTTATTAGATGACGTGTTTTACTTTTAACTTATCGATAATGTAATTTACGGATTCGGCGGGGTCAAGGTTAACCTTTTCGCCTGCACCCTTTCTTACCTTATCGGAAGCCTTTGCGATCTGGGTAGGCGACCCTTTAAGCCCTAAATTGGAGTCTTCTACATCAACCAGATTAGCCCTTCCCCATACGGTGATCTCTGCATTGTACGCATCAAAGATTCCGCCGGGAGTCATATAACGAGGCTCATTTAATTCAGCAAGCGCTGTGATCAGACAGGGCATTTTTGCTTTTAATACGTGGTATCTGTCATCATACTGACGCTCAACGATCACGCTGTCGCCGTCAATCTTAATATTCTGTGCATAAGAAATTACCGGGATTCCAAGATGCTCGGAAATCTGAGGCCCGACCTGTGCGGTATCGCCGTCGATTGCCTGACGTCCTGTGATGATCAGGTCATACTCCAAGTTGCGGATAGCCCCTGCTAATGTCTGGGAGGTTGCCCATGTATCTGCACCGCCAAGCACTCTGTCTGTTACAAGGATTCCCTTGTCAGCGCCCATAGCCATTGCTTCACGCAGAACCTCTTCCGCCTTGGGAAGACCCATGGTTACTACGGTAACTTCTGCTCCGTACTGATCTTTTAATCTAAGAGCTGCTTCAAGACCTGCTTTGTCATCAGGATTCATGATTGTAAGCATTGCACCTCTGTCAAGGGTTCCGTCGGGATTAAACTTAACGCCGCCCTTGGTGTCAGGTACCTGTTTCACACAAACAACAATTTTCATTGTATTTCTCTCCTTATTTATTATCTGTTAATTTTCTGCTGCCGGTTCGTTGGGTAAGCCGGCATCTTCCATGCCGTAATCCGGTATTTCCATACCGTAATCCGGCACTGTCATGCCGTAATCCGGCACTCGAAAACATTTCATGTTTTCTCGTTCGCGGTGCAGCGTTGCACCGCTCTTTGAAATTTGGCTGTCACATCTGCCCATGCAAGCATGGCATCTGTTCCATCCAAATTCCAAGCCGTCTTACTTAAGCAGAGCCCCGGAAATGACCATTCTCTGAACTTCGCTTGTTCCTTCGTAGATTTCGGTAATCTTGGCATCTCTCATCATGCGCTCTACGTCGTACTCTCTGATATAGCCGTATCCGCCGTGGAGCTGAACTGCCTTGGTTGTCACTTCCATTGCAACCTCTGCCGCATACAGCTTAGCCATTGCCGCCTCTACGGAGTAAACCTTCTGGGTAGCCTTAGCCATTGCCGCACGGTATACCATAAACTGCGCCGCCTGAACCTTGGTTGCCATATCTGCAATCTGGAACTGGGTATTCTGGAATGCGCCGATTGCCCTGCCGAACTGCTTTCTCTCTTTTACATACTCGATCGTCCTGTCCAAAGCGCCCTCCGCAATGCCGAGAGCCTGCGCAGCGATACCGATACGACCGCCGTCAAGGGTGTGCATAGCGATACCGAAGCCCTTGCCTTCCTGTCCAAGGAGGTTTTCCTTCGGGATACGGCAGTCTGTAAAGATCAGCTCATAAGTAGAGGAACCGCGGATACCCATCTTCTTTTCCTTTGTACCAAAGGTAAAGCCGGGCGTTCCCTTTTCAACGATAAATGCGGAGATCATCTTTTTGTTTCTGCCCTTTGCATCCGTTACAACGCTGGTAACTGCAAAGATTACATAAACGTCAGCTTCCTTACCGTTTGTGATAAAGATCTTGGAGCCGTTAAGCACCCACTCGTCTCCATCCAAAACAGCCTTGGTCTGCTGTCCCTGTGCGTCCGTACCTGCACCGGGTTCTGTTAAACCGAATGCGCCCAGCTTCTCGCCTTTTGCAAGGGGTACTAAGTATTTCTGCTTCTGCTCTTCTGTTCCGTATGTCATAATCGGATCGCAGCAGAGTGATGTATGCGCTGAAACGATAACGCCTGTTGTACCGCAGACCTTGGAAAGCTCCTCTACGCACATTGCATAGGTTAACGGATCGCAGCCCTGTCCGCCGTACTCCTTCGGAACAGGGATTCCAAGGAAACCGGCTTTTGCCATCTTTTCAACGGTTCCTCTGGGGAAAACTTCTGTCTCATCGACTTCCTGCGCCAAAGGCTTTACTTCTTTTTCTGCAAACTCTTTGAAAAGAGTTCTTGCCATTTCATGTTGTTTGGTTAACATAAAATCCATGATATTACTTCCTCCATTTGTTGTTTTCTATCGTTATATTTCCTTAAACCGGGAGCGGGAGCATTACGCCTGCCCCAAACGCCCTGATTATTTTTTGGAGTAGTCGTAGAATCCTACGCCTGTCTTCTTGCCAAGCTTGCCTGCGCGGACCATCTTGCGGAGAAGGGGATGAGGACGATACTTGGGATCGCCGGTCTCGCTCTGAAGCACTTCCATAATTGCAAGTACAATGTCCAGACCAACCAAATCGCCCAAAGCCAGAGGTCCCATGGGGTGGCTTGCGCCAAGCTTCATAGCCTCGTCAATATCAGCCACGCTTGCAATGCCGTCAGCATAGATGCCGATTGCTTCGTTGATCATCGGAATCAAAATTCTATTTACGACAAATCCGGGAGCTTCCTTAACCTGTACAGGCGTCTTGCCGATTTCTGTTGCAATAGCTTTAATCTTTTCTACCATGTCATCCGGCGTATTCTCACCTGCGATCACTTCCACCAGCTTCATGCGGTCTGCCGGGTTAAAGAAGTGCATGCCGATCATCGGTCTGTCAAGACCAGCGCCGATTTCGGTGATGGACAGAGAAGAAGTGTTGGAAGCAAACATGCAGTCGGGCTTCACAATGTCCATTAATTCCTTGAAGGTATCCTTCTTAATCTTCATGTTCTCAGGAGCAACCTCCACAATCAGGTCACAGTCCGTACAGATATCCTTTAAACCACAGGTAATCTTAGCCATAACCGCATCTGCCTTTTCCTGTGTGATTTTCTCCTTGCCTACCAGAAAATTCATGTTCTTCTGGATTCTTGCTTTTCCGCCTTCTGCAAATTCCATCTTAATGTCGCAGAGGCATACTTCATAACCGTCTGTCATTGCAAAAGCCTGTGCAATTCCGGCGCCCATAGTGCCCGCACCAATAATACCTACTTTCATTTTCTTTCCTCCTATCATTAATTAGTTTGTATTTTCCACTGCCGGATAACGGCTGTCCCCGGCAGTTGTAAAATCATAATTTCAGATGCCGCATCCGTGAGATTTGGCATTGTCTCCGGCTCCTAGCAGTTTTTGAAGGGCTCTTTCACCTTTTCTTTGTTCTTGTCAAGGAAAAATGCCATGCCGTACTTCTGGTCTTCGGTCTCGAAGCAGTCGCCAAAAAGCTTCTCCTCAATCACGATTGCCTGATCCATATCAACATCTAATCCCTCGTTGATTGCCTTTTTGCAGTTCCTTACTGCAATGGGAGCATTCTTTGCAATCCCTGCCGCCATCTTTTCTGCGGCGGGCATCAGCTCTTCCTGCGTATAAACCGCGTTGACAAGACCAATCCGGTACGCCTCGTCCGCCTTGATATTCCTTGCCGTGTAAATCATCTGCTTTGCCATGCCTGCGCCTACAAGGCGTGCAAGTCTCTGTGTTCCGCCAAAGCCCGGCGTAATGCCGAGACCAACCTCCGGCTGTCCAAATACAGCGTTGTCGGAGCAGATACGGATGTCACAGCTCATGGAAATCTCACAGCCTCCGCCTAATGCAAAGCCGTTGACTGCCGCGATCACAGGAATCGGGAAGGTTTCCAGCCTGCGGAATACGTCATTCCCCTTTTTGCCGAAAGCTTCGCCCTCCGCCTTAGTCAGAGTGCTCATCTCACCGATGTCCGCGCCTGCCACAAATGATTTCTGTCCTGCTCCTGTTAAAATCAGGCATCTCACTTCGTCAAGATTTACCTCATCCAGAGTCTTGTCCAGCTCCTCAAGAACCTGCGAGTTCAATGCGTTCAGCGCCTTTTCACGGCTGATGGTGATGATGCCGTATGCGCCTTTCTGCTCGTATACAATAAATTCCATTTTACCCTCATTTCTGCACTAGCATTCCGTGCCATTATTGAAAATTTCTGCACTGGTCTTCAGTGCCGTTATTGCTGAAAGCATGAAGCTTTCGTAAACTGATCTATTCCCAGACATTCCGATAAGCAGACCTAAAAATTTAAGCCTGCTTATCATGTTATAGTGAACGGCATCATGCCGTTCACTATCCTTTTAATCCTCAATTTTAACGATTGTGGAGCAGCCCATGCCGCCGCCGATACACAAGGTAGCAAGACCGGTCTTTGCGCCCTTTGCCTGCATCTCATGAAGCAATGTTACAAGGATACGGCATCCGGAAGCTCCCACAGGATGTCCAAGCGCAATTGCGCCGCCGTTAGGATTGAGCTGCTTATCAACGTCAATTCCCAGCTCCTTGCCCACTGCTACGGACTGTGCGGCAAACGCTTCGTTTGCCTCTATAATATCAAAGTCTTCAATCTTCATGCCTGTCTTTGCAAGAACCTTCTTGGTAGCCGCAACAGGACCGATGCCCATAACCTCAGGGCGCACGCCTGCAAGCGCACCGGCCACATAAGTCGCCATCGGCTTAACGCCCAGCTCCTTCGCCTTCTCCTCACTCATCACAACGATTGCGGCAGCGCCGTCGTTGATACCGGAAGCGTTTCCTGCGGTAACAAATCCGTCGGGATTGATCGGACGGAGCTTTGCAAGCCCTTCCATGGTAGAGCCCGGACGAGGTCCCTCGTCAACCTTGAACTCGATCGTTTCTTTTTTCTTTTTTACCATGACCGGTACGATCTCTGCGTCAAATGCGCCGGATTTCTGAGCCGCTTCGGTCTTGTTCTGGCTCTTTAATGCAAACTCATCCAGCTCTTCTCTGGTCAGTCCCCATTCCCTGCAGATGTTGTCCGCGGTCATGATCATGTGATAATCGTTGAATGCATCCCAAAGGGCATCCTTGATCATGGTATCCACCAAAACGCCGTTGTTCATTCTATATCCGTAACGTCCCTGAGGAATCGCATAGGGAGCCATGGACATATTTTCCATACCGCCTGCCACAACAATATCTGCATCTCCTGCCATGATCATCTGCGCCGCCTGATTCACGCAGTTAAGCCCGGAACCACAGACTACGTTCATGGTAACTGCCGGTACTTCGATGGGTAATCCTGCTTTGATAGATGCCTGACGCGCCACGTTCTGTCCAAGCCCTGCCTGAATAACGCATCCCATATATACTTGGTCTACCGCTTCGGGAGCAACCCCTGCTCTGTTCAAAGCCTCCTTGATAACAATTGCACCAAGTTCAGCGGCAGGTGTTGTGCTCAGTGAGCCGCCCATGGTGCCGATTGCAGTACGACATGCACCGGCTAAAACTACTTTCTTTGCCATTGTTCATTCCTCCGTTTGATTGAAAACTTATTTTTAGTATACTATGTCCCGCAACGATTGTTAATTTTTTATCATTGCCAACGGCATCATTATATCACAGCATGCTTATTTTTGCAATCAATTCCCTTCAACTCATTGCCCACGGGAATAAAAAATCTGCGCAATGGGTGAGGTCTCATCAATAATTAATGTCTTATTATCACCCGTCATAGTCTTCTTTGCCGCATCCAAAGACCTAAGGAATAGATAAAAGTCCGCCTTTTCGGGGTCATTATAGGCATCGCTCAAAATCCGCATATACTCCGCTTCCCCTTTTGCGATAATCTCCTCTGCCTGTGCATCCGCCTCCGACTGCATGACGATAATCTCCGCATTGGTATTATTGGAAATTTCCTTTGCTTCCTCCTGGCCTTCCGCCTGATAAGTTGCGGCAATATTATTTCTTTCGGAAATCATGCGCTCGTACACCGCGTTTTTGTTCTCATCGGGAAGATCCAGCGACTTGGTCTCCACCGCCAAAAGGGTAATTCCGTACTGGCTTAAGGTATCACCGATATTGTCCTCAATCGCCTGAGCAAGCTCCCCGTCACGACCGCTGATGACCTCCTCCTGACTGAGACTGCTGATCACGTTTTTTAAGCTGTTGTACACAATGGTGTCGATACGGAACTCTGCATTGCTTTTTTGTGCGCTCAATGTCTGCGTATATTTATAGGGATCATCAATCTTCCACAGGACAAAACAGTCCGCAATCATGGATTTCTTGTCCTTCGTCATAACGTCGCTCACTGCAAGGTCGTATAGCAGCACTTCGTTCTGAATTTTTTCCGCCGTCTGGATGAAGGGGATTTTCACGCTGAGCCCCGGCTCCTTCCGGATGCTCTCAATCCTTCCAAACTGCTTGATAACGGTATACTCGTTGGGATTCGTAACTACCACCCCGGAGCTTAATAAAATAATTGCCAGAAACAATATTACAATTATAGTAGTTAATGATTTTTTCTTCATAATTATGCCCTTCCTTTCAAAAAAATACTCCAATATGAATCTATTTATTCTTGCATTTTCATCTGATTCCGCATTTATTCTGCTTCTATTCCGCTTCTGCTTCTATCCCGCTTCTGCTTTTATTTTGCTTCTGCTTTTATTTTGCTTCTGCTTTTATTCTGCTTCTGCTTTTATTCTGCTTCTGCTTTTATTCTGCTTCCACGTTTATATCTCTCATTCATTTATTGCATTTCCTCGTAGTTACTCTTCCTCTTCCAAAGTCTGTGTCTCAGGAACGGCTTCTGTCTGCTGTGCTCTCGTCTGCCCGGCAGTGTCATCTCCCTTGGCGCTGTCCGCAGTTCCGGTAAAGGATTCCAGCGGCAGCATTGTCTGGGTGCTTCCGTCGCTCCGCTCGATGATCACCTTCATATCCGGAAGAATTTCTTCCATAGTTTCATAAAACATTCTCTGCTTGGTAATCAGCGGATATTTTTGGTATTCCGCATAAAGCTCGTTGAGACGCGCCGCTTGGCCTTTCGCCTCATTCACACGCTCCTCCGACTGCGCCTGCGCGGTCTTAACCGTCTCATCGGCTAAAGCTCTGGCGGCGGGAATATCCTCATTTCTCTTTTGATTTGCCTTATTAATGGAAGTTTCCTTCCCCTGCTTTGCATTCTCCACGTTCTTAAAAGCGCTGATCACTTCCTGAGTAGGCGGCTCCGCATCCTGTATGGTGATATTCACAAGCTGAATCCCAATATCCTCCTGCTCTAACCGTCCGATAATCTTTTCCTTAATAGATGCCTGTATTTCGTTCTTGCCGGTGGTAATCACGCTGTCTACATCATACAGCCCGATGGTATCCCTGATATAGCTCTGCGTCAGCATCTTTAGAATATCAATCGGGCTTTCCGATGCATAAAGGAACTTAATCGGGTCTGTCACCCGGTATTCCACGTAAAAGTCCACATTGACAAAGTTGTAGTCTCTGGTAATCATAAAAGACTCCTCATCCACCGATTCGTCACTGTCCGTGCGGTAACCGATTGGAAAACCGTTGATGGTCTTGGGAACCTTGTGAAGCCTCTGTATATACGGCAGTTTCAAGTGAATGCCGGATTCCTCCACAATCGACGGCACTCCGAAGGTGCTCACCACGGCATATTCATTTTCTTTTAGGGAATAAATGCTTCCTGACAGCAGGTACCCTGCTATCACGATAACTGCAATGATGCCTGCACTCTTTCCCAACTTTGCGCCCAGTTGTCCCGGCTCCTTTTGCTGATAAACATTGCCCTTTTGTTTTTTGAACATATCATTGCCCTCCTTTTTGTGTTTGGCAGATGCCTGCCGGATGAAAAAAGACCTTTACCGCGGCATCTACGCTGCGATAAAAGTCTTGCTACAGTATTTGCAAAATTCACCCATTCACCAAATACTCCAAAATAGACGCAACCGCATTTGCCCCATCCGCAGCCGCCGTCACCACCTGACGAAGCTTCTTTCCTCTCACGTCTCCTGCCGCATAGATTCCCGGCGCTGTTGTGGCGCAGTCTTCTCCGGCGATTAAATATCCTTTCTCGTCGCATTCTGCCAGCCGTCCGAAAACTTCGCTGTAAGGGATAATTCCCACAGCCACAAACACTCCCTGAACCGGAAGTTCCGTCTGCGCGCCTGTCTTTACATTTTTGAGGGACAAGGACTCCACCTGATCCTGCCCGTTAATCTGTTCCGCCACGGTGTCCCAGAGAATCTCCACGTTGGGAAGGGACATAAGCTCCTTTTGAAGGATCGCCGCCGCCCGCAGTTCCCCTCTCCGGTGAATCAAATAGACCTTTTCACATCCTCTTGCGAGAAATATGGCATCCTCCGCCGCCACATCACCGCCGCCGATTACGGCTGTCACCTTTCCTTTAAAAAAGGCTCCGTCACAGGTTGCACAGTAAGAAACGCCCATTCCGGCAAGCTCCTCCTCGCCGGGTATGCCCAGCTTTGCATGGGTAGCTCCGGTTGCCGCAAGAACTGTCTTTGCCTCAATCTCTCCCTGATCCGTTTCCAGCAGAAAGCCGTCCGCCGAAGCTTCGGACGCCGCCTGAATTTCTGCCTCATCCTGCACTTCCAGCTTCCGGATGCCGCGAAGCTCCGCCTCCCGGAACTCGCACCCCAGTTTATCCGCATGTTCCCGAAACTTCATTCCCAGATCAAAACCGTTGATTCCCGGGAGTCCCGGATAATTGTCCACCTCGTAAGTATTTAACACCTGTCCCCCGCTCATGGGATTCTTTTCCAGCACAAGTGCATGAAGCCCCGCCCTCTTTGCATAAATAGCCGCCGACAATCCCGCCGGTCCGGAACCTGCGATTACTACATCATACATGTTAACTGCTCCTTTCTTGCCGTTCTCAAATCCAGCCCCCATCCATGGTTATAATCTGCCCGGTAAGGTAATCCGGCGCATTTAAAACCTGCCGTATCATCTGTGCCGCCTCCTTGGTGCTCCCCATGCGGCCTATGGGGATCTCCTCCCGCAAAGCGCGCAGTTCCTCCTCAGAAAAGCAGCGGTTCATATCGGTATCAATCACCCCGAAGGCAATCCCGTTGACTTGGATATTGCTGGGCGCCAGTTCTTTTGCAAGAGCTCTGGTAAAGCTGTTCACTCCGCCTTTGGAGGCGCTGTACGCTGTTTCCATGGACGCGCCCGCGTTTCCCCACACGGAGGAAATGTTGATGATTTTTCCGCTCTTTCTTCTGACCATCTGGGGTACGACCAGACGGCAGAGGTAAAAGAGAGAATTTAAATTTGTATTTATGATCTGGTGCCACTGTTCCAATGACATATCTGTCAAAAGCCCTACATAAGACTTGGCGGCGTTGTTAATCAGGACATGAATCTCCCCTGCCTGCCCTATCATTGTTTCCACCTGCTTCGGATCTGATACGTCGCACAAAAAGGTCTGACAGGAAATTCCTTCTCTTTCCGTCTCCTCCCTGACCCTGTCCATTTCTTTTGCCGAATTTTGGCACACCAGACAGAGGTCGTATCCGTCCTTGGCTAATATCCCCGCCGCGGCGGCTCCGATTCCTCTGGATGCCCCGGTAATCAATGCTTTCTTTCTCATTGTCATTTCCTTATATTAAGTTCCGAATGCCGTCGCAGATTCTTCCTGCCACTCTGGGATTATTCATGGTAAAAACATGAATGCCGTCCACATCGCCCGCAATCAAATCCACAATCTGGTTGATTGCGTACGCCATCCCCGCGTCAAACAGCGCTTCCTTATTATTTTCATACTTATGAAGGATTTTTTCAAACTTCTTTGGAAGAGTAGCTCCGCAGGTATTGACCATCCTCTCAATCTGCGCCCGGTTTGTCACCGGCATAATTCCCGCTTCCACCGGGACATCGATTCCCGCAATCCTTGTTTTTTCATAAAAGCGGTAAAAAGCATCGTTCTCAAAAAACAGCTGGGATACCAGATGGGTAACTCCTGCATCCACCTTTTTCTTTAAATTGCGGATGTCTGTGATGGAATCCGGCGCTTCTAAGTGGGTCTCCGGATAGCACGCTCCGCTGATGTGAAAATCTCCACATTCCTTAATGTATGCTGTCAGCTCATCTGCATACTTGAAATCGTGCTTCATGGGAAGGCTGGGATTCACATCCCCCCGGAGTGCCAGCACATTTTCAATCCCGAAGTCCATGAGCTGATTTAAGATTACACGAATCTCTTCTTTATCATAATGAAGGCAGGTAAGATGAACAATCGGTTCCACCCGGTAACGCTCCTTAATCTTCCGGGCAATCTCCACCGTCTGATTGTCCGCCGCACTGCCTCCGGCTCCAAATGTCACGCTGATAAAATCCGGATGCAGATCGCAGAGCTTTTCCAGCGTCGCATCAATATTTTTTAATGCCTCTTCCTTCTTGGGCGGAAAAATCTCAAAAGATAAAACCGGCTTTCCTTCCTTCTTTTTTGCCTCAAAAATCTCTGTTACTCTCATTTTCTTCGACCTCCTTATCTTTTAAGCTGGGGAAAGCTCTCTGTTTCCTCAACCTGTTCTATCCACCCCAAATGGTATGCCGTCAGCGGAGAGACCGTATTGGCAATGGCATCTTCAAGCGTCTTTCCCCCTTCGCCGGTTACCGTCCGCATGATTTCCATAGGATAAGTCTCTTCAATATAATCCGTGATTTCTCTTGAATACTCCGCATCCCGGTACAGGTCATGGGCGCCGAACAAATGAAGAATCTCATGGGCGTAGACCGCAGGCGGTTCCTCTGCAAAAAAGATGACGCTTTCCTTGGGATTGTCCGTCCCGTCATAAACAATGGCGTAGGAGGTTCCCGGATTGTTTACAAAAACCAGCATTGCAATCCCTTCCGCCTGATATTCCGCCGTCAGTCCGTCATAATCCACCAAGTCCTCTGCCCAGACTCCGATTTCCGCATCCAGCTTGTCCATAAAGTTAAATTCATCCGCGATTTCAAAATCAACCGCCGCACTGCCGGTTAAATCCGCGTTTTCCTGCCAGTCGCAGACCAGCTCTGTTTCCCGGTCATACTCCCGCGCTGTTTCTTCTATGTAAAAAGCCGCTTTATTTAAATTCTTTAAGGTTTCCGCCTTCTCCTCCGGACTCCATGTGCTCTGGGGCGTATCCACAAACAGACTATAGAGCAGATTTTTACCCTCCAGATACTTGGCGCTTCCAAGCCCGTAACTGCTTCTGGGCTTTTCTGTTATCTCCTGCATCCGGGGCTCTCCGGCAGTGAGAAAGGCAGATGCCGCGATCAATATCAAAAGGCTCCTTGGCGTAAACATCATTATGCAGCGTCCTCGCTTTCTATCGTTAATGACATAATATATTTTTATAGTTAACGGCATCAAAAATTGCCATTCCGGCCTTACAAAAGCTCTTTCCCATTCATGCCCCACAACAAAAAGTACGGGCATCTGCCCGTACTTCATGATCTTTTACCCGATACTGGGACCTCGAAACAGACTGCCGATGTTTTCTGCCGGATAAAGAGACGCAATAATCCGATCCACCTCTTCCTTAGACTTGGCATCCTTGCATTTTAGGATCAGATGCTCCTTCTCCGCTTCGGTCAGGCTGTCATAGCCTGCTTTTGCCTGCTCATTCATGGCAACCGCCATAGATAATCCCAGAGGAAGATTTCCTGCCTGATTATTAAAATCCATTGTAATCTGCACCTCCGCAATTATTATGTGGAGGGAGACACTTTCCTATTCAAAATTGTTCAGACCTCTTCCTCGTCCTGTTCTGCTGCAACAGCCGAAACCACGGAAGATACCACCGATACGACAACTGCTATCAATATGATTACCAGACCGCCAGCTAATAACATAAATTCCATTTTAACCGCTCCTTTGGACTTTGTTATAAATCTCAACAAAATTATTGTAACGGAAAAGCTCTCTTTTTTCAACAGCAATTTCAACAGAAATTGTCACAGAATTTATTTCAGTCAAAAGCTCAGCCTAAAACAAATTATTAAAAACCAGAATCACGGTTCCTAGGAGCGCTAAAATCACGCCGGTTGCCCGATTTAACACAATTGCTGATGCCTTATTGGCAAACCGCGCCGCAATCCGCGCCCATAAAAGGGTGAACGCCACGCACAAGACCAAAATCAGCACATCCGGTGCTCCGCCAATGGCAAAATGGGAGACCGCGCCGGTAAACGCGGTGAAAGACATAATAAATACGCTGGTTCCCACCGCCGTCTTTAACTCATATCCCAAAACGCTGGTCAAAATCAGGAGCATCATCATTCCGCCCCCTGCACCCACAAATCCGCAGATAAACCCAATCACGCATCCGCACAAAATGGACTGCACCACTCTTTTCTTTGCGGAGACTGCATTCATAGCCTCCTTCGTAGTCATGACCGGCCTTACGATAAATTTAATTCCCAAAAACAAGGTCATGACCATGGAAAAGCTTCCCATGGTAGTGTTGGGCACCAGACTGGATATGTAACTTCCTATGGTGGTAAAAATCAGCACCGTGACCATCATGACCAGACCGTTCTTAATATCCAAATTTTTATTTTTTCCGTAAGTGTAAGCGGAAACCGCACTGGCAAGCACGTCGGAAGCTAACGCAATCCCCACCGCCTGATAAGCCGGCATTCCAAGAAAGGTAATCAGCATCGGCGAGATCACAGCCGCCGCGCTCATTCCGGCAAAGCCTGTTCCAAGTCCCGCTCCCATTCCGGCAAAAAAGCAGACTGCTAACTTTATCAGCAATTCCATTTATTATATTTCCCCTTTCAAGATTGACTAATGTATTATTTTACTCTCTTTTTTCTTCAATGGAAATGTCCGCGCAGGGCTTTTACAAAAAATTCCAGATATATTTAGAAAATATTTCCCATTTTTATAGAAAATTAAGAACTAAAATTGACATCCTATGCTCTATCCTGTATGATAAGTAAAGATTTTGTTATCATTTGCAGAAAGGGGGTAATCCATATGGATTCTTATGACATTTTGTATGCAAGCGCTGCCGGTGCTTCGATAATAGCTTCGCTAATCGTCTCCATAATCTCATTAATTGTTGCTGTCATAACTCTTGTTGGGCTTTGGAAGATGTTCACGAAAGCAGGCAAGCCGGGCTGGGCATGTATTATTCCGTTCTATTCCCAATACTGCCAGTTTGAGATGGCATGGGGAAACGGCTGGCTGTTTTTGCTCATGTTGATTCCCTGCGTCAACATAGTAGTTATGATTATGTTATATCTCAAAATGGCTAAGGCTTTCGGTCAGGGAATCGGATTTGGAATCGGTCTTATTTTCTTGACCCCGATTTTTACCATGATCCTTGGATTTGGCAGTGCCAAATATATCGGACCGCAGGAATAATTTTGATAGGATGAAAATACCGCTCAGTCCCCAAAGACTGTGCGGTATTTTTATGAAAAGAGCTTTTAGGAAAAATAGTTTTGCTCAACCTGATAAGGGCATTCCCTTCCCGAATCGTAGGAGAGATCCATCTCATACTCTTCTCCCAGTATATATGCCATAGAAGAAGATGCCGATACCCATATGGTAATCTGCGTATCTTCGGGAAGTTCACCATAAGAACTGCGGATTATTTCCGCCATCATCCCATAATAAAACCCTTCATCGGTTTCTATCTCCTCCATACGGTCCAAGATTTTTATCGTAACCTTCTCATACGTCTTTGCAAGACTGTCGCTCATAGATGCGGAGGAACTGCGGTCACCCTGCAAGTCCATCTTTTTGGATTCAGAATGTTCTGGTGCTTCCAATACACCTGCCGTATCTTCCGCCACATCTGCACTCTCCGCTTTTGTGGTGTCAACGCCCCCTGCTCCCGCCGTACCTCCATCTTCTCCACTCCACATTTCTGCGGATGCAGGCTCCTCCGCCGGTGCCTCGTTATATAATTCCGCAGATTTAAACTCATCCTCTGCCGGTTCCTCATCATATAATTCTGCGGTTTCAAATTCACCCTCTGCTGGTTCCTCATCATGTAATTCTGCGGTTTCAAATTCACCCTCTGCCGGCGCGGCACTGTCCCTTGCCGCCCCTCCGGAACTATTTTTCTGCCCCGTTCTTCCAATCACTGCTATTGCAGGCAGAATTACAAGGACGCAGACGGCGGCGGCTACAACTGTCCGGTAACGCCGGAAAAATGTGATTACTTTTCCCTTTGAGGACCGGGAACTTTCTGCCGGAGCTGTAGTTTTGGGAGTAAGCCCTGCTTCAATGCGGTTCCACAGATCCGGTAATTCTTCATCAGCCAGAGCTTTATATTCTTCTGCAAAGTTCTTACTCATATCCACACCTCCTCAACTTTTTGATCGCGTTCTGATATTTCCAAGTCACGGTTCCCATGGGAAGCTCCATGATTGCCGCTATTTCTTTAAATGTAAGCCCTAAAAGCACTTTCATGCTCACAATCTGCCGTTCGCCGGGCTTTAACAGCGCCATTGCCTCCTGCACGGACAAATTCTGCACCACTTCCGCCTCCACGTCCGCGGAGCTTCTGTTAATTCCGCTCCTCCCCGGCTTTTCGGATTCCTCCGGGGCGCTTTCAATATCCTGAAGCATCGCGGTAAGCTCTTCTCTTTTGTGTTTCCGCAAAAAGTCAATTGCCATATTTCTTGCCATCGCGGCAAGGTAGCCCTTATGTCCGCCGCCCGGCTTAAACTGTTCCGCCCGGTCCCACAGCTTAATAAAAAACTCACTGGCAATATCTTCCGCGTTTTCCTTGGACTGTACAATCTCATAGATAATCCGGTATATATAGCCAAGATAATTTTCATAAATTTCTTTAAGCCCCGTCTTATCCCCGCGCACCATCCGTTCAACTGCCTGTTCAAATTGATGCTCTGTCACGGTTTTCTCCCTCTCTGGTTTTAGATACGATTTAGCCTGCTTTGATTTATGGTTTCCTTTTTATTAAAAATGTTCTTTTCTTATAAGAACCTTTGGTTCTTCCACTCTTTGAAGGAATTTCCTTGGGAAGAATCTTCTATATATATGTATATAGGAAACGCCGCCTTTCGGCGGCGTTATGCCTCTTACAATGCTTTGATTCTGTCGATTGCTTCCACGGTATTTTCATAACTTCCAAAAGCAGTCAGTCTAAAGTATGTTTCCCCGCTTGGACCGAATCCCGACCCCGGCGTTCCTACCACATTTGCCTTTTCAAGAAGATAGTCAAAAAACTCCCAGCTGGTCATGCCCTTTGGTGCTTTTAACCAGATATACGGTGCGTCAACGCCTCCGGATACCGTATATCCGGCGCTCTTAAGCCCTTCTAAAATGTATTTGGCATTCTTCATATAATAAGCAACCTGCTCCTTAAGCTGCCGCTTCCCTTCCGGGGAATACACTGCCTCCCCCGCGCGCTGCACAATGTAAGGCGCGCCGTTGTACTTGGTTCCATGCCTTCTCGCCCAAAGTGAGTGTAACTGTACCTCACCGCACTTTAAATCCTTGGGAATCACGGTATAGCCCAAACGCACGCCGGTAAATCCTGCATTTTTGGAAAAGGAATGAAGCTCAATGGCACAAGTCCTTGCCCCCTCACACTCATAAATGGAATGGGGTACATCCTCCTGCGAAATGTACGCCTCGTACGCCGCATCATAAATGATCACTGCCCCCGCTTTGTTGGCATAATCCACCCACTCCTGAAGCTGAGTCTTCTTGATGGTGGAGCCGGTCGGATTATTGGGAAAACATAAATAAATCAAGTCCGGCGTCTCCTTTGGAAGCTGAGGCGCAAAATCATTTTCAGCCGTACAGGGCATATAAATCACGTCGCTCCAAGTCTCCGTCTTACTGTCGTAAGTTCCCGTTCTTCCCGCCATAACATTGGTATCCACATAAACGGGATATACCGGGTCGCACACGGCAATCTTATTATCCGTGCTGAAAATCTCCTGAATATTTCCGGAATCACATTTTGCCCCGTCGGACACAAAAATCTCATCCGCCTCAATCTTGCATCCCCTTGCTTTATAGTCATTCTCCGCTATGGCATTTCTCAAAAACTCATAGCCCAGATCCGGCGCATATCCGCGGAAAGTCTCCGCCTCCGCCATCTCATCCACCGCTCCATGCAGCGCCGTAATGATTGCCGGCGCTAACGGCTGGGTCACATCACCGATTCCAAGACGAATGATCCTTTTATCGGGATGGGCTGCGGCGTAAGCGTTCACCTTTTTGCCAATGGTGGAAAAAAGATAACTTCCGGGAAGTTTTAAGTAATTATCATTGATTTTAAACATCTGCTTTCTCCTTTATTAAACTTCGGTTTTCCTTTACAGTTCTACTTCTCCTTCAAATACGGTGGATGCCGGACCGGTCATCATAACCCGATTTTCCTTTCTGTCCCACCAAATCTGTAAATTTCCACCTAATAGTTTAACAGTTACCTGCTCCCCAGTCAAACCATTTAATATACATGCCACTACGCTGGCACAGGCTCCGGTTCCACACGCCAAAGTTTCCCCGGTGCCTCTCTCCCATACCCGCATTTCAATCGTTCCGGAATCCAAGACCTTGACAAATTCCGTATTGACCCGCTTGGGAAATCTCACATGATTTTCAAACTGAGGTCCAATCTTTTCTATTGGCAGGGACTTCACATCATCCACGAACACGACCGCGTGGGGATTTCCCATTGACACGCATGTCATTTGATAAACCTGCCCGTCAACTTCTATCCGTTCCGATATGACTTCCTCTCCATCGGCAATGACAGGAATATCACTTGCTTTTAACACCGGCGAGCCCATATTGACCTTTACGGTCGATACCTTTTCATCCTCTATGTTCAGTTCTAAGTATTTCACCTTTCCACAGCTGACGATGCTGATTGACGTCCGATCGGTAAGCCCTTTGTCATAGACAAACTTTGCAACGCACCGAATCCCGTTTCCGCACATTTCCGCCCTGGTTCCATCCATATTGTACATCTCCATCTCAAAATCAGCTTCCTCGGACGGATTGATAAAAATCACGCCGTCCCCGCCGATTCCAAAATGCCTGTCGCTTAACCGCCTTACAATCTCCGGCTTATCTTCCGGCAAAATATGCTCTTTACTGCCATCCACATAGATATAATCATTTCCGCATCCATGCATCTTTGTAAATTTCATGCCCATACCTCCCTGCCGTCCGGCTCGCTGCCGCGGAAATCCAATTCCGCCATACAAACGGCATAAACTGCTTCTTTCCCTGCAATGCTATTATATCCAAATTGGGAGATATGCGCAATGTATTTGTATCTGCAAATAATTTGTATCGTAACCGTTCAGCCTTGCGAACACGGGGCTTTCCTGCATCCGGAACCGCAAAGCTGAACGGTTACATACGCCACCGCAGCGTCACCTTAAACAAATCTCCGTCAATATCCACCTTCATCTGTCCTTTTTGCAGCTCCGCAAAATTCCTTGCAATGGCAAGCCCAAGCCCGCTTCCCTCCGTATTTCGGGAACTATCCCCGCGGACAAACCGCTCCGTCAGGCTCTCCGCCGGAATATTCAGCTCCACGCTGGACATGTTTTTCAGCTCAATCACAATCTCGTCCCCTATCCGCTCCAGATTTACATACACTCTGGTGTGGGGCATGGCGTATTTGATGATATTGGTATACAGGTTCTCAAAAATGCGATAGGTCTTTTGACTGTCAAGTTTCAGAATCACCTTCTCCTCCGGCAGGCGGAACCGGAAAATTAAGTCGGCTTCTTCCACTTTATCTTCGTATTCCAGATAAACCTGACGCATCAGATTTCCAATATCCACATCCTGAAGATTCAGCGTCACATTTCCGCTGCCTGCCTTGCTCACCTCAAACAAATCCTCGATAAGTGTCTTTAACCGGAGCGCCTTGTTCTCCAAAACAGCGAGATACTCCTCTCTCTGCCCCTCTGTAAGATTTTCCTCTTTCAGCAGTTCAATATAAGTCGTGATTGCCGTAAGGGGTGTTTTCAGGTCGTGGGATACATTGGTAATCAGCTCGGTCTTCATCTTCTGGCTCTTTACCTCCTCTTCCACCGCCTTGGAAAATCCGCTCTGGATTTCAGCCAGCTCTTCTTTATAGGATTCAAATATTCCCCAGTCTTTATCAAACTCTGTATGCAGATTTCCTCCTGCAATGGACTCTGTCGCCTCCAGCAGGCGGCGGTACTGTTCCTGAATCCTCTGCACATATTTTTTCAGAACAATATAGAGAACCACCGAGTACAGAATCAATGCCAGCCAGCCGAACAGCCACATAGCACAGATAAGCCCCAAAATAATAAAGTTTACAGCCACCAGCCGGAAAACGGTTTTATTTGCCTTTTCCCCGAGGTCTACATGAAGAAGCTCATCCGCAAATCTTTGAACTGTTCTCTTTAAGAATCTCCATATTTTTCCTGCATAGCGGTAAATCAGGCTCCTTTCCCTGATAAACCCTGCAATTCCAAGCTCCCACACTCCTCCCAGCGCAGTCACCAGATAATACCAGCCGCCGAACGCCAGATAGAGAACCACCACATTGATTGTCTCCGCAATCACCCACGCCGTCCGGTCACTGAGGTATTCTCTGACAAAGCCGATGTTTCCGCTGATCATCCCTGCAAGGCTTCCGCCATTCATTCCGCTGACCAGACTTCTTATCCAGTCAACCCCAATCCCCAGCTCCAAAAGCATAACCACCGCCGTAAGCTCAACGGGAATCTGCACTGCCTTTCCCTTATGCAGGGTATATCGTTTCCACAACGGCAGGAGGAAGGCTGTGGCGGCAAGCAAGAGGAACAGCTCCAGCAGGCTTCCGGAAACTCCCGAATAAGCATAGTAATTATACCAGTCCCGATCATTCGCGGCATTCAGATTATTTATCTGCTGCCTGCTGAACGCATAGCAGACGGTGCAGTTTCTCGGGGCATTGTAAATCGTGGTGGACGCTTTCATCTCCGTATTATCATAATAAAAGTAAATATCTTCTCCTTCCCCTCCAAATGGTGAGCGGCTCCAAAAGCTGTTCGATAGGAACTTGCTTCTTCCCATAAGGTTCTGCACCGCTCTCAGCAGTTCATCGGGATTTTCCCCTTTCACGGATACCTGCTCCAAATATCCGGTATCGTTAAAGGACATTTTAATATAGTAAGGATAATAAGCCTTAAGCTCCTCATCCGCCTCTGTTGTGCCCAGCTTATCAATCGCGTTTCCCGTATTGCTGATTCTTGTTCCAGTAACACGATCCACCATGCAATAGTCCGCTTCCCAGACAATTCCATGCTCCCGGTCAAGCACCATATCTTCCCATTGTTTCAAAAGATCGTTTAAAATCTCGCCTGCCGTTTCGCTCCAAAGGGCACCAACGGAGTAGTAGGAACCATCGTAGACAATGTCAGCCTCTTTTTCTTCCACCTGTAAAAAAAGATCCTTGTACTGCACAAGCTCTCCCGCCGCCTTTTCTGCCAGCTCCCGGTACAAGACAAGATTTCCCCTGTAGACCTCAGTCAGAAATTCCTCTGACTGTAAGACATTGACCTTGTGTTTTTGCACATTTTTTTCAAACACAGGATACTGCGAACAAAAGATGACCACTGCCACAGTGACAAGCAAAAATGCCAATAAGAAACTGATTCTTTTATTGTTTTTCAATTTTGTATCCAATTCCCCACACCACCTTTAAATATTTGGGCTCCCTGGGATTGATCTCAATCTTCTCCCGGATTTTCCTGATATGCACCATAATCGTATCTGTATTGATTGCCTGTTCATTCCAGACCCTCTCATAAATCTCCTCTGCGGAAAACACTCTTCCCGGATTTTTCATGAGAAGTAATAAAATCTTAAATTCTAACGGCGTCATCTTGACCGGATTTCCATCCACAAACACCTCCACCGTCTCCTCGTTCAGCTCCAAGCCTCCAATCACGTAGACCTTGTCATTTTCCTTCCGCTCGTTTGCCATCTCCAAAAATCTTCCGTATCTGCGCAGATGGGAATTGACCCTTGCCAAAAGCTCCATGGTGGTAAAAGGCTTGGTCACATAATCATCGGCTCCCATATTGAGCCCCATGATCTTGTCCACTTCCTCCGATTTGGCGGAAAGCATGATCACCGGAAATTCATATCCCCGCTCCCGCACCGCCATCATCATGGTAATTCCGTCCATCTTCGGCATCATCACATCCACAATGGCAAGGTGGATCTCCTGCTTTTCAATCTGCAAAAGCCCTTCCTCTCCGTCCGCCGCCTGATAAACCACATATCCCTGATTTTTCAGATAGATTTCTATTCCCTCCCGGATTTCCTTGTCATCTTCAACAATCAAGATATGATACGCTTCCATTTCTCCCCGTCCTCCTAATTTCTCTGATTCTCATAAGCAGTCCGCAAAGCCAATAATCCCCGCGGCTTTCCAGAGCTGTCCTTAATGCCCTGTCCAGTATAGCATATCTGCCAAAGGGTTCCCACTAAATCTGCTCTTCTTTTCCTGATATGCAAAGAGAACCTTGCTGTAATACTTTTCTGCACATCCGGCAATCCGCAGTCCCTTATAACCGCCTGCCGTGCGGAGCGCTCCCTGACGCAGAAAATCCAGCTCCTTCTTTTCCAGAATATCCATCAGTTTTTGTGCAAAAAGCTGTTCATCCCTCCTTCTTTCACCTGACACATCTGTCATATATCCGTTTTCCCCGTTTATGACAATATCGTCTGTTCCGGTCGCCCTAAGTGCAAGCACCGGCGTTCCTGCCGCCATAGCTTCCAAAAGAACAATTCCCTGAGTCTCCGAGCAGGAAGTGAACAAAAACAAGTCCGAGGCACGGCAGTAGTTTTTAATCTCCTCATTGGGAACCTGTCCGGCAAAAACAATCTCTTCCTCCATCTCAAGCGCCTTTGCACGCTTCATCAGTTTTGACCGCTCCGGTCCATCGCCTACGAGCGCCAGCTTAAAGTCTGCACCCGCTTTTTGTTTATAATGCCAAAGGCTTTCCAATAGAAATTCCAGATTCTTTTCTTTTGCCAGCCTTGCCACCGTGCAGAATAGATGCGTTTTTGACCCTGCCAGCTCCTCCCGAAGCCTCTGCGCCCTGTCTTCATCCGGCCAAAAACTGTCATCCGACAGCCCTGTGGGGAGCACTTCCACCTGCGCATGAAGCGGAATCTGTTCAAGATAGTTTGAAATGGCAGGAGTAGGCGCAATCACCATGTCGCATCCGCGGAGAACCGTGTGAAGGTATAACGGCATCAGCCCTTTTAAACCACTGAGCCCCACATAGTGCAAATACTGCTCATACCTTGTATGATAGGTATAGACTAACGGCACTTGATATTTCCATGACAGATAGCGTGCCGTACTGCCAATCATCATGGGATGATGCACATGAATCACGTCAAACTTTCCCTTCCGAAATTCCCGCTCAATTTTGGGGTCTAAATGATTTGGAACGGAAAACCCACCCACGATGCCGCGCAGGAGCGAACCGTACCGCACTACATCCTCTTCCTGCTGCTGATTGTCATAGCTTGGCGCAAAAACTACTACCTGATGCCCCAGCGCCCGAAGCCCCTTTGTCAGCCTTTCCACGGAAATCGGCACGCCCGCCACAAAAGGCTTATAACTGTTTGTCATCATTGCAATCTTCATTCACAGTGCCTCCCTATACCAGATATTTAAAAACTGCATCGCCGAGAAAATACCCGGCTCCCACAAAAAACAAATTCCAGACCAAAATTCCCAAGGCGGAGCTGATGGTGTATTTTAACAGATTCATCTTTGATACGCCTGCCGGTATGGAAATCAGCGTGCGGATCATGGGAATCAGCTTACTGAAAAAAATCCCTGCGCATCCCCGCTCCCTCACCCATTCCAGTTTTTGTTCAATCGCGGGACGCTGCTTCGGGAACTTGTTCAAATACTTTTTTAGGACAAAATCACCGCCGGCATACCCAACAAAGTACAAAATAAGGCTTCCCGTTAACCCCGCCGCTACGGTAATCAAAATTGCCGGGATAAACCTAATATTTCCTCTTGCCGCCCATACGCCTGCAAGAGGCATGATTACCCCTGCCGGAAATCCGGGCAGATTTAAATATTCCAATAACACGATCACAAAAATCGCAACGCCTCCGTATTTTACAAAATATTCCATAATTGCTTCAATTTCCATATGCTCCTCCTGCTTCCCTTTTGATTGACTTACTCAGTTCTCTATTTTTTATAACGAGGATTCTATCAAAAATGTTTCAATTATTTTCCTTTTTTGATTTTAATCATTAATGACATCATAAAATGAAAATCTAAACAAGAACTGTATCCAGTTCTTAAATATTTCTAAAGAAAAATTTATAAAAAAATACCGTCTGAATCATTTTGACTCAAACGGTACCCGTTTTCGACTTATATATCGGTCAGCCTCTCATCATGGCAAGCACCATCTGCGCTGTCTCCACCATGTTCGTTCCGCTGTCCATACTGCATTTTTGAATATATCTGTGTGCTTCCTCCTCCGACATGTGGTTCCGGCTCATCAGCACGCTCTTAGCCTCCTCAATCAACTGCCGGTCTCCCTGGCTTCTCTCCTTTGGCGCGGCACGCCTTTTCCGCTTCCGCCTCTCAATCCCCTGCACCACCATGTCGATGGTGTTGATCAAGTCATGAACCTTAAGCGGCATTACAAGACACATCATGTCATCTGCTACGGTTCCGCTGCCTATCACCTGCTGGGATGCCATAAGCACCATCTCAAATCCCGGCGGAAGATCCTCCCTAAGCTGTGAGTACAACATGTCGGCAAGCTTATACCCGCACAGCACGACGCCGTCGCTGAGCCCATCCGCCAGCGCAATTGCCTGCGCCCCCGTTGTGCAGATGCCGGGAACCGAAATTCCGTTCCGCACCAGCAGATTTTTAATGTTTCTGGCATCATCTATTTTGGGGAGGACAACGATTACACCCGTCATGTGTACACCACCTCATCTCCTCATTGTATCGTTATAGTTTTGTTTCTAAAACTGATGTTTTGGATTAAAACTGATACAAGTACTGTGCAATCTCCCAGTCTGTGACCTGAGCGCGGTAAGCGGCCCACTCCTCTTTCTTTGCCTCTATATACTTGGAAGATACATGCTTTCCCAAAACTTCCTGAATGAACTCGTCCTTCTCCAGCTCATTGACCGCCTCAATCAATGTCCCCGGGATAGCTTCAATGCCAAGAGCCTTCTTTTCCTCCTTGGACAAAGCAAAAATATTACAGTCCACGCTTGCCGGCGGCTGAATTTGGTTTGCAATCCCGTCAAGTCCCGCCCGCAGACATACCGCCAATGCAAGATAAGGATTGGCGGAAGGATCCGGACAGCGGAGCTCAATCCTCGTTCTATCTCCCTTGGTCGCCGGTATCCGGATTAACGGGCTGCGGTTGGTTGCGCTCCATGCAAGGTAAACCGGTGCTTCATATCCGGGCACCAGCCGTTTGTAGGAATTGACCAGCGGATTCGTGATGGCTGTCATCCCCTTCATGTGCTTCATGATTCCCCCTATAAAATAGTATGCTTCCTGACTCAATCCCTGCTTATCATTCGGGTCATGGAACACATTCCTGCCATCCTTTGACATCGACATGTTAATATGCATACCGGAGCCGTTTACGCCGAACTTGGGCTTAGGCATGAAGGTTGCATGCAGACCATGCCGCTTTGCAATGGTCTTGACCGCCAGCTTGAAGGTCATAATATTATCCGCCGTGGCGAGCGCCTCGTCATACTTAAAATCAATTTCGTGCTGCGCCGGAGCCACCTCATGATGAGAGGTTTCAATCACAAATCCCATATCTTCAAGAGTCAGCACCATGTCTCTCCTGGCATTTTCCCCCAAATCCAGCGGTCCCAAATCGAAATATCCCGCCTTCTCGTGAGTCAGCGTTGTAGGCAGCCCATTTTCATCCGTGTGAAAAAGGAAAAATTCGCACTCCGGTCCCACCTCGAAAACATATCCCATGTCAGCCGCTTCCTTCAGCGCACGCTTCAAAATATACCTTGGATCCCCCTCAAAAGGCTCCCCGCCGGGCCGGTAAACATCACAGATAAGTCTTGCCACCTTTCCCTGCTGTGGCCTCCATGGAAAAATCGCCATGGTATCAAGATCCGGATGCAGGTACATGTCCGACTCCTCAATCCGGACAAATCCCTCTATGGAAGAGCCGTCAAACATGCACTCGTTATCCAACGCCTTTTCAAGCTGGCTTGCAGTAATTGCCACGTTCTTAAGGCTCCCGAACATATCCGTAAACTGTAACCGGATAAATTCCACGTCCTCATCCTTCACCAGATTCACAATATCTTCTTTGGAGTAATTCTTTCTCATTTCCGCTTCGTTCCTTTCTTTATTATAATCCCTTGTTTAAAAGGGTGCTTCCATCAACAGTACCTCTCCGCAAATTCTATCGGCGTCAGAATTTCCGGCTTTTCAACGCTTATACCACCGTTCTATCCTTTCTCAGTTCTTTAATCATCGCCACAACATCCTCTTCTGTTTTCAGACCAACACGTTCTGCCTCTCCTGCAAATGCAGCCTGAGCCTCCAACAATGCTTCCATAGAAGAATTTGCTAAATATATTCGCCCCGCTTCCTCCAAAAACAGTACCTTACTCCCTTCTTTGATACCTAGTTTTTTTCTAATCTCTATCGGAATTGTAATTTGTCCTTTTGACGTAACTTTTGCAAGTTCCATATATTAACCTCCTCTCTAAGGATTCCTTACTTTCCTTACATTTATTATATCAACTTTTATCCATATTATCAACTAACTGTCTCTTTTCATAATCCTTTATTCCCGCGAGCAACGAGTCAAAGTCATGCTTGCATGACCTTGACGACTGCCGCGAGGGTCTAATACCCCGCAGCTTGCTGCGTTACAAGTTTGATGCCCCGTCAGCTTGCTACGGGGTATTTGACTATGAATTTTCACTGACATAAATTGACGCCTTATTCTGTATAATGTCCGCCGTCTCATCCAGCGTCTTATCACCGCTGAAATAACCGTCTGCCTCATCCATAATAATCCGATATAAGTGATGATCATAGGCGTCATTGATACTGGCGGACTCTATCAACTGCATAAGCCTCTGTGTCTGCTCCTTGGTCAGGCAGTAAATGTCCTGAGGCTGGTCGTCTCCCTCAAAGTTCACCTGACTCTTCACCATCGGCTGTTTCTCTCCATCTACCATGTCATATTCCGTTTCCAGACTTTGCGCAAGCTTCTCCTCCATAGCCGCACGGTTAATCGGAAAGCTCAGCTTCTTTTGATACTCTTCGCCAAGATACTGACTAATAAATTCCCAGCAGATTTCCTTATATTCGCTTTTCCCGCTGATTGCAAGCACTGGTGATTTTGGAGAAATCACCGTTCCGCTTGTGCCCTCCACCGGATAACCAATATAGGATATATCTGTACTGGCAAAAATATATTCTGCTCTGGCAATATCATAAATCCCCATGATACGGGTGGGAATAATCAAAGCTTTTCCGTCTAGGAATGCCTGCTTGACGGAAAAATCATTATCCAGCTCCAATCCCTCTGGAAAAGAAGCGGCAAAAGAGAGCACCTGCTTAAATTCCTCCTGATTGAAACTGCATGTGCCGCTTTCCCAGTCAATATAATATTCCATGCTCCCTGTAAGAATGCGGCTCAAAACATCATATCTGGTCTCACCGGGGTACAGCATAACGCCTTCCGTCTGTTCCTGATAACAGGCGATCATTTCCTGAACATTCCACTGCTCCAGCCCGCCTAACGCTTCCTTGCTGCCTGCAAAGGTATCTAAGGAAAATTGCGTAGGAATGGCGTATAAACAGCCCTTATAGCAGAAAGAATCCAGTATATTGGTAAAATATTCCTCCCGTTCTCCTTCAAGATATGGCAATAAATCCTCCGTATAACCTCCCATAACATCCGTATTAGAATAGGAATCTCCAAAATCAATCAAATCCGGTCCTCCGCCGGATATAATTTCCCTCTGAATCTGGGCAATCCCATCCTCCTCAGATCTGTCTGCTCTTTGATAGTTTTTTATTTCAATCTGATAATCCGGGTGATTTTGGTTAAATATGTCCACCTGCCTGTGCAGTTCCGAATGCTCCTGAAAGGCGGCAAGCACCAGCACAACCGGTTCCTGAGATTCCTTTCTTCCACAGGAGGATAAGCAGAAAGCCAAAGCGAATAGTAACATAATCCTCTTTTTCATTCGTTTCCTCCTTCAACCGCTGTCGGAATATAATAAAATGTACACCCTTTAGTCTCTTTATCATAGACTCTTATCCATAATCTTCCATCGCAGAGAATTTCATGAATAGCCGCATTTTCGCCGGACACCGGCATGTCTTTCTTCGATATACGCTGCTTTACAGTGTCAGCCCCGTCTGCATACGCATACATGCCTCCTTCCATATTAAAGATAAGTAACTCCGTATCCAGTCCTGCAGCCATACAGTCATATTTACAGCCATAATTCGGCAATGAAATGCATATATCTTTTATCCCATCTTCCTCTAATCGTTCGAAAACATCTACCCCTTGATAATCTTCATAAATACAGTAAATCTTTCCTGATTTTCCGCAGGCAAGGGCTTCGATTTCATACCCCTCGCAAGACCACTTCATTGTAATGCCGCTATCCGGATTGAACCTATAAATCTTGTTTTCAATATCAAAGTAATAATTTCCTTCTAAGTCCGTGATAAAACATGTCGGGGTTCTCTGTTCTTCCGCAAATAAATCCGAAATATCCAGCTTTCTTTCTACCTCTCCCTCTCGGTTAATTGTCCAAATATAACTGACCTCATAGGTTGGAACATAAAATTCTCTATCCTCTATCACCGTCATACCCATCTTCATCAATAATACATGATATTTGTCCTGATAGTCGGTTGTTAACATCCTTACTGCCATATGATCCGGCAGCCCTATGGAAATCCATGGTATCTGCTGTCCTGCTTCCGGTATTTCTGCAATGTAAAAGCTGTTCTCATCAGGAGCGCTTCTATCCATGTACAGCATATCCCCGCTCACACTTAATCCACAGTCGGAGAACGCCTCCCCATAGTGAACAGCAACTGTCTGATTTAAACCAGCTTCAGGAGCCGTTTCCAGTATTTCTTCCGGCGTTTTTTCCTGAACGGCTTCCTCTTTTGATTTTTCAGGTTCAGAAGCATTTTCTGTTCCGGCTTGTTTGTGATTTTCAACCACACCCTCTGCTTCTTTATATCCGCAGGAGCTGGTCAAAATCAGTGCTGCGGTCAGCATGAATAAGATCGCAGCACTTTTATTTTTCCATCTATTAATGATCACTCAAAGCACTTCCTTTTGCAGATTCTGACGCCTTACTTTTGTTATATGCATTGGCGATTTCATCAGCTATCCGCTCTATTACAGAGACGCATACGGAATTTCCCGCCTGCTTATAAAGCCTTGCATCACTCATATCATCCGGCAGCTTAAAATCCTCAGGAAATCCCTGTGCATTAAAACATTCATGCGGCGTCATTTTCCTTATGCCGCCAAGCGTTTTTATCAAACATACATTATGCCCGCCTTCTCCCTGATTTGCCGTCAGCGTCGGAACAACACCGCTTTTGTTTTTTCTCACATACGTTCTTCTCCATTGATAGACTGCCCTGTCGTCATCCATCGCCTCTACAAGCTTCTCATAAATGTCTCCCTTATATTTTCCTTCCCGATAATAGTATTTTTCATCCACACCCCCGTTAAAATCAATAATCTCGTCCAGCTTCTTCTTTAGCTGCATGGGCTGGGGAAATTGAAAGTTCTTGCGCGCATTCTCATCTTTAAAGCAGACAATATAGATTCTTTCCCGATTCTGAGGCGTGTTCCCATATTCCATCGCATTTAGAACCTTCGGCTCCACGAAATATCCGTGTTTTTTGAGAGCTTCACTGATAACTTTAAATGTGTTTCCTCCGTCATGTCCCACTAAGTTCTTAACATTTTCAAGAAAAACTATCTGCGGATTTTTGACTTCTATGATTCTGATTAACTCAAAAAATAAAGTCCCTCTTCCTTTTTCGTCCTCAAATCCCTTTCTGTATCCGGCGACGCTGAAAGCCTGACAGGGAAACCCCGCAAGAAGCACATCAAAATCAGGTATCTCATCCGCCTTAATTTCACGAATATCCCGGCAGTCTACCTTCAGCCGGGAATTTAATTCATAAGTCCTGACCGGATAAGGATCAAATTCATTTGCATATACAACCTTAAACAGCTCATTATTTTCAAATCCTTTGTCAATTCCGCCGACACCGGCAAAAAAGGATGCACATCGTAACATAGTAATTTTCCCTCGCTTTATCCTTTAAAAACATATCACATACTGCGGCATACCGCAAATATTTCTTTCCTTTATCTTTTTGCATACTCTTTCATCCGCTTTATAAAGTCGATGCTGTTCCGCATACTGGAAGCCTGAACATAATAATTATCCGCATCCATCTTAGTTCCTTTATACGGTTCTTTATATTTTCCAATCTTTTGATCCTTTTTGATAATATAATTATTTTCAATAATGTATTTTAAATCGTCATTCGTTATATATCCGGCTATATTATACTTCCATTCACAGCCAATTAAATACTTAAGTTTCGCTGATTTGTCAAGCCTCCAAAAGGAATCCTTTATCTTCTTCTCTATGGGCGGTTTTATACGAACCAAAACAAACGAATCATATACTTCATTTCCTGTCTCTAAATTCGTAATATACTTTCCTTCCTTATTCCAGTCCTGAGTCTCTAACAGTAAAAGCTGTCCATAATGTTTTGTTGATTTTACGGCAATGTGCTTTCCACCACACTCAATATCATAAGAATCCCATTTTCCAAGCCCTTCCACATGAAAATCCACCTGTGAAGTCTCAATATCTTCCTTTTTTAAGTAATCACACAAAGCACATTCTGATATTTTTCCCTGAAATGTGTTCATAAATATTTCTGAAGGAGTCCTCTCATGGGTTCCCCCACTTCTGGATGCTCTGTGCTCTCCCGCTCCAAAGGACATATCATATGCAAAATAAAAACAATTCCTGACCTGTGATTCTGCCAATTCCCCATCACAACGAAAATTTTTGCTTATAACAAAAGCATATTCATCATCACGCATTTTTTTCAAATGGTAAAATCGTTTGTCACTCATCCGACTCCTGCCCCCCGCAATCATAAAATTCTTCGTAAGTCCCTATCTCAGAAAAATCCACTGAATAATCCAGTTCAGAATTTTTCGTGAAGATTACACTGTCAATGCCGAATTTTTCCAACATTTCATAGGTCACTACTGTTCCCGGCTTAATTTCAAAAACATCACGAAGCAGCCATTTCCCTAAAACTTTGTTAGGGTTGCTCATAATTGCCTTTCCGATAAGCGGATTACTTTTATCTGCCTCCTGACACACTTTAGCTGACACTTCGGAGCCGTCCGGAAGATGCAGTATAAACGAAGTATCCCTTGGCGGAAAAAATGTCATATTCCGCTCTCTGTCGACAGCCTGATAAGGTATATACAATTCATCCTCATGTCTTGCCCTGCCGCCTGCGTTCCACTGATTCAACCCGCTTTTTTCAGCAACAAATTTACCCTGCTTTGCAGATTTTGAATATAGTGGTAAACACAGCTTCTCCTTTTTAACTGCCGTGCTTGCTTTAACAACTTCAACTGCCAGCTTTGCTTCATCATACTGCGTTGAATCATCGTACTCCTTCTGCTGTGCCCTGCCTAATAAGCGCATTAAAAGAATATAAGGGTCTTCTTTAATATCAACCTTAAACGTATCCAATAATTCCAAATCGTCAAACAGCATATACAATGTATTCTTCGACACACTGAAATGATAAGTATGTTTTCCATCCGTGAAATATGTATTATTGTCATTCCCCCGGTCTTCGATCAATGACACATTTTCTATATCAATCGGGTCAAACGCGCATTCCAAAATCTCCATTGCGTTTGGAATGCGTCTGACAACATGATATATCATTTTGTCTATGCCATGCAGCCTCATCGTGACTCTTATCCGCTCATTTCTATACTCGGCAATTGTCTTTACCAAGTCTATTCCCGAAAGATTTGTATAGTTCTTTTTCAGCTTTCCAAACTCAGCTACCTTTTGGTCATCATTTCCCATCCATGTTTTCAGTCCAACCCCTGTCGTTTCCTTTTTGGCATCGGCAGAACAGTCGAAACGGGCAAGATTTTCTGCTTCCAGATACTTACAAAATACATTTTCATGCGCACGATACGCCAAATACGGGCATTCGCTTTCTGAAAATAGTCTGGATAACTCCCCTATTATTGTCAACATTCTCTTGTATTCTTCCTGCTTTTCTCTGGGCTGTTTGTCATAAAACATTTTAAATCTCCAATCAAACCTTCTGTATTTTTTGTTCAAAGATGCACTCCTCAATCACTTGAATGCATTCCTCACGATTCTTCATAATGTCTTTTCCCCAAAACCGGATTACGGTCCACCCCATAAACATAAGTGCCTTATTCACCTCGTCATCCCGCTCAATGTTTCTCAAAATCTTTTTCTTCCAATACTCAGGATTACTGCCTGCTTCCAGACGCGGTTTCAAAACCTCCCAATCCTTCCCATGGAAAAATTCGCTGTCGCAAAAAATTGCTATTTTATACTTTGTCAACGCAATGTCCGGCTTTCCCGGCAGAGAAGCATAATTCTTTCTATAATGCATGCCCCTTGCCCACAGTTCTTTTCTAAGCATCAGCTCAATGCTGGTATCGCTGGATTTGATATTACGCATATTTTTGTGTCGTTGTTCCTTTGTAAGATTGTCCACACGATTCACTCCATATCACAGCATAGTATAGTTAGAATCCAAATCCAAATTTACTATTATTTTATCATAAGACAACATATCTTCCAATTTATATTTCAAATTTTCTTTTTATATTTGCAGCATATTTCCCTTCCTGTTTCTCCCAATTCTTTGCATAAAACCCCACCCTCCTTAATATGATAATAAAAAGAACGTAACGGAGATATTCCATGAGCTCCAAAACCAAAATTGTTGTACTTCATCTGAAAGAATTGATATATACCGGCATTTTCGCACTGCTGGGAATATTATTTATCATCCTCCTGATCATCATGTTCGTTCCCAAAGAGAAAAAAGAAACTAACGCTGTGGAAACTCCTGCGGATTCCTATGTTCCCGGTATCTACACCACTTCCCTGATTTTAAATGACAATGCCGTGGATGTGGAGGTTACTGTGGACGAAAATAATATCAACGATATCCGCATCGTAAATCTGGATGAGGCAGTTGCTACCATGTTTCCGCTTATTGAGCCATCCTTTGACTCTCTTGCCAATCAGATTTTACAGAATCAGTCCCTGGACGGCATTACGTATTCGGATGACAACAAATATACTTCCATGGTACTGCTCAATGCGATTAAAACTTCACTGGAAAAGGCGGCTGCACCTTCACCTTCTGCCAGTCCGTCTGTTTCACCGGCAGCTACATGATATAGTCAACGACATTAAAACTGCCTTTTCCTATATTATATTTCTGCCAAAACGGAGCGATCCTCAGACCGCTCCGTTTAGTATATTATACAAACAGATAAGTTAAATTAAATATCTCCATCAATAAGTTTAAAATATATTGATTTATGTTTATTAATGTATTAGAATAAGCTTGGAGGGTATTTAAATGTCATTTACCAGAGAAAAACGTAATCGAATAAAAAATTACATAATGGAAAAAATTTTTAAGAAACAGCCTGATTTTGTTAAAAGAACTGCCGATACATTTTCTATTTCTTCTACCACTGTTTACAAATATATAAATGAAATGGAACAAGATGGATTCATCGCGCGAGACAACTCCGACAATTATTATCTTGTAAAAACGGCAGGCCAGTCTTTTACTTTTCAGCTAAGAGAAAAAGCCTTGGAAGAAGACATAATATATCGTCAAACACTATGTCCTTACGTCCAACATTTTTCATCAAATGTTGTCCGCATTTGGGAATATGCTTTCATGGAGATGTTTAATAACGTAATTGACCATTCCAATGCAGAAAAAGTTATTGTAAGCATTAACCAAAATGCTTTATACACTTGGGTGAATATTTGGGACAACGGAATTGGTATCTTCCGTAAAATTGCTGATTTTTACCATTATGACAGTCTTGATGACGCCATTTTCAGTCTGTTTAAGGGAAAACTTACTACTGACCATGACAACCATTCCGGGGAAGGAATCTTTTTTACCTCAAAGGTTATGGATCATTTTGGGGCAATTTCCGATCACAAAATCTTTTCTCAAGACAACACGAAAGAGGTCGTTGCAGATTTAGCCAATGCAACGCCAGCATTCCAAAAGATGCAGGATTGGAAAGGAACCCTGATTATCATGGCTTTAGCCAACGACACTACCAGATCAATAAAGGAGATTTTTGATATGTATTCTGATGATGACGGCGGATTTACTATAACGCAAATTCCTATTAAACATATTTGCGACAGCGGCTATCCTGTATCCAGATCTCAAGCCAAACGTCTATATTTTGGATTTGATAAATTTAAAACTATTATTCTCGATTTTAAAGATGTTGAAGAAATTGGACAGGGTTTTGCCGATGAGCTATTTCGTGTTTATCAGACAAATCATCCAGATATTGAACTCCGTTGTATCAATACAAGTGATGCCATTGAGCGAATGATTCATCGTGTCACAATCAGATAGTCCAAACTCTTTACAGGAGTCAAAGGTCAAAACCAGCCTCAGCTGGTTCTAAGCATGACTTTGACTCGTTGCTCGCGGAAATAAACGGAGCGATCCTCAGACCGCTCCGTTTCCTATATCATCACATCTCCTCGATTTGTTCCATCCATATCCTCACGCAGGCATCCGACGGCATCCGCAAATCCCCTCTGGGAGACAGCGCCACGCTTCCCACCTTCGGTCCATCCGGCAGGCAGGAACGCTTAAACTGCTGGGAAAAGAAACGGCGGTAAAAGGTTTTCAGCCATTTCAAAATCGTCCGCTCCTCGTACTGTCCGGCAAAGGACATCCGTGCAATCCGGTAAATCTTAGCCGGTTCATACCCCCAGCGGAGCAGATAGTATAAAAAGAAGTCGTGCAGTTCATAAGGACCCACCAGATCCTCTGTCTTTTGAGTAATTGTTTCACCAGAGGGCGGAAGCAGTTCCGGACTTACCGGAGTATCCAGAACATCCAAAAGCACATTCTTTAACTCCCCGCTTTCACAGGTATCCGCATAATACCTTACCAGATGGCGCACCAGTGTCTTAGGCACGCCGGCATTGACGCCGTACATGGACATATGGTCCCCGTTATAGGTCGCCCAGCCAAGGGCAAGCTCCGACATATCTCCCGTGCCGATTACAAGACCGTTTTCCCGGTTTGCAATATCCATCAAAACCTGAGTTCTCTCCCGCGCCTGTCCGTTTTCGTAGGTCACATTATGATTATCTGTGCTCTGCTTAATGTCCCGGAAATGAACTTCCACCGCTTCCCGGATGTCCACCTCTTCCAATGATGCTCCCAGGATTTTGGCAAGCTTGCAGGCATTCTCGTAAGTCCGGTCCGTAGTCCCAAAACAAGGCATTGTCACCGCCCGGATATTGTCCCTTTCAAGCCCAAGCAAATCAAAGCTTCTGGCAGCCACAAGCAGGGCAAGGGTGGAATCAAGACCTCCCGACACTCCAATCACAGCCTTCCGGCATCCGGTATGCTCCAGCCTCTTCTTTAATCCCATAGATTGGATAGACAAAATCTCCTCACACCGTCTGCTCCGCTCCCCAAAATCTTCCGGCACAAAGGGCGTGCAGGAAAAGCTTCTTTCTAAGGGAGTTTCCACTGTGTTCAGCTTAAAAGGAATAACTTCATAACTCTGGCTCTTTTCACAGCCGAAGGTATTCATTCTTCTCCGCTCCATGCGGATTCGTCCCAAATCCAAATCCCCATAGGTAATCTGGTTTTCAAACCTCACTGCTTCCTTTAAAATCGTTCCATCCTCCGCGATGATATTGTGTCCGCCAAATACCAAATCCTGAGTGGACTCCCCCTCTCCGCTGCTGCAATACACATATCCGCAGATTAATTTTGCACTTGCCGATTTAACAAGCATCTGACGGTAAGAATCCTTTCCGATGGTCTCACTGGATGCCGACAAATTCACCAGCACGGCTGCGCCTGCCATAGCGTGGGAGATTCCCGGAGAATCCGGAACCCAGATGTCCTCGCAAATCTCACAGCCCACCAGAAGCCCTTCCATCCCCTCTGCCTGAAAAAGAATATCCGCTCCAAAAGGAACCTCTCTCCCGTCAAAGGAAAACATCTCCGGCTGATGATTTCCCGGCTGAAAATGCCGGTTCTCATAAAACTCTCCGTAAGAAGGAATGTTCAGTTTCGGAATAAAAGCCAGTACTTCTCCACCGCTGATAACTGCCGCCACATTATAAAGCTTTCCTTTCTTTTCAAGAGGAAGCCCTACAAATACCAGCCCATCCTTTCCTCTGGTATGCTCTGCAATCTGCTTAAGCTGCTGCCTGCAGGAGGCAAGCAGTCTTTCCTGCAAAAAAAGGTCTTCACAGGTGTAACCGCAGATGCACAGCTCCGGAAATACAATGATTTTTGCTCCTTTCCGGAAAGCCTCATCGACCCCTGCACAAATCTGTTCCGAATTATAAATGGTATCTGCCACTTTTATATTGGGCGTGACCGCCGCCGCTTTGATAAATCCCTGTTTCATATCCGCCCCTATCTGCTTTTCTTTAATAATTCTTTCAAATCTTCAATGGTAAATGTATACGCGCTGTTGCAAAAATGACACTTCACTTCAATATCTTTGTTTTCCGCTATCATCTCTTTAATTTCTCTGGAACCGATGCTGATTACTGCCTTTTCCACTCGTTTCTTATCACAGCTGCAAAAGAACTGTGCCGGTATGGTATCCACAACCTCCATATCCAGTCCGGAAAGTAAAAGCCCCAGCATCTCCTCCGGCGTCTTTCCCTCTTCCAACACACTGGTGACCGTAGAAAACCTTGAAAGATTTTCTTCCAGCCGGGCGATCACAGCCTCCTCCGTAAAGGGCATAAGCTGAACAATGAACCCGCCTGCCTGCTTGACTGTATTGGTCTTTTCCATCAGTACGCCAAGCCCGACGCTGGAAGGAACCTGTTCCGATGTGGCAAAGTAATAGGTGAGATCCTCCGCAATCTCTCCGGTCTGTAATACAGTCTGCCCTGCATAAGGCTCCTTTAATCCCATATCCTTAATCACACGAAGGATTCCATTTCCCACACCGCCGCCTACATCCAGCTTTCCCGCCTTGCTGGGGGGAAGCATCACCTGAGGATTATTGGCATATCCCTTTACATTTCCCTTGGAATCAGCGGTCACTGTCATTCCTCCGATGGGTCCGTCCCCGCTGATTTGAAGCGTGAGCAGGTCTTTCTCACCTTTCAACATCGCTCCCATCATCACACCGCCGGTGAGCAGTCTTCCCAGCGCCGCCGTCACCACCGGGCTGGTGTCATGCGCCTGCCTTGCCCGTTCCACAAGATTCTTTGTAGTAGCGGCAAATGCCCTGATTCCCGCATTTGCCGCCGTTGCTCTCACGATATAGTCCGTCATTTTCCATCCTCTCTCGCTATCACATAAATCCGCTCACTGGTTTCGGTTGGCGCTTTATGCGTATCTGCATCCAGCAAAAGCACTGCCTTCATCCCCGCCAGCTCCACAAACCGAATCATTTCTTCCTTAGTGTATCCTCTCTGAAAATGCGTTTCCGTAAAACGCCGGTACAGCCCTTCCGTCCCTGTTCTGGTAAAAATCGTCAAATCATACTCATTGACATGCTGTTCCTGATGATAATAATTTTCCCAGATAAAACTGCAGGTCTCCCGATTCTCCGCAATGGTGGCGTCGCCAATCACCTGCTCATACTTATATACTGTGTTAAAATCAAAGATAAAAATCCCGCCGGGGTAAAGATAATTATTCACTAACGAAAAAACTGTGACAACCTCCTCGTCGTCAAGCAGATAATTCACGGAATCGCAGACGCTTAAAACCGTCCCCACCGTACTGTACAAATCCAGCTCCCGCATATCCTGACAGAGATATAAAATACCGCTGCCGGATTTTTCTTTTTTGTCCAGCGCAATATTCAGCATCTCCTGAGAAATGTCCACACCGATCATATCGTAGCCTTTGCCTGCAAGAAGCTCCGCCAAAGTTCCCGTACCGCATCCTAGGTCAAGAACCAGATTTCGCTCCGCAAGAAGAGCTTCCTCTCTTCCGGCAGTTTCACTTTCCGTCCCTGCAGCTTTCTCCATCTCCGCGGTTGTTCTGGACACGCCGTACTGCCGTATCAGTCCTGCAAGAAAGTCCGCCCACTGCTCATAAGGGGTCTCGTCCATAAAAATATCATAAACATCGGCAAAATCCGTATATGCTTCCAATTTCTTAATCTCCCAGCTTCATGGCAATCACAAATCCCACTGCAAAGGTAACAACACTGACTGCAATGCTGAGCGCCGTGACCGTCCCCAGCTGCGCCATTAAGAGAACTGCAAAGGGAGATGCAACAATCAATCCAATGATCGCCCAATAAGCCTGCATCGGAAATCTCTCAAAAATAATTTCAATTAACTTGGCAATTGCGAAAATACCTACCACAATTCCCAGCCCTGCGGGCACCAAGACTCCGCATCCCTGTAAAATCCCCTGCATGTCAAGGGAGGCAAGCGCCGTCACAAAATCTTTGATTGCGCTCACTATGGGATTGTAATATCCAAGCAATAAAAGCATCATGGAACCGCTCACCCCGGGTATCACCATGGTTGCCGATGCAATAATTCCAACCAAAAATAATTTCACGCAGGACCAGAGTCCAAAGGTCAGGTCTGCGGCGTTTCCTTCCTTTTCTCCAATCAGCGCAAGCCCAACCACCAGCACAAAAAATACCAAAAAGGGAATGATATAACTGACTTTGACTCCTTTTCCCTTTACCTTTTTCCATACCGCCGGAAGTCCGCCCACAATCAGACCGATAAACAAACAGCTTGTCTGAAGCGGAAAATGCTCGAATGCCGGCTGAATAATAAAGGATAAGCCAACCAGCGCGATGCCCACTCCCACAAAAATGGGAATCAAAAACTTCATGCTTTCCTTAAATTCCTTAAATAAATGTGTCAGACAGTGAATGAGCTTATCATAAATTCCCATGGACACCATCATGGTTCCTCCGCTGACACCGGGTATAATATTGGCGACACCCACTACCATGCCTTTTAGTATGTTCTTAATCATCTTTTCTCTCCTTTATATAATTGGTCAGAAACTCCACCAGCTTTTCCATCTGGGCATCGGTTCCCACAGTGATGCGAAGATAGTTGCTGATCCGGGGTTTCTTCCAATATCTTACATAAATACCGGCGTCCTTTAACGCCTGAAAAATTTCTTCGGCGGAGATGCTCTCATGAGTCACAAACAAGAAGTTGCTCTTTGTATCTGTAAACCGGAATCCCAAAGACGCAAGGTGCTCCTTGGTCCACTCTCTTGTTGCGATAATTTTACCCACAATTTCCTTAAAATACGCATCATCCTTAACGGCAGCCGTCCCCGCCTCAATGGAGGGCAGATTCATGGTATAAGAATTAAAGGAAAATTTTACATCCTTTAAATAGCGTATCAGCCTCTCGTCCGCCATGGCAAATCCAATTCTCATCCCCGCCATTGCGCGGGATTTGGAAAAGGTCTGCACCACCAGCAAATTTTCATACTTGTCAATCAAGGGCAGGATACTCTCACCGCCAAAGTCTATATAAGCCTCGTCAATGATTACCACAGAGTCCTGATTGGAAGCTATTATTTCTTCCAGCACGGAAAGCTCCGCAAACACTCCGGTAGGCGCGTTGGGATTGGGAATCACGATTCCGCCGTTTGGCTTTAGGTAATCTTCCTTACAGATCCGGAATTGCTCATCTAAAGGGCAGAGTTCCCAAGGAATCTGGAATACTTCCGCCCACACATCATAAAAGGAATAAGTAATATCCGGGAATAAAATCGGCTTTTCCCCATGAAAAAAAGTCATAAACGCCAACGCCAGCACATCATCCGAACCCACTCCTACAAAAATCTGCTCCGGCTTTACCCCATAATGCTCCGCCAGTGCATCCACCAGCTTTCCCGCATCCATATCCGGGTAAAGACGAAGCTTCTCACTGTCCAGATTTTGCAGTGCCTCTCTCACCCCCGGTGCCGGAGGATAAGGGCACTCATTGGTATTCAGCTTGATAATATTCTCTTCTTTGGGCTGTTCGCCTGCAACATAAGGCGTCACTCTCCTGATATTCTCTTCCCAGCGTCTCTCCATATCCGCTCATCCATCCTTAATCCCTATATTTCCAACCACGCTTACTAATGGTAACATTATCCTGAAATGACTGCAAGCACTATTCTGCTTTTACTGCTCCGCCTTCCACTCTTTAGCCGCTTTGCGGTACTCCTCTGCCTGCTCCAAAATCCCCAGCGCCTCATAACAATCGGCAAGGCGCTCTAAGGGCAGGTCTCCTCCCATGTGAATATTTAAAATGCTGGAAGTCTCATACGCCGCATTATAATACCAGATAGAAGCCTCCTCATAATCTTTTTGCTCCAAATAGTACTCTCCCATTTCAAAGCAGACCTCACTGATGCCCTCATCCGTTACTCCCTTCATAGCGTACCGGTACATTTTCAGGTAATCGCCCCGCAGTCTTGCGGCGCGCACAGTGACGCAGAGCGCCTCCTTCATCTGCTCCGGTGCGGTCTCTCCCCCATCTGCGGTCTGCGTCACATAGTCCTCCGCTCTTCTCATCTGCTCCTCATCGCCGGAAATCAAAAGCTCCTTGGCATACATCGTGAACAGACGCTGTGAAAGCCTCTCTCCCCTTTGAATCATCTTTTCAAAAATCTGAATATCCCTTCCGGCATGACTGGCATGGGGGCGGTGCGTAATCTCAATGTCACTGTCAAACACCACCGGCAAAAGGCGCACCGTCTCGTGAACCGGTTCAATCCACTGAAAACTGCGCACCCGCTTAAACAGCTTGGGGCGAAGCTCCCTGTCATAATTGTAGACGGTTCCGTAAGAGAGCTGATTTCCATAATACATCTGCACAATCTCCACATCAGGGACTAGCGTTTCCTTCAAAAGCCGGAATTTTTCCCGGTTCTCGTCATCCAAAACCTCATCCGCATCCGCCGAATAGATATACGCGCAGGAAGCTTTGGAAAATGCAAAATTCCGGGCGGCGGAAAAGTCATCAATCCACTGAAAATCATATACCTTGTCCGTATAATTCCGCGCAATCTTCTTCGTCCAGTCTTCCGAGCCCGTATCTACAATGATAATCTCGTCCATCAGCCCCCGGAGGCTGTCGAGACATCTCGCAAGCACCTTTTCTTCATTTTTTACAATCATACACAAACTGATCGTTGTCATCCCTGTTCTCCTTGCCGGTAAACGCCGCATAACCCACGGCAGTATTAACGCTGTCCGCTTCCTGTCAATATTTACGCCGTCCGTTTCACAGCGGTATTGATTGACAATATAATTTCTATAAATTATATTATAGTAGTGATATTGGTACAAGACGCTATCAATTATAACACAAAATATCGGTTCGGAACAGGAGTTATCGGCATGAAGATGAATGGAAAAAGCATTATGATCAAATCTATCCAAAGCTTTTTTTCCGTGTGGGCGCTGATGAAAGCCTGCCGAATGCAGCCGGGCAATATTCTCACCTTTGTTTTTTTTCTTTTATGCTTTTTCTTTTTCTGCCACATTGACGACAGACTGCCTCTCTCCGGTTTCGAGAAAGGCAGGCGCACCCGGCTTACCGCCGGTTTTCTTTCGTTCCTGTTTTCAGCGTTATATATGGCAGTTGACTACCGCTATTATATTGAAGAATTGACAAGTCCCCTGTTCCGCATCGGGATTATCTCTTTTGTTTTGATTGGTTTTCTCATTTTATTTTACAACCTGCTCCTTCTCCTTTTTTCTTATACCGGAGATAAAGAAAAGCTGGATGATCTTCTTTTTGAAACAGCGAATTCCCATTCCGGCGTTTGGTTCCGCTCTTCCGGTCGGTTAAGCTCTCTGTTAAACCGATTCACGGTGCTGTATCAAAATCACGCCGGAGTTTGCTCCTTTTTCCTGTACCTCCTGTGCTGGCTTCCTTACTTTTTGTATCAGTATCCCGGCATTATGACTCCCGACAGCATTAACCAGTTGGAGCAGGTTCTACATGTAATCCCCTACAGCAACCATCACCCTTGGATGCATACACTCCTGATTGGCGTATTTTATAATCTTGGCTATAAACTCACCGGAAACATGGTCACAGCCATGTCCTTTTACACCTTTTTTCAACTGTGCTTATTGGCTTTTGCCGCCTCATACCTGATTGCCACCATGAGACAGTATCGCTTCCGTCCCTTGGTCTGCCTGATTGTCACGCTGTTTTTTGCTCTGGTTCCATACCACGGAGTATTTTCTGTAACCGTATGGAAGGATATTCCTTTTGCCGCCGGGGTTATGCTCTTTAACTGTTCCATGCTCCGGCTGATTCAAAAGTGCTCTTCAATATCTTTTGCGGTGTTTGCGCTTTCCGGTCTGGTGATATGCCTGTTCCGTTCCAACGGCTGGTATGCCTTCTGCCTGTGCCTGCCGTTTCTTTTGTTTACTTTTGGCAAAAAGTCCAAAACATTTATTCCGGTGCTTCTTGGCATTTTCGCCGCTGCGCTTTTGATTAAATATCCGGTCATGAACGCTTTTCAAGTCACTCAGCCGGATTCCGTGGAATCCCTTGCGATTCCTGTCCAGCAGGTTGCTGCTGTGCTTTGCAGCGACCGTCCTTTAACGGAAAACCAAAGGGAGCTGATTGAAAACGTCATCGACCTCACTTACATAAAAGAGCTCTATAATCCTTACTATGCTGATAATATCAAGGAGCTGATCCGCGCCGGTCATCCGGAATATCTTACCGACCATAAAAAGGAATTTTTACATCTTTGGTTGGATTTGGGGCTTGCCTATCCGGGCGATTATCTCACCGCCTATATCAACGAGACCTACGGTTACTGGTATCCGGATTCTTTTTATCTGGTAGCGGAAGCGGAAGGGGTCAGCGCTACTGACCTGGGCGTATCCCACACTCCGCTGATTCGCGGTCCACTGGTGGTCAAAGCCAAAGAAATAGCCATTAAATTGGGAAGCACGGTTCCCATCTACGGCACCCTTTGGAGCATGGGCGTAATCTGCTGGATTTTCCTTTTCTGCATCGGAAACGCCTTTGTCCGGAATGAGAAAAAGAAACTAATTCTTTACCTTCCAGGCGCCGCGCTGCTGCTCACGGTACTGATTGCAACGCCGGTTGCCACGGAATTTCGCTATGTATATTTCCTTGTATTCGGACTGCCCTTTTACTTGGTGTGCGCGTCAATCCGCCTGCCCGACACGGATTAATTTTCTTTACAAACGGCAAAGTCCCTGCCCCGCAGCCCTGTTCACAAAATAGATGACAAAAAAAGAGCTGGATATGCGCCCCAGCTCTTTCTCTTTTATAAAACCTTTGACAAAAAATCCTGTAATCTCTGGCTCTGGGGGTTATTGAAAAACTCCGCAGGAGTGTTCTCCTCCATAATATTCCCCTCGTCCATAAACAGAACTTTGGTTCCTACCTCTCTGGCAAACCCCATTTCATGGGTGACAACTACCATGGTCATGCCGCTTTCCGCAAGCTCTTTCATAACATCTAACACTTCGCCTACCATCTCCGGGTCAAGCGCCGAAGTGGGCTCATCAAAAAGCATCACCTTGGGATTCATGGCAAGAGACCGGACAATGGCGATTCTCTGTTTCTGCCCGCCGGATAACTGGCTTGGATAGGAATCCGCCTTTTCTTTAAGCCCTACTCTCTCCAAAAGGGAAAGCGCCTTTTCCTTCGCTTCCTCTTTTCCCATAAGCCTCAGCTTCACCGGGGCAAGAGTGATATTATCCATAATGGAAAGATTATTGAACAGGTTAAAGTTCTGAAATACCATGCCCATATGCTCTCTGACCTTATCGATATTCACCTTATGGTCTGTAATCAGCTTGCCGTCAAACCAAATTTCACCGCTGGTGGGTGTCTCCAGAAGATTCAAGCAGCGAAGAAATGTGCTCTTTCCGGATCCGGATGGTCCAATCACAACAATCTTTTCCCCCGGATGCACATGGTAATTGATGCCCCGGAGCACATGGTTGTCCTCGAATTTTTTATGTAAGTCCTTAACGATTATCACTCTTACGCAGCCTCCTCTCCAGCTTGTCCAACAGGATTGTCAGTATCTTAATAATCACAAAATAAATAACCGCGGCTCCGATTAACGGCATAAACGCTTCATAAGTTCTTGAGGATATCTGGCTTGCCGTTCTGGTTAAATCCGTAAGGCTTACATACCCCACGATTGCCGTCTCCTTCAGCAAAACAATAAATTCATTGCCGATGGGCGGAAGTGCATTTTTGACTGCCTGAGGCAGGATAATGTAGAGCATGGTCTGCGTCTTAGAAAGCCCCAGCGACCTTCCCGCTTCCGTCTGTCCCCTGTCCACGGCAAGAATACCGGCTCTCACAATTTCCGCCACATAAGCACCGCTGTTGATACCGAAGGACAATACCGCCACAAGAACGCCGTTTTTACAGCTCTTCATAATGATAAACCACATGATGAGAAGCTGAAGCACGGAGGGCGTTCCCCGGATTATGTCAATATACACCGTAGCAATTCTTGCCCATATCGTTTTCTTTCCCTGCCGATTCGTAGACAACTTCATAAGAGCTACAATCGTACCGATAATCAATCCCAGTATCGCCGCCAGAAAAGCGATCTCCAATGTGGTTCCAAGACCGCTTATATAAAGCTTCCACCGGTCGCCGGAAATAAAAGCAATCTGAAACAACTCTGATACTCTTTCAAACCATGCCTGCATAGCCCCAAATCCTTTCTTTTAAAAGAGGATAGCAGACCTGTAATGCTGCTATCCTCTTTGACTTTTCTTTCTGTATAGCCTGCTTTGCTGTTTTAATGCTTTCTTTACTAACCGATATACTCTTCAACAAGCTTATCGAAGGTTCCGTCTGCTTTCAGCTCTTCCAGCGCCTGATTAATCTGGTCAGCCAGCACTGCGTCTCCCTTAGGAAGTGCAATTGCGTAATTCTCCACACCAAAATCAAACTGCGCACCGTCAATTGCTTTTACCTGACCGGAAAATTTAGATTCAAACACCAATGCCGGATTCTTATCAATAATAACACAATCTACTCTTCCATTGATCAAATCGTTCACAGCGTCAACCGCCTTGTTATACTGAGAAACAGAAGCTCCTTCCACATCATCACTTGCAATGAAGTCGCCGGTGGTTCCAAGCTGAACGCCGATTGCCTTTCCTGCAAGATCGTCAAAAGCAGCAATCTCTGACCCTTCCGGAACAATCACATACTGAACCGCATCATAATAAGAATTGGAAAAGTCTACGGAATTTTTCCGCTCATCAGTCACCGTCATGCCTGCAATTGCCACATCAATTTTGTTTCCGATGGAAGCTACCAGAGAGTCAAACTCCATGTTTTCAACCTCCACGGTTACCCCCAGCTTTTCGCCGATTGCTTTGATAAGAGCCACATCAAATCCGTCCGGCTCCCCATCGTCGCCCACATACTCAAAAGGCGGAAATTCTGCATTAGTTCCTACAGTAAGAACTCCGTCTGCAAGCGCCGCTGAACCCGCTGCGTCTGTCTCAGGCGCTGTCTCTGCTTCTGCTTCGGGCGCTGCCGCCTCCTGTGTCTCTGCCTCCGCTTCGGGCGCTGCCGCCTCCTGTGTCTCTGCCTCCGCTTCGGGCGCTGCCGCCTCCTGTGTCTCTGCCTCTGCCGGAGCCGCGCCACTGCCGCCACAGGCGGTTAAAAGGCTCATGGTCATCACTGTTGCTGATAAAACCGCTAAAAACTTTTTCATAATCATCCTCCTTATGCATAATTATGCATTTACTTATAAACATTATGAGTCTATCACGTTCATCCGCCAAAAGCAAGGATTTTTTAGATAATAAATATCATTTCCCTGTTTAATTCCACCGAAACCCTCTTGGTATCTTTATACACCAAAATCTCCTGCTGATTCTTTCCTAACCGGAACAATCCCGGCTTTATGCAATAGCGGTTTGTATACGCCTTTTCCTCCATCTGCTCGGATATGGTCACCGTGTATCCTTCCTCCTCCCGGCAGACGCGGGCGCGTCCTAATCTTACAAACCTGCCTTGCCCGTCATCATTATAAACCCGCACACTTTTCAGAAGATAAAGCAATAGGAAGAAGAGCCCCGATAAAAGTATCAGCACGCCTGCCGCAATGGAAAAAATTTTCACTTTGGGATTTGCAAATACTCTTTGCCAAAAGCTAAGGTTTTTTACTTCCACTGTTTCTGACGGTTGTGTCATATTTTTCTCTATCTCCTTCTTTTCCGTCTCCTTCTTTATTTCCGGATTTTGTTTTTGTCCCTTCGATTGAGGGGCTGCGGATGGAGCCTGTCCGCCGGAGCCGTCTGCTTTCTTTACTTCTAAAGCCCTGTGTTCTCCGCCTCCAACACTGCCTGCTTCCCCATTATCCGCAGGCAAAACAGGCTGTGGCGACGGAGTCTTTTGCGGAAGGATTTCTCCTTCGGACGGTTCCTGCGTCGGTTCCGGGTCTTCCGCAGAGCTTGGTTCTTCCGCAGGACTTGGTTCCTCTGTAGAACTTGGTTCCTTCGTGGAACTTGGTTCCTCCGTAGAGCTTGGATTTGCTGTAGGCGTTGGATCTCCGGAATCCGGAGTTGGGGAGGCCTCAGGCGATGGTTTCCCGGAATCCGGAGTTTCGGAAACTGCAGGCGATGGTGATTTTTGATCTTCCGGGGAGGGAGATGCATTTTCCTTTAAAAGTACATTATCAATGGTAATGCCGCTTTTTAAGCTGTCCTCATCCACATCCCGGTTCCGCAGACGCACCTCTACCGTATAATTCCCATTTTTATCCACCTCAATCTGCTCGCCGCTTCCGATTTGCTTTCCAGTCTCATCGCGCCAGATAAAAGGCGGTTCCTCCGGCAAAAGCTTTCCTCCTGACAAGTCTTCTATCCGCACGCTGAGCGTAACCTTTTCGCTGTTTCCCTCTGTTTCATTGGTGACAATCATTTTTCCCAAAGGCGTTTTTTCGTCCAATTCACAGTTTCGCGCATAACCTTCCACTTTCTGACTGCAGGAAAGCTCATAACGTTCCACGCTCCCCTGTTCCAGCCCGCATCCGGTCTCGTAGCCCTCTGCTGTAGTCTCATCCTTTCCGCAGGCAGGCACATACTCTTCCGCCGCTTCCGTGCTTTTACCGCATGCCAGCTCTTGATAATCATGGTAACTGTATGTCATGATGCCGCATTCCTTACAGTATTCCAGATGAACGTCTTCCTCCCCAATGCTACAATTCACATGGGTTCCGACTCCTTCCGCCTTCTCATGAAGCGCCTGCCCGTGAGCTATGCACTCCTTCATTTCCGTCCCGATCACTTCTCCTTTGGTGTAGCGGATGGTGCAAATCTTATTCTTGTAACAGCTTTCCTCGTGAATGTGGTAAACTGCCTTATAACATCCTTCTTCACTTTGTCCGTCACCTGCATGCGTGTGATAAATGACCTTGGAATAACAGCCTGTACCAGAAGCCTCGTCCCCCTGATGTACATGCTCGATTTGATTCTGATAACAGCTTCCGCCTTCCTGCTCGCTTCCCTGATGGATATGGGGAATTTCCTGTTGGTAACATCCCCCCTTCTCATTTGGATTTCCTATATGTTTGTGATAAATTTCAGTGACAACGGTTCTCGGGTGCAGCTCTTCTCCATGCACCGGCATAATTGTTCCTGCTGATGCAGATAATAAAGCAATCAACAGCATCAGCCCGACAAATCTTTTCCCTGTTTCCCTTTTTAATAAAGCCCTCTTAAGCTTAGAAATTCTTTTCCTCATGATTCCTCCATTGATTTCCTTGCCGGCAGATTTTAATCCGGCAGTTTTGTTTTTAAACATAAAAACCCATCCGTGAAAATTTCACGGACAGGTCGTTTGCATAATCATCTGTATTCATTTGAATTGAATTTCTAAGCGGATAGTGAATCTAGGATAGCACACTTCGGAAACAATTGTCAAATATTTCTTTTAAGTTTTTGTAAAATAGTGTAACCGCAGTTAACCAATCTTTGCCTTCAGCTCCTGATACCCCTTTGTCAGTAATTCTACCTGTGTTTTCATTTTTTCATAGCCGTCAACGTCTTTTGTATACATGAGCCGGTTAACCTTCTCATCCAAAATGGAAATATCTTTCTTTAAAGTTTTATATACCATATCCATTTCTGTCCGCACTGCTTTAAATTCCATATCCATGTCTGATTCCAAAGCATCCAGCCTTGATTCCAGACTGTCCATTCTTGACTCCAGACTGTCCATTCTTGATTCCAGATTGTCCATTCTTGATTCCAGACTATCCAGCCGAGCATTCAATCTCGACTCCAGGTTGTCCATTCTTTCCGTCAGCTCCAATTCCAGATTATCCATCCGTTCATTCAGCCTTGATTCCATAGAATCCATATGGCTTATAATAGCTGAAAACATTTCTTCATTCGTCATACCTTCCATCTCCTTGTACATTCAGTTTACCTCTCTTTCTTTTTACGGTCAATGCGAAACATATGTTCATAAAACAGTTAATCACCAGACGTTTTATACATCTTTTCTCCGTTTTGACCTTGATAGTTAGTTTGCAATATGTGAAAATATCGGCGATATACCAATGATTCCATGTTATTTATGGATAGATTTTCACATAGATTTGATAGCAATAAAGTGAGTATACCCTCCGTAATGAAAAATGTCAAGTCAAAATCCAGCATTCACCAACTGCCGCGTAACAGTTCAGCCGTTCCCGGCAAGACAGCCTGGACAATGCGGAAGACCGACTGGAATATCTTTGGGGAATCGATGATTATAGTAAACGACATAATGTTAACTGTAGCTAACGCCTAATCTGTCTTCTAAGCCACGCCCACGCTCCCGACAAGATCATCGGAATGCCGATACCTGCAAACAGGTAAATCCACTTTCCTGCCTCCGAACCTCCGGGCAGGTATACAAAATTAATTTCACTGAAAAAGAGTTCCGCATCAAACTCTGCGCAAAACGGCGTTCCTTTGCTGAGCAGGTAAAAAAATCCTTTCACAAGCATAAAGCATGCCGCATGATGCATCATGATTCCATAAGTATTCCGTCCTATGGAAACCATTTTATTGCATAAATAAGGAATCCTGCTGATGATCTTTGCGATCCGAAGCCAAAATGCAATTCCGGTAATGATTGTAACGTAAGGGATCAGCGGTCCGTTGGCAAAGCTTGTCACCCATACGGCACTGAATGCAAGGCCGGCGCAAAATATGGTAATCAGCACCTGCACGCCCATCACAGCCAGAAAATACGGGCCATCCTCCGCCCGGTCAAAAGCCTCCAGCTTTTCTTTATAAATCCTTCCCATCTGAAATCCCGGAAGCATAAACAGAATCCGTCCCGGGAACTTATGCCAGCCCCAAATATGACCGCCGATGGCAAGCCATACGGTGAGCACCCCCGCCAGCAGGCATAAGCCAAAAATCAGCCACTCATTATCCGAGCGAATCAGCGACAACGCTTTCCGCATCAGCACATTGACCACCTCAATCAAAAAGAGGGCTGGCACAAACCATGCCGGAAAATTATACATAAATTGATGCCCGTCCAGAAACGGAGACCAAAAAAGCGTTTTCAGCGAAAGCTCTCCGCCTATGGAAAATCCCGCCTGATGCAGCAGCGACGCCGCAAGCCCATAAAATAAATTCCACAAAAAATACGGCAAAAGCAGTGTCCGGCACTTTTTTAATATGTAACTGAGGATCTGCTCCTCCTCTTCCCGTTTATAAAAGTAACCGGATACAAACAAAAATAAAAATACATGAAATGAATAATAGGGAAACAAACCGCCAATATCAAACAAATCATATCCCAAATGTCCGGAAACAACCAGTATCATGCCAATTGCAGACAAAACCCGGAACTCCCGATTCTCCTTAACCTCCGTCATAAGTACGCTCCTTACAAAAATTCTATCTTTAGTATACAAAAAAACATTGTACAATAAAAGCAAAAAAATTATAATAGCTTTATGAGAACAAAAGAAAAACTATTATCTACTTTACATAAAAAAATAATTCCATCTCTTAGCATTTACAACTGCAGCTGCAATTGCAAATGTATATGTATGTGCATATGCATTTGCCTTTTGGCGTGGCTTCTGGTCTCCTGCGCCCACAAACACCCTGAACCGGCATCCGTCTATATTCCCACGGACTATCTTGCCGTCTCAGAGCTTATTTCTTATGACCCTGCGCAGCTTAACCAGATTCCGAACAATCCATTTCCCACCCTCAGCGTGCCTACTTATCTTACCAAGGTTAAAGACACTTATTTTATTGTGGATTGTTATAACAATCAAGTCATCTACCATGACAATCTGACGGATCCCTTATATCAATGGCAGATTATGACTGACGACATCAACATGGGACATACTCTCGCAAGCGACGGAACCGTTTATCTGATTGACGACACGGAGAACAACCGTATTCTGGTTATGGAAGAATCTGTTAACGAAAACGGACAGCCGGTTTTTATTCCTACTCAGGAATTTACCCACATTGGAAACCGTCCGCACTATATTCTATACGATGAATATACCGATACTTTTTATGCATGGAGCTCCATGAGCGGAGAAATGTATCTGTTCCGTCACGCAGAGGATGATTCCCGGATGTATTTGACGCAAGTTTTGTCAATTCCTTCCTTGGACGGCGTTTATGTGCGCTCTTTCACCATTGCAGGGGATCGGATTTACTTTGTCTCCGGCAATTCCAGCATTCTTGAGGCTGACCTGTATACCTTTGAAATCAAAAAGGAGTATCCCGTTCCCGCCCAGCTTTCCGGCATGATACAGCTTACTCCCATTGACGATTACTATTATATCACCGTCTCCACGGATGCATCCGGCAATCAGGATTACGCCACTATCATCCGCACCAAGGATTTAGACGGTCTTGCTGATGGAAATTACGAGGACATCTATGACTCTTTCATCGGCGGCGGAACCCCCTACTACATGACCCGGATTGATGATTTCTGGTATCTGACGGAACACCGGATTCCCGGACATTCCATCTGGCAGTTCCGGGTGCAGGATAACTTACTGACCGATATTACTGCCTTATATTGAGGCACTTACGGCAAAGGCATAAAGCGAAAGGATTTCACAAATGAAGACCATACATTTACACAAAAAAGAATTTGGCTCCTTTTCATCCCAGCCCAAATTAAATTTGAGCATACTCCTTACTATCATAGGCTCCTGTATTTTAACTGCCGTCATGCAGGCAGACAGCTTCCTTTTCGGCAGCCACTATGTCAGGACTTTTGTTATCGTGTGCTTTTTTCTGCTTTACATGGGTCTTTGGGGATACCTGAAATCCATCAGGTCGCTTAATGAAAACACCATAGTGTTTATGCTTATTCTTCTGGGGATCCTGCTCCGGTGCAGCTATGTACTCTGGTCCGGACTTTATGACCGCCAGCATGACGCGGGAGCGTATACCGGAATGGGAACGCCCTTTGTCAATCCCGGACACATCGGTTATATTGAATACATTTACAAGTTTCATAAGCTCCCGGATTTGAATCCTTATGAGCTTTTTGCCTACTATCATCCGCCCCTGCATCACATCATCTCCTATCTTTGGCTTCAACTGAATATCTGGCTGGGCGTAAGCGAAGAACTGGCATTTGAAAATCTACAGATACTTCCGCTGTTCTATTCCTGCCTGTGCATGACAGTCACCTGGAAGATTTTGAAGGTTCTGGAAGTAGAAGGAAATGGTCTTTTCATCGGGCTTGCTTTTATTGCCCTGCATCCTGCCACCATCATTATGGCAGGCAGTGTGAATAACGATATGCTTACCATTTTGTTTATGTGCCTGACTATTCTTGGCGCCTTAACATGGATCAGGCACAAGGATTTAAAGCGCCTTGTTCCTCTGGCTTTTTCTATTGGTCTTGGCATGATTACCAAGCTAAATTCGGCTGTTCTGGCTATTCCTCTGGCAGTGATTTTTCTGATGCATTTTATTTCTGTCATCCGCACCAAAGAAAAGCGTTCCATCTTAACATGGATTAAAAATTACTGTATTTTTGCTGTGATTGTCTGCCCAATCGGTCTGTCCTGGATCGTGAGAAATCTGATTCGCTTTGGGGAAAAGCCCGGCGTTCCGGTGCCCGGAGAAACCTCTCCCATGTACACCGCTGACTTTTCCCTGTGGGAGCGGCTGGGGATTCCTGCCCTTTCTCAGTGGCATTTTGATTTTCCTTTTCATCCGATCAGTGCGAAGGCTTGCTGCAATACCTGGGCAATTATGTTTCACACTTCCCTATTTGCGGAGGAATATCCCGCCGACCTGTCCGACATCCTTCTGATTCTCTGTCAGATTACCTTTGTACTGGCTGTGATTCTCGGCATTGCAACTGCCGTTCTGCTGGCGGTTGTGCTTCTGCATAAACGCACAGATATAGAGACACGGGTTTTCTTACTGGCAGGCTATGTAATCATGCTGATTTCCTTTGCCGCTTTTGTAATCATTTATCCCTACACTTGCAGCAGTGATTTCCGCTATGTAGCTGTATGTCTGGTCTATATCTCCATTGCCCTTGGGTTAGGCAATCGTTATTTTATCCAGCTTCCCCAAACCTCTCCCGGTCGTTTTCCTGCCAAAGCGGCTTCCCACATCATGCACATCATCAACTGGGGAATCCTCTTTATTCTGGGTGCAGTCCAAATTATTTATCTTTTCTGGGACCGCTGGTAATTCTCATAATCTTCCCTAAGATTCTGCTCTGCCAGCTTGATTTCTTCCCAGAGATCCTTGGCGGACAAAAGCGCGCATCCTTCTCCCCGGATAATAATCTGTTCCAGCCCGTCAGAGGTTGCCACCGTCACATTATACTTCTTTCCGTTCTCATGGGCAAACCGCTCAATATAACGGTCCGCAGTCTCCGCCTCCTTGGTGTAAACCACATGAATATTGTGATATTCCAGAACCTCCGTGGGATGTCCTGCAAGCCGGTAGGCATCGAACACCACAATTAAATTGCACTTGCGGATTGCCTGATAATTGCACAGAATATCCAAAAGCTTTCCTCTTGCCCCGTCCAAATTAATCTGCGCAAGCTCCTTCAGCTCCTGCCATGCAAATATAATATTATAGCCGTCTACCAGAAGATACCTTTCTTTTACCGGCTGAGGCTTGTAAACCCTGCTCTCCGCCTGCGCTGCGGCTCCCTGCCGGGGTCTTGTACGCTTCCATCCCTCTCTTCCGGCAGTCCTGCTCTCCTTCCGGTTTGCGTGAGAGGTCCGTAATAAAATCTCATCGATTTCATCAAGCCCCAGCCGGGGCTCCTTCTCTCCGGCATCTCTTTCCCTTTCGGCCTGGACTCCCTGCGGACGGATTCCTTGAGGACGGATTCCCAAATCCCGTCCCTCTCCGCGCTCTGCCTCCCATTGCTCCTCCGGCTCTATATCATCCGTCTTCAGTGTGCTTTCCAGATGCATGTAAGCAGGCACCTGATCCCATTCCACCACAAATCCTGCCCCGTGGGCACAAAACACCGACGACGCCGGATTTTCCAAATCACGCAGCGGGTCATAAGAAATCTGTTCTATCACTTCGTCGGTATTGTGGCAGGGAAAATAACCTTTCATGGTACAGGACAGCCTTCCGGTTCCCCCTGTATATGCCGCCACCTCCTTGGGATATTCCTGCATCTTGGAGACCGGCGCTTCCCCGGTTAAAACCGCCAGTTCTTCACTCTGCCCTTCCAGCTCAAACCGCGCTCCGTATTTTTCCAGATCATTCATCGCCCGTCCCACCAGACTGACCGGCACTTCCAGCCGAAATTCGTACCAAGGCTCCAAAAGAACGCTGTGCGCCTGCATCAATCCCTGCCGCAGCGCCCGGTAGACCGCCTGCCGGAAATCCCCGCCCTCCGTATGCTTTTGGTGCGCCCGCCCTGCCGTCAGCGTAATCTTAATATCCGTAATCGCTGAACCGGTCAGCACTCCTACATGCTCCCGCTCTTCCAGATGGGTAAGGACCAGGCGCTGCCAGTTCCGATCCAAAAGATCCAGACTGCATGACGAGCCAATGCGCACTCCGCTCCCCGGCTCTCCCGGTTCCAGCAAAAGGTGAACCTCCGCATAGTGGCGGAGAGGCTCGAAATGCCCCACACCCTCCACCCGGTCTCCGATGGTTTCTTTATAAATAATCGACCCTTCTCCGAACTCCACGCAGGTCTCAAAACGTTCTTTGATCATGGTTCGCAGAATCTCTGTCTGAACCGGCCCCATAACCTTTGCTTTGATTTCCTTATTCCGCTCATCCCACAAAATATGAAGCTGAGGCTCCTCTTCCTCCAGCATCCGCAGTTTGGGAAGCATCTGCGCCGGATCACAACCCTCCGGCAAAAGAATCCGGTAGCCAAGCACCGGCTCTAACAGCGGATAATAAATCCTTTCCTCCGCTCCCAGCCCTTCTCCGGACCAGGTGCAGGATAAGCCGGTCACTGCACAGACTTCGCCCGCCTGAGCTTCCTCCGCCGTCTCATACTTTTCTCCGGAATAAAGGCGAATTTGATTCACCTTTTCCTGCCGCTTTTCCTGACCATCCTTTTCCTTTTCGTCTCTGGTCATGCCGCTGACCACATCTCTTGCTCTTAAAGCTCCGCCGGTTATCTTTAAGTGCGTAAGCCTGTTCCCCTGAGCGTCTCTTGTGATCTTAAACACCCTTGCTCCAAATTCGGGCGGATAAGACGGTTCCTCCGTGTACCGGAACATCCCATTCAAAAATTCCTGCACTCCGGTAAGCTTTAAGGCAGAGCCAAAAAAGCAGGGAAAGATTTTTCTTTCCCTGATACCCTTTCTGATATTCTCCGGTGCTATTGTTCCTTTCTGCAAAAATTCATCCAGAAGCTCTTCCTTACAGACCGCAGTCTCCTCATAAAATTCCTGCTCATCCTCCCCCGAAAAATCCACAAAACCCTCTCCTAACTTTGTGCGGAGCTGTGAAAGCAGTTCCCTCCGCTCAGTCTGCACACGGTCCATTTTATTCACAAAGACAAATACCGGTATCCGATAACGCCCAAGCAGCTTCCAAAGAGTGTAAGTATGCCCCTGTACGCCGTCACATCCACTGACTACCAGAATTGCATAATCTAAAATCTGCAGCGTGCGTTCCATTTCCGCGCTGAAGTCAACATGTCCCGGAGTATCTAACAGCGTAATCTGAAGATCCTTTACGGTCATCCTTGCCTGTTTGGAAAAAATGGTGATTCCTCTTTCCCGCTCCTGCGCGTCATGATCCAAAAAAGCATCTTTTTTATCCACCCTGCCCAGCCTGCGGATACTGCCGCAGGCATAGAGCATTGCCTCCGATAATGTGGTTTTTCCTGCGTCCACATGCGCCAAAATCCCTACTGCAAGTCTCTTCATCCTAATCCCCATCCGGCATTCTCATGCGGTTCTCCCCAAAAACTCTTATCTGCTTTCCGCTAATGCCCTTCTTCCCAATTCCAATGCTCCCATGATTCCCTGATCGTCATTTAGACTTGCAGGCACAATATATTGCTCCATGTGATTCAACTCTTCCGTCTGAATGTAGCCGTTGAGCATCTCCTTCACATAGCCGCGTATCATAGGGAAGAGCTGTTCCTGATGCATGATTCCTCCGCCCAAAATAATCATCTCCGGCGAAAGCGTCAACACATATCCTGTCAGTGCCTGTGCAATATAATACGCTTCCAAATCCCAAACTTCCCTCCGGTCTTTTAAATCAACGGCTTTTCTGCCCCAGCGCTCCTCCACTGCCGGACCTGCCGCCATCCCTTCCAGACAGCTCTTGTGGTAAGGGCATTTCCCGGGATAATCATCGCCCTCACGCCTCCTGACCATCACATGTCCGGCTTCCGGATGAAGCATCCCGTGAAGAAGCTTCCCTTCCACATAGATTCCCGCACCCACGCCGGTTCCGATGGTCACGTAAACCACACAAGTCTTTCCTTTTGCCTGCCCGAAGGTGACCTCTCCCAGCACGGAGCCGTTTACATCCGTGTCAAAGCCCACCGGACAATTTAACGCCTTTTCAAACTCTCCCACAATCGGGTAATCCGCCCACGCCAGCTTGGGCGTGCTGGTGATATATCCATAAGTCGCCGAACGCTTGTCCGGGTCAATCGGTCCAAAGCAGCCGATTCCCAGCGCCTCAATCCGCGCCTGCTGAAAATAAGCGATTATCTCCGGAATCGTATCCGCCGGAGTTCTGGTGGGGATGGAAATCTGTTCAAAAATCTTCCCCGCATCGTCTCCAATTGCACACACCATCTTTGTCCCGCCTGCTTCCAATGCTCCAAGTCTCATTTTTGCTTCTCCTTCTGTTAGTTATTTCATTTAATATACCTTCTATGAAATAGATTTTGGTCTATTTCCACGATTCCGGTATTGCCGGTTTTGTAATTTTTAGCCATATCCTCAAAGGGGGTATCATAAAGATACGTCAGCAGCGTCATAATCACTGCGCTGTGAGTCACAATCAGCACGTTTTCCGGATTCTGTGCAAAAATATCCGCCAGCACAGGAAGAAGCCGGTCAAGAAGCTGTTGATAAGACTCTCCGCCGGGCGGCACCTCATAACGCCGGTTTACATACCACGCCTGATATTCATCCCGAAACTGTTCCCGCACCTGCTTCCAAGTATAGCCCTCCCAGATTCCAAGCGAAATCTCCTCAAGTCCCTCTCTGACAATAGGGGTTACCTGAATTGCCTCTCCGATAACTTCCGCGGTTTCCCGGGCGCGCTTCTGCCTGCTGGTATAGATGGTGTTAATCTCATATCCATCCTTCAAACGTTCCGCCAGTTCATGCGCCTGCTCCCTGCCCCTTTCATTCAGCAGGGTGTCCGTCTGTCCCTGTATTCTGTTTTGAATATTCCAGTCAGTTTCGCCATGTCTTATAAGATAAAATTTCATTTCAATCCTCTCACTGATTCTCCGGGCTGTTTCGGCTATTCTGCACATAATGGGCTGTCCGGTTTTATTATAACACCCGCCCCCTGCTAATGCCAGAAGGAAGTGTGCCCGGCAGAAAAATTTACGGCAGTTCCGCCTTGCAGTTCCGGATGCGGGAAAGTTTCCGTGCCATATTCCGTTTTTGCACTGCCCCTACTGTGAAAAGTAGACAATAAACACCTGCTCCGCTATTAGCAAAAGTGCTGAATTTGGGTGATTTTTTCAATCTCCACTGACATTTTTTTAAAATTTGGGGTAAACTGATATTATAGTATTTTTATCCTTAGCACTATTTTTCAGGAGGCTTTTTATGTTTCAAAAAGGTGATTATGTGATTTGCGGCAATAACGGCATCTGCTGTGTGCAGGATGTCACCACGCTGAACATCAGCGGTGTTGACAAAACGAGAAAGTATTACCTGCTTAAACCCGTTTTTCAGTCCACAAGCACCGTGTACGTTCCCTTAGACGCCGCCGAAAAGTCTATCCGCAGGGCTGCTTCCCGCAAGGAAGCGGATGAACTGATACAATCCATCCCCGACATTCCGCTTATCCCGCTTGCAGACGAGAAGACCTTAGAACGCACTTACAAAGAGTACATGCACGAAGGAAGCTGCGTTGCATGGATTAAGCTGATTAAGACCATTTATCTCCGAAAGGAAAAACGAATCCTAAAGGGCTGTAAAGTCACCGCTGTAGACAGCCGGTATTTCAAGCTGGCGGAGGACTTTCTCTACGGTGAGCTTTCCGTTGCCTTGGATATGCCGAGGGATGAGGTTCGGGATTATATTGCCAAATCCATTGACGAGCATTCCTCAGTCCTCTGACGGGGATTCCTTCTTAAAGCCGATGCTGACGTCCGGATTTTTTTGTTTCAGTTCGTCCAGCATCCGCTTTACAGACTCCTTCGATGATGCTTCTAATTTCAATAATTCACCTTTTTTTGTCTTTAGCACCAGAAAATGCATATCAAGGTTTGCCATCGCACAGCAGAGCTTACTTCTTACCTCTTCAATCCGAAGGTAAGCATGTGTAATGTCCTCATAGGGCAGTGCATACCACTTAAATCCTCTTCGATAGCTTAATTCCTGTTCTCCCAATTTAACCTTATAATCTTCCATAATCATAACCATGCCCTTTCCACAGCCTGCAGGCTTTGAACCGCAGGCGCAAATTTGTGTATGAAAATTATTTTCACACTCTTCTCTTCCTGTCTGAACACCTCTATTTTACCACAAATCCTGAGTAATTCCATACCCCATATTTGGATACATTGCACACCGCGCCGCATCCGCCGCAAAGACCAGCACCAGCAGGATGCAGAGAGCCGTTCTGAGCCTGACCGGAATCCGCTGATACCACTTTTTATAAAAGGGCAGAAAAAGGCAGATAAGCAGCACGCCGCCCAGCCCGAATGCGCTGATTCCAAGCAGGCAGACCCTGCCGCTGATATTTAAAAAGTGTCCGCTGTAATCCCACCACCTGATTCCCCATTTTCGTTCCAGAAAAAAGCTTGTGAGATACTCCAAAACTCCGCAGATAAACGCCGAGGAAAGAAAAACCCGAAAGGGTCTCCTCTGCCAGGAATGCAGGAGAAAACACAGCAAAAGCCCTCCCACGCCATATACCGGCAGGTAAGGGCCTTCGTACACGCCACGATTGACAAATCGGTGCTCCGTCAAAAAATAAAGCAATACTTCCCAGAGCCATCCCAAAAAGGAAAGGGCAAAAAACAACAGTGCATAGTAATCAAATTGAAAGGCTGCATTTTTTCTTCTCATACAAACAGGTTTCCCCATCCATACAAAAATTATTTTGCAATTGCCTCCTGAACCACTACCGTATTTTCCATACTGTCTGTATTTTCTGTGCTGTCTGCATTTTCCGCCTGACGCAACGCTTTTCCGGCATTTTTCTTCCATTTGCCCTGTAAGTACCGGGATGCGTTGAAGGTTCCGGCAATCATCCAAGTAAGTGCCGTTGCCAGCCATACTCCCCAAACACCCACTGCCGGAATTAAAGTAAGCGGTCTTGCAAGACAGATTCGTCCAAGCATTTCAACCACTCCATTGGCAAACGCAAACACCGCGTCTCCCGCGCCGTTTAACAGTCCTCTGGTTACATAAATAGTTCCCAAAAACAGATAAAACCAGCTGGTAATCTTAAGCGCCCTTGCGCCAAAAGAAATCACATCGCTCTCTTTCACAAAGAGCCGCATGATAAATTCTCCTCCAAACTGTGCAAGTGGTATCATGACCAGCGAGAAAACAGCCATAATCATAAGACCCTTGCGGTATCCCTGACGGACTCTTTGAATCTTGCCGGCGCCGATATTCTGCCCCGTATAAGTGGACACTGCCATTCCCAGAGAATTATACGGCTGCTGCACCAGCTGCTCAATCCGGCTGGTTGCCGTAAACGCCGCAATCACAACCGAACCGAAGGTATTGACAACACTCTGCAGCGCCACACAGGACACCGCGATCAAAGAAGTCTGGAACGCCAGCGGCACGCCCATCCGGGTACACTGCCAGATAATTCCGGTATCCGGCTTCCGGAGCTCTTTGGGAATCCGGAAGAAAGGATTCTTCTTAAGCGCAAACATCAGGCTTCCCGTACCGGAAAGGAACTGAGAAATAATGGTTGCAATTCCGGCTCCCGCCACGCCCATTCGGAAGGTCTTTACAAACAATAAGTCCAAAAAGATATTCAAAATACTTGCCACAATCAAAAAATACAGCGGAGTCTTGGAATCCCCCACCGCACGCAGGATGGCGGAGATACAGTTGTACAGAGCCACCGCCAGCACGCCGGCGCACATAATACGCATATAAAGCACGGCACTGTCCAAAATATTGTCGGGCGTGTTCAAAAAGACAAGCACGGAACGGGATAACAAAATTCCAAGCCCTCCCATAACCGTTCCCACTGCAAGCATAATGTAAGCCGCATTGGCAATCGCCTTCCGTACCTGATCATGATTTCCCGCGCCAAAGTGCTGGGAAATTACCACTCCGGTTCCGTTTGCCATCCCGCCGCAAAGGGAAAAGAAAAGGAAATTAAGAGAGCTGGTGGCGCCTACCGCCGCCAGTGCGTCCGCCCCCACTACCTGCCCTACAATCATAGAGTCCACCATATTGTAAAGCTGCTGGAACACATTTCCCACTACCATCGGAAGCATAAATGTTAAAAGCAGCCCGGTGGGATTCCCCACTGTCATATCCTTTACATAAGATTTTTTCATAATATTCTCTCCTCAAAAAATATTACTATTTATGTACGTTATAGCACACCGTTATTACGGGAACTATAAGAAACCGCTCTATAAATTGTCAAATTATATTCTCCGCACATGGAAAAGCATTTCCTGCAGGCTGTATGCCGACAGGAAATGCCCTCTTATTTATCATGAATCTCACTGTGAAGCTCCTGCAGGGATTTCACTTTACTACCCTCGTGGGTTTTCAAATAATGAATCCCTTCCGCGGTCACCTTTGCCGCCGCCACCGTGGTAATATAAGGAATCTTTGCCTTAATCGCCGCCTTGCGGAGGTAACTGTCATCATGGATGCTGTCCTTTCCAACCGGAGAATTGATAATCAGATCAAAATCGCCGTTGGTGATCATGTCTCCCACATTAGGACGCCCCTCGTAAAGCTTCTTTGCCTTCTTTGCCGGAATCCCTGCCGCGGTGATCAGATCATAAGTTCCCCCGGTTGCGACAATCCGGAATCCATCCTCTGCAAGACTTCTGGCGACCTCTGCCACCTCGTCCTTATCCTTCCGGTTCACGGAAATCAATACGGTTCCCTCCAAGGGAAGCTTTAACTGAACCGCCTCCTGCGCCTTAAAGAACGCCTCCCCGTAAGAGCGGGATAACCCCAGCACCTCTCCGGTGGACCGCATTTCCGGTCCAAGGACTGGATCAACCTCCGGGAACATATTAAAAGGAAATACAGCTTCTTTTACCCCGTAATTGGGAATTACCTTTTCCTTCAGATTTGGAATCGGGGAGGGTCTCCCCGTAAGCTCAGCTGTGATAATCTCCGTGGCAAGGGGCACCATGCGGATGTTGCATACCTTGGATACCAAAGGCACCGTCCGGGATGCTCTCGGATTTGCTTCCAGCACAAAAACTCTGCCGTTCTCAATGGCATACTGCATGTTCATAAGCCCCTTCACATGCATCTCCTCTGCAATTTTTCTGGTATATTCTTTGATGGTCTCCACATTTTCAGGCTGAATATGCACCGAAGGGATAATGCAGGCAGAGTCTCCGGAATGAATCCCCGCAAGCTCAATGTGCTCCATCACCGCAGGCACAAACGCATGAGTGCCGTCGCTGATGGCATCCGCTTCGCATTCCAGCGCATGATTTAAAAAGCGGTCAATCAAAATCGGACGGTCAGGCGTCACGCCCGCTGCCGCATTCATATACTCCGTCATGCTCTCGTCATCGTAGACAACTTCCATTCCTCTTCCGCCCAGCACATAAGAAGGACGCACCATAACCGGATAGCCAATCTTCCCGGCAATGGCAAGCGCCTCTTCCACCGTGGCCGCCATTCCCGACTCCGGCATGGGGATTTCCAGCTTTTCCATCACCGCGCGGAACTGATCCCGATCCTCCGCCAGATCAATAACCGCGGGGGAAGTCCCCAAAATCTTCACTCCATTCTTTTCCAGCTCGGAGGCAAGATTTAAAGGCGTCTGGCCGCCGAACTGCGCAATCACGCCAAGAGGTTTTTCCTTTTTATAAATACTCAGCACATCCTCTAAAGTCAACGGCTCAAAATAAAGCTTGTCGGAGGTATCATAATCCGTGGATACCGTCTCCGGATTGCAATTGACGATAATCGTCTCAAAACCAAGCTTTTTCAGCGCCATTGCCGCATGCACGCAGCAATAGTCAAACTCAATCCCCTGACCGATGCGGTTGGGGCCGCCGCCTAAAATCATAATCTTTGGCTTATCCTCATTAACCGGATTTTTATCCGGCGCATTGTAGGTGGAATAATAATATGCACTATTCTCGGTTCCGCTTACATGAACCCCTTCCCATGCCTCTTCTACCCCCAGCTCCACCCGGCGGCTGCGCACACTGTCCTCCGAGATTTCCAAAAGCTGGCTTAAATATTTATCCGAAAATCCATCCTTTTTGGCGGTAATCAGCATTTCATCCGGCAGACAGCTTTCCCTATATTTCAGAATCTCCTCTTCCTCTTCCACCAGCTCCTTCATCTGCTGGATAAAATAAGCTTTTACCTTGGTAATCTCATAAATTTCCTCCACGGACGCACCCTTGCGGAGCGCCTCGTACATCAAAAAGTGGCGTTCGCTGGATGGCGTAATCAGCCGCCTTAGCAGTTCCTCTTTGGATAATGTATCAAAATCCCTGGCGTGTCCTAATCCGCAGCGCCCTGTTTCCAGAGAGCGGATTGCCTTTTGAAAAGCCTCCTTGTAAGTCTTTCCGATACTCATGACCTCGCCTACCGCGCGCATCTGAGTTCCCAGTTTATCCTCCACGCCCTTAAACTTTTCAAACGCCCAGCGGGCAAACTTGATTACCACATAATCTCCGTCCGGCACATATTTATCCAGCGTGCCATACTTTCCGCAGGGAATGTCCTTTAAGGTAAGCCCTGCCGCCAGCATGGAAGATACCAGCGCAATCGGAAATCCCGTCGCTTTCGAGGCAAGCGCCGATGACCGGGAAGTACGGGGATTAATCTCAATGACGATAATCCTGTCCGTCACCGGGTCGTGGGCAAACTGCACATTTGTACCGCCAATCACCTGCACCGATTCTACAATCTTATATGCCTGCTCCTGCAGCCTTTTCTGGCACTCCTCCGATATGGTGAGCATAGGCGCGGAACAGAAGGAATCTCCCGTGTGTACCCCCATAGGGTCAATATTTTCAATAAAACATACCGTGATGATATTGTTGTCCGCATCACGAACCACTTCAAGCTCCAGCTCTTCCCAGCCCAGAATGGATTCCTCCACCAGAACCTGCCCCACCAGACTTGCCTGAAGGCCTCTTGCACAGACAACCTGAAGCTCTTCCCTGTTATAAACAAGACCGCCTCCGGCTCCGCCCATGGTGTAAGCGGGACGCAGAACCACCGGATAGCCCAGCTCCTCCGCAATGGCAAGCGCCTCATCCACGGAATACGCCACCTCGCTGCGCGCCATCTCGATGCCCAGCTTGTTCATAGTCTTTTTGAACTCAATGCGGTCCTCTCCCCGCTCAATGGCATCCACCTGCACGCCGATAACCTTCACGTTATATTTATCCAAAATGCCCGCTTTATTTAATTCCGCACACAAATTCAGCCCGGACTGCCCTCCCAGATTCGGGAGCAGCGCGTCAGGGCGTTCCTTGGCGATAATCTGCTCTAAACGTTCTACGTTAAGCGGTTCAATATAAGTCACATCCGCCGTCTCCGGATCCGTCATGATAGTTGCCGGGTTGGAATTAACCAGAACAATCTCATATCCCAGCTTCCTGAGCGCCTTGCACGCCTGCGTCCCCGAATAGTCAAACTCACATGCCTGCCCGATGATAATCGGACCGGAGCCAATGATCAGTACCTTATGTATATCTGTTCTACGTGGCATAAACTTCCTCCATTCTTACCTAAAACTTACTGCCTCTGCGCCAACAGCGTTAACAGAGTCAACAGAGTTAACTGCGTTAACTTCACTGTTCAACATTTTATCATCGGATATATGGAGGTGTCAATTTCTTAGTAATATAAAATGTAACAGGTTTTCCATGACTAATTTAGTCTTGGAAAACCTGCTCATAAAAGAATCATTCCGGCTTTTCAGAAGAGGAAAGAGAACCATTATTATAAGTATCTGTACGATCCAGTTCATTATCTGATGCGTTGTATATGGTCTCCTTATAGGAATTGGTATCGCTGTCATAATCAGTTACCTCTGAATATTGGAACAGCTTGTTATTATCATCATAATATTCAACACGGATTAATGTTTTCTCATCATCGTCATAAATAGATGTTGTATGATGATAGCTTGGCGGGGTCACCGCGCTGTTGCTGCTTACCGGTGTACTGCCAGCTGGCGCATTGCTTACCGGTGCACTGCCAGTCGGCGCATTGCTTACCGGTGCGCTGCCTGCCGATGCATTGCTTACCGGTGCGCTGCCTGCCGCGCTTCCCGCGTTACTGCTGTTTGCGCTGGTGCTTCCGCCGCTGGTCAATGCATTGGAATAACTGCTTTCCGCAGCGGCTTCCGAAGCGCCGTATGCATAAGTCTCAGCCGCATTTCCACTGCCGGCGCTTATAATATTGTTTACAACATTGCTTGCATAACTGTTTGCAATACTGCTTCTGGAAACGGCTGCACCATGTTTCTCTGCGGTGGCAAGATCTGCATAACCATTGGCTGTTCCCGCCGTGCGGTTTTCATTCACGCCGTATGTCACATAATGGTTAACGATTGCAGAAATATCCGTCCCAAAGGCGTTCATGATATCTCCATAGGTTTCCGCATACGCCAAAGGATCAAATAAGACTCCTTTGTTTCTGCCCTCATAAACACCGATTGTGAGGTAATGCTGAATATAGGCATCCACATTATCTCCAAAAGCCTTTTCCAAATCACTGTAGGCTGCTTTGTAAGCCTCCACATCCAGAATAAGCTCCACCTTTCCGCTCTCCTTCAGTGCATTTATCTCATCACCGGAAAGCTTTTCCGCGGCGGATACGCTGAGGGCGGAACCTGTAAATACAGCTACCGCAGCTCCCATTGCAATTACTTTTTTGAGTTTCATAGCTTCTCCTTTCATTCACTTGCTTTTCATTTACCTTTTTAAATTATACCCAGTCCCGGCTTGCCCTGTCAACTGTTACCGGCAGAGTTTTCAGCCTAAAATGACTGTTTATTTTTCCCGCAGCACTTTTTAAATTTTCGCCCGGAACCACAGGGGCAAGGGTCATTGGGATATACCTTTCGCTGCATCTGCACACTGCTTTCATACACAGGAGCCGTTCCTCTCTCCCATGACAAAATCCTCCTCATTTCGTTCGGGGAATATCCTTTATTGCTCCAAATTCTCTCAGAGTTTTTGATTTCCATTATGTAAGAAAGAATCTCGTTCAATTCATCCAGATTTTCACTATCTATAGAAAAACAACCAAGCTCCTCAAACACATCCTGCACAAAATCGGTATTCGTACTCAGACAATTTCCTGCCGTATTTCCATTCATCATAAGCCGAATATCTGTAATAATATCTTCAAGGAAACTATCGGCATCCTCATCTTCTTCCATTTCCAGGCTCAATCTATCCAAATCTTCTTTATATGTTTTTTTCAAGAATATCTTAAAATTTCTCACTGCCGGTAAGGGTTCCATGTAATCCTCATCGGCATATTTAAGGAACTGCTCCCTGCCGGGCAGATACCTGGGTTTCTCTTCCGTCAGCCGGTACAGCTTTCTAAACTCGGTATCGCCTTCCTTCCTTGCAAAGTCGTCCAGTGCTTTTTCCAAATCCATCTTCTCTTCGATGTTCCGCTTTTCAAGGTATTCTGCTAACAGTCGGCCTTCTTTTTCGCACTGATTTGTAAAGCTGTAATGAAGCAGAAACCCATCCACCGAAATCGGGACATCTGTCAGGCAGCTTTCCACTGTCATACCCAATACAAAACTGGAAAAGTAATCCGGCGTAAACAGCACGCTTTTAGCATACGTTCCACTTTCCTTTTGAAACTGCTTTTTTCCCCACTCTTTCTTTTCATACTCCTCAACAAGCTCTGCAAATTCCTGCATATGAATCACGCCATAAAGATTTGCCGCCGCCTCATAGTATTCCCTGATCCCCAGCAGATAATCCCTTCTTGCGCAAAACGCTCGATCCGAACATAATTCACGATACTTCTCCACGCACCCCAGATTATCCATAAAAGCCTCCCCATCCGGTTCCATATCAATGAACGCAATGATTTCAAACATCACATCATTTTCAAACACTTCCTCTATCAGTTCAATTGCTTCCTTTTTCTTGGGGAGCTTCCTGTCTTCCTCCACATAAACTTTCATTCTCTGGTATAAGCTCAGCGTATCAGCGTCAAACATTTCTTGAACATCAAAATTCAGCTTTTTTCCAGCCTCCTCCTCTATCATTTGACGCAGCTCCCAATCGCCTAGAGCAAGTTCAAGATCCACATTTTTGTAAATGACGCCTATAATCTTTCCCAAAAACGCTTTGACGATGTTTGCCGGATGCCTGCTGATAACCTCTTTTATTCCTGTTTTGACCATTCTTCCTCCTACAATTACCTTATAAATTCTTCTTTGGTTTTTATGTTCTCCTCATTAAAGATAACATATATCTCTCTTTTCGCAAAGCAATATTGGCCTAATTTTTATCCCCTTTTGCATCTGTGTCAAGTAATTGTCAAAGCTTTTGCCGGAGCCTTAACCTTATCATTCTGATATTGCGTCTTTTCCCAATGCGGACTATAATGATTTATAGAATTTATATTGCCTTTTGAATGGAGAGGAAAATATGTGGTTTTGGTGGTTCTTATTTGTTTGTGATTTACTTATTCCAATACTTATGATTGCCGCTGGCAATATGATGTGGAAACATGCTCCCAAAAAAATTAATGGAGTAATTGGCTATCGAACGACACGTTCCATGAAAAATATAGACACTTGGAAGTTTGCGCAGGATTATTGCGGGCGTTTATGGTGGAAGCTTGGCTGGATTATGTTGATACCGTCATTTGCTATTCACATTCCTTTTTACCATGGTACAAAGAACACGATTGGAATCCTTGCAGCAGTTCTCTGCACGATACAATGCTTGATTCTGGTGTCAGCTATTTTCCCAACGGAAAGAGCCTTGAAAAGAACCTTTACAGAGGAAGGGGTACGCAGATAAGGAAGGAACAACCTTACATTGTTCCTTCTGCCAGCGCCTGCGCCATATATTTGGCACCATTGCGGCAAAGAATGATGGAACCATTTCCAAGGTGCTTATGTTCCGTCACCGTCTTGATAATGGAATCCACTCCGCCGCCCTTCCAATCCAGAGAATCATCACCAGATACATTTGTAAAGATAAATAGTGAACGGATTTCTTTCTTTAATTTTTGTTATGGAGATGTATCAGAAAAAAGTGAAGTGCAACGGTAATTTATATTGCATTATTTCGTTTTTCTATAAATTTTTGTTATTGTAATATTCTTCTTGCGTTTTAAATGTGCCTGCCAAATATACTGACATGTTATTATTGTCATCTGACAGTCTTAATATCCGCACAGATTGGTTATCTTTTGTATCTATGTTTAACTTTTTATTTACTGTGTCAATTTCGTATATCATACCATCAAACATTGTCGCTGACAAAATCATATGCCAGCCTGCATTGATCAGTTTACTTGCCACGATCGGCATATCTATGTAGCGCATACCATTTAATTCAAAATTGACTTTATACAAATTACCTTGTGCTTCACCGCCAAAGCCGCCAAATGTTACATTCTTTTTGATGAGTACAGCGCCCAGCTCTTCTATAAGTATATCTTCATTTATACTCCAGATTGGAAAAAGTGCGCCAGTATCTATCAAAGCGCGACAGCCATGAAACCAATCTATTTTTGCTATTGGGCGTCTTGCTTCATCATCTAATTGTATTGTTATTTGCATTATAATACCCCCGCTACACCTAATGGCAAAGCATTTTCATTCGTGTACCATGCAATTATTCCATCTGTACCAGCTATTTGCATTTTAAGTAATTCATAATCTGTTTTATCAGTGTAAACTACATCAGCTGATAACATAGAAATACCATCGTTATTTTTATATTCAACGTTGTTTATTCCCAGCCAAGTATTTGGATATTTTTCTGCCATTTGTTTTCTGGTCAACCGCTCTGCCATAGTTTCACCTCTTTGTACTATATTGCATACTCCTTTAATTTCTCCCGTATCATCTGCATAGCTTTATCACATGACATCGTGCAGCCATTCTCCATGGAATTTATTCCTTTATCCAGCTCTTCAAAAAGTCTGCTGTCAGATTCCATCATATCTGGTCTACTTCTTTCCTCTAACTTCATAAGACTGCTCTTTTCACTATCAAAATGATGCTTGCAATATTATAATACCACTAATTCTACTTAATATCCATCGTTTTTATTGCTGATTACGCCTGTTACAGAATTGTTTGTAAAAAGACGGATAACAATACGCCTCAATGAAAAATCCGCCCTTCGTTTTATCAGAAGCTGCGGATTTTCAATGTTTTACATTTCCCGGATTTAATTTTTAATCTGCCGTCCCTCGTGGTTCATATGATATTTATCCTTATGAATCAGCTCGGAAATCGGCACAAAGGTGTAGCCCTCGTTTGCTTGTGTCAAGTCCTGCATAAAAATTTAGTATTTTATTGGATTTTAAAACTAAAAAGGACACCTGACAGGGGTATTCTCAACTATATTTTTTATTTTTCTTCTAACATGCTTTGCCAGTCAATATCATTTTCAAAATCATTTTTACTGTAAATTCCTATTTCAAACATATCTCTAATTTCAAGCCTGAGTTTTCTCTTTTTAAAATTTCGGAATTTTTCTGTTGTATGAAATATTGCTTCATTTTTATCAAAATTAATTTCCACGTTTAAGAGCCTTATTATATCCATGCCTAATAATCTTTTTGTTGCTCTCAAATCAAATGTTATATATATTGGAACGCTTCCAAGTTCAATGTCTGCAACAATAAAATTATCTACCTGTATAAGATAATACGTTATTTGGGTGCTCTTATCTATACCTGTTCCCTTTACGGCTAAGCCACCCTTATTATAAGAAATAAAATCTTCTTCGCTAATGTCTATGCCAAGGTCTTTTGCTGGTAAACAAGTAAATTGTGCTCCCGTATCATACTTAAATATTTTGTGTCTTTTTACATCTGTCCTTTCAAACCCATATTTTAACTTTTTAGGTATTTGGGCTTGAATTTCGCATGCTAATTTGAATTTTCTGCCATCTGGTATCCTGACTGTTGCTTTATCCATGCTAAATCCTTTCAAACTTTAACATCTCAAGATCATCGAACTGTGAATTGGAATATTCACCGCCAATTAATGTTGGTATATTCTTTGCCTGAAATTCATCTTCTAATGCTATTAGCATACTTAAAGTGGTTGGATCTGTAGAAATTGCGCGAACTATTCCATAAATAGTTCCATCTTTTGACCTGGTATTTGTCATTAAATAATTTGCATTTCTATATCTATTCTCCGCCTCCATGAAGTCTATTTCTTCATTATCATGTAGTTCTTTGAAATATCTAGTATCATTCATTCTTATATGATCCCCTTTTTGTTTTTTCTATAAATAGGCAAATTTGTTACTAAAATTACCTCAAATGACTTATTTCCATTCCATACATAATCATCTTACTTAAACAATTTCCCAATAGCTTCACAATGGCTTTTCGGTACTCTGCCAATAAAACAGAAAGATTATCCGGCATTTTGTTCACCACCTTTTTTGATATTATATCATGTTCCTGACTTATCATCCATCTTTTATTTCCCTATGATTACGCCTGTTACAGAATTGTTTGTAAAAAGACGGATAGCAATACGCCTCAATGAAAAATCCGCGCCTTCATTTTATCAGAAGCTGCGGATTTTCAATGTTTTACATTGTCCAGATTTAATTTTTAATCTGCCGTCCCTCGTGGTTCATATGATATTTATCCTTATAAATCAGCTCGGAAATCGGCACAAAGGTGTAGCCCTCGTTTTTCAGCTTGGCAATCAGCATATCCAGCGCCTGCGCCGTATATTTGGCGCCATTGTGGCAAAGAATAATGGAACCGTTTCCTAGGTGCTGATGCTCCGTCACAGTCTTAATGATGGAGTCCACTCCGTAATCTTTCCAGTCCAAAGAATCCACATCCCATTGAATTGTATAATATCCGCAGTCTTTCGCCACATTCACCACCGCATTATCATAATCCCCATAAGGCGGCCGGAACAAGAACATCTCATAACCGGTCAGTTCTCTCACTTTCTCATGTACCTGCATCAGTTCGTCTTTCTTTTCATCATCCGACAACTGGCTCATATTTTTGTGGTTTTCACTGTGATTTCCCAAGTCGTGTCCTGCTTGTGTCAAGGTAATGACACAAAAAATTATTTGTCGTATATCTCTGTACGTCAAACAATTCCTTATCTATAAAGAATAACTTACAAACTATATTATTCGTTATTTTTTCCATGCAAGGAACTGTTCCAATTCTTCTTTGCTGAAATTTGAGATCCCTACATTTTTTCTTTTACATAATCAGTCCCTCTCTCCTATGTTTATTTTAAAAACATTTAGCTAAGATTATTGATTCTATATATTTTTTGATATCCTTTATACTTTACCTTTGTTCGCCTCTCCAAAAAATAAAATAAATTTATTGAATTATGCTTTTAAGAATATTATTTTTTAATATTTTTATCGATCTATTCTTTTTTGACGATATGGTATATTGCTACACTTAACTTCAGCATACTTAAGCCAATATATATTACGAATATAATGCACAATCCCCTCTTCTACTTCTTTCCTGTTTACACAAGGACCTACCATAATTTCACGAATAGGTAAATGACCTTTACACCACACCTTTATTTTTTTCCCTTTATGCTCAAAGTTCCATCGTTCCACCCAATAATCAATATAACCAAAAATTTCTTTCTGTCTATTACAGCATCCAATAATAACTTGCGGCTGATTATGTTTATTTCTTGATTCATATTCAATTTCTATATTTAATTTCTTTTGCATTTCATCTTTGCGTTTTTCTAACTCAATATATAAATCTTCTGTATGATCCAAAATTATTTTACATTTACAGGCTTTCTTTTCCTCTATTTTCCCAAATTCCACTTTTATATATGGTTTTCGCAACCCGTCTTCTTTCAAATAATGAACTTGATATGGTTGATTGTCTTTTTTTATTTGAAAAATAAGTCTTGCTTCTGCTTCTTCCTTAAAACTCTTATTTTTAATATATGGAATCATACAATGCATGTATCTATCTTTAGGGATCTCTCCTTCATTATCCAGCATTTTCTCTATTTCTTCATACAATTTCTTTATTGTTTTATCATGTTTTCCAGTATAAAAAACCTTTAATAGCTTCGCATATGCATAAGAACATCGTTCACCTCCACACCATCCCTCGTCTGGTATAGCGTACTCTTTATATTCCTTATACTCTTCTCTCTTTTCATTGATTATTTGAGTTTCTTCATTGCAACGAATTGTATAATAATCTTCATCATCAAGATTAAACCCTAGACACACCCCCTCCTTTGCATATTCTCTCCATTGACTCAATAAATTTTTCTTCTCACAAAAACATATCATATAAAAATCTTGTTCTTCTTCATTTTTGTATCCCAAAATTTTATTAACGATTTTTTCACCTAACTCATACTCCTCACTATCATTTGAAAAGCGCACATGTCTTGCATACATCAAATCAGATTCACATAAACTCCAAAAAGTAAGTAACGTTGTGTAATGATAACAGTCACAAAGTTGACTCCCGTCATGCTTTATCGTTTTGTAAATTTTTCTTCTTAAGAAATCCATATAATGCTGTTGCTCCCAATACATTTTCAGAATATCATCCATTTTCTTTTTTCTCCTCCAAAAAATCTTTTACAATCTCACTAAGCACATGATCTTTCTGTTTACGCACATATGTTGGTGCAAATATATTTGCAGGAATTATTTTTAAAATTAAGTTTTCCTTTACTGATTTTTTTATATCTAAAACCATTTCTAAACTTCTTGAAATATTTGTGCATCTTGTATTGACAACAACAAGTTCTTTCCTTAGGCTCTGCTTCTGTCCAATTGAATTTATAATTTGTCTAGCTACATATGGAACCAACATATTTTCATTTCTACTGAATATCTCACGTTCTTGTTTATTCAAAGCCAAATCAAGGAAGAAAAAACGTGGTGATCTGTCATCCAGTATTTTTTTTATATAATCCTCAAAGTTCTCATCATAAGAATAATCTATAAAATCCGGCTCTTCACTGGGAGTAGAATTAATTTTTATGTGATTTATCTCAATCTCTCCAATGTCTACTCGCTTCAAAAGATCGGAAAACTCTCCAACACCTTTTCCCAATGTGACTTCTCCCTTTACTGCCTCGAAATATGCTTCCATTGTCCTATATCTTCGCATATCATCTTCAACTATATAAATCTTTAGTACTTTCATTTTTATAATCCATTCCTTTCGCCCACAGCATAAAATGCCATAAAAATATTCTTTTTCGCTATTCTCTTATTGCTTTTTAAATATCGGGATACCTATTGCTATCTTTTCCTGCTCTATTACAATTTTTACATTTCGGTTTTCATAATTATAAATAAAAAACTCACAAATTGTTGCCAAAGATATGCCTTCCCTGTCACGCCTTAACCCAGCAATAACATTATCTCTTTGAGAATCATCTTTTAATAGATTTTCAAAGAAAAGATATTCTTCATTATTATATACTTTCACTTTAACTTTTCCATCTTCCTCTTTCCCATTCATGACTGCACTATGAAATAGCTCAAAAATAAAATATAACAAATAATTTTTAAAATTATAGTACAATTTTTCCTTTCCCTTCGCCAATATACATTCATAAATTCCATCTGGAAATATACTTTCTTCTTGCGAGTTTCCATCAGAATCAATTATTAAAAGCTTGTCATAAAAATATATCTTTTTAAGCACTAAAATATCTTCTTTTAAATATCGCAAACTAAGTTCAAATTCATAAGGCTCTGTAATAAACTCTCCTTGCGAAAGCAGGAGAACATTCGCCCTACCGATACGAATATTCATCATTAGCCCTAGCAGACAGCCAATCATTTTTTTTTCGTATTCTTCATAATGCTTTTTCCTCTCTGATTCATCTCCAAACAAAAATCTTTCCGACAAGGTCCATACATCCAATAAATCAAACTCATCTGCTGTTTTCGTATGTGCGCTAGATCTTGCTTTTCTCAGCTGAGCCATTGTCCTATTTTTTTCTATCCATTCCTGAATTATGTTATTATCAAAATCATGATAAAGCTTTCCTAAAATTTCTTCCCTAAACATCAGCAAAAGTCGCAATTTTTGGAGTATTTGATCTTCGTTCAATTTATACCACTGAAGAGCAAAATAAACTTCCTGTTTGTTTTCTATACCCTCTTCAAATAAAATTGTATATTTTACAATTGCAATTCCCTCTTTTTCATCAATATAAAAAGTATCCATTAAAAGTGGTTCTTTCATATCCCGCATTATCGCTTTATCTGGTACTTTACTTCCCGAATCTCGCATATACTCTCCAAAGAACTTATAAGTCGTTTCATTATCATATACCACTTTATCATCAGCATCAATAACTAATACTTTTTCTGACATTTTAACAGCGCAACAAGCAATATCCGCCATAAGCAATTTCCCAATTTTCATACAAAGTCCTTGATAAAATGGAATGTTTTTTGTATCATTAGAATAATCTTCTAATATCCCTTTCGTAAAAGCAAAATCCATTTCTTTCAAGTTCTGTATAAATTCCTCTTCCGTGTGCTCCTCTATACCACTTGTCGCAAGAATTTGTTTGAAAATTTCGTCATTATAAAAACTTTCAAACCAATCCGCATCACGAACTTTCTTTATTATTGTTTGAAGACCTATAGTATTTTCCATATACATATACTTTAATATTTTTTTATTTTGTCTTAAATCGACCATTTTCTGCCTCATCAACATTCTGTCAAATCGTGCACTTTTAGACTCATCTGGATTTAAAGTTAGAATTTTCTTCATTAGCGCCGTATAATAAATATAAAATTCTTCCTCATTTCCGTCTCCAAGTTTTATAATATTTTCAATTTTATCTTCTCTAAGAATGTAATTAGATTTTAACTCAGCAGACAATTTCATAAGTAACTTACACAAATCATATTTTTTAAAACTATTATTTTGAAAATCGCTCCAAATTTTATCAATAAGTGGTTTAGATATCTCTAATCCTTGAATTATATCTCCCTTTAATTCCTTTCTTTCCTCTTTCTCTTTCATTTTTTCCACTCTTTTTTTTAGGCTCATATATGTTTCATTCTGAATTATAACCTCCATTAAAATAATTATTAATAAAAGGGCACTTTCGCGAATAGATTTTCGGTACGACATAAACGGAGTACAGTAGACATAAAGATATGACATCAAATACTCCAAGAAATCTTTTCTTTTCTGTTTTTTCATGATCAATTCTATTACTTTAGTCATAACTGCTTTTGGATTATTAATCCGTATCCCCAATGCAGTCACTTCTGTATTAAAGTAGTGTGCACAATAAATTCTTCTATAATATCTTTCGTAATATTTTTTATCTACTTCCACTTCCAATTTATGTATTTTAGCCTCATTTAAAGATTTTTTTCGATAATTCTTTTTATGCTGTTCCCAGTATTTTGCCATTTGGTTCGTTGATGCCGAATTAATCAATTTTTCAGCATTTTTTTCTTCTTTGCATAAATAGCAAGCATCTTCATGAGTACGCATTGATGAAATTCTCAAATCTATAAAGTAAAAATAATCTTGAATATCTGAAACATAATCTCTAATTGATGCATATGACAAACGATTTATTAATACAATAACACTTTTAAATATCGTCACTTTAACATCTCCATGTCCCGCTATTGCATCTTGCGGAAATAACGAAGATACCATATGTTTCATTCTAATATATGTATTGCCAAGATTAATGCTATCATCTACAAAATGGAAATTAATAGCAGCTGGTATTTTCATATTAATCAGCTTCTGATATAATAATTTTAGATCACTAAATTTTGTCTCAACATTATCACGAAATTCTTTCCCGACTTCTATTCTCATAGAATAAGATGTTCCATTGAATACCATTTCATTCACTGTATCCACAAACGCTGAATTACTAAAGTGCAATGGATTTACAAGCACTTCAAATGTCAAAACCGAAGCACTTTTCTGGGAAACTATACGTGGTTTTACCTTATCTTTTAACCAGTTGCGAATTCTATTTTCATGCTCAATATAATAATTTGCCGTTCTAACATATATGTGATAATGATTTGCACCTCTTTCTATATGATCATAATAAAAATATTTCTTAATAGAATCAATTTTTTCATAAGAATCATATTTCATTTTCTCTGTTTCGTTAATATCCACACTTTCTGTCAATCCTATCAATTGGGTTGGAACAACTGATGCTTTATCAGTTTCTATTAAAGGTAATTCAGCCAAACATTCTTGAGGATAACATTCCTCACATTCCAATGGATTCTCCCACTTTGCTTTCGCCAACACAATATAATAGGCACAATTATTAGCTTCCGGAAGCAATTTAGGACTCCTAATACAATTATCCCCTAAATTGATGCTTTCCCAATATTTTTCTTCCATTTCAGTTAACGCTTTATCTTTTAATTTTCCTATATCCCTAATCTGTACGATACCAAAATATCCGCTAATGTTCAAATTATTATCCAGATCCATATCTTGCATTTTTCGTTTAATTGCGTATTCCAATTTATTAAATGTTGTCAGTGTTGAATTAATAGGTACAATGAAAAACACTTGCGCATTTTCTCTAACAAGCATACTTATTGTTTCGATTTGAAAATACCTAAAATTTTCTTCCCAGTTATTACCATTTCCTCTTGAGTTTTCATAAATAGAATAGTGAATTTTCTTATTTAATTCTATATCCTGTATATATTGTTTTAAACGACTTATCAACATCTCAGAATAATTTTCATAACCAATCAACCATATAGGGCAATTCTTATTCTTAATTTTATTTTGTATTTTTTCTGCTAATAGATATGAAAATCTATTTACATAATAATTATTAAAAAGTAATAATTCAGCTTCATAAAATGCATTAATATGAACCTTGGAACCCAATCTCATATGTGTTGGTTCAATCTTACATCCGCTTTCTAATAGTTGAATATTTTGATTTAATACTTTTAAAACATTTTGCTCAAATACTGTTTCTCCATTCCTATTTTTTATTACTAAATCAAAGGGAGTATATGAAAAATTATTTTTCTCAGATTTCACATCCGGTAATATTCGACGCTTAAGCATCCGAGTAAGCATAGGAATACATTTCGGATAAAGACGTCTACTAAAAGCCAATTTTTCCACTCTACCTATCATCTCCTGAATATTTTTACCAGACACAATAAATTCTTCGGTGCTATTTTTTCCACATAAATAAATCTGCTCCATTTCCATCCATTTACAATATCCCATTTTATCATAACAAATGGAAAAATATCTTATAAAATTCACAAAGTCATTAGTTTCACAATTAATTACTGCAATATTATTGAATCCTTGTTTTTGTCCTTTGCTTGCTATTAAGAAAATTAACGTTTTTACAAAAAGTTCAAATTGTACTGCATTCTTAATGTTGCAACAGTCAAAAACAACTATTTCCTTTTGTAAAAGGATGGGATTTAGTATGTCAGCTAAGTTCTCAATAATTTTTTCCTTTTCTTCCTCAATTTGAACTATCTCATTTAATTTACAATAAAACTCATTAATTACCTTATTTGTTTGCTTTTGAGGTTCCAACTTATCAAGTTCACTAAAATGATAATTAATATCTGCATTCAAAAAAGTATTTTGCGCTATTTCAACTTCACCGTATGCTTTCATAGGAAGCAATATATTATATGCCGTACCTGGAAGCATGCTTACATATTTGTCCTGTTCTCCTGTATTAGAATAAAAACCTTCAACATTAGAACCTTCGCTATAACTTTTTACTGTAAAACTTCCCGTATTGCCCGAAATGATAGACATAAAAATCTGCAAACCATAATGTTTTATTATTTTAGTCCCTGTATAATACTCTTCCCATCTTTTCACTTCATCTATCGTTTTTCCACTAAACTCAGCTTTCTTCGTTGGGTCAAAAAAGGAACGTACCGTCATTTCGTTAAAACGGTCACTAAATTCATCTTTGCGCTTTACTAAATTTTCTCTAAAAACATCACACATATACTTTCCAGAAAAATCTGCAATCTGTATTTCCCAGAAATAGTGAAACTTTTGGCGTTCTTTCCTTCTTTTCTCAACTTTTCCTCTAATGAATTCGTAATGTTCTAAGACCTCTCGTTCTACATATTGCCCCTTCTTTAATTTTTTAAGCAATTCAGCTTGGTATTTTTTTAGTTCGCTTTGTTCATCAACTAATCCATCACTATATTCATTTATATAGCCGCGAAAGTACTGCGGAAACCTCTGAAACAATTCCGAATTCAAATTAAACTCTTGATCAATTTTGTCAGAAACCACATCATTTTTATGGAGGTACATAGCAAAAACACCTTCTCCACTATTAATAATATTCTTCCTATCACTGCATAACTTCCTGTTTGCATGTAAAACAATGTTTTCTAAAAGTTCTAATATACCATCAGAAATATCCCATGCATTAAAAATATCTGCTTCGATATCTTCATTTGTCGGAAACAATTCTCGACATACGGATGGAGTCAAATAAATTCTCTTATTATCTGTTTGTTTTTTTATTTCTTTCTTTTTACTTTCTATAGCATCAATATTTTTTGTTCTATTGCTTATGGAAAATATTAAAAGTGCTAAAAAAGGCATATCTTCAATCTGTTTGTCAAATTGCTCTTTATTAAAATACTCTCTTCGCAACTTAGAAAAATTCTTACTTCCACGACAAACTTCTCCTATTAAATTATTAATACAAATGCTGATTAATAATTCTTGTGGTGAAAGTTCCTTGATTCCCTCTGGATATAAATCTATTTCTATAAAATATCTCGCACCATATCTCTGTTTCAGTTCACCTACCCTTGTCTTAAGGAAAAAATAATTATCATTATCAATCACAAATAAAGGCATTCTTCTATAAAACCCAATATCATTCCAATTGTTATACAGCTTGCCGTTAATATATACATGACCAAATTTTTTATCTTTAGCTACAATATATAAATAACTCTTTATCCTATATACATTTTCTTCATCGCACGTTATATTCAAATTAAGTTTATGCTTATTTCCTTCTTGATTAATCCGCTGACAAATCAGAAAAAAATTTTGTAATTCTAATATTTCTTTTTTGTTCTTCAAATCAATATTCAAAGTATCTACTCCGAGGTTTATAACATCATAATACCAATTTAAATAAATATTTGTATTCTTCATATCTCTGCTCCTCTATCTTATGCATTTTAACTTTCAGAATTTCTTATAAATAAAAATATTGATTTAATTCTCACCATCGCATTTAATAGCTATACAAGGCAATGCATAATTAATTAACCTTGAAAACTATCTTTCTTAATCATAACGCTTTAATTTTAAATTACTCATCCAGTAATTATCGATCTTGTTATACTCCATTTGGTTACTATGTTTAAAACTATATTACATTTTAAGTAAATTAAATCCACCTTGGATTAAATGCTGTAATAAAATAATACCCCATCCAAACTCTACACTCTTGCGGGGTATTATACACATAAAACTTTTTCTATTTTATAACAATCATCCTTATAACACATTATACGAATAACAAACTACTTATACCCCTTATACACCAATCAATTTTGTTTTATAATAGCACATTTTCAAAAGAACTACAAGATTGTGTCAAAAATGATATTTTTCTATAAACCTCCACTGCATTTCTATTTCTTTTCCTACATACACATTAACACTCTCAATTAGGCATTGCAACAACTTCCTCCTATCTCCCCTGCACCCCAGCCATTCCACTATAGAAACACTATCCGTCTCAATCTCTTCTACCCTCTTTAGTAGCCCTTCTTCCTCCGCTTCCATTCCAGCCAGTTCCGTCTCCATCTCTTCCGCAAGATTCCCTTCCCACCTCTTCCTTGCGAGATACTCCGCTTTTCCCAATTTCCCCTGCCTGTACTGGTGATAAAGCTGCTTGATCTCCTCCCTTTTCTTCTCCGCCTGCATCCTCTTCCTTTTTATCTCTGGAAGGAGCTTCTTGCGTTTCTCTTCACACAGTTCCTTTTCCCTCTGGAACACCGCTTCCTTTTCTTCCAATAACCGCAGCTGAATCTCTACCGCTTTCCAAACAATCCCTTCCAGTTCTGCTTCTGGAATGCTTTCTACGTTCCTGTGGTCAGCAAATTTCTGATACCCGCACCGGAACCGCTTTTTATCCCTTACCATGAGCCGCCCGCACTCACCACACCGCACAAGTCCTTTCAATAAAAACTGCTTCTCTTCACCATACTTTTTTGTTCCCATCCTCTCCTGTACTTCCCTGAAAGTATCTTTATCTATGATGGGCGGATGGGCATTCTCCACCCGGACACGCTCATCCTCCGGCACAAAGACGCGCTTTCCGCTTCCAAGTGGACCGTTTTTATATGCACCGGATAATAACACGCCCGTATAGGTTTCATTCCGCAGGATCTGCTGCAGTGTGGTGGGAAGCCAGACACACTCCTTCCCTTCAATGGATTTTTCTTCAAAAGAGCTATCCTTTCTCCCATGCAAAATCCCTTTGTTAATCTTGTGCTGTTTCGGGGACGGTACTCCTTCCGCATTCAGCTTCCTTGCCAGTTCCGCAAGCCCTGTCCCGGAAAGGTATTCCCTGTATATCCTCTGCACGGTTCCTTCCGTCTCCCCATCCGGCGTGAGGAAACCCTCTTCATCCCTCTGGTAGCCATAAAGCGGGATAGAACCGATATACAGCCCCTTTTTCCTCCGCACCGTAAGGGATGATTTTATCTTGTCCGAAATATCCTGGCTGTAGAGGGAATAGGCAAGGTTGCGGAAAGGCACGTCAATATCCGGCGTTTTTCCCCTGTACTTTTCGCTGTCATAGCCATCATTGACCGCAATAAAACGCACCTGCATAAAAGGAAAGATATGCTCAATATAATCGCCAAGCTCTATGTAGTCCCTACCGAACCGGGAAAAATCCTTGACAATGACACACTGTACCTTCCCTTTCTTTACCCCGTCCATCATCTCCACAAACCCCGGTCTGTCAAACCCGGTGCCTGAGTAACCGTCATCCACGTACTGGACAGTAAACATTTCTGCAAGCTCCTGTTTCTTTTTCAGGAATCCCAGCAGGAGCTTCCTCTGGTTGCTGATGCTGTTGCTTTCGTCCTTTACATCATCATCTTCCCTTGAAAGCCGCATATATAAAGCAACTGTTATTTTATCCATATCATTCCCTCCTGTAACGGTTCAGCCTCCGGCTTCACCGTTACGGAATCTGCCCATTCCAGACCGCCTATGGCGAGGGCAGATTCCCTATTGTTCAAACTGCCACATTCCCACAACTATCAGGCTAGTCTTTCTTATGTGTTCCCCAATCCTGCC
>JAMPGL010000099.1 GCA_023663945.1 Lachnospiraceae bacterium | reverse complement strand
TTTCCGGACGAGAAACCATGGGGATATGGAAAGCTACAACGCATGGATGGAGCAGTTACAGGGAAGGGCGTTATATTATGCCGAACCGGAAAACGCCCCAACCAGCATCATCACCCTTGCCACATGTGACAGGCGCATACATGGGAAGGATGGGAGATTTCTTATAGTTGCAGGAAAGACCGACCAATAGAAGAAAGAGAAAAGCAATTACCAAAAACAGTTCTACAGAACCTTTATCTGTATTGTTGGCAGGATACATCTGAAAAAGGAACATAATGGACAATCAGAAAACAATATAGTGGAATAAGGGAGACCGGAGGAACTGGAATGGGAATAACTGAATTTAATGAATTAAAAAACGTGGATATTCGGACGGTGGATATTAGCACGCTGGCAGATATAGGCGGGATCAAGATTAACAGGGAATTGCCCAAGGCGGAGCGTCTGTGTGCGTTTATAAGGGAAGCAGGAAATCCATTTTGTTTTATATGCAACGGGATAGTGGTCAAAACCTCCTATTCCGATACAAATGAAAGCCTTGAAAACAAACTTGCAAAATTATGCATGAAAATGGCAGAGACTTAGCATAATTCAGACAATGTTTAGCCTTTCTATGGACAATTTATCTGCGGAATGTTATAATAATAGTGGACGAAGCAGAACCCCAAATAGAACAGGTTTGACAGGAAACAGGACTATTTGAGGTGAGCATATGGAAACAAATCTAAATACAAAAATTTATGATGCTGACGTTTACGTGCGCCTTTCAAAAGAGGATGGCGATAAGGAAGAGAGCGACAGCATTACAAATCAGAAAGAACTCATTTATGAGTATCTGAAATCCAGGGAGGATATCAGAATCCATGAGGTAAGGGTGGATGACGGTTACTCTGGTGTTAATTTCGAGCGTCCGGCATTTCAGCAGATGTTAGAAGATATTAAGGCGGGGAAAGTGAACTGTGTAGTCACGAAAGACTTATCGCGGTTTGGCAGGAACCACATTGAGGTGGGGAAGTATCTTGAAAAAATTTTCCCCTATCTTGGTGTGCGTTTTATCGCCATTAACGATAATTATGACAGTATTTTGAGCGACACACAGACGGACAACATCATTATCCCATTTAAAAATTTGATAAATGATGCATACTGCCGGGACATCAGCATCAAGATCAGGAGCAATCTGGAAGTGAAGAGAAAAAAGGGTGATTTTGTAGGCGCGTTTGCGCCTTTCGGGTATCGGAAGTCGGAAGCAGACAAAAACAGGCTTGAGATAGACGAAGAGGCGGCGGAGGCAGTCAGGCGCATCTTCCGTATGTACCTGCAGGGCAGCAGCGCCTACAGGATAGCGGAAACATTGAATAAGGAAGATGTGCTTACCCCGATGGATTACAAGAGGGAGCATGGGAGCGTATTTTATACAGGATTCAAAAAGAACCTGAAAAGTGAGTGGACGCATGTACATGTCCTGCGGATTCTGGGCAATCAGGTATATATGGGAACGCTTATTCAGGGAAAAGACACCACGCCCAATTATAAGGTAAAGAAAAAGGTAAAGAAGGAGCAGGATAAGTGGAGCAGGGTACAGGACGCCCATGAAGCGATTATTCCGGCGGCTGATTTTCTCAATGTGCAGGAACTCCTGCGTATGGACACCAGAACCGGCACAGATAAGGAAAAAGTATATTATCTGTCCGGCGTGGTGCGGTGTGGCGGCTGCGGCGGGAATATGGTCAGAAAGACAGTTCCATCAGGAAATAAGAAATTTGTCTATTATGTGTGTGGAAAACACAAGGCAGACAAGGCAGTCTGCAGTTCCCACAGCATTAATGCGGAAAATCTGGAAGAGAGCGTACTCCTGCTTTTGAATAAACAGATTGAGAGCGTGACGGATCTGGAAAGCATTTTAGAAAAATTGGGAGAAGCGCAGAGGCAGAACGGCGAACTGGCAAAGAAAAACAGGCAGGTAATTAAGAAAAAAGAGGAAATCAAGAAGTACTGCAGCCTGCGCCTTAGTCTGTATGAGGACTATAAAGAGGGGCTGATCACTAAAGAGGAATATATGGAGTTAAAGGAAACTTATGGTCAGCGTATACAGGCTGCGGAGCAGGGGCTTATTGCATTGGAGGAAGGAATTGAGCTTCTTGCAGCAGGATTTGGTCATTCCAGCAGTTGGATCAGTGAATTTAAAAGGTTTGGATGTCTGGAAGAGTTATCAAGGGAAGTCGTGGTTTCTCTGGTTGAAAAGATATGCGTATTTGAAAAAAGGGAAGGGGAGCGTTATCCGAGAATAGAAATCCGGTTCAAATATGCAGAGGAATTTGAAGCGGCTTTAAGCCTGCTGGAAGATACATCTTTGAACAAAGAAATATCAAAAGAAGAGGAGGAATCCGGATATGGCAAGAACAAGCCGGAAGGTTGAAAATACTTTATCAAAAAGTGCAGTTTCATCAATAAAAGCAGCTTTGTATGTCCGTTTATCGAATGAAGATAACGGGGGAAAGGGAAAAGACAGCATCCATAACCAGCTTGAACTTCTGCTGAATTTTGCGGAGGGGATAGAAAATATAGAGATTGTGGGAACCTATACGGATAATGGGAGGACAGGAACAGATTTTGACAGACCGGAATGGGAACGGATGCTTCAGGATGTAAAAGGGCAGAAAATAAACTGTATCATAGTAAAAGATTTATCCAGATTTGCACGTAATTATCTGGAAGCCGGGGATTATCTGGACAAAATCTTTCCGTTTCTTGGTGTCCGGTTTATTGCCGTGAACGATCAGTTTGACAGCGAAGGGAAAATATTTAAGGAAAAGGATTTGGTAATGGAATTTAAAAACCTTGCAAATGACTACTATTCCAAAGATATATCGAAAAAGATAATGGCATCTTTTCGCGCAAAAAAAGGACAGGGGCAGTTCATCGGGAGCATGGCGCCGTATGGATATGTTTTGCGGGAGAACCATTTTGAAATTGATGAACCAGCGGCGGCTGTTGTCAGGCGCATTTTTTCCATGAAGATGCAGGGGAAGAGTTTCAGCAGGATAGCAAAGGTGTTGAATCAGGAAGGGATACCCTCACCCAGCAGATATGCAGGGGAGCGCGGAATGAAAAAATACAGGGACTGCAGCCATATCCTCTGGCAGCCGCAGGCAGTCGGTCGGATTTTGTATAACAGGGTTTATACCGGCGATCTGGTGCAGGGGAAATACAACTGTTCCATTTATTCCAAAGAAAGGCAGGGAAAAAGGAAGGAAGACGCATGGGAGATAACAGAGGATGCCCATCCTGCAATCGTTGACAGGGAAGTGTTTGACAGCATACAAACAGGAAGGGAGAAGAACCGGAAGGCATGGGAAGAAAAACGGGGCAGGGCAGGATATGGGAATATTCTGGAAGGGATTCTGGTATGCGGTATCTGCCATCATGTTCTGCGTAGAAATAAGGACGTGAGGAAAGGGAAAGCACAATATTATTTCTATTGTGGCTCTGCCTACAATTATTCACAGACAGAATGCGATACTTCTTCCATTGCAGACTATAAGATTTTGGATACAGTGTTCCAGCAGATAAAGCTGCAGATAGATTTAGCCGTGGAAGCAGAGGCGGTGATAGAGCAGATGAAAAAGTCCAGCCAATACACAGCGCAGCTTAAAAGGAAAAAACAGGAGAAGATGCAGGCAAAAGAAGAACTGGGAAGATACATTTACTTGAAAACCAGCATCTATGAGGATATGAAGCAGGGTATTCTCACGAAGGAGGAGTTTTTGGCTGCAAAAGAAAGATATGCCATACAGATTGCGGAATTGGAAGAGCAGCTTGGTGAAAAAGAAAAGGAACTGGCAGATTTTGAGCAGTGTATAAAGGGTGAAAATAAATGGCTGCAGGCATTTCTGCACTTTCGGGGAGCGGATGAACTGACAAGAGAAATGGCGGTAGAACTATTGGAAAAGGTAGAAATGTTTGGAGACAAGCGTGTACATATCAAGTTCCGGTTCAGAAATGAGTATGAGTATTTAATGTCACAGATAGAAATATAGTAAATGACATAACAAATTTCTGCTTTCAGTTCTTGCCAAAGCCATATATGGAAGCTCTTGCAAGACTGAAAGAGAAATTTCTAATGTTGTTTACTATAGAAGATAAAAAAGGAGCGGTGATGAACATGGAAGAAAAATTTGTGGCTGAATATTTGAGGCTTTCTATGGAAGATGGGGATGTGGTGTCGGACAATGCAAAAGAAGAAAGCGACAGCATCCTTCACCAGAGAGATTTGATTGCCGGATATCTGCGTGACAAAGAACTTTATCCCAAAGCACAGGTCATAGAGTTTGTGGAAATGTAAACCGCTTATTTGATACAAAGGGAATGAACAGAATATCGGGAAAACC
>JAMPGL010000098.1 GCA_023663945.1 Lachnospiraceae bacterium | reverse complement strand
ACATGTAATAAATGTGGTGCAAACTGTGATTCCGGCGAAATAGTAGGTAATAGATGTCCGGAATGCTGGGAGCAGGAAAGGCAGATGCGGGCACAGTCTGAACACGCATTCAGAGTTATGACAAGCCCGTTTTACCAGATGGATTTAATGGAGGCGTTCCCGGAGGGAGCAGATGGTTGAAAAAATAATATCAGGCAGCCATGAAGAATGGCTTCGGAACAGAAAAAGAAGAATTGGCGGTTCAGATGCATCGGCTATTCTGGGAAGAAATCCCTATAAGACCAACATCGAACTCTGGCAGGAAAAAACAGGACAGACTGCTCCGGAAGATATTTCGGACAAACCATATGTGAAGTACGGAACAGCCGCCGAGGAATATCTGAGGGAACTTTTTAAACTGGATTACCCGGATTATACAGTCTGCTACGAGGAAAACAACATCTGGGTCAATGACCGGATGCCCTGGGCGCATGCCTCGCTGGACGGGTGGCTTATTGATAAAGACGGAAGAAAAGGCATCTGGGAATGTAAGACTACCAATATCCTGCAGTCCATGCAGAAAGAGAAGTGGAAACAAAAAATTCCGGATAACTACTATGTGCAGGTCCTGCATTACTTAATGGTCACGGAATTTGATTTTGCAGAGCTGAAGGCGCAGCTTAAATATGACTTCGGAGGGGAAATTTACCTCCAGACCAGGCATTACCACATAGAGCGCAGCGAGGTGCAGGAAGATATTGATTATCTGATGCAGAAAGAGGCGGAGTTCTGGGAGTATGTCAGAAACGGTACCAGACCGCCACGTAGTCTGCCGGAAATATAAATAAGAAAGAGAGAGGATCAGGAAATGGAGTTAAAAATTGAACAGGTGGCAGTCCCTGAAAAGATTGCATTTAACTATGAGGAATTAAAACAGGAGCTGTCTGACAAAGTAAAAATGTATGAAACGCTTGTCTATACGGATGATCAGATGAAGAGTGCCAAAGCTGACAGGGCAGGTTTGAACAGACTGGACAAGGCATTAAACGATGAACGCATCAGCCGGGAAAAAGAATATATGAAGCCTTTTAACCTGTTTAAAGGACAGATTGATGAACTCAGGGGGATCATCAAAAAGGCAAGCAGTGCCGTTGATAAGCAGATCAAGGCTTGCGAGGAGCAGCAGCGGCAGGAGAAGAAACAGAAGATTGAGGAAATCTTTACTACAAATCCGCATCCGGAATGGCTGAAATTACCGCAGATCTGGGATGATAAGTGGCTGAATGCATCTGTATCCATGAAGTCCATACAGGCTGAGATTGACTCCCGTATTGCCGCTGTTGAAAGTGACCTTGCCACACTATCCACTCTGCCCGAATTTGCCTTTGAAGCAGTCGAGACATATAAAACTACCCTTGACCTGAATAAGTCGATTGCAGAGGGGCACAGGCTGTCAGAAATGCAGAAACGCAAGGCGGAGCAGGAGCGGATTAAGGCAGAGCAGGAGAAAGCGAGAGCAGAACAGGAACAGTTACGGAAAGCACAGGAAAACAGAACGTCCATAACCCCGGAGCAGGATGAATTTATACCGCCGGAGGTTAACGGGGAATTTGATAAAAAGGTCTGGGATTCCCCCAAACAGTGGGTATCATTCAGTGCACTGCTTGATACAGAGGATGCAAGGGCGCTGGCTGAGTTTTTCAGAAGCAGGAATATTGAGTTTAAAAGAATTTAAGGAGGATATGGATTATGGCAGTACAGAATAGTTTAGTCAAGAATCCGCCCAAAATGGGAATCACAGCATTTTTGAATCAGGACGCAGTAAAGAATCAGCTTGCACAGGCAGTCGGTAAAAACAGCATGAGATTTGTTTCCTCTGTCGTGTCAGCGGTTACAGTTAATTCTGCGCTGCAGGAATGTACAAACTCGTCTATCTTATCGGCTGCACTTTTGGGGGAATCGTTAAACCTCTCCCCCTCTCCACAGCTGGGGCAGTATTACATGGTTCCGTTCAACAATAAAAAGAAAGGCTGTAAGGAAGCGCAGTTCCAGATGGGGTATAAAGGGTATATTCAACTTGCAAAAAGAAGCGGTGTTTATAAGAAACTGAATGCCATGGAGATAAAAGAGAGCGAGTTGGTACGATTTGACCCTCTCATGGAGGAATTAGAAATTAATCTGATTGAAGATGATGAAATCAGAGCAAAAGCCCCTACAATCGGTTATTATGCCATGTTCGAAGAATTGAACGGATTCCGAAAAGTTCTTTATTGGAGCAAAAAGAAGATGATGGCACATGCAGAGCAGTATTCACAGGCTTTTGCCATGAATGGCGGCGCAAAGTCTTTGAAACTCCTTGAAGATGGAAAGATTCCGGAAAAGGATATGTGGAAGTATTCGTCCTTCTGGTTTAAAAATTTTGATGATATGGCTTGCAAGACCATGTTGCGGCAGTTGATTAGTAAGTGGGGAACTATGAGCATTGAGTTCGAAAAAGCTTTTACAAACGATATGGCGGTTATCCACGAAAATGGCGAAGCGGAATATGTAGAGAATGAATCGGAAGAAGAAATCATTGTTGAACAGCCGCAGGAATCACAGGAGACTCAGACAAATGCACAGCAGCCACCGGCAGCAGAACAGTATGAACAGCAGTCTTTTGAGCAGGACAGCCCGGCGGATGCGCTGTTTGGAAACCGGCAGTAGGAAGGAGGTGTAAATATGTCAAAAGAAAGATTGACACTGGCTAATATGTGCAGCGGAGGTGTACAGGAACGTATTGACAGGGCGCTTGCAAAAGTATCGGATAATATCCTGGATATGAATACCGAAGCAAAAAAGAAGCGTGAAGTGACAGTAAGGATCATCCTTGCACCAAATGAAAATGACCGGGAAGATGTAGCTGTCAGTGTGCAGACTTCGGTTAAACTTGCCCCGGAAATGGGGCTGGAAACACAGCTTTTTATAAGCAAAGATTTTAGAAACGGCACTGTGCAGCTTACGGAACATGCCAAGGGTCAGATCAAAGGTCAGCTTACCCTTGATGACTGTGGTATGTCCATGGACAATGAAGCTGAAAGCCCGCAGACAGGGGAGGAGCTGGCAAAAGAACTTGGCTGCGACCCTGATACAGGCGAATTGCTGGGGCAGGCTGAAAACGGCACAAAAGTTCTAAACATGAAACAGGTTATGGGAGGATAAAGACATGATTGAAAAAGCAATTAACAGAATTTTGGAGCTGGCAAAACCGAATTTTATGGAAGATGAAAACGGATGTTTTGTGGATAAGAGGTTAATCCGTATGGATGCTGACATCCGGGCATCCGCAATATCAATGAATACGCTGTCAAGTCTCGTGGATTATATCAAAGGACAGCAGGAATTCAAGCCGGCACAGTACATTGTGCAGGTAATATCCCCGACGGAGGTACGGCTGGTTTCTGCCCTTGATAAAGACCGTATGAGGGAAACCCTTGCCGAGGTAAGTGCAGAAATTCCGGAGTTTCCATTTGGACAGTTTATTGAAAATGAGAAATTCATTATCAATGTGCAGTCAAAATTCATGGACGGGGAATACGAAAATAACGATAAGGCGGTCATTCTTGCATTTGCAGGGAATGTAAAAGCCGGCACCATTGCAAAGTATGGCGATGATGGGGTAAGCCAGAAAGCGGCAGTCAAAAAAGGCATCGCTTCTTTAAGTGAAGTAGAGGTGCCAAGTCCATGCATGCTGATACCGTACAGGACATTTACGGAAGTGTCCCAGCCTGCCAGCAGCTTTATCTTCCGGGTAAGGGACGATGAACGCTTAGGCGGCGTGGCGTGTGCTTTGTATGAGGCAGACGGAGGCGCATGGAAGAATGTGGCAAAAGCGAACATAAAAACATTTTTGGAGGAACATCTGAAAGGTGTGGAAAATGTCATGGTAATATCGTAACCATTAACTTTCATATTTGTCCACGCAATATATCACAGACCAGGGCGGCAGGGTAAAATGCCGCCGGAAAGGAGGATTGTGTGGAATACAAGTTGATAATTCCAGGTCGTCTTGACTGCCTTAACGATTACATAGCAGCAGAACGTGTCAACCGCTATAAAGGAGCAAAAATGAAAGCCATCAATGAAAATATTGTTGCGGCGGCAGTTATGCAATGTATGAGAGGGCTGGAAATCGAAAAGCCTGTATTCATGGAATATACATGGATTGAACCAAACCGGCGCCGGGATAAGGACAATATAAGCTCTTTCGGGCGCAAAGTAATCCAGGATGCGCTTGTGATCACAGGAGTATTGAAAGATGACGGCTGGAAGTATGTTTCAGGATTTTCCGACAGGTTTAAAGTGGATAAGAAAAATCCAAGGATAGAAATTTTGATTAAGGAGATTTAAACAGAATGGCAGGGAGAGGAAATAAAGTCAGTTTAGACTATTTTGAACTCGATTGCCACATGGATGAAAAAGTCAGGTTGTTACAGGCGGAATATGGACTGAAAGGCTTTGCAGTTTTCGTCAAGCTCCTCCAGGAGATATATGGGGAGAATGGTTATTACTGTGAATGGACTACAGATCGTGAGCTTTTATTTGCGTCAGAAACTGGTTTAAATAACGGCTCAATACAACTCTTAAGAGATATAGTGTCTGCCTGTATCAGAAGGAATCTTTTTTCAGAGAAGCTTTTTAAAAAGTATGGTATTCTTACGTCCTCCGGGGTGCAGAAGCAATACCTGAAAGCTACAGTCAAGCGGGAAGCTGTTGAACTGAAAAAAGAATACCTTTT
>JAMPGL010000097.1 GCA_023663945.1 Lachnospiraceae bacterium | reverse complement strand
TTTCCGATTCTGCGGCACACCATAATCTGCCGAACACAATATCTTATATTGAATATTATATCCCATATCTGTAAATTTCTGTATAATACTGTCTTTAATCTGTCCGCCAAACAATCCCACCAGTCCCGGAACATTTTCTATAACAAATGCTTTTGGCTTAATTTCCTCTACCAAGCGGATGTAAGTTAAATAGAGTTTGTTTCTCGGATCATCAAATTTTCTTGGTCCTGAAAGCGACATTCCCTGACAGGGCGGTCCGCCGATAATTACATCTATTGTTTTATCTCCAATCAAGGGCTTTATATCATCTTTGTAAGTAACTTTCGTTATATCCCCACAAATTGATTTTGCCCCTTGATGATTTAGTTCAAATGTTTCTAACGCCTTAGCATCATTATCTATCCCCAGCAGAATCTTATATCCTGCTTTCTCAAAACCATAAGATAAACCACCGCAGCCGCAAAACAAGTCAATCGCATTAAGATTAGTTTCCATTTTGTTTTCTTGCCTTTCTAGTAGAATATTATATTTTACGGGACGAGCAAAAACAAGCATATTTCTTTTATGATGCTGTCTTTTTGTCCCACATTTTCTGAAAATCCGCATTTCACGGGCACGAAATGCTAATTTTCATTTCCAATGGCACCTGCGGTGCTTTCACCTTACCCTCCGCCTTTGTCAAATCCATCTCGTCAAGGTCAATCGTCACATCTATATGTCGTGTCGATTTCAGTTTGAACAACAAGACACACGCACTCCACATGCACCGTCATCGGAAACATATCCACCGCCCGAACCTTCTTAATCTCATACCCCCCTGCGCACAGCGTTTTCAAATCCCTTGCCAGAGTAGCGCTGTCGCAGCTCACGTACACAATCCGCTCCGGCTTCATTTTCAGCATAGTATCTAAACATGCCTCATCACACCCTTTTCGCGGTGGGTCTACGACAATCACATCTGCATGGATATTTTCCTTCTCAAACTTTTCCGGAAGAACCTCCTCCGCCTTTCCTGCATAAAAAGAAGCGTTTTTGATTCCGTTGCGGAGAGCGTTTTCTCTGGCGTCACGGATTGCCTCAGGAACAATTTCCACTCCATGAACCTGTCCGGCGCTTTCTGCCAGAAACAGGGAGATGGTTCCAATCCCACAGTAGAGATCCCAGACGGTTTCTTTTCCAGTCAAATCCGCATAAGAGAGTGCCAGACTGTACAGCTTCTGGGTCTGCAAAGGATTAACCTGATAAAAGGACAGGGGAGAAATGGCAAAGGTTATCCCCCTGCCCGTCAGTGCAAAACCCTTTTCTGCATCTCTCACATCAATCGTATCTATGATGGTATCTCTGCCCCAGATGGTGTGAATCTCTTTCCCCATGATTACATTGGTCTTTTCGGAATTGATGCTCACAGAAATGCTTGTCATGCCTTTTATGCGAGTCAGGCTGTCAATCAATTTCTCCTGCATAGGCAGAAAAGTGCCTTTATTCTCCTTTCGGCGGTGATGCCTGTTGATTATCAGGCACACCATAATCTCTCCGCTGTAAAAGCCCTTGCGAATCAGCACATGACGGATGATGCCCTCTCCGGAAGTTTCATCATATGCAGGGACTTTATTTTCTTTCATATAAGATAAGATGATTTCCAGAATTTCCTTATTTTCCACGGCTCCCAGACTGCAATCCGTATTTGCTATGATGCTGTGAGTCCTTCCTGCATAAAATCCGGCTATGGGATTTCCTTCTTTGTCTGTTCCTATGGGATACTGCGCCTTATTCCGGTAGTGCAGGGGCTCCTCCATTCCCACGATAGGCTCCATGACCCGCTCAATTTCCTCCGCGTCAAATCCGCCGATGCGCACAAGGTTATTTTTCACCTTAGACTCTTTGAACGCCAGCTGACGCTCATAGCTCATTGCCTGTATCTGGCATCCGCCACACTGCTTATGAAAACCGCACGCCGGCTGTACACGAAAAGGAGAAGGTACTAATACCTTCTCTAATCTTCCATAAGCATAATTTTTCTTAACCCGGACTACCCGGATCTCCGCCCGGTCTCCTATCACTGCATCCTTGACAAAAAAGGGATACCCGTCTATCTTGCCGATTCCTTCTCCCTCAGATGTAATGTCCTCAATATCTACCGTTAAAATCTGATTCTTTTCGTATATCATTTTTATACTCCGGCTCTGTGTTATAGGGTCTTACAAACATTTAGGACGGTTTCGCATTTATTTCCGTTCTACTCGATCCCCGTCCTCCGCACATTGGAATCAAACAGACGGTTAAATCCCATCCATCCGGTCTCCGTATTATTTTCCAGCATTTCCGTAAAAGTTTCCAGCTTGGCGTCGGTATTATCTGCAAAGTTCAGTGCTACCGCCTCGATAATCGCAGGCTTTTTGGGAGAGCCGAACTCATACTCCCCGTGGTGGGACAAAATGCAGTGTTTCAGTTCACTGGCAAGCACTTGGGGGAACCCGGGAATTTCACGGATTTTTGCTCCCACCATCTCCGTCCCGATAATGATATGCCCCAAAAACTGTCCCTCATCCGTATAATCATTTTGCGGAAAAAGAGAAAGCTCTCTGGTTTTGCCAATGTCGTGGCAGATTGCCGCGCTGAGCAGTAAGTCCCGGTTCAGCACTGGGTAAGACTGACAATAGTAATCGCAAAGCTTAACCACGCTTAAGGTGTGCTGCAAAAGACCTCCCACAAATCCATGATGTACGGTTTTGGCGGCGGAAGATTGTTTAAAAACTTTGGCAAAGTCTTGATCTTCTACAAATAAAGTTTGCAAAAGCCGTTTCAAATAGTTATTTTCTACTTGGTCGATGTATTGAAGAAGCTCCCGGTACATTTCTTCAATGTCAAATTTACTTATCGGAAGGTAGTCTGCGGGATTAAACTCTCCCTCTTGGCATCTGCGGATTCTTTTGACGTTGACCTGCAGCGCCCCTTGAAAATTGGTAATGTCGCCGTAAACCTCTATGTAGTCCAGCGCATCAAACTCCGCAATCCCCGCGTTGTTAGGATCCCACACCTTGGCGTCCAATGTTCCGGTCTTATCCTGCAGAATAAGGCTCTCGTAGGGCTTTCCGTTCTTTGTGACCGCAGACACCTTATGCTTGCAGAGGTAAGTGTCAAACACTCTGTCTCCATCTTTGTATTCCTTAATAAACTTCATTTAAAACAATACCTTCTTTCCTGCATTATTCCGTTTTTTGTCCCATCTCCGCATCAATTTCCATCTCTGTATACCCTTCCGGTCCCTGACGCATTAGTCCAACCTGTACTGCCTCTTCCGGTCTGAGTGTGAGAAGAACCTTGACCAAATCCTGATAACTCGCGATTTCTGTTTCTCCGATGCGGATAATTACGTCTCCGCTTTGGATTCCGGCATCCATCGCCGGAGAATCCATATCAATCTCTGTAATATATGCTCCAAAGGGCACCTCCAGCTCTTCATTTGCCTCTTTGGTCACATCTGCGCCGTAAACTCCAAAATACGCAATGCTTCTGTTATTAGAAAGATTCTCTACCAATCCTTTCAATTCGGTAATCCCAACGGCACTGATCATGTTCCGTATATCGGATGCATTGTAGGACATGTCAATCATGCCGATTACCTGTCCTTTCAGATTGATCAATATGCCGCTGGCTCCGGTGCTTCCGTAAATATCCGTTGTCAAAAATTTGTAGCTGGAATCCGGAAGGCGGATGCTGTTTCCCGTGGATGTAATATTTCCATAGCACATAGAGTTTTCGGTTCCCATGGGCCTCCCCAAAGCAATTACCGGAATCCCCACCAGATTACTGCTGGCGGAGCTTCCAAGGCTCACCGCTTTTGCCATATGAACGGTGGTATCCTTCATTGTTGATTTGGAAATGGAAATAATCGCGTAGCCGGTGTTTTCGTCCTTCATCTTGATGACTGCCTCGTATTCCAGGTCGTCGGCAAAGGCAACCTTCAGCGAATCCGCGTCTTTAATGCTGTCGATATTTGCCAGTATGAGAAGCTCTCTTCCGTTATCCGCCACAACCACGCCGGACACGACTCCTTCACTTTCATACACATTATCAAGCCAGCCCACATCCGAAGTGACGCCCACGACGCTCACAATAGAATTTTGTATTTCTTTTGCCACGTCATTTAAGCCGTTCACCAGCGAAAGATAATCCTCTGTCCCCAGCTTCATCTCAGACAGCACCTGAGCAATCTGCTCGTCTTCCAGCACCGGCGCTTCCGTAGGCTCCGGCTGCATCTGGGATTCATCCACAATCATATCCTCCGGGAGAATCTCATTCTCCTCCGTCTCCTCCACAAAGACAACCGGATCCGGCTCCTCTTCCGGGTACAGCCGGTTGCTGATTACCGGCTCCAAAAGCAAAAAGGTAACGCACGCCACAAGACCAAAAATCACTGCCATCGCCGCCGTAATCAAGGTACGGCGGATCAGTTTCTTTCTGTTTAACGGTCTTTGTTTAATGGTTTCCCTCATAAAATCAGAATTATTTTGATTCCGATTCTCTTCCATTCCTTCCTCCTTACACGCCATCGCACTGTCCGGCTGGAAATTCTCCTGCCCGCCTGCATAGATGCATTTCTGCCAGATACCTTTCTGCTCAGATACCCTTTCTGCTCAGATGCATTTACAGCTCGTCAGATACAAAAACAGTCATCCTCCCATTGAAGATGACTATTCTGAGTCGGCGTGACAGGATTCGAACCTGCGGCCTCTACGTCCCGAACGTAGCGCTCTACCAAGCTGAGCCACACGCCGATATTATTTTTCAAGACAATGTACATAATACAATTTTTACAACTAATTGTCAATGTTTGTACT
>JAMPGL010000096.1 GCA_023663945.1 Lachnospiraceae bacterium | reverse complement strand
CTTGATGTGTATAGCAATCCTTTATATTTTCGTTTTTTATAAATACATAACTTTTGTCTTTTTCTACCCATATCCCTTTCCATGTCTACAATTTTCCCTCAAAAAATGGCGACTTTATCTCAACAAAGACCGCCATTCCTAAACTTGCTTTTTATAAATCTATTGTTATATAAGTTGCTTAACAGCCGTATTCAACAACCAGAAATTTTTAATTTTGTTTCAATGTATATTTCCCAGAAAAGGCATTAAGCTGTGACTGATACTCCGCATTATCCTTCTTTACCTCATGGAAAGACTGGTGCAGATTCAAATTTCCCATAGCCATATCAATGACACATCCGGCAATATTTGAACAGTGCGCTGATACCCTTTCCAAATCAGTCAGCAGATCAGACCACACAAAACCTGCTTCTATGCCGCATTTTTTCTTCTGCAAACGCAGGATATGGTTTGTACGCATGGCTTCCTTTAATCCGCTGATTACTTGATTCAACGGTTCAACATAGCTGGCAGAATGCACATCATCATGCAAAAATGCCGCAAGAGCAAGGTCAAGGATTTCATCTACCGCAGCCGACAGCACTTTTAGCTCTGCCTTTGCAGATTTTGATAATTTCAGTTTTTTATCCTTTAATTCTTCAGCAGAGCATACAATGTTCACGGCATGATCTGATATGCGCTCAAAATCTCCTATTATCTTTAGCAGCTTCGCCGCCTCATTACTGTCTGTCTCGCTGATTTCCCTTGCACTGAGCTTCACAAGATAAGTACCGAGTATATCTTCATAATGGTCTGTTTCTTCTTCCGCCGACCGTATTTTTACAGCGAGTTCCGAAGAATATTCTTTTAATTCCGTAAGGCTGTCTTTCAGCGCATTCACGGAGCAGGCTGCCATATCTGCGGCAGTTTTCTGACACCTTTCCAATGCAATAGATGTTGTGGCAAAAAGCCTTTCGTCAAGTTCAGCCTGCACTTCCGGCGTTCCTGCATCCGGCACAAGCCGACAGACTAATTTTTCAAGCAAGCCGGACAAAGGCAGCATAAGTAACGTACACAGCACGTTAAATGCGGAGTGAAAAACCGCAATCCCAAATAACGATGCCGGAGCATACAGCAGAGCCGGGGCAAAAATCATTTTTACCATGCAGAATACGGCAAGCCAGACTGTGGTTCCAATCACATTGAAAGAAAGATGCACGAATGCCGCCCTCTTTGCGTTCTTATTTGCACCGATAGACGAAAGCATCGCTGTTACGCAGGTTCCGATGTTCTGCCCCATAATGATAGGGATTGCCGCCCCATAGTTTACCTGCCCTGTCGCCGCAAGAGCCTGTAAGATTCCCACCGAAGCGGAGCTTGACTGGATAACTGCCGTCAGAACCGCCCCCGCCAATGTACCCAAAACAGGATTTTCAAATAGCAAAAACAGATTTTGAAACGCCGGTATATTGCCAAGTCCAGATACAGCGCCCGACATAGATTCCATGCCGAACATAAGGGTTGCAAACCCCAACAAAACAGTTCCGGTGTCCTTTTTCTTTGCATCCTTGCAGAACATATAGAAGATAATCCCAAACAAAGCCAGGACTGGCGTAAAAGAGGACGGTTTTAGCATCCGAATGAAAATGTTTTTGCTGTCAATCCCGGCAAGGCTTAATATCCATGCCGTAACCGTAGTGCCGATGTTAGCCCCCATGATGACATTGATTGCCTGCCTTAAATTCATCAAACCAGAGTTCACAAAGCCCACCACCATGACTGTAGCCGCAGACGAGCTTTGTATTACAGCGGTCACGCCTAACCCTGTGGCAATCCCTGCCGCCTTATTTGTTGTCATTTTCCCCAGCAGGCTGCGGAGTTTCCCTCCCGCTCTGCGCTCCAATGCCTTTCCCATGATGTCCATCCCAAACAGGAACAGGCACAAACCGCCAATAAGCGATAACACGTTGAAAATATCCATAATTCCACCTCTTTCCTTCTGTATAGGCAGATTATACTTTCCCAACATCAAATCTGTTATCATGCTAAAGTAAAATCTTTGTAAAATAATCTGTTTTCTGCATAATAAAAAACCTGCCCCAAAGACAGGTTTTCTAAATGGACGCTTTTCATTTTATACTATTTGGGAAATCTGACAGTGACAGTTGTTCCACCGTCTACAACGCTTTGAATTTCAATCTGTGCATTATGGATTTTTGCGGAATGCTTGACAATAGAAAGCCCCAGCCCGGTTCCGCCGACCTCTTTCGAGCGGCTCTTATCCACACGGTAAAAGCGTTCAAAAATACGTTCCGTATGCTCCTTTGGAATCCCGATCCCGGTATCACTGACGGACAGGACAGCATACTCTGGGCTGTCTTTTACTTCCACACTGACCGAGCCGTTCTCCCTGTTATACTTGACTGCATTATCACAGAGATTATAAATAATTCCCGTAAGGAGCTGCGGTATACCCTTCATTCTAACAGGCTCACCCTCCAATGTGACAGCCACTTTTGCTGCATCCGCCAACGGCTGTAAAGTACGGACTACCTCCTCTGCCAGTACATTCAGTTCTGTTTCTTCCCATTTCATTTCTTCCGTGCCTTCATCAAGCCGGGAAAGCCTTATGATGTCATCCACAAGGGTAATCATGCGCTGTGCTTCAGAATATATCTGTTCCGAAAAACCTTTTAAGTCCTCCTGCTTTACAATCCCATTTTTCATAAGCTCTGCATACCCGGAAATAGAATGCAACGGCGTTTTCAATTCATGGGATACATTGGCAGTAAATTCCCGCCGCATTTTCTCTGCCTTTTCTTTCTCGCTTACATCAAAAATCAAGAGCGCAATCCCTGTCACCGTGCCGTCTGACACAACAGGACTGGCATTGATCTGGTGTTCCGTGCCGCCAAGCTGCATCGTGATTTCAGAATGCTCACCGCCTTTTCCCTTTTGCAGAAGTTCCTGCAGGGACAGGCTGTTGTTGAGCAGAAGTATATCTTTCCCTATGCAGAATGGGCTGACAGACAGCAGGCGGGATGCCGTTCGGTTCATGCTTAAAATAATCCCTTTATCGTTCAGCAATACCAATCCCTCATTCATATTGTCTGTTGCCGTGATAAATTCTTCCTGTTTCTGCCGCAGTTTAGCTGCCTGCTCCTTTAGCTGCCGCTGCTGGCTGTCCACACGGTCAAAAAGAGGTTTCAATTCCTCGTATCCCCTGTTTCCCTGCGGTTCATCAAGGTTCAGTTCATTTAATGGCTTTACGATTTTCTTTGATAAACCAGATGCCAAAACAAAAGCCAATGAAACTGCAACAATGCCAACAATCAGAATCGGCTGTATCATGGCAAGTATCAGTGATACAACCGTAAGATGCGTGTCTGAAAGCCTTATAACTGAACCATCTGAAAGCCTCTGTGCTGCATATAGCTGCCGCTCCAGAAGTGTCGTGGAGTATCTTGCGCTTTCGCCATAACCAGAAGATAACGCTTCCTTTATCTCCTCACGATTTAAATGGTTTTCCATCCGGTCAGCATTAGAGTCACTGTCATAAAGTACACTGCCGTCCGGAGCAATCCATGTCACACGGGTATCCTGCGGTACAAACCCCTCAAAGTAAGAAATCCCTTCCCTCTCTACCGCCTGTGTTACAAAGCCTGCCTGTGCTTTCAGCCCGTTTTGCTGCCCTCTGGAAAAATAATCATACAGAACACCCATAATCAATATCAGAGATGCCATAAATACCATCGCAGTCGCAAAACATATAGAACGAAAAATACTCTTTTTCATAGACTTCCCTCCATCCGGTAGCCAACGCCCCTCACTGTCTTAATATAATTGCCAGATATTCCTAATTTTGTGCGCAGAGTGCCAATATGCACGTCTACGGTTCGAGTTTCCCCTACAAAATCCGTTCCCCATACACTTTGCAAAAGTTGTTCACGAGTAAACACAATACCCACGTTTTCCATGAATTTTAATAATAATTCATATTCTTTGTAGGTAAGGCTTACCCGCTCTCCCGAAACTTCCACTGTATGTCCGCCGACATCCACCACCAGTTCACCCACACGGAGAATCTTGTCTATTCTTTTTGAAGCAGAGCGGCGCAGCACAGCCTTTACCCTGCTAACCATTTCCATCATGCCAAACGGTTTTGCAAGATAATCATCCGCACCAAGGTCAAGACCGATCACCTTATCATACTCTGTTCCCTTTGCCGATGCCATGATGACAGGAATACTTGCCGTAATGCTGTTCTCACGCAGTTTCCTAAGTATCTGTATGCCATCTTCCCCGGGCAGCATAATATCCAGCATGACCAATTCTGGAAGTTCTTCCCTCATCGCATCAAAAAAATCCCTGCCGTCTGAAAATCCTTTTGTATCAAACCCGGCAGATGAAAGCGTATAGAGCATCAGGTCACGGATGCTTCTGTCATCTTCCACACAAAAAATCATAAAGCCACACCTCTTTTTCGACGAATCAAATGCCAGCTATAGTCCCGCAACTGGTTTCCTGCTTAATTTCTCATAGGAAACAAGGAATAAAACAGTACGATCACAAGGATACTCATTTTATCAATTGAAACCACTACACTAACCAGCCATATGTTTACGCCTTAAAATATTTTATTTCCTATGTTCTACTGCATATCATATCACAGACAGGTAAAATTACTATCTACTTATTGTAAAATGTATGTAAAAAAGAAAATAATCGAAATGCAAAACTGCATCATGGAAATGTGCATAACTGCCTATTCCGCCGTGGATAACTCTGTTTACAGGACGTGGAAAAGCAAAGGGCAGCTTTCCCACATCCTGTAAACAGAGTTACCCACAGCTCCATAAAACAGGCAGTTATACACATTTCCACAATGCCGATTACGGCGGAACTCCCTCATTCATTCCTTTTTTATAACTTTTAGACATTATGTCCAAAAGTGAAAAGCCCTGCATATTCTCATACACAGAGCCTTTCTAATCATTTTCACTCGCTACATAGAGCGTTTTCTTTTCGCAAAACTCATTTTACAGAGTGATACCCGCCTTTTGTGCGAAGTCTGCTTTTCTCCC
>JAMPGL010000095.1 GCA_023663945.1 Lachnospiraceae bacterium | reverse complement strand
GCACTGAATGAGATAATGCGCAGGGATTTCACCGTCTTTCCATTTATCTGCACTGTAGGCGCTTGCGGTCTTGCATTCCAGACCCGCATCCTCTCCGACAACAAGCCGGTCAACATCCGCAAGCATAAAGGGATGCTCCCTGCTCTGGTACATCTTATTGGAGCGGCGTACTTTTAATCCTGTCTCTTCCATAAATCTTTTTGCGACGTATTCCTCCAAATCCCGCCCCTGCCGCATAGGTTCATTGTCAATGTCTGTGATTTCCTCACTTGTCTTATCCTGATAGACCTTCATTGGGCTTATGTATGGATTCAGCCCGCAGACAGCTCCTGCATCCGATCCTCCTATGCCCTTTTTCCTCATCCGAAGCCACGCCTCGCGCGTGATTCCTGCCGTTGAAATACTGTTATACATAACATTCCTCCCATAAAATCAGGAGCATCAAAAAGATACTCCCATCAAAACTCATGCTGCCCTCACCATTTCATACGCCTTGTCAATCATGGCATTCCCATCCACTGTCCTTGCGAACAGGCTCTCCTTATAGTTGGAACGCTCTCTAAGGGGCTTCGCATGGGTGGCAAAATCTGAAACCGCATTGATGAAGCGGTATGCGTTTTTTCCAATCCCCTGCAGATCCGGCGCATCATAATAGCGGCGCTTCATGTCTTCTTTCATGCGTATGATATTTTTCCTCTGCTGCCCGCTTGCAGTTTCAGAAAGCGGGAACAGCGCATCCAGATATTCAGACACCTGCCTGTCAGACACTTTTAAGCGGTTTAATCCGTCTACTTCTTTTCCAAGCTCCGCCATATAGCGGTCTGCAAAAAGCAGTGTGTTCCTTGCTTCTTCCATCTTATTTTTGATATTGCCGGTATGGTGCGTAGACCAGCTTCTCTTTGCTTTTGCCAGCGCAAGGTTCAACGTGTTCTGGCAGACTACGCGGATTGGGGTCATCGCCGCCTTGATTGCCCCTGTCCCGTCATGGCTGTTCATAAACACCAGATACGGCGCAATCTCATCGCCGTTTATGATATACCGCTGCGGAAGCTTCGCCAAGATCCACGTTCTCCGCCCATCCTGTAACGCTCCCGCCGTCTCATAGCGGATTCCCCCGCCAAGAAGCTCATCTGTAAATGCAAAGGCTTCCTCATTCTGGACAACCTTGTACCGGTCTGTGACAACGCCGAGAACCCTGCCGTCTGTCTCCCGCACATTCGCCTTGAATCCAGCAACCATTGTTCCGTTCACTGTAAAAAGTGATTTTTGGGTCACGTGCCAGTCAAGCCCCGCCAGTTCCAGCGCATGTTTGGAATCCGGCGCTTCCATTACCACTGTTCCTAACCCATGCCATGGTTTTTCCCTTGTGCTGAACATGGTTTCCACATTTGCAGCCATTCTACTTCCCTCCCCCTAATTTTCCTGCCAGCCAGATAACCGCCTGCGCAGATGCTTTTCCAATGAGTTTCAAAATGCTAAGCGCTGTTTTCATGTTGTAACATCCTCCTTTGCTTTGTGCATGGCGTTTTTTCCCGCCATAAATGTAATTATCATGTATCAGGAGGATAATGTATTGTTAAGATTTGCGGCTATGCGGATTTTCCCTTTTCTATAATTTTTTCCGAAAAAAAAGACTGCCATTGTGACAGTCTTTTTCTGTATGCCGCTTTGATTGGCTTATTACTTCTTGATTTTTACGGATTTTCTGCTGCTCCATTTTCCATAATACGTATTGCCTGCGATTTCCGTATATGTCCTCACTCGGATATAATACGTTTTCTTCTTCTTTAATTTCTTGATTGTGACAGAACCGCTTTTTTTGGCAATGGACTTTGCGCCTTTGAAATTCTTTTTCAGTCCGTACTGTATCTGGTATCCGTCGCAGTCCGACAGACCGCTCAATTTCAATGTTATGCTCTTTGATTTTGCATTTTTTGCGCTCTTTACTTTCGCCTTTGTGGATTCCGTTTCTTGGATTAAGGCTGCCGTACCGTCGGAACTGCCGCCGGAGCCTCCCCATTGTCCGGTTTCTCAATGCCGTCTGAGTTCTGTCCGTCGCCGTCTGTTCCTGTGTTCCCTCCGCCGCCGGGATTCTGCCCGTCTCCGCCTGTTTCAGAACCGGATGCCGGATTGACCGTGACCGTTATCACTTTCTGGACTGTACGGTAAAGGTCTGTTTCGGATGCCGTGATTGTAATCTTTGCCGTTCCTGCCCCATGGATCACGACGATTCCTTCCTCCGACACTTCCGCCACGGATTCATTATTGCTTCTATAGGTCAAAACACCGTCGCCGTTTGATTCGGCATGGATGAGGAAGGGCTTATCCCCGACCATCTTTGTGAAGTCTGATGCCGTGATGGACTGCGGCTTTTTCCGCGGTTCTGTCAGCTCATAGCGGATGCCGTTCTCTATGGCGTATGCCTCTGCCTTAGAACCCTCTACGCAGACAATGCACAATTCGTCTCCACAACCATCAAATGCATCGTCAGCTATGCGTGGCTTCTTAACTGCATACAGTTTTGAAATGTGCCGCTATTTATATAACGTATACCCTCTGGAAGATCTATGCTCTTTAAACTGCTGCAATTTGCAAAGGAGCTGCTATCACTCGTTTCATCATTTCCGCATTCCTCCTCTTACGCTTTTTCTTATCATTCCTGATATTTCACATGATCTGCCTTGAATGGCAGCTTATTGGTTCTTCTTATTATTTTTTCTTGATTTTCATAGTCTTTTTAAACCCTGTCTTCGACTTCAACTGCTTTTTGTACTTGTTCATTTGCTTTGAGGGCACTTTAATCACTGCATTTTTGGAAATGCCTTTTAAGGCGTTATTCCCGATATTTACGGCGTTTTTCGCATTAATGGTGATGCTCTTTAACTTCTTGCAGCCATAAAAAGCGTTTTTCCCAAGCTCCTCCATGCTCTTTGGCAGTGTTACCGCCTTCAACTTTGTGCATTTACGGAAAGAGGAATCCCCGATCAGCTCAACCTTCTGCCCAAGCTGAATCGCCACCGCATTTTTGCATCCATAAAAGGCATAGTTCTCTATGCTGGACACATTATTCCCGATGACTACATTCTTTATTTTTGTATTCTTGTAAAATGCTTTTTCACCGATTGACGTGACCTTATAGGTTATCCCTCCATGGCTCACTTCTGCCGGAATGACGGCTTTTGTCAAACCTTTATTCGCCGTGCTGCTTACTTCCACTTCGTTCTGTTCATCATCTGTAACCGCATAAACGTAATCTCCGTCTATAAACGTATTTTCTTTGCTATAAACGCTGTCTTTCCCTGCGCTGTATGGAAGGATCTGGAAGCTTGCGCTTATGCTTCCCGCATAAATTCCTTCTCCTGTAACCGTAATGTACGCCGTTCCTGCATTGACATTGTTATTGTAGGACACAGAGAAGTCTTTATCAGCGGTCAACGCCTTTCCGTTTAACGTCACCTGCGCCGACGGCCGCTTTGGAGAGCCGTCGTATGTAAAAATGGTTTCATCTAATGCAATGCTTGCATTTTGGATTGAAATTCCGTCAATCTGGAAAGAAACTTCTGTTCCGCTTCCGATATACGTGCCAGTGCCGGTAACTGTTACAATTGCTTCGCCCGGATAGATATTATTTTCATACCGCAGGGTATAATCTTCGTTTTCTGTCAAAGCCTCACCTTTTGAGGTTGTGATGGTTACTCTTGGATTTTTAGGAGTTCCGTCGTACAGGATATGGTCATACTCCATGCTTATGTTGGTTTTCTCTATGTCCTTTCTAAGCCAGTAAGAAATGTCTTGACATCCGCTGTAACGCCCGATGCCATATGCATAAACGGTTACCTCCACTTCACCGTATCCTTCCTTGCTGTCAATACCATATTCCCCATCAATCCGAAGAATATAATCCGTTCCTTCCGCAAGCTCAGTCCCCTTGTAAGAAACAGCCACTTCCGGGACGATTTCAGCATCTTCGTAATTGTCAGGACAGTTTTTTAACAGGATTTCCACATCGTCCTCATCTATATCCCATACTGTTATATTTCTGTCAATCGTAAAACTCTCCCGCCTGTTCCCTGTATAAAATCCAACGCCTGTTATGGCTGCCGTTGCCGTGCCGCATTCTACATTATCAGAATAAGTCACGTTATAATCAAGACCCTCATATAATGGGACATTCCTGTTATTCAGCCTATATATCGGCTGATCCCCATAATATATCCCAAAACCGCTGAACGGTTCAACTTCCATTCCGGTATACTTTTGTGGCGATGAAAAAAACCATGCATTAGAGTCTGTCAGATCATATGTTTTGGTTGCATCCACATAGCGCATATATGAGGCTGCCGAAGCAAATTCTCTGGCGCAGTCTGTTTTTCCGTATATGGCAAGTCCCTTCCTTAACTTATATAATTTACTGCTAAAAATCCAAGAGTCTATTTTTTCCAGTGTACTTGGGAACTCTATCCTCCTTAACAAAGTAATTCCCTCAAAACATCTTGTTTTTAACTCTGTAATGCCTTCCTCCACTACGATATTTTTTATATTTCCTGCAGAAAAAGATGAGTATTTCTGTAAATCAGGAGAAATATACTCCAAAAACGCATCTTCTGCCACTGCCCCTGTTCCGGAAATCGTCAATGTGCTATTCCCATCATAACTCCATGTCACATTTCCCTCATTTCCTTCTGCCCCGCACGTGCCGCTGCCGTTCTCCTTCCAAAGCGTATAACTGCTTTTCTTGTATCCGCTGTATTTCCCTTTTCCATATGCATACACATATACGACCACAGCATCACTGCCAACACTGCTGTCAAAATAATACTGCCTGTCGAAGCGGAGGACATAATCTACTCCTTCAGTGAGACATTTCTCGTCAGCCGGGTTATCCGGATCTATAAAATAATCCGGCGCTACAAATACCTGTGGTCTGGCATCTGCCTCATCATAAGATTTCGGGAGGTTTTTAAATGCGATTCCAGCAGACAGATACCATACTGTTAAATCCCTGCTGATTGTAAAACTTTCCTCTCTGATTCCGGTATAACAGCCAAGTCCTGTAATGGTTGCTGTTGCCTCTCCACAGCTTATATTGTTGGAATATGTTATGCTGTAATCATATCCCTCGTACAACGGAATATTAACGCCGTCTATTTCATAGCTTGGTTGATTTGGCGATACGACAAGCTGCTGGTAAGGCTTGATCTCCATTCCGGTGTAATTTTGTGGGGACACGTAAAACCATGCTTCCGGTTCTGTCAAAGCATATTTTCTTGTCGCATCCACGTATTTCAGTCTTTTATCTGAAGCATATTCTTTT
>JAMPGL010000094.1 GCA_023663945.1 Lachnospiraceae bacterium | reverse complement strand
AATAATATTGAGCGATTATTTGAAAAGATTGTATAGATTGCAGAAATTGCGGAGGTATCAAAAATGTTTGTGAATCAAAATGCAGATGTTTATGATAGAAAATAACAAGGCATCAGGATTGTACAAATAATTTGTGAATGAGGAATCAAAATGGATTATATAGTGCCAAAGAATTTTTATAAATTTCAATATGGGTGGTATCGTGACATAGACTTAGATTATGAAGCTGAACAATTGTTAAAAGTACTCGATTCTGCTCAAAAAGAAAATGATATCCAACATTATATTAAAGAAAATGAAAAATGGTTCATTCCGGCTTCAATCTTTGAAGACTATGATTTTGGTCATCATGAGGCATATATCAGTGTAGAGCAGTTGGCAGTTTTCTTTATGAAAAGGAAACTGCCATTTGCCTTAACAATAATACTTTTGTATAATACATAGTGATGATGAAGAAAGCTTTTTAACAGTAGTTGTTTTTTTTAGAATAGTAGGGTAAAATATATATTGATAAAATCAAGATAAAATTTTGATAAGGAGTGAATGTATATGTTACAGATTAGACCTGTTTCAGATTTAAGAAATAAGTTTCCTGATATTGAGAAAATTGTAAATGCGGGTGAACCGGTATACTTGACAAAAAACGGATATGGAGCAATGGTGGTACTTAGTCTTGAAGAGTATTCAAAGTTGACGGATGGCGTGGAAGCTGCTTTAGATAAAGCAGATAGGTTTGCGACGGGAAATGACATACGAATGAGTCACGAGGAAGTTTTTGAAGGACTACGGAGGAAGATAAATGTTCAGTAAAAAGTACAGATTGAGTTATCTGCCACTTTTTTATGAGGATCTTGATAAAAAAGTAACCTATATTGCGGAAAAACTGAAGAATCCAAAGGCGGCAAATGACTTATTGGATAAGGTAGAATCTGCTATTATAGAGCGACTTCCGGTAGCAGAAGCATTTGAACCATATCATTCTGTTCGAGAACGCAGGTATGCTTATTACCGCATTTATGTAGATAATTATATTATTTACTATGTGATAATAGATGATAATCCGAATGATTTGATTATGGAAGTTAGAAGGTTTCTTTATAATGGGCAGAATCAGGATAATATGGTGTAGTAATAATTTGTGCAATAAAGAATAATCGGTTGTGCGTCACATTCCGAATAAAATTTGACTTTTCAGACGTAGTGTGATATTCTAATTATATACATGAGCGTTACGGCGTGGAATCCTGCATGGGTTCCACGCCGTTTTTTTGCAATCCTTTGTCGGTCATGGTGTCGGTTATCTTGGGAACTGCGCTACTTCAATCGTATTTCCTTTGATGGTGGTTGGTTTGGCGGCGGCATTGCTGATCGGCGACGGAACAGCCACGCATTTAAGTTTGTGTCAGGGGAGAAACCAGACAGAGGTTTTTCATCTTTGCTTAGGTAATGGTTTATTGTTGGGTACTGTTTTTAGCATCATTTATATGATTTTATTTTTCCTGTTTACAGACGGTATCCTGACCACTTTTGGGGCAACAGAAGTTACGGCTTCCTTATGCTGAAAATACGGCACAATTATTTTTATTGGTATGCCCTTCTATGTGATTATCAATCTGCTCAGCGCAGTAATACGGGCAGATGGCAGTCCGGAGGTATCTATGTTATTTTTGATCCTGTTTTAATTTTTGGTTTTTATATGGGTGTATTGGGGCGGCTGTTGCTACGATTTTAGGACAGATCCTGTCATTTGTCATTGTGTACGCTATCTGCTGAAAAGCAAAACCTTTCGGCTGAAATGGAAAAGTTTCCGCCCTAATTTTAGAGCAGTGGCACAGGCATTGCCGCTTGGCATTTCCAGTTTTTTGACACAAGCCGATATCGTGCTTACTTCCGGCATTTCTAATATGCTTTATGTAAAATATGGATCAGATATTCCCATAGCAGTCATGGGAATTGTCATGAAAGTCTTTGCCATTGTGCTTTCCATTGCGATCGGTCCTGCGATCGACGCACAGCCTATTATTGTATCTATCAGCCGTGATCTGCTCTTTCAATTCCCGGCTATGCTGATTATGTCGTTGCTTTGGGGCATTATGGGGCTTTTGGGGCAGATTCCGTAGCTGATTTTCTGGCTTTTATTGTTACATTCATTTTCATTACAATACAAATGAAGCATTTAATCAAAGAGGAAGGGAAAAGGCATGATTAAAGTGCAAGGTGTTGTCAGTCCGGCTTTATAAGGCATTGCTGCTCCAAAGGAGGTTGAGGAAAATAATAATTCCCGATAAATAATTCCGTTTCAACAATGAGTGAAATTTGTTCCTTTTCAATATAGGGACTGCTCCAGATAAAAGCCTGCTCTGTGCCGCTGTGTTCTATTTTTTTACATAGATACCGGCTTTCAGGTATATGCAGGATTTCTTTGTGTTTTTCTGTTTCCTCTGTCAAGGAATCCGTGTCAATGTCTACAAACATAAACTGTTTCCACTCATTGTCATAATGTGCCAGTATTAAGCCATTACTGTACCCGAACTTCAAACCCTGGCGGTTTATTTCAAGGATTATTTTTCTGAGCAGTTCCTGAGCGGCATCACAAAACTGCGTACCATGATAAGGTACTGTCCAGCAGGTGCGTTCCGGGAGGGTGTAGGTTTTCGGGAGTTCCTGTGCGTAACTGTCCTCTGCCCGTGCAAGGGCGTCCTGCATGTATTGCAGGCGGGATAGTGTAGACTGCAATTCATGGATTTTCTCTGACGTATATGCTATGCCCTTTGAAATCAGTCTGCCATAAAGAAAATGGGGATTTTTGTTATCATTAAAATCAGAAAAATGTTTTAACGGAATGCCCATTTCAACACATAGCTGTATAGCATCGACCTGCTCCTTCTGGAAAAAGGCATAATAACGGTAGCCTGTATCGGGGTCAACGAAAACAGGGCGCAGGATGCCAATATGGTCATAATACCGTAAAGATTTCGCATTTACGCCGGAAATGGAAGCCAATTCACTGATACTAAGAAAATTATTTTTTCTCATTTGGATTTTCCTCTTGACTTTCCCATTATAGGAAACTTTATAATCAATTATAACACGACATTCGGCTGAGAGCAAGGCGAATCAGTGCTAATTTAAAACGAAATAAAATATACAGAAAGGAGTTACGAACATGGATAACATGAAACAAGGCGCTTCTGCTCAGGAAGAACAGCACGATGCTGCACAACATGACGGACAATTCCGGCAGTACAAGGGATTTTCTGGCGGTTGGGGGCATTTGGGCGGATTTCCCAATATGTATGGATATGGAGGATATGGGAAATCCTCTGACAGGATGGAAGGTATGTCACCGGACGGCATGAATATGGAAGGAGAGGCATTTATGGATGGCTGGCAGTGCCGGGGAATGTCAAAAGAACCTTTTCCGGCTGACAGTTTGACCAGCTTACTGATGCAGAGTAATCACGGACTTTTTACATGCCTTTATATGGGCAGTGAAATTGAGGATGTTGTTTTCTCCGGATTGACGGATCAGGAACGGACAGAACTGAAAGAAATCCTAAAAAAACTGATTGCGTCATGGAATGAAAAAATGCAGTCGAGAGTTTAGACAATTTTGTATGCTTTTAACAGGGAAAATCAACGTGTGGCAGAATATACATATCTGCATTAAAAAACGGTGGCTTTGAAAAATAAAAGCTGCCGTTTTACTAATTCATGACAATAGAATTCTCGCGAAGTGTGAATTCTATTGTTTAAGTTGTAAGGCAGGTGTTTAGGTAAGATGGATTTTATTTTAACAGACATAAAACAAATATACAGAAAATTTTTAATTACTTCCATTGCGGGTGCGTTAGCAACTTCTATTTATAGTTTTGTGGATGCAATCGCAGTCGGTCAGGCAGTAGGACCGTCCGGCACTGCGGCAATGGCTTGTATCAATCCTTTTTATGGGATTATGGTATTTCTTTCCGTTCTTTGTGGAATAGGCGGCTCTGTTTTGATGGGCGTTGCCCGTGGTGAGGGGAATGAGGAAAAGGGCAATGCATATTTTAGTGCGGCTATCCTGCTGATGAGTGTCCTAACGGGTGCAGCCTGGATAGGTTTTGGATTATTTCATGAGCAGATTTTTACTTTTTTCGGTGCAGATGCACTTTTAATGCCAAAAGTTATGGAGTATGCCCAGTGGCTTATCTATACGTTCCCGATTTTTGTCATGCCGCCGTTTCTTGGCGCATTTATCCGGAACGATGGCGCACCAAATCTTGCGATGGCGGCTGTATTGATCGGCGGCTGCACAAACATATTTGGCGACTGGTTTTTTGTGTTTCCTATGGGGATGGGAATGGAAGGAGCGGCTGTCGCAACCGTGATAGGAACCAGTGTGCAAACGATTGTCATGTGCAGTTATTTTTTGAGAAAACAATGTAAATTGAGGTTCGTAAAGCCTTTCCACATACTGCATGGTTTTAAAAAAATTCTTGGCATTGGCTTTGGCGCAAGTATTTTTGATTTTGGGGCGGTTTTTCTTGTTATATTGATGAATAATCAGGTTATGCGGTATAGTGGTACATCTGCACTGGCAGTTTATGGTGCGGTAGGAACAATTTCGTCCCTGTTTCAAATGATGTTTTGTGGTGTGGGGCAGGCAATTCAGCCAATTATTTCAGCAAATTTCGGGGCAAAGCGGACAGACCGTGTGCAAAGCGTGTGGAGGATGTCGCTGTTGACGGTTTTAATTATGGGGCTGCTTTTTACCGTAATTGGTGAACTTTTTCCGCAGCAGATTGTAAGGCTGTTCATGAGAACAACACCTGAAGTTCTTGAGATAGCTCCCGGTATTATCCGTCCCTACTTTCTGTTATTTTTGTTCCTTGGCATTACAGTGCTGTCAACTTATTATCTGCAGTCTGTTATGCGTGGAAAAGAGTCTATGATTGTGGCGCTTATGAGAAGTATCTTTATCAGTGGAATCTTTTTGGTTGTACTGCCATTGTGGTTTGGTATTCTGGGTGTTTGGATTGCAATGCCGCTTTCCGAGATGATTGTGGTAGTCATTGCCCTGTTTTATATCAGAAAGAATAAAAAAGGTGATTGATATTTAAAAAAATCTACAGGTGGAAATAAAGAAAAATTCTCAATGCAGTACACTTTTTTCGTGTCCAACACAGAGTAACGTGATTCGTTTTTGCAATAATTTTTTGAAAAGACTGGATATATCACAGAGAGATCTGAACAAAATATATTTGGCAGTTTTAGAAAATTATTTGCGTTTATAAAAGCAAGGGGGTTAGGGGGATTTATCCCCTTAGCGCAAGCCAATTTTTGCAGATGTTCCGCAAGGAAAAATCTGTGAAAAATCTATCTATGGACGTCCATAGGCAGTGCTTGCTTTTCTGCCCTGTGTCATGACGTGGGCAGTGCTTGCTTTTCTGAGGTTGCGTATATACGCAACCAGTGCTTGCTATTCC
>JAMPGL010000093.1 GCA_023663945.1 Lachnospiraceae bacterium | reverse complement strand
TTCATGTTAAGACCCTGTCCTGCGGCAATCTGCTGCCGAGATTCTGCAAGGTCGGAGAGAACCTGTTCCTGATTGACCGGGACGAAGGGATTTGCAGGTTTTCTGGAAGTAAAGAGTTGCTGTGTGAATTCCAGAACCTTTATTCTTGCATCTTCGGGCATCGCTTCCAGCATGGAAATGGTTGCGTCTAAAGTGCTCATGAAAAAGCCTCCTCTCACAATGGGATTCATAGGAAAAGTATTTGTTCCTATGAATGGATTATACATGAAAAAGGTCGGGGATTCAATATGAACCTTTCCGTTTTATTTTTTGAATTTCATAGCTGTAATGCTGAATTTTACGGTTTTCGTGCCGCCGTAATTTTCGCCGATGCCTTGAATGGTCAAAGTGGCTTTGCCCTTTTTGGCATTATTCTTATAACTGGTGATGATGTAGTCCGTGCCATAGATCAGCTCTTGCCCGGTGGTCTTATCGGTTACTTTTATCTTGCCCTCCTGAATCATCTGGTCGGTCAGAACAGTTGTGCCGCCGTTGAATTCGATTGGAGAGATTACCGCATTGGTTTTGGCAATGTTTTTGGATGCAATGCGGTAGACGGCTTCGGTCTCCCCGGTATAGCTGCCTGTACCCCGGAGTTTGACGGTGACGGAGGTGTTGGAGGAAACCTTGCCGCGTCCGTCGAATTCCTTTCCGTTTATAAAATAACCGGTGACGGTATAATCCCTGCCGGATTTTAATTTTTTGCCGTTTCCATCCGTCACGGCCGGGGCAGCCAAAAGACTTCCCTTTGCGCCGAGGAATGTGTCCGGTGCGGCGATTATGATATCCGCATCATTCAGAGACTTTTCCACAATAGAAAATGTAACGCTCTTTTGGAATCTATAATTTCCCTTGCCCTTGACGATTATGGTAGGAGCCTTGGCAGCGTTGGAGGCAGCCAGCTTCTTATTGTTCTTATAGGTTAGAGTGTAATCTTTGCCGCTTTGTAGAATATTTTCGCCGATTTTTACCGTTACGGCAGGCTTTGCGCCGCTCTGACTGTAGGACGCTTCGGCAGAGCCATTCTCAAAATCCACCTCCAGTTTATCGGCAGCTGCCTGCGCAGGACGAATGGTGAAGGTTTTCTTTACAGTACCCGTGTAGCCTCCGCAGCCGGTGAGGGTAATGGACGCCTTGCCTGCATTGATGTTGTTGCTGTAGGATACCGTGTAGTCCGTACCGGGGCGGAGAGCAGCGCCGTTCAGGGTCAGCGTCACAGCAGGACAGATTGCCTGACCTGTAAAATCAGCTTTATTGTCGTAGGTTACCTTTGCTTTGCTGAGAGCGGTGCCCTTAATGGTAAAAGTTTTCTCCACCGTACCATGGACATAGATACCCTGTGGATCCGTGTTTTCCAATCCTGTGATGATCAGGGTGGCTTTGCCCGTTTTGTCATTGTTGCGGTAGGTAATGGTATAATCCTTGTCCCGTTCCAGTGTTTTTCCTGCGTAAGTTACGGCAGGCACAGGGGTGGCGGGCGTTCCCTCTATATAGGTACAGGTGGGAAGCTTGCCGATTTTTAACTTGGAGGCGAGGATTTGGTCTTTGGTGAGAATCGCCATGGTGGTCATGACCATTCCCTGATAATTGCCTGTTCCTTTTATGGTTACGTTATAACGGCCGGGCTGCTGGTATGCGCCGGAGACCGTGTCGGGGAACTCCACAATATAGTCCTTTCCAGATTTAAGCTTCGTGCCGTCCACCGTGACGGTGGGAGTCGGTTTCTTTGCCTTGCCGTCAGTGGTGTATGCCATGGAGGCAATGGTGGTGTTGGCCTCAGTCAGGGGCTTGGCAAGGATGGTGAAGGTCTCGGTAATGCTGTCGGTGTAATTGCCCTTGCCCTTGACGATAACCGTGGGAGCCTTAGCGGAGTCAGCCGCAGCAGCGTTGGTGTTATTCTTGTAGGTGACTGTGTAGTCAACGCCGGGAGTCAGCGCCCGCTTTCCGTAGGTCACGGTTACGCTCGGCTTTATCGCCTTTCCGGTATAGCTCTGGTCAGCGATGGCGATGATGGCAAGGCCGTCGCCCTTGGGAGTCAGTTTGTTTGAAACCGTCTGATTCAGCGGGAGCGCAGAGTAAGTTTTTCCGTCCGCATCGCTCATGGGGAATGGAAGCGCAATGCTGATGCTGAGATTCTTGGGGGTGCTAATCCATTCCAGACTGTCGCAGGATGCGAGCATATTATCTGCGCTCTTAAGTCTGGAAAGGTTCATGTTACTTAAATCCACACTGGTCAGGGAACGGCAGCCCCCAAACATGCTGCTCATGTCGATTACCTGACTGGCGTCAAGATTCATCAGATCTACATTAAGTAAATTGGAGCAGTCTTTAAACCACGCTCTGGTGCTTTTTACGTTGGAGGCAGTTACTCTTGCGCTTATAATTTGCTCCGCGTAAGCATCCCAGCCGATGCTGCTTTGAGCATTTTCCTGATATTCGCCCTCGATTGCCAGCAGACCGTCCTTGTTAAGCGACCAGTTCATGCCGTAATAGGTTTCCGATGCAATAATGTTTTGATTATCTGGTTTATCCTCTGGCTTATCTGCCGGCTCACCGCCTGTTGACGGTTTGGTCAGCTTTATGGAAGTGGTCAGACCGCGGGGAAGCGTGGAGTAAGTATTGCCGTCAGCATCCACCATGGTATAAGGAAGATCAATGTCAATGTTGAGGTTTATCGGAGTGTTTATCCATTCCAGATTATCGCAGTGGTAAAACATACTTTCCGCCCATATAAGTTTGGTAAGATTCATATTGCTTAAATCCAAATTGGTCAGAGAGCGACAATTATAGAATAGTTCATCCATATCCGTGATATTACTGGTGTCAAAATCAATAAAATCTATACTTTGTAAATTGCGACACCCGCCAAACCAGCCATACATGTATTGGATATTTATGGCTGTAACTTTTGCACTTGTAATTACATGTGAATAGCAATCCCAGATTACTTTATCATAGTCATTATCATAGTCATCACTCGATTGCTCATTGTAAGTACCTGAAATATCCAGAGAGCCGTCACCACTAATTGCCCAATCTATTCCATACCATGTTCCTGAAGCGATAATCTCTTCTGATTTTCCTAAAGTTTTTGTCAATCTTATGGATACAGTTTGTTCACGAGGAAGTGTAATATAAGTATTGCCCTGTTCATCGCCCATGATAGCGGGTAATACCGTTTGGACAGAAAGATTTATAGGTGTTTGAATCCATTGCAAAGATTGACATGAACGGATTCCAATATCACTCCAATCTTCAATCTTTGAGAAATCCATATTACTTAAGTCTAAACTGGTCAGGGATTTACACTGAGAAAACATGGAGTACACATTTGTAACTTTGCAAGTATCAAAATTAGTTACATCCAATTCGGGTAGTAGGCTGCATTCATAGAACATACCTTCCATATTTGTAACTTTACTTGTGTTGAAATTGCTCACGTCTAAATCAGTCAGCGCACAGCCAGAAAACATGTAGCTCATATCAATAACATTGCTGGTATCGAAGTTGCTTACATCCAGACTGCTTAAGGAACCAGTAAATTCACCATACCAGTGATGTTCGGCAAACATGCAATTCATATCAGTAACATTGCTGGTATTAAAGTTACTTACATCTAAACTGGTCAGAGCATAACAGGCACAGAACATGCTGCTCATATCAGTAACATTGCTGGTATTAAAGTTACTTACATCTAAACTGGTCAGAGCATAACAGGCACGGAACATGCTGCTCATATCAGTAACATTGCTGGTATTGAAATTGCTTACATCTAAGTGAATTAAAGATTCACAACCAGCAAACATGGAACTCATATCCGTGACTTGGTGAGTATCAAAATTGCTTACATTTAGATCATACAGCGCCTCACAGCCGCAAAACATGCCACTCATATCGGTAACCTGACTGGTATCGAAATTACTCAAATCCACATCTGTTAAATTGGAGCAGTTTTTAAACCACTCTTTAGTGCTTTGCACTCCAGTGGCTGTAATGTTTGCATGTTTAATTCTATCTCCAAAATAGCGCCAATTCTTAGTGCAGGCACCATTCTCCTGATATTTTCCTGAAATCGTCAAAAGCCCTTCATTATCTATAGTCCAATCCATTCCATACCAAGTTCCGGCAGGAAGTGGAACGTCATCTGTTTTGCCCCAAAGTTGAACGGATTCCTCGAAATTTTTGGGAAGAATAGTATAGTCATCTCCGTAGCTGTTCTGCATTTTGAAAGGTAGATATACGGTCAGACTAACTTTTTTTGGAGTTTTAAGCCAGATAAATGAATCACAACCATCAAACATGTACCCCATATGTACATTGGTAACATTACTCATATTAAAATTGCTTAAATCCAAATTGGTCAGTGAACTGCAACCACAGAACATACTACTCATATCGGTGGCTTGACAGGTATTGAAATTGCTAACATCTAAGTTGGTCAGTGAACTGCAAACATAGAACATACCGCCCATATCTGTGACTTGGTTGGTATTAAAATTGCTAACATCTAGACTGGTCAGCGCACGGCAGCCGTGAAACATGCCATTCATATTAGTGACTTGACTGGTATCGAAATTGCTAACATCTAAGTTGGTCAGCGCACTGCAATCATAGAACATACCACCCATATCTGTGACTTGACTGGTATCGAAATTGCTAACATCTAAGTTGGTCAGTGAACTGCAATCATAAAACATACCACCCATATCTGTGACTTGACTGGTATCAAAATTGCTCAAATCTACATTGAGCAAGTAAAAACAGTTTTTAAACCAATCTTTGGTGCTTTGTACTCCAGTGGCTGTTACTTTGGCATTCTTAATTTGATTGCAATAGTCTTGCCAACTTGTGCCAGTTTGGGCATCTTCTTGATATTCTCCTTTAATTGTCAGCAAACCATCTTTGTCAATTATCCAATCCATTCCACAATATGTTCCAGAGGCAATTTTGGATTCTAATTTCATAGAAGTAGATAGATTACAAGGAAGTGAGAAGTACTCATTTCCGCTGGCATCTTTCAGGGTGTGGTAAAGTGGAATGTTAATATGGAGGTTTATAGGTGTGTTTAACCATGTCAAATTGCGACCGAAGCTCAAGAACATGTACTCAGCATTTTGGAGCTGAGAAAGATCCATGTTACTTAAGTCCAAGCTGGAGAGGGAACCGCAGCCGGAAAACATCCTGCGCATATTGGTCACATTCCTTGTATCAAAAGAAGTAAGGTCCAAGCTGGAGAGGGAACTGCAGTTGTAAAACATGCCGCTCATATCGGTCACATTCCTTGTATCAAAAGAAGTAACGTCCAAGCTGGAGAGGGAACTGCAGTTGTAAAACATGTCGTCCATACGGGTCACATTACTGGTATCAAAAGAAGTAACGTCCAAGCTGGAGAGGGAACTGCAGCCGGTAAACATGTTGAACATATGGGTCACATTCCTTGTATCAAAAGAAGTAAGGTCCAAGCTGGAGAGGGAACTGCA
>JAMPGL010000092.1 GCA_023663945.1 Lachnospiraceae bacterium | reverse complement strand
TTTTAGTGAACGAGAGTGGGGCGACGTAGAAGTTATTCTTGATATGAGTGGTCGTCTTGATAATACGCCTAATCAAACTAAACCGGAACTTTATTTCCCAGCCTTGTAAATCTGTAATTTTGCTATATAATAAAATAAGACAAGAACAAGGTATGCCGATTTATTCCAGAGGGGTATTGACTTGGCAGGGGGGTTACGATGGGAAGAGAGATAACCGTGGAGTTAACCACGATGTGTATGATTTGCGATGGAGATAAGGTTTTAGTGCTGGACAGGAGCAAACCGGACTGGTCAGGGCTTGCCTTTCCCGGAGGACACGTGGAAAAGGGCGAATCTTTTACGGAGTCGGTGATTCGCGAAGTGCGTGAGGAAACGGGGCTTACCATTGAAAGCCCCAGGCTGTGCGGGATTCAGCAGTGGGAGTTTGAAGGCGGAAACAGGTATATTACCATGTTCTTTAAGACAGAATATTTCAGCGGGGAACTGACTTCTTCTAAGGAAGGAAAAGCTTTCTGGATAAAAAGAGAAGATATTACGCCTCAAAGAAGCGCAAGGGAATTTGACAAAATTCTCCGGGTGTTTGAGGAAGAGAATCTCAGCGAATACTATTTGAGAGAAAGTCAGGGAGAATGGCAGAGAAGTCTCCTATAAAGGGACATGGAGGATTACGATGAAATTTGAGTTTAAAAAAGACATGAAGCGTTTGATTGTTATCTGTGTTGCAGCGGTGCTTATGGCAGTCAATATTAAGACATTTGTGAGGACAGGGGGATTGTATCCCGGCGGAGCAACCGGGCTCACCATATTATTGCAGACGATTTTCGACCGCTATTTTGGAATTTCCGTGCCGTATACAGTAATCAATCTGCTGTTAAATGCAGTTCCGGTTTATATTGGATTTCGTTTCATAGGCAAGAAATTCACTTTATTTTCCTGCCTGATGATTGTCCTTACCAGTATTCTGACGGACATAATTCCGGCGCACGTGATTACCTATGATGTTCTCCTCATTAGTATTTTTGGAGGGATTTTGAGCGGGCTTGCAGTCAGCATGTGCCTTATGGTGGGAGCAACATCGGGGGGAACTGATTTCATTTCTATCTATCTTTCTGAAAAGAAGGGCGTGGATTCTTGGAATTTGATTTTGGGGCTTAACATTGTGATTATATCCATAGCGGGCGCATTGTTTGGCTGGGACAAGGCTCTCTATTCGATTATCTTTCAGTTTGCGGCGACGCAGGTGCTTCATGCGCTTTATACAAGGTATCAAAAGCGGACGCTGTTTATTGTCACCAAAAAGCCGGAAGAAATCAGTGATGTTATTTACACAATCACTAACCACGGGGCGACGATTCTGGAAGGGGAAGGCTCTTATGAGCATTGTGAGCGGAATGTGGTGTATTCGATTGTGGCAAAGGATGAAGTCAAAAAGGTGCTTCGGGCGGTCAGGGAAATCGATGAGAATGCTTTTGCAAATGAGGTAAAGACGGAGGGCTTGTCGGGACGTTTTTATCAGAAGCCTAATGATTAGTATATAGGGAAAAATGATTTTCAATTTATGAATTGCTGCAAAGTACGTTTTAGAATAATTAGGGGGAAATTCATGATACACAGAACGCTTGATTTAGAATCAGAGCCAATTCTTAAGCCGGAATCGGTTTATGGAAAGCATGAGAGAATTGCTGACATTTGCGTGATTACTTTTTCCTATAGGGTGATTGAATGGGCAGTCACCAGGCTTGATTGTCATAAGGTGGCGGAAATTGGGTGTATTAACGGAAACCATCCAATTTATTTAACGACAATACAGGGAGTAAAAATTGCTTTCTATATGACATTGGTGTCATCGTCTGGGACGGCTACCTGCTTGGAAGAGGCAAATTGTTTTACAGGTGCAGAAAAATTTATTTTGTTTGGTTCTTGTGGTGCTTTGGATTATGAGTTGACGAAGGGAAAGGTGATTGTACCAACTCAGGCATATCGGGATGAAGGTCTTTCTTATCATTATCAAGAAGCGAGCGAATACATAGACATTGTGAACTCCGATAAACTTGCAGAATTGTTGAGGCAGATGCAAGTGCCTTATGTTCAGGGAAAAATCTGGACAACAGATGCTATTTATAGGGAAACAAAAAATAAAGCGGGACAGTTGAGGGAAGAAGGCTGCATTGCAGTGGAAATGGAATTAGCGGGTGCACAGGCGGTGTGCAATTTTCATAATTGGGAATTATATAATTTTCTCCTTACAGGTGATAGCCTGGATGGTGAGCAGTGGAGCGCAGAAGTATTAGGGAGCGAGGAGGAAGTGGATTTGCAGATTTGCTATTTTCAACTAGCACTGAAGGCTGCCGTGAAGCTGGCTGATCAGGAGAATGCTGTCATGTAGTGGAGCATTAAGGGGAGAATGCGGAATATTTCTTTCATGTACTGCTGCTGGATGGTGCAATTTTATATATTTTTAAGAATACTTTATATTGCGTTTATTGCTTTATGGTGATGAAAGAAGTAGGATAGATAGTACCGGAATAAGGAGAGGGTACTGTATGAGAGAAAAATTATATCGTTTTATGCAGGGAAGATATGGGGCAGACCAATTAAACCGTTTCTTGATGATTCTGGTAATTGTCTGCCTGATATTTTCCCTGTTTGGAGTCAGGATATTTTATGTGCTGGGAATTGCGCTTCTCATATATGCATATTTCAGAATTTTTTCCCGAAATATCTATAAGAGAAGAGAAGAAAATTCCGCGTATCTAAGGCATGAGTACAAGGTCAGACAGCGCTTTTTGGCTTGGAAGCGGGACATGCAGCAGAGAAAAACGCATCATATTTACCGCTGTCCATCCTGCAAGCAGAAAATTCGGGTGCCTAGAGGGAAGGGCAGAATAGAGATCAGATGTCCCAAATGCAGCCAGACTTTTATCAAAAAGAGCTAGGCAGGTGAGTCCATGTTCGGATATATTATTATTAATAAGGGAGATATGAAGTTCAAAGAATTTGATGTCTATCATTCCTATTATTGCGGGCTGTGCAATGCGCTTAAGCAAAAATACGGCATAACCGGGCAGTTCAGCCTTTCTTATGATATGACGTTTGTGGTAATGCTGCTTTCCAGTTTGTATGAGCCGGAAACGAAGCTTGGACAGGTCAAGTGCGCCGCCCATCCTTTTGAAAAGCATGCCATAAGGCAAAATGAATTTTCCGGCTACGGGGCGGATATGAATGTGCTGTTTACTTATTATAAGTGCAGGGATGACTGGGAAGATGAAAAGAAGGTCTCCCGGCTGGCATATAGTAAACTGCTTTGCCGCGCTTACCGGTCAGTCTGCTTAAAATATGGAGAAAAGGCAAAGAAAATTGCAGGCTCGATGTGGGAAATTGCGCAGGGAGAAAAGAACCTGAGTCAGGATATTGACTATATGGCGGGGCTTTTTGGAGGAATTATGGGTGAAATTCTTGCTGTCAGGGAGGATGAATGGCAGGAAGGATTAAAGTCCATGGGAAATTTTCTTGGAAAGTTTATTTATCTGCTGGATGCCTATGAGGATGTGGAAGAGGATATTAAGCAGGAGCGTTATAACCCTTTAAAAAGAAAGTTCAACACCCCGGATTTTGAAGAAGAGATTAAGACAATTTTGACAATGATGATGGCGGAATGCTGCCGCGAATTTGAGAAGCTTCCTATTATTGAAAATGCAGAGATTCTTCGGAACATCTTATATTCCGGTGTCTGGTACCGGTATGAGATGGTGCATGAGAAGCGGGAAGCGGGAAAAGAAGTCAGGCGAAAGGAAGACGATGCGCGATCCATATGAAGTTCTGGGCATTACACGCAGTGCATCAGAAGAAGAAATTAAAAAAGCATATAAGGCTCTCAGCAGAAAGTATCATCCGGATGCCAATATTAACAATCCCCGCAAAGATGAGGCTGAGGAGAAGTTTAAAGAAATTCAGCAGGCATACCAACAGATTATGAAGGAGCGGACGGAAGGTTATAATTACCGGAGTCAGGGCAGTTATAGGCAGACCAGCCAAAACAGCGGTGGTTTTGGCGGATTTGGGGATTTTGGCGACTTCGGCAGTTTCGGAGGGTTCGGCGGATTTGGCAGCGCATGGGGAGGAAGCCAAGGGACAGGCTACGAGGAGGATAATTATCTCCGCGCAGCCGGAAATTATGTTCGGAACGGCTATTATAAGGAAGCGCGGACTGTTTTGGACGGCATGGAAGAGGGCGCCCGCAGCGCCCGGTGGTATTATTACAGTGCGCTTACTCATGCAGGACTTGGCAATCAGGTGGCTGCGCTTGAACATGCAAGACGTGCGGAAGCGATGGAGCCGGGAAACAGGGACTATAGTAATCTGGTCTATCAGTTTGAAAACGGCGGTTCCTGGTACCGCCAGCGCCAGTATTCTTATGGACAGCCTTATACCAGCGGAAATGGGCTGTGCTTGAAGCTCTGTCTTGCGAATCTAATCTGTAATTTGTGCTGTGGAGGCGGAGGGCTGTGTTGCGGCGGTGGTCCGTATTATCGGTATTAATAGCAGGGTGAATGTGTGGCGGCATGTTCTGATAGCCGTCCGTTTCATTGAGTTAGGGGATTTAGGCGCGTGGAAGCGGAGGCTGATATGAAAATAGGATACGATGTATTTGGGAAAAGCTATGGGATAATGCTTCGGAATGATGTACACGCCGGTAATTCCATAGATGATATATTCATCAGAGAAATGGTTCTATTGGACGATGATTCTTACCTGTATTTATATTCTCAAATAAAAAGGTTTGACATGACTCAGCATGAATTATTTGGTTTTGCAGGGCAGTTTCGAGGTAAAACAGATAGAGAGACTATCACCAAGGTAATAAAGTTTACCTCTGAAATTGCAATGGAATATAATGTAGATTTTAAAGATATGCTTTTTGGAGGCACTGAGCTGCAGATTATAGAACGAGGTACAGACTGGTGTGCAGATATGGCGCGAGTTTGTGCTGTATTACTTCAGTGCTGTAACATACCATGTCGAATTGTACATTTGGCAAATCTTGAAAAGGCATATAACGGTCATGTAGTTTGCGAAGCGTATTATGAGGGGCGATACGGTATTATAGACCCGATTTATGGATATATGTTTTATGACAATGTTCCAATCAGTGCGTATGATGTTACGAAGAATAAAAAGCATCTCCAGCAATATGGAGATGGAGAGAACTATGGCGGTTTATATTCTGCAATCGCCATAAACGAGTATGATCCAACAAACGGCAAAAATGTTTATACTGTATCTGCTCCTAATGCGTATTATTTGAAACTGATTTATACGGAGCATAATGACCAGTGGATTATGGGGGAAGACAGATAGCTGTAAAATTTGGTTTTGTGCTTCTAAAGTTTATAAAATTTTTATATTCCAGATATTGTAATTCATTTCCTAGTCTGTTAAGATATCATCATCTTATGAGGCAACGATGCCTTGTATCATAACATTCTACCGTCGGTGCAGTGGCTCCGGCATAATATTTTCAGTGGTATTTTCCGCCATGTTTCAACAGGG
>JAMPGL010000091.1 GCA_023663945.1 Lachnospiraceae bacterium | reverse complement strand
AGGACCTAACGGCGCAGGGAAAACCACGCTTTTAAGGATGCTTGGTTCCCTGATGCAGCCAACAAGCGGCAACGTGGAAATCGAGGATAAAGAAGGAAACAGAATCACGGATGCGGTTTTGTTAAAGCGCTCCATCGGGTATCTTTCCGGCAATACCAAGCTGTACCATCGCCTAAGCACAAGGGAAATGCTTTATATGTTAGGAGAAATATACGAAATTGATAAAGAGGAAATTACCAGGCGGATTGAAGAAATCGGCAGGGTGTTAGATATGGAGAGTTTTTTGGACAACCGTATTGAGAAGCTTTCCACGGGACAGACCCAGCGGGCGTCCATTGCAAGATGCCTGATTCATGAACCGGATATTTACATATTTGACGAACCTACGCTGGGACTGGATATTTTAAGCGCAGACGCCATTGTGAATTTTATGAAGGCGCAGAAGGAGAGGGGAAAGACCGTGCTGTATTCCACCCATTATCTGGAGGAGGCACAGTTTTTGTGCGACAGGATCATTATGATTTATCAGGGCAGGATTGTACGGGAGGGAAGCCCTGCACAGATTATGGAAGCGTGTGAGGCTGATAATTTAAGAGAGGCATTCCATCGGGTTATGGAGGAGGTGGAAACGGCATGAACATCAAGAGAATGACCGCTTTGCTGAAGCGGGAATTAAAGGATATTTTGAGGGATAAAAAGACCCTGTTTACCATGGTGGTCATACCGATTCTTTTGTATCCCCTTCTGATTATCGGGATGTCTTTCCTCATGAGCGCCATTATGAGCAGTCAGGCGGAAAAAACCTATCTGGTGGCGTTTGATACGGATGCAGCCGTAGAAAAGGAATTTGAAGATATTTTTACACAGAAGCAGGAGGATATCGGTTATCGGATAGAAATTGTGGATGTGGCTGGTTATGAGGAGGCGCTGGATGCGGAGGAAATTGATGCGTTCGTGCGGGAAACGGAAGAAGGCAGCTTTACCCTGAATTACCTTTCGGCAAAGGACCGGTCTGCAACAGCGGTTTCAGCCTTAGGAGACGCATTTGGCATCTATAGGGAGAATTTAAGGGAGCAGAAAATAGAAGCTACGGGGCTGGATGCAGAAGCCATGTTAAATCCGGTCAGCTTTAAGCGGGAGGATTTATCTTCCACAGAGGAGTCAGTGGGCAATCTCATTGGTTCCATGATGCCCTTTTTTATTGTGACGAGTATTCTGTTGGGAGCCATTTATCCTGCCATTGACGTGACGGCGGGAGAGAAGGAGCGGGGGACACTGGAGACTCTTCTGACCCTTCCGGTAACCAACTTTGAGATGATTATGAGCAAGTTCCTGGCAGTATCGGTCATTGCCTGCGTTTCGGCAATGCTCAATGTCTTTTCCATGGGAGGGGCGATGATATTTCTGGTATCCAGCTCCCTGTCCTCTGTGGCGGATATGAATATAACCATTCACTATGAAACCTTTATTCCGGGAATTTTGTTTACCCTGGTCGTTATGGTGTTCTTTGGCCTTTTGGTAACGGCTGTCTGCATGTGCACCTGCGTCTTTGCCAAAAGCTTTAAGGAAGCAAATAATTATGCAACGCCGGTTATGCTGATTTTTATGTTCGGAAGCTATGTGACCATGATTCCCGATATAGAGCTGACGGCCCAGACGGCGGCAATCCCCATTGTCAATGTGGCGCTGATGGTGGAAGGACTGTTCCAGTTCAGTTATAATTATGGTCTTTTTGCTATTGTCCTCTTCTCCAATGTTGCTTACAGCTTACTGGCGGTTATGGTATTGGGGAAAATCTACAACAGCGAGGCAGTGCTGTTTTCAGAAGGGTTGAGCAGTGTCAAGCTGTTTTCCGGACGGAGCGGCATGAAGGAAAAACAGATGCCCGGCTTCGGGGATGTGATTCTGATATTGTGCGTGGTTTTATTGCTGATATTTTATGTGGGTTCTTATGCCCAGATAAAATGGGGATTTGGCGGCGTTGCCATCCAGCAGGGGATTATCCTTCTCTGTCCCCTCGTTTATGCATGGTACATGAAGGCGGATGCCAAAAAGCTGTTTTCCATCAGACCTGTGAAACCCCTGCCCTTAATAGGCTCGGTAATTATGGGAGTCGGGGCGTTTTTAAGCGCACTGCTTATCGGAGGACTTCTTATGCCCATATTCCCGGACAGCACGGAGGGGCTGACCCAGCTTGACAATATGCTGACGGGCGTACCGACCTATCTGCTCATACTGGTTGTTGCGCTGATGCCGGCAATCGGAGAAGAACTGTTATTCAGAGGCTTTGTTATGGGAACCCTGAAAAATAAATGTAAGCCTGTGGTAACGGTTTTGGTAACCACCCTGATTTTTGCCGCATACCATATGAGTCTGATTAAAATGTTTACCATCGGTATCGTAGGGCTTGGACTGACTCTTGCTGCATATAAAACAGGAAGCATAGCGGCGTCTATGTGCGTCCATTTTATCAATAATCTGTTGTCGGTGCTGATCAGCGCATATCCGGAGCAGCTGCAAAAGGCGCTGCCGGTGCTTTTTAAAGAAAAGCTTTCGGTGTCGGATATGCTTTTGTTAGGGGCGGCGGCTGTCGTTTGCGCGGCGGCGGGATGGATGCTTCTGAGTGGAAAGAAGACTGCAAAAGAATAGAGCTTGTATCCGCTGTAGTCTGAGTTTGCAAAAAAATCCAAAACGAAATAATGATAATTGTTGCATTAAAAAGAAATTTGTGCTATAGTCATTTCAAAGCATAAGTTTCTTTTTTCTTTTTTTCTATTTTTTCTGAGATAAAACTTATCGAAACATTTCATGCTTTTATTCTAAATCTAACAAAAGAATAAAGCAGGAGGTTTCGGAAAGCGAGGGCTCTCCTGCAGTAGGAGGTGCCATGGGAGAAAAGGATATTCTTCAAAAAAATTATTTGGCAAAACCGGAACGTTTTGCGGACTTGTTTAACGGAGCTATATTTGACGGAGAAGAGATACTCAGAACAACAGAATTAGTGGAGTGCGATACTGTAATCAGTAAGACAGAATCAGGAATGCTTATTGAAAAAATATGTGACGGAAGTAAAAAACAGAAATATGCACTTTGGATTCTTGAAAATCAGGAAACTGTGGATTACAGTATGCCGGTACGCATTATGTTAAGAGAAGCGCTGGAGTATGATAAACAGATTAGAAATATAAAAGCGATACATAAAGAGCATGAAAAGATAAAACAGAAATTGGGTAAAGATAAGGCAATATTGCGTGCTGGTGAATATCTGTATCATTTTTACAAAGATGATAGATTACTGCCTGTAGTAACTCTCGTTTTGTTTTGGGGCGGAAAATCGTGGGATGGTCCTAAGAGTTTGCATGAAATGTTGACATTTGATTGTTTTAATGGTAAAAGCAGTCAATTAAAGAAACAGGTTGCAGATTATCCTATCCATATATATGATCTCAGTCAGGAAACAGATTTTGAAAAATTTCATACAGATTTAAAGGAAGTATTTGAACTATATGCAAGAAGAAATCAAAGACAGGAATTTTACAGGTATTATGAAACAATAGACAAGAAGAAAATGACTATTGAAACGGTTGGGTTTATTGGAAAGATTACGAATTCCAAAGAATTAATCCAGAGAGTTGAGGATGAAAAAAGAAAAGGACATAAGGAGGAAGATTCAATGTGTATTGCGATCACAGAAATGTATAATGACGGAGTTCGTCAGGGAATAGAGCAGAAAATGAAAACAGTTATTAAAAACATGTTAGAGCGTAATATGAACGATGAAGATATTATTGTTCTTGCAGAATGTTCGCAAGGGGATATAGCGAATGTTCGCCGTGAGATAGGGCGTTAAAATCGAAGTATCAAGGATTTAAACGCCTTTATTGATTGGTTTTGGGGTTATTGGTCCTGTTTAAAAGGTAGTCAATGGAAACATCATGAAAATCAGCAAGTTTGATAAGAACCGAAGTGGGAATATCAATGTCACCGCGTTCATAGTTGCTATATACCCGTTGACTGCATTGCAGGATTTTGCTCATTTGTACCTGCGTCATATCTTTATCCTCTCTTAGATCACGGATTCGCCTATACATAATAAAATCCCTTTCAGTTGCATTAGTTATTATACAGATTATATGTTAGTGAAAAATCCGCTATTGCACTTTAGCGAAAAATTCGCTAAAATATTATGTATAATTTGATTGAAAATATTTACTATATTTCAGCGAATATTTTGAGATAACAATAAAAAGAGGAATAAATGAGAAAGAATTAAGGGAGATAGCAGATGTTACAAAGGAAACCACAAAAAAAAGAAATGACAGTTTTGTATATCTTGTCATTTATTATTCCGGTGGTTACAATGCTGTTGATTTTTAAAGAGCAAGGGTTTTATCCGTTCGGCAATAAATCTTTATTTATTATGGATATGAGAGATCAATATCTGGAATTCTTTGCATCATTACGGTATCTGGTATTTGGCGATGATTCTTTGTTTTTTTCGTGGTCCAGATCTATGGGAGGAAATTACCTGGGATTGTTTGCATATTACATTGCTAGTCCTATGTCTTTTATTACAATATTTTTTTCATTGGAAAATTTACCTTTTGCTATTTCATTTTTGACAATATTGAAAATTGGATTGGCCGGTTTGAGTTTTGCGGTATTTGGAGCTTATATATGGCAATCTTACATAATTTTTCCCGAACTGTTAGCCGGAAAGAGCAAGTGTAAAGTAATATCAACATTAGACTCTTCAAATTGGAAAGTGCTGTTAGTGCTTCCGTTTGCCATTAGTTATGCATTGATGTCCTATAACATGGTTTATTCCATGTGCTTGATGTGGTTGGATGGAGTTATTCTGTTACCAGTTGTTTTGTTGGGGGTGGAAAAAATATTGGATGGTTGTAAAGGATTGCACTATATGTTTGCCTTGGCAACTTTGTTTATTTGTAATTATTATACAGGTTATATGGTAGGAATCTTTACAGCAATTTATATGGCATATCGTGTTTTGTGCTGTGTCCAAAGACAGAATATTCGTGAATATGTGTTGAAAACGCTGCGTTTTGTAGTTTGTACAATATTGGCGTTTGGAATTTCGGCGCCCATAATTTTACCAGTGGTTAAGGATTTGGCACAGGGAAAGTTGGCGGTAAAACCTTATGTTCCGGATATACAGACCAATTTTGAATTCATGAAATTATTTGGAAAACTTAGGAATGGAGTTTATGATAGCATTCAGAACACAGGTCTTCCGGCAATTTATTGTGGCTATGTTGTGATTATCTTTGCATTGCTATTTTTTATTTTACCGCAGATTAAAGTGAAAGAAAAAATAGGTGCAGTTATTATTCTAATCTTTCTGGTGTGCAGTTTCTATTTTACAAGATTAGATATGGCTTGGCATGGATTTCAATATCCAAACTGGTTTCCGTATCGTTATGCTTTTGTAGGCAGCTTCTTTTTATTATATATGGCATTGTTTGGAATTTGTTCATTCCAGAAAGTTTCAAAATACATAAAACATAAATTTATGATTATCACAGTGCTATTGAGTATAATTGTCATCTTTGATCTGCAAAAAAATGGCAGTGCTATGTTTAAAGGTTTGGAACAGGAATTTGGATATTGTATGGTTAATTATTATGAAAGTTCTATGAATAACA
>JAMPGL010000090.1 GCA_023663945.1 Lachnospiraceae bacterium | reverse complement strand
TTCATAAGTAATCCTCCTTTGTAAAAACGGTTTCGAGTTACAGAAATACCGTATCCAAGGAGGACTGAAAGTTCAATGCAATTTATTCGGAAGCGTCTAATAAATGTCCGGCATGAAAATTCCAGCTGCATGATACATTTCCCAAGCGTTACGGAACATACTGCTCCGTAACGCTTATTATTTTTCCATTCTCTATTTGGATAAGATAAGGCGGCAGAAATTCCGCGCCGTCAATTCCCTCAAGGAAAGTCTGCTTGTCTACTTTCTTGGGCGGATAATAGTGATTTTCCAATATGGTAAAGGAGCAGGCCTCCGCAAAGAAACAGGCAAAGGGGGATTCCTCTTCATTGTATATATAAAAACCACCCGGCATATCATTCTCATGTCCTATCTCTGCTGCCCTTTTTTCATCCGTAATCCACTCGATATCATCCAGAATCAGGGAATTATCGCCCACAGCCTTTATATAATAATATTCCTCCGGAAGTTCTTTCAAAGCCTCCACATCCAGCCCTTGTAACAGCGCCAGATTTTTCTTTTCAAATTCATTCAGTCTGGTATCATCAAACTCATCCTGCGCAGTCACAGGAACATACCAAAGCTGCCCCATAAAATACCGGTTCCAATCTTCCTCTTTAAATTTACAGCCGTGCCTTGCATAAATTTCATATTCTGCAAGCTGAATCACCAGCGCGGGTACATGCCGAAAATCATCCGCAGAATAATATAGACTATCAGTGTCAAACAGCGGCGCAAAATGCATGGAAATATCCCTAATGCCTACTACATTTTCTGCATAATTCACAATTTCCCCATAAAAGCTGCATGCTTCCCAATATGGCTTTCTTTTATTTAATTCTTCCATTATTTTATCTTCGGGCCAAACGGAGTCATATGCTTCCAGATTTTCCCCGGAATTACTGCTCTTTTGAAAGTATAGCAGGAAGCAGACTGCCGCAATACAAACTATAGCACATGCTGCAATCCCAAAAAACATTGGCTTTTTCTTGAAGGTCATTTTTGTTTCTTTGCTCATTTGTGTTCCTCCCACAGGACTTTTCGGCGGTTCCTGCTGCCCTAATCTATACCGTTTGTTTGTCGATTACGATATATTATCATCAAAGTATTCCTTTGCCACCTGTAAAGAAGCAGTAAATGTCGATTTTTCAATGTCCTGCAAGCATTTTGTGACATACCTATCACTAAGCAGGCACTTCCAAACCGTACCAGCCACTCATACTTGCAACTATTGTAGCGTGCCCTTACTGTAAATGCAGGCTCCCTAAATACTTTTTTATTTCCTGATGAAGTTCTTTTGCTCTTTGATATTGTTCTTCCGCATCTTTCTTTGATGCAATAAAGAAATCGTCATAATCACAGCTATTTCTAATCTGAAATGCATATTGCAGATACTTTGAATATTTCTTTTCAAATATACCTTTTTTGATATACTCTTTTTGAAAATATGCAATAACTCCTGCATGTTTTGAAAAGTCAATCTTATCATATGCCAGAACAGCTCTCACTGCCGTAAAAATTGAATAATAAGATCTTCCTATAGAATCTTTGTACTTTCCTGCATCTAAAAGCAGTTTTGCAGACTCAAGTTTTTCTTCAGAATCTTCTAATCGGTATTTCACCAAATTATCCAATCCGTTTCCCCTCCTTTAAAATATTCATGTAATAGGGAAGCTTATCTTTATATTCCTCAAATTCATCCAAAGGAATCACTATGGGGGAAACGACAACATCATGTTCTAGCCCGACATCCGCAGATACATCCCAAACCTTTTTTAATTTTTCCTGCAGTTCTGTCCTGTTTCCCTTTACAATCGCTGCTATGTCTATATCAGACTCCTTGTTAAAATCTCCCCTTGCATAAGATCCATAGAGAAAAATCTCCTTCAGATCCATGCCGTAGACTGAATGATAGCACTCTGCCATTTTCCTATAAACATTATCCAACTGTGCCATGGTTTGCATAATAATCACCTTCTTAAACACCACACCGTATGCCGTGGATTTTCTGCTCCTTTTCTTATATTTACAGTATACTATCAAATCCTGTGGATTACAAGCCGCACATTCCCTCAAGAAAAGTCTGCTTATCTACTTTCGTGGGCGGATAATAGTGATTCTCCAATATAAGTTAATTGTATGCTTGATAAAGGATATCACAGACATCAAACTTTTTCGTATCGGCATTATAAACCAAAAACAGCAATGCACTGCCATCAACATCTGCCGTAAAATCACTGCCCCATACAGGTATTTGAAAATACACATTTCCTAATGCATCCACCATGGGTATGCCGCCAAGGCTGCCCCTGCCGTCATAGTCTATCCTGCCGCCCGGGAATAATTCTTTAAATCTCCCGTCCTTTTCCACGATTTCCTTCATCTGTTCGGTCTGCTTTTCCGTCAGGCAGCCGGAGTGGTTTGGGGTATCGGAAGCAGCATCCGAACCGAACAGGGATATCCTCTCATGGTTCTTCAGGTCATAGGCATATGCCCACGGCGTACCCTCAAATCCCCCGCTGTCCGTGCTGCCGATGATCACCACATCCCTGCTTCCGTCATCCGTAATGTCAATATAGAGTGCTTTCAGATCCGGAGGTTCAGAAGAAAGAAATGCCTCAAAGCTGTCCGCCTCTTCCTCATCCTCATAAACAGTGTATCTTGCCCACAGTTCCCCGAGCAGTTCCACTTTCAGGCTGATGTCGACATTATATATATCAACATCCAGTTTATCATCAAATTCAAATGTCCATGCCTTGCCGGAGGGGTCTTCCTTCATCTTTCCATTCTCATTGCCCGCCCAGCAGTCAGTACGGTCATCTATTGAGGATTCGAGTGCCAAAAAATACAGCCTGTCATAAACATGCCTTTTATCCTGCTGTGTTTCCTGTTGATCTTCGGAATAAAGGATATCACAGACATCAAATTCTTTTGTCTCCGCATTATAAGCCAAAAACAGCAATATGCTGCCATCGACATCCCCCGTGAAATCGTTTCCCCATATGGGCGCACAAAAATACACTTTACCGTCCGCATCCACTATAGGTTTGCTGCATGAGGAGGCGGGTCATAGCCAAGGCATGCCTCAAAACTGTCCACTTCTTCCCCATCCTCATAAACCATGTATCTGCCACACGACCAATAATCCTCCAGCTTCTCCACCCTTATGCTGATGCCGGCATCCAGCTCGGCATCAAAGGTAAATGTCCATGCTTCGCCGGAGGGGTCTTCTTCTAACAAAACTCCCTCCTTCCAAAAGGCGGTCTTGAAATGGTGGGTATCGCTGACAGACTGCCCTATCAGGAAAAAAAGCCTGTCGTAAACATACCCATCATCCCGTGGCGCCTCCCCTTGCGTTCCGGATTCCTCCCGCTTCCCACAGCCGCAGCAGCAGGAAAGCAGGAGGAGCAGGGTGAAACATAAGATTTTCTTCATTGACTCCTCCTGTATGGTTTGGGGCTTTCCTTTAAGCCTGCCCCCTATCTGTGATAATAAAAAACATTATAGCCTTTCTGCCCTCCCGTGCACAGGTTGTTCAAAGCGTTTACCGTTGTGGCAGTTCCTTTCCCTGCAATACATGCATTTGTTATGGCAACATCCCCTGTGCCATAGTTGACATACAATTTCCCTTGTTTTTCGTATATTCCGTCCGATGTTCCCAAAGTATCCGCACTGCGGAAATATAGCTGGTTCGTTATGCCGTTTGGTTTCGGGGATATGGAATTCCAACAACTTTCCGAGTCGTTGGTAAGAATCAGGCATGCCAGATAAACCGCATTCCGCCAGAGTTCCGCCGCCATGTCATCATCTTCATAGCCGAAAGGCATGATGCCATATATAAAAGAACCTCTGATCATCTACTTTAAATCCTACATATTTATACATCTTGTTTGGTTCATCATATTCACTGAAGTATTCAATCTGTCTGCCATTCCTAATCTCACCGGCAAGCATTCCGTCTTCGTATGTAAATTGACAAGCATCCTGACCCTGCTTGGATATCCTCTCTCCATCTTCATAAGCCGCCACGAACTTTGTCTCGCCGTTATCAAGAACTTCAACTATATAGCCGTTTTCCATGACAAGGTCATAACCACCATTATAAATATCCCAGTCTGCTTTCTCTGCTGCTTTTGTTGGGATTGCAAATCCAATAAATAATGATGCAAACAATCTTGTACTAAAACATAGGGTTCAGAAAGACCATGCGCATGTCTTGTCTTTATATTACGCCATGTTCGTGTATTGTGCAAGAGGAATTTCAAATTCATCAGTTAAGAAATTCATCCGTTGTCAGATAAATGCCTGTCAATTGATAGCCTGTATCCGTCAACTTCCAGTCCAACACAAATACCGCCCCTGTCTTACAATCGGAATATCCTGCATAGAGGGGAGCATGGGCACGCAGAATGAAACTGCCTTCCCTATCCGTTCCACATTCTATAGCGGTTTCCAGAGGCGCCATAAGGGAATTATTCTCGGAATTCCAAGTTTTTCCTTCCGCAGTGACTCTGCCGTTTATGTCAAAAACACCCATTTCCTCCGCTACACTGCGGAAATATTCATCCGCCAGCGGCACCGTAGAATCCACTCCATATTCCGGCACAGTTACATGGACACTATATTTGTCACAATAGGAAGCCTCGAACAAAAAAGAATGTTCTTCTGCATCCGTCTGCCATGTTGTTCCGCCCCATGTCTGATAACCTGTATCCGTTGCCAGATAAGCATTCTGCTCCATGCCAAACCGTATCCTGTTTGCCCAGATAAAAATATCCGTTTTTCCATCCTGATTCCCGTCAAAAAAGAGAATGGAAGGCTCGATAACCGCAGACACATAAAAATCCGATTCCTCCGCAAAAAGATACTGCTGTCCGTCAATAACCGCATAGGCATTGTATGACACAGGATCCGAATACAATATGACCGTAGTTCCCTGTGGGGAGACAAATTCATAACAGGGCTCTCCCTGATAACCCTCTTCCTTAAAAATCATTTTATCTGCCTGCATTACGGAAATTTCCGGTATTGATACTTCTTCCGTGTTTTTGTTTTCGGCGGTTTCCGTTTCCCTAATGATAAATATGGCAGTAAGCATTAAAATCACGGTTATACAGAATACCGCAATTACTGTTCTTTTCAAATTTGGTCCCCCTTGCTTTTGATGGTTGACTATGGAAAAGCTTTTTATTGCCATCCCTGCTTAACAATGAAAACAGGGATGGCATTTCGCACACAGGTTCTAATAACACATTTTTCCTCTGGGTTTATAACATTGTAAATTCCCTGATGCAGTACCTTGTTATCTGCTTCCTCAAAAAAGGAGCAACAAATCCCTTATAACTTTTGTACTAAAACATATGATTTCATAAGACTGTGCACATGTCTTGTCTTCATAATACACCATGTTCGTGTGTTGTGCAAGAGGAATCTTAAATTTTTTACCTTAATCAGGAAACATAGCCATAAAGAAAAGAGCTGCCAATGTAACATTCCGGCAGCTCTTAGATTCTAATTCTTTTGATTTTTACTGTTTTCCGAAGAATTCTTTATGGGACGGAAGGCAAGACCGTTTGCAGCCTCAAGGCAGCGCAGAAACTTGGCAAGGAAAGCTTTCTCACGGTCGGTTAAATGATTTAACAATTGGAAAAACCGTGACATGGAGTAAGAAGCGGTAATGTGTTGTGATAAAGCTTGGGGGCGGCCGGGATAGCTGGTGAGTCCCAGAAGAAAGTCCGTGGTTACGCCATAAAATTCCGCAAGTTTTACCAAAGTGTCCAAATCGGGCTGGTGCACATCTT
>JAMPGL010000008.1 GCA_023663945.1 Lachnospiraceae bacterium | reverse complement strand
CCCTGTTGAAACATGGCGGAAAATACCACTGAAAATATTATGCCGGAGCCACTGCGCCGACGGTAGAATGTTCTGATATAAGGCATCGCTGCCTCATAAGATGATAATATCTTAACAGACTAAGAAATGAATTACAATATCTGGAATATAAAAATTTTATAAACTTGCAAGTCAAATACCCTGCAGCAAGCTACGAGGTATTTGACCCTCGCGGCAGTCGTCAAGGTCATGCAAGCATGACTTTGACTCGTTGCTCGCGGGAATAAATGAAATCAAGCCAATAACTAATTATTATTTAAAACCCATGCAGATTGAACTCAATCTGCATGGGTTTCAAAACAGTTTTCATCCTTTTTATCCAAAGATTAAAACCGTGCTCACTTTAATCCTTTTTCCTCTTGAACATCAGATAAGCCGCAATCACAAGCGCTGTACTTCCTAGGACGATCAATGCAATAAATCCCGCCGCTTTCTTGGGTTCCTCGGCAGGTTTTTCATTGGCGGAGCTGTTCATCTCCTCCTGCACAATCCTCTCTGCCTCTTCCATCTGCGGTGCCCGGAGCTCTAACAGATTTTCCTTTGTATCATCACTAATGATAATCACATAATCAGAAGCATGTACAAATTCAAAGCTTGCCGTCTTTGTGCTTCCAACCAAAGATGCACACATGAACTGAAACTCTCCTGTCGCTTCCTGATAATAAAAGAGATTTGCATACTGCCCCGGCTCGGCATTTTCAAGGCTTATGGACAATATTGCCGTAAATCCAAACCTGCCGTCATGGGCAAGGGATAATTCCATGTAGTTTTCTCCTTCTGTCAAAGCATCTCTCTTCGCTTTCGGAATATTGCTTCTTCCTACTGCGACTTTAAAATCAATATCCTGAAGCGGTTCATCACTCATATCCGCTCCGTCAATCTTCCATGTCACGCCATTTCCCATTTCCAGCGTAACCTTTTTGCCCTGCTCCCGAATCTGTTCTAATGTCTGAGTGTATAAGGTGCTGTTATCTTTCATCTCAAAGGTAATTGCAGATTTATCTTCCGGTGCCGTCTGAGGCTTCGGCGTTACTGCCGTCACCACTGCATTTTCGGCATTTGCTGTTTCACTCTTCGGCGCCTGCTCTTTGCCGGGTTCCAATGCCTGTAATCCAAGCTCCTGTAATCCAGACTCCTGTAGTTCAGGCTCCTGTGCCTCGGTCGGTTCGGATGTCGGTGCTGTGACAGGTTCCTGTGTCGGAACGATTTCCACCGTAACGATAGGCGCCGTCATCGTATCCTCCTTTGGCTTTTCCGATGAACCTGACGCTGGCTTCTGCGTCGGTTCTGCCGTAGGTTCCGCAGTCGGCTTCACGGTCGGGGTCTTCGTTGGTTTTGCCGCAGGCGTCTCTGCCGGAGTCTCCGTCGGCTTTGCTGTTGGTGTCTCTGCCGGAGTCCCAGTTGGCTTTGTCGTTGGCTTCTCTGTCACTTTTGCAGTCGGTGTTACCGTCGGTTTCTCTGTGAGCGTTGCCGTTGGCGTTGCTGTCGATTTCGCTGTCGGCTTTGCCGTGGGCGCTACGGTCGGCTTCTCTGTCGCTTTCGCTGTCGGTGTTGCCGTTTCCGTTGGTTTCTCTGTCGGCTTTACTGTTACTTTCGCAGTGGGTGTCGTTGCCGCTTTCTCCGTGGGCGTTGCGGTCGGAGTCTCTGTCGCTTTCTCTGTCGGTGTTGCCGTTTCCGTTGGTTTCTCTGTCGCTTTCGCAGTAGGTGTTACCGTTGGCGCTGCCGTTACCTTTGCAGTCGGTGTTGCGGTCGGCTTTGCCGTTGGCGTTTCCGTTACCTTTGCAGTAGGTGTCGCGGTCGGCTTTGCCGTGGGCGTTGCCGTCGCTTTTGCAGTCGGCGTTGCGGTCGGCTTTGCCGCGGGGGTTGGTGTTGCCGTAGGCGTTGCGGTCGGCTTTGCCGCGGGGGTTGGTGTTGCCGTAGGCGCTGCGGTCGGGCTGGAACCGGGCACAGGGCATGCCGTGGCAGGCATATCCTTATACACCGGAATCTTAAATACAAAAGGGTTATCCAGCGATCCGGTCTCCGTGTAAGCCTTTTTTACCATCTGAGACTCTGTATAGGGTGCCATAATATTTTGCATATACTGGTGCCAGTACAGACCGCTGTAGCTTGCATCCACGTCAAACTTCTGCAGGTAAAGGGTATCCTGTCCTTTCAAAATATAATCCTTTGACAAGATTACCGCCCCGCCTTTTAAAGATTTATAGCGGGTATTCCAGCCTTCCTTCCTTGCACGCTCCAGACCGGTTTTTACAATTTCCGCCGTAGTTTTTCCTGACGCGCCGATATTATAGTAATTGTAATACCCCTCATATCCGCTGTAAGTTCCCGCGATCAAATCGGAAGTCCCTTTTCCCTGCTCCTGATAGACACGGCATGCCAAGTGAAACGGGCTTACTTTCAGATTGACGCCAATCTCAAAAAAGGCGGAAGAATAGCTTTTTCCCTCTCCCGGCAGTTCCCCTTTCATAAAGGTACTGCTTAAAATCCGGTCTATCGCCGCCTTGGAATGATAGGAAGGGTTGTAGGTCAACTGTTCAAACTGAAAGATTCTGGTCTCATCCAGAAAGTTTCTAGGATCAAGATAATACTTTACCGCCTCCTCCGAAGCATAATACCAGCCGGAACCATACAGCCCGTTCTTATAACCGCTCCCCGCGCTGGAGCTGATCAGATTCCGATCCTGATAATTTTCATTTTTCACTACATCCTGCCATTTAAGGCCCGTATCCTGCTTTACAAACGTCCAATTGGGATGCGCCTGCTTTAGGCTCATCAGCTTATCCTGATAGGACTCCGGAAACTGTTCCACATCCGGATAACTGAACCTAAATGACGCAAACATTGCAATCTGCGGGAAATAAGTATTTTCCCACTCTATAAAAATTTCGTTGGAATATGCCAGATAGCTTCTGTCCACATACCCCGTATAAATCCGGTCATTTTCAGCAAGAGAAACCTCATACCAGATATTCCATTCCTCATCCAAATCCACTCCGGTAATCTGAACGGTTGTTCCTGTCGGAACCCGCACGCTCAGCTCGCCGTCCTCACCGGGCGTCTTTCTCACAGAATAAGAATCACAGAGATAGACCAGTGCCATAACGACTTCCCTGTCCGTAATCTTTTGCAGTTCCCCTTTTGCCTCATTGATAAATGCGGCAAGCTCCGCATCCTCATCATATTCCTCCTGCATATCAGAGTCTCTCGAAGACTCTTCCCCGTCCTCTGATTCCTCAGCTTTCTCTTCCGACTGCATCGTATCTTCCGGCTCTTCTATCTCCTCCGCAAGTTCCATTGCGGAAACCGGCAGAACCGCTCCCAGCATCAGAAGAAAGCTCATCATAAAAATAAGTATCCGTTTACACTTTTTCATTGGTATCCTCTAATCTATCGTCTTTGAGATATTTGTTTACATAATATACCATACTATATCCCCCAAATTATGTCAACCAAAAAGGGAACCTCCAATTTGGGGGTTCCCTGTATCAATCTGATTCTTTTCATCGTTAATGACATTAGAAATGTCCTTTTCGCTCCTGCAAAATTACGCATATGGATTGAAATCCAGTTAAACGATTCTGGAATATCCAAAACCGTTTGCCAGCGCGTCAATCGGCTTTTTATCTTTGCATAGGCTGCAGCCTTCCGGGTTATACGCCTTGTAATCCGGAATATCAGCTATTGTAAACAGGGACTTAATGGGAATCCCCATGGAGCTGTTTGCCGCGCTGAATACGGCGCTGATTCCGCTGATGGTCGCCCCGTAATAGCTGAGTGCCTGTCCCACCTTCACAATGGTCTGCCCCGTAGTTGCCGAAGCGAGCAGTAAAAGTACATTCTTTCCCTTTATCATGGGAATGTAATTTTCCCGAAACAGAATTTGTCCCGAATTCGCGTACTCCGGCGTGATAATATAAATCGTATTGTGGGCATTCATGGAATAAACTCCTGCCCTGGTCAATTCCTCTGCCAAAAATGCCCCGATGATTTCACAGCCGTCTATACAGACGATGGTATCCACTACCGTGGAAGCTGAGATTTGTCCCCCCAGCTCCTTTGCAACCATCAGTGCCTCATTGAGTCTGGATTTCAAAGTCGTCATATCCAGAAAGTAGTTAACGTGGGAGTTGGGCGTTACAAAGTGTCCGGGTATTGCCTTCAAAATAACGTTGGGGTGTGCTTTCGAGCGAATTCTTATCATGTCCTGCATACGACATACCTCCTTTTTTGGGGCGGCAGTTTTCTTTAGAATTTAAGTTAAAAAATTGTGCCGCAATATTCTATTTCTATTGTAAAATATTATACAATTTAATTCAATAGATTTATTTGTATTTGCGTCTTTCCTGTGATATACTTTTTTCGTTATATCTTACATAATCAACAACCCCAATGTAAAGCATGACACATCTTTGATGTGGAAAATAATACAAATATGAGGAGGCGCTTTATTTATGTACAAAAAAGTCAAAAAATTCGCATTGGCAAGCGGATTAACCGTGGAAGAAAAAGCCGGAATTGCCTATGGAAACTTTAACGGATATTTTATTGTTATCCATCAAGACCCCGCAACGCCGGCGCGTCACACCATCCAGCTCTGGGTAAAACCCGGCAGCATGACACCGGTTCCCGCTGTCGTAGATTTTGTCAATCAATGCCCTGACAAATTCCGATATCTCAATACCGCTTCTTACAGCGGCACCAAAATCATTGCGGAGTTTTGGGGAACCGGATTTAAATGGGGCTCGGAATATACTCCCTGCATTGAATCTTTTTTAAAGGAACTGACCAGTTATTGTCAGAGTAACCAGTTAATCCCCTGCTGCGAATCCTGCGGAGGCGACTTGGGGCTTTCTCTTTATCAGATTGAAGCGGGCGAGCATGTGTTGTGCTCCTCCTGTTACGCCAACACCGCCGACCGGATTCACCAGCGCATGAATCAGGAAGCCCAAAAAGGAAACGGCAACATCATCGGCGGAATTGCCGGTGCGCTTTTAGGCTCTCTGATCGGTGTTATTCTATGGGTTCTTGTTTACCAACTTGGATACATTTCCGCCCTGGTGGGAGCCGTTATGGTCATTTGTTCTCTGAAGGGATATGAAATGTTGGGCGGACGGCTGAATATTCTCGGAATCGTCATCAGTTGTGTTGTTTCCGCACTGATGCTGTTATTTGCTGAGCAGGCATGCCTTGCCATTGACCTTTACAGGGCTCTTGACGGCATGGTCTCCATCTTTGGCTCTTTTGCTTCCGTGCCTTCCCTTCTCCTCAGCGAACCCGAAATCCTCACCCCCGTGGTTTTTGAACTGATTATGGGATATGTTTTGATGGCTGTAGGCGCCGCCGGAACCATTCATCAGACTTACAAAAAGAACCGCGCCACCGTTGATACCCGCATGGTTACACCCGTTGCAGGTTCCAACCCTGTCCGCTGATAATCTGCGGACATCATTTGTGACGCTTTTCCAAAAAGGCTGCCGCATTAAGACCGAGCCGCACAATATATAGTTGATTGCATTCTGTAAATGTCCATATATTGTATGCGGTTTGCTTGTTGCGACAGCCTCTTTTATTTTTCCTCCATAATCTTCTGCCTCATTCCGAGCAGAATGCGCTTTTCCATCCTGCTCACCTGAACCTGGCTGATTCCCATCATTTTAGCAACCTCCGTCTGCGTCTTATCCTGATAATAGCGGAGGATGATAAGTTTCTGCTCCTCCTCCCCAAGCCCTGACAGCAGCTGGTGAATCAACAGACTGTTCAATACCTCCTCATGGGCGTTTCCATTTTTATCGGCAAGCTGATCCACCATAAAAATTTCGTTCCCGTCATTTTGATAGACCGACTTATAAATGGATTCCACCTGCACATTTGCCTCCAAGGCAAGCACCACATCCTCCACGGCAAGGGAGGTTTCCCCTGCCACCTCATCCACGGACGGCTCCCTGCCAAGCCGCCCGGCAAGAACTTCTCTTGCATGGCGGATCTTGATTCCGTTTTCTTTCAGATTCCTTGAAATCTTTATCATACCGTCATCCCGGATAAAACGCTTGATTTCTCCCGCAATAAGCGGCACCGCATAAGTGGAGAACTGCACCTGATATTTCGTATTAAATTTATCAATCGCCTTAATAAGACCAATAACGCCAATCTGAAACAAATCCTCTGTCTCGTATCCCCGTCCTAAGAATCGCTTGACAATATGGTGAACCAGTCCCAGATTTTGTTCGATCAGTACTTCTCTTGCTTCCTTTTCTCCTGCCCGTGCCTTTTCGATCAGTACTGAATTTTCAACCATATCTCAATCCTCTTGCTTAATCCATGATATGGTTCCCAGCTTCTTTTTCATTCGTACCAAAGTTCCCTCAAAGGGCTCAGAAATCACTTCCAGATCATCCATAAAGGCCTCCATGAAAGCAAATCCCATCCCCGACCGGTCCATCTCCGGTTTTGTGGTAAAAAGAGGTTCCATTGCCCGGTCAATATCCTCGATTCCCCTTCCGGTATCCTGCACTTCCACATGCAGCACATCGCCTGTGATTTTGCAATGCAGATATACTTGGTTTTTCTCCTTCGCATCCGCCTCTCTGGAAGCCTCCTCATCATAACCGTGAATGATTGCGTTAGTCACTGCCTCCGAAACAGCTGTCTTGATATCCGAAATCTCTTCCACCGTGGGATTTAACGGCATCACAAATGCCGCAACCGCAACCCGCGCAAACGCTTCGTTCTCTGATACCGCATCAAAAGAAAGACGCATTTCATTTTCCAAAAGAGCATTCCTCTTCCTCTCATTTTCTATTCTCTGTTCGATTTCCATAATCCGTTCCCTAACCTTTTCCTTTCTGTTCCGGTATTCTACTCCATAATTTCCACTATTTTATGTAAACCACATATCATTAAGGTACGCTTTATCCTAGTGTCTGCATTAATAGCAAACACCCTTCCCCCAAAATAGGATATTTTTTTGTATCTTCCGATAATTACGCCAATTCCGGAGCTGTCCATGAAGCGTGTAATCTCAAAATCAAAGACCACGTTTCCAACTCCCTCCTTCATAATATACTCATCGGCTATTTTACTTATGTAAACCGATTTGTGATGATCGACCTCTTCCGGCATTCTGACCATCAGATAATTATCAATCACCTTAAAATTCTCCTCCATATTTCACCTCATTTCTTTTCCATTTGCCCGCGGGAAGAAAAAAGAGAACACATCTCCTGTGTTCTCTTTCGTAATCACTTAATCTCTTTCGCAATCACTTAATCTCTTACGTATTTTACCTGTTTATTCCGCGTTATTAATCTCTGCCAGAGAGGTTTCTGCTTTGTTTGCAAAGTCTGTGTCCGGGAAGTAATCAATCACAAGGGCATAGGTTTCTTTTGCCTTGTCATCCTCGCCGTTCCTGTGATAGCTGTTCCCTAAATAAAACAGCGCTTCGCTCTTTGTATTATCATACTGCCATGCCTTTTGAAGCTTAGGAATCGCTTCCTCATAATTCTCTGCCCGGTAGCTGTCATAGCCTGCACTATAGTAATATTCTACCAGATTGGCGCCGATGACCTCTATAAGCTTGTCATACAATGTCCGAAAAGCTTCGGAGCGCTCCTTCTTGGCAGCCTCCTCATCCTCTTCCGCCGCATCAATCGTTTCCAGATAAGAAGCAATCTTTTCGATATTTTCGGGCTCTTCCAGATACGCGTTTACTGCCATCATCAATCCATCCGACACCATCATTGCTCCGCTGGTATCCTGATACGCCGCAAGGTCTTCCACAAGCTGTTCATTGTCAGCCGTAAGCTTCTGCACCTTCTGTTCCAGCTCATCGATGGTGGCTGTCTTGGCATCTGACTGTGCGCCTACGGTGCGGAGCTGATCATTGATACCCGCCTGAGCGTTCTGTATCTGCCCCGGCAGAATCAAAAAGCACGCGATGGCAATTCCTATGATCACGCCAATCCCTAAATTTAAAAGGGTGGAAATTCCCTTCGGCTCCTTTTTATTCATGGGCTGAATGATCGTCTCATTCCCGCTTTGGTAACGCATCACATGATCCGATGCATTCTTTTTCTTTGGCGCATTTCTTGCCGGTTCCTCCGGCATCAGCATATGCTCGACCTCTTTTAAATACCGCAGCGTCGTAGTGTTGTTGGCATCAATCTGAATGCACTTATCCAGCTCCCTCTGCGCCTTTTCCCATTCTTCCGCATTGATATACAAAAGCGCCAAAAGCTGGTGCGCCTTCACATATTTGGAATTATAGGACAACACCTTTTTGAGCTGTATGACCGCCAGATCCTGACTGTCCTGATAACAGTAAACAAGTGCCTGATTATACTTTTTGATGGTCTGATTAATAGTGTCTAATCTGGACTGATTCGTCTGAATCATATCAATATAATCATCCGCGATATTCTTTTTGGATCTCAGGTTCTTGCTGATCACCCACTCACTTAAGGCGGACACCGTCTCGCCCATCTCAAAATATACAAGCCCTAAAAGGTTCCTTGCATCAATATTATTCTTATTAAATTTTAAACTCTGCCGCAAGCTGATAATTGCTCCGGATAAATCCCTCACTGTGGCTTTTTCCAGACCATCATTGTAATAATGGTTGGACATGTACATAATCTTTTTATAAAGTGCAACGTCCGCGCCACATCCCGTACAAAAATCGTGTTCTGATAAACGGCATCCGCAATTATAACAAATCATGCCGTTACTCCTGTTCTTCTGTTCTGGGTTTGTCCATCATCTTAATTAATATATCAGCCATATCTGTCAAATCCTGGTTATAAATGGCTTCCTCCGCATCCTCCACCTCAAGGCTGGGATGGAACTTCTTAAGCTCTTCCTCAAAATCAATCATCCTGCATTCTCCTCATCAGGGACTTAACCTGTCCTATCAAATACAATGATCCGACAACATATGCAGTATCCTCACTTGTTTTATCGCGTAACAGCCTCTTAAGGGCTTCTCCGGCATCTTCATGAAAACTGCACCGAATCTTCCCACGCTTCTCCCATATTCTCTTAAGCTCGTCAATTGAAGCACTTCTGTCTGTCTCTAATACTGTCACAACTGCCTGCGCAAAAAGACCTGAATCTTCTATCATCTGAATCATTTTCTCGTAACGCTTGTCCGCCACGACGCCAAAAAGTAAAACTCTTCTTCCCGCACAGCCGTCTTGTGCCGCCGTGCGCAAAAAAGCCCTTATTCCATCTTCATTATGGGCGCCATCCAAAAATACTCCGGGCATTGCCTCTTCCATTCTGCCCTGCCAGCGTGCCGCCCACACTCCCCTTCTTATTACATCGGGAGTGATCCTGTCATCCCGAAGCTCCTGCGCCGCCAAAACTGCCAGAGAAGAATTTTCCACCTGATAAAGCGCAGAAGTGTTCAAAGAAAGACTATCATAATTATAATAACCAGTATGCAGGGAAAAATCAATGGTTTTATTCTTTATATTCACATTCAAAATCTGATCTTTTTTGAGCAGAACTGCCGGGCTTTTCTTTTTTCCGGCATATTCAGCCAAAATTCCCGTAACTTCTGCCCTCTCATCCGCAAACACCACCGGAACATTTTCTTTGATAATCCCAGCTTTCTCCGCTGCAATCTGCTCTAAGGTATCCCCCAGATACTGCATATGGTCATATCCAATCTGGGTAATGACGCACACCGCAGGGTCCTGAACGCTGTTTGTGGCATCCAGCCTTCCCCCCATGCCGGTCTCCAGCACAATATAGTCCGGCTTTCTTTCCCAAAAATAACGCATTGCCATCAAAAACAAAAATTCAAAGTAGGAAGGATGCGATAATCCGTACCCTGCACTGCTTTGGGCAGTTTCCCTGACAAGAGTAAAAATTCTGACAAAATCCTCCTCAGTTATCATCTCACCGTCAACGCTGATCCGCTCCCTTATGGTTTCAAGATGAGGAGAAATAAACATCCCCGTACTCCTTCCGCCTTCCATCAGGATGGAACGCAAATAAGCACAAACGGAGCCTTTTCCGTTTGTGCCTGCAACATGAATAATTCTGCTTTTCCACACATTTTCCGTGAGAAGAGCACACATTCTGCCTGTGTCTTCTACGGTGTTTTTCCCTGCAAACTTAGGAATCTCCTCGATATATTTTACTGCTTCCTCATAGGATGTCATCGTCCGGTCCTCCCCGCGCCTGTCCCTTAACCTTCCTTAAACATAGGCAATCACATTGCTCTCGATTCTTCCTCCCAAAGAAAAATATTTCATAAAACAGGTGGTATGTTCCACCGGCATCTGCGAAATTCCAAGACAGATTACCGTTCCGCAGTATACATTGCCGCCTACGATAATCTCAGCGTGCATTCCTTCTTTAATTGCCTTCTCCAGCTTCTGAAACTCACTTTTGCCCTCATCCCATTCCGCCGTCAGCGAATCGCGGCTCTGCTCCAGTTCCGCCAGCTTGGATGCTGATTCGGCTGCATCCATATCCTTCTGCCGGCACTCTTCCATCTCTGCCGCCAGCTCCTTGACCAATCCTGAAATCTCTTTGTTTCTCTTTTTGAGCTGCTGCGCCTTCTGGTATACTTCCTTGGTACATCCGGCGTGAACCACCGTCCGCACCTCGGAGGTATTTCCCACCTCCGCCGCTTTAATTCCCTTTTCGGCATGAGTATAGCCGCCAATGACCGCACCCTTCTTTCCGGTGAGAATCACGTACTCATCCGCCGAAACTCTGGAATTCATAATCGTGTTTGCCTGAACGCTCTCTCCTGCCGTGACAATGGTATGCTCGATAAAGTCCGCAAAAATATTTCCCTTGGCGGAAATCTTTGCCTTCTTTGCCCCCTGAATGCCGTGACAGAGCGTAATGTCCCCGCCCGCAAACAAATTCACGGATTCTACCGCCCCGCGGATTTCAATATTTCTGCCTGCGCAGATCGTCACTCCCGCTTCCACATTCCCATGAATCAGCACATCGCCCAAAAACTCCACTTTACCGGTAATCAGCGTCACGTCCCCGTGAATCTCATGAACATGCTGAATATCAATTCCGCCATCCCGAAGCTCAATCTTGCCGTCCTTCGCCGCAAGGTAAACGTCCGGATCATCCGGCGAAACCATTACCTGCCCCTTAAGTGCCGGAATCTCCTTCGCCACATCAGCCTTGATCACGTTCCCCTTCACGTCATAACCGTCCTGCCCCGGACAGGCATGATGGTAAACGGCAATCACCGCTCCCTCTTTCACATTTTCCAAAGTGCTCATGCTGGTATAATCAACGCTTCCATCCGGACGAATCTCCGGGGCGCGGTAACGCTCCGGGCTGAATTTGTATTCGTAATATCCGTCCTTACCATGGACAACCGCCTGCCCGCCCGCCGCTTCTATTTCTCTTCGATACACCTTTTTCTGTATCATCGCGGATATGTTTGACTGATGATACCCTGTCGTCACGCCCTTTTTCTGCAAAAAATCAATCAGCTCTTCCTTGGTGTAGTTTGCCTTTCCCTCTCCCGGAGGCATCAGATAAAGAAATGCCTGCATGTTATCATCACTTATTCTCACATAGGAACCGTTCTCCTCAATGGATAAAGGTGCCAGATCCTCCAGAATATTTTGATGTTTCGATCTTCTTGATGCCGCTTTGGACTCCTTTTTACGGGGTTCACTTCCACTTTTATCAACATTTGCTACCAGCGCATCAATCTCCCGCCGCAGCTCTGCAACTTCTTTTTCTGATAAAAATTCCTGTTCTCTGTCCATCTGCTCATCTCCTTATGGGGTACGCTCCCTTCTACGGGTCTATTGTACCCCATTCCCACGGCAGTTGCAAACGGATGTTTCGGATTTTGCCCTCTTAAAAACAGAAACCGAAACTTTACCTGCCTCCCCTACTTCCTAATCTGCAAAAGCCGTTCCTTCACCTGCCCCATCATCTGGGTATACTTTTCTAACTTAGCGCGTTCCTCGGCAATCTTCGCCTCCGGCGCTTTGGACATAAATTTCTCATTGTTCAACATGCCGTTTACTCTTGCAAGCTCACCGTCAAGCCGCTTTTCCTCTTTTTCCAGACGCTCGATTTCCTGTGTTATGTCAACCAATTCTGCAAAGGGAATATACAGCGTTGCATTGGCAATCACCACTGACACTGCATCCTCTGCAATCCCCTCTTTATCCCTCTGGATAGTAACATCAGAGGCATATGCCAAGGCTGCAAAGAACAGCTTCCCTTCTGTAAAGGCGCCTGCAATATCCTGATTTTCACTGACTACAAACACTTTTGCCTTTTTGCTGGGGGCAACATTCATCTCCGTGCGGACATTTCGGATTCCCCGCACCGCTTCTTTGATGATTTCAATATCCTTTTCTTCCTTATTATAATTCCATGTCTCCTGATATTCCGGCCACTTGGAGATCATAATAGACTCCTCTTCAGACTGCAGGGTACAGAAGATTTCCTCCGTGACAAAAGGCATATAGGGGTGAAGCAGCTTTAAAGCGTCAATCAGCACGGTTTTTAATGTCCACAGTGCCGCCTCCTGACTTTTCTTATCATCGGAATTGTACAGGCGGGGCTTTACCATCTCAATGTACCAGTCACAGAACTCATCCCAGATAAAGTCATACACCTTTTGAACAGCAATTCCCAGTTCAAAGCTTTCCATATTTTCTGTCACGTCTTTAATCAGCGTATTTAATTTGGACAAAATCCACTTATCCACAGGCTCTAATACCGGATCCGATACGTTAAGCCCCTCTTCCGGCATATTCATCATGATAAAGCGAGATGCATTCCAAATCTTATTGGCAAAGTTCCGGTTCGCCTCAACCCTCTCATAATAAAAGCGCATATCGTTTCCGGGCGCGTTCCCGGTAATCAGGGTAAGGCGCAGCGCATCCGCCCCGTACTGGTCTATGATTTCCAGCGGGTCAATGCCGTTGCCTAAGGATTTGCTCATCTTCCGCCCCAGCGAATCCCTTACAAGCCCGTGGAACAGCACCGTCTTGAAAGGCTTTTCCCCCATCTGCTCATAGCCGGAAAAGATCATGCGGATTACCCAGAAAAAGATGATGTCATATCCGGTCACCAGCACATCCGTTGGGTAGAAATATTTCAAGTCCTCTGTCTGCTCCGGCCAGCCCAATGTGGAAAAAGGCCAAAGCGCCGAGGAGAACCAGGTATCTAAGGTATCCGGATCCTGAGACAAATGTTCACACCCACATTTCGGGCACTTAACCGGCGCTTCCGGCGCAACGGTAATTTCTCCGCACTCACTGCAATAATAAGCCGGAATCCGGTGTCCCCACCAAAGCTGTCTGGAAATACACCAGTCACGGATATTGTCAGTCCAGTTAAAATATATCTTTTCCATGCGCTTAGGGATAAGCTGAATATCTCCGCTCTTTACCGCTTCCACGGCAGGCTGAATCAGCTCGTCCATCTTCACAAACCACTGCTGTTTGATCATGGGCTCAATGGTGGTCTTGCAGCGGTCATGAGTTCCTACATTATGGGAATAATCCTCAATTTTTACCAAAAGCCCCATCTCGTCCAGTTCCTTTACAATGGCTTCCCTTGCCTCATAGCGGTCCATCCCGCAGAACTTTCCGCCGTTCTCATTGATGGTGGCATCATCGTTCAAAATATTGATTTCCGGCAGGTTATGACGCTTTCCAACCTCAAAGTCGTTAGGGTCATGGGCAGGGGTAATCTTTACCACGCCGGTTCCAAATTCCATATCCACATAGGAATCTGCAACCACGGGAAGCTCCCTGTTCACAATGGGAAGCATCAGCTTTTTGCCGATCATGTCCTTGTATCTCTCATCCTCCGGGTTCACAGCCACTGCCGTATCCCCCAGCATGGTCTCCGGTCTGGTAGTGGCAAATTCCACAAATCTGGTGGTGCTCACCGTACCGTCCTCTTCAATCAGCGGGTACTTGATATGCCAAAAATGCCCTGCCTGCTCCGCATACTCCACTTCCGCATCAGAGATGGAAGTGTTGCATACCGGACACCAGTTGATAATCCGGCTTCCCTTGTAGATCCATCCCTTTTCGTGCATCTTACAGAACACTTCGGTAACTGCCTTGTTACAGCCCTCGTCCATGGTGAACCGTTCTCTGTCCCAATCGCAGGAGCTTCCCAGCTTCTTAAGCTGGCTGACAATCCTTCCGCCGTATTCCCTCTTCCAGTCCCAGGCACGCTCTAAGAACCCTTCTCTTCCCAAATCTTCCTTATTAATGCCCTCTTCTTTCAGCTTTTCGATAATCTTTACCTCAGTGGCAATGCTGGCATGGTCTGTCCCCGGCTGCCAGAGCGCATTATAGCCCTGCATCCTTTTAAAGCGGATCAAAATATCCTGCATCGTATTATCCAGCGCATGTCCCATGTGAAGCTGTCCCGTAATATTCGGGGGCGGAATCACAATGGTAAAAGGGGTCTTGGAATGATCCACCTTTGCGTGAAAATATTTCTTGTCCATCCATTTTTGATAAAGTCTGTCCTCGATTCCTTTGGGATCGTAGGTCTTTGCAAGTTCTCTGCTCATAATGTCTCTCCTCTCTTTTCCTTGAATGTTTCGTTTCTGCATCAGCACCGATCCGCTTTCAAACTTTCAGCGCATCAAAAAAGCCCTGAGCAGCCAGTCTGCAAAGGGCGTATTTACGCGGTACCACCTTCATTTATCACTCAGCGGTTTCGGCGGAAGATTCCGTTCAAAACCCTATCCGTTAACGGGGATAATGCGTGAGCGCTTACTTGGCTGTTTCCAGCTTGCCCTCCGGCATACCAGCTTAAACCTGCTCCGTTCACCGCTCCGGCTCCAAAGCTACCTTCCACATCCCTCTCCCTGAGACCTCACAGCTCCGCCTTTTGATGCGGGGTCTCTTCTCTGTAGGGCAGGCAATGTGTACTCCTCTTCTTCAACGCCTTTAAAAATTAAGATATTTTTATCTTAGTTGCCGTCTTTCCTTTTGTCAAGATAGATTTTTGCCGTTTTGACTGTTTATAAAAATGATTTTTGAAAAATGATGCAACTTTGATGCAAAAATGATGCAATTATGATGCAACTCTGATGCAACTTTGATGGGTTCTTGTTGTACAGTTAATACAGAACAAAACAACTCACATTCAGAAAGGTATGATTAAGATGAAAAAACACCAAAGACTATTTTGCTTTCTTTTGACATTACTGCTTATCATGTCAAACGCTCCGGCTGTTCACGCGGCGGAAAGCGAACCCAAAAACGAAGACCAGACTGCCGCCCCCTATTTTTACGTGGAAAGCGGCGAAGTCGGCGTAGACTGCTTTCCTTTAAAAAATACCAGCGTAACGGCAAATATCGAGGGAACGGTTGCGGATATTCACGTAATACAGACCTACGCCAACGAAGGCACTGCTCCCATTAACGCCGACTATCTTTTTCCTGCTTCCACCAAGGTTACCATCCACGGAATGGAAATGCAGATCGGCGACCAAAGAGTAACTGCCGTTATCAAGGAAAAGGAAGAGGCAAAGCAGGAATTTGAAACCGCCAAAAAGGAAGGGAAGAGCGCATCTATGCTCACCGAAGAGCGGGCAAATGTTTTCAGCATGAGTGTGGCAAACATTATGCCCGGCGATGAAGTGCGGATTGACCTTCATTATACGGAACTGCTCACTCCCACTGAGGGCTCCTATCAGTTTGTTTTTCCTACCGTTGTGGGTCCCCGCTATGTAAGCCCTGTAAAAGACGACAGCGGAAACCGGGACGAGTGGACAGCCGCTCCTTACCTTACGGAAGGAACACTTCCTGCCGCCGGATACGATATTCACGTTACGGTCTCCGCAGGAGTTCCCATTTCAGCATTGTCCAGCAGTTCCCATCAGGTCAATATTGCCTGGGACGACACCTCCAAAGCGCATGTCTCCCTGACCAATCCCTTAGAATATGCCGGGAACCGGGACTTTATCCTTAATTATAAGCTTACCGGCGAAGGCATCGGAACCGGACTGACTTTGAATCAGGGCAGTAACGAAAATTTCTTTATGCTGATGGTACAGCCCCCGGAGCGGGTCACTGTTACGGAAATCCCTCCCAGAGAATATATTTTTGTGCTGGATGTATCCGGTTCCATGTCCGGTTTCCCTTTGGATACCGCCAAGGAATTAATGAAAAATCTGATTGCAGACCTGCGCGAAACGGACACCTTTAATCTGATTTTGTTCTCCGGAACCTCCTATCAGATGTCCTACCGCTCTCTGCCCGCCACTAAGGAAAATATCAGCAAGGCAGTCCGGCTCATCAGCGAGCAAAGCGGCGCCGGAGGCACAGAGCTTTCTTCCGCGCTTGCAGACGCGCTTGCCATTCCTGCCGATGCCGATGTTTCACGGAATATTGTAATCATTACCGACGGCTATATTTCCGGGGAGTCTGAGATTTTTCAGATGATAAATGAAAACATAAATCAGGCAGACTTTTTCTCCTTCGGAATCGGCTCCTCCGTCAACCGTTATCTGATTGAGGGAATCTCCAAAATCGGACAGGGCGAACCCTTTATTGTCACAGAGGCAAAAGAAGCCTCCGAGACAGCCGACCGCTTTAGCGCCTATATCCAGTCGCCGGTTCTCACGGATATTCAGGTGTCCTTCGAGGGCTTTGACGCTTACGATGTAGAGCCCGCCCTCCTGCCGACCTTATATGCGCAGAAGCCTCTTGTCCTGCTTGGAAAATGGAAAGGCGAACCTAACGGAACGATTAAGATTTCCGGCAAGAACGGAAGCGGCGACTTCTCGCAGAGCATTTCTGTCTCAGACGCCCTTTCCAGCAGCGGCGACACATTAGGATACCTATGGGCGCGCAAACGGGTGGAACGGCTGACGGATTATGGAGTAAACGGAAATAACCCGGAAGTAAAGGAAGAGGTTACACAGTTGGGCTTGTCCTACCACATGATGACCCCATACACCTCCTTCATCTCCGTACTGGACACGGTACGCAACCCCGGCGCAGAGGGCACGGATGTAGATCAGCCTCTTCCCCTGCCTCTTAATGTATCCAATCTGGCAGTGGGCTACCGTTCCGGTTCCGAACCGGGTGAAGTCATTCTGCTGACAGCTCTTGCCGTTATTTTGCTTGCACCATTTCTTTTCAAAAAAACAACGCTGTTGTCACAGCGCCGAAAAAGGACGAACCTATGAATAAATTGGAATTAAAAACACGATTACAAAACAATTGGATCTTTTATCTCCTGACAGTCCTCGCCGCACTGGCAATGAGATACTTCAGCCGGATTACCGACAGTGACGCCCTTACTTGGATACTAAAGCCCACCGCACGGTGGGCGGGTATCCTTGGCGGTATTCCTTTTGAATACCTGCCGCATATAGGTTATGTAAACCACACTTATCGCTTTATCATTGCGCCATCCTGTGCCGGAATCCGCTTTCTGATGATTGCCTTTTTGATGCTGGCATTTTCCTATGTGCACCAATTCCCATCGCGCCTGCTTAAATCCCTCTGGTTTACGGGCAGTGCCGTTTTTTCTTATCTGTTTACTATTTTGGTAAACGGGATTCGGATTGTCGCCGCCATCTACCTGCCTATCCCTTTTGAACAGGCAGGACTGTTAAACGGCTGGCTGAACCCTGACCGGCTCCATACGCTGATCGGAACGGCAGTTTATTTTTCCGCCCTGTGCGCAGTCTATCCCGCCGTTTCCTATGTGTGCCGATGTCTGTTAATGCAGTTATCCGTTCCCTGCGCTGACAATCTATCTGCCAATGTTTCCGGAGATGAAGCTCCTTCCCCGTCCCTCGAACCCAAGTCCCGTCTGCTTGCTCCTGCATTCTGGTATCTTCTTGCGGTTCTGGCAGTTCCCTTTGCAGGACGGATTGTGCGGAACGACTGGAAGGGCTTTGGATCTTATGCACTGTTAATTACCGGCGCCTGCCTTGTGATTCTGTCGGTTTCCTGCCTTGTCCATAAGGTTTTGCGCTTTCGCGCCTAAGCTTATCTGGAGGTGCTTTCAGATGTAGAAGCATTCCGGTTTAGGAACATTCCAGTGCAGGAACATTCCAGTGCAGGAACATTCCAGTGCTGGAACATTCCAGTTTAGAAACGTTTCCATATCGGAAAGCTGTTTTCATATTTAGACACGAATCTGGTATGCCCTCTTCCACACACCGCCGGGTGCTAAAATATTTCCCCACTCCCGGTCTGCCAGCTCTCCGTCAAAATCCTCATGGTCGCATCTGCCATACCAAGGCTCGATACAGATAAAGGGAGCATTTTTGCGGGGAGGCGACCAGATTCCAAAAAGGGGCGCTTCCATGGTCACCGTAAGGTAAGGCGTCCCATCCGCCAGACAGAGGGATACCTCCTTTGCCTGATCATGCTCAATCACCAGTGCATCTTTATCAAATAAGTTCTCCGTAACCGGAAGATACCCGTTTTTTAGCTCATAAATATCCTTGTGATTCGTTGCAAGCCCCTTTTCCCCAATCCGGGTGCTGATAATCTCTCCCTTGGCATCCAGATAAATCTGATAATCCGTCTGGCTTTTTCCTGCTTCAATGGGACAGTTAAACGCCGGATGACCGCCAATGGAAAAAGGAAGCTCCTCCTGCCCCGGATTTTCCACCTGCCAGAGCACTTCCACGCCCTCGTCAAGCAGCTGATAGCCAAGCTTTAACACAAACTCATAGGGATATTTCGGAAGCGTCTCCTGACTGGATTTGAGTTCAAACCAAAGCTCCTTTTCCGTCTTAGAGATTAATTCAAACTCCATATCTCTTGCAAACCCGTGCTGGGACATGGGATAAACCTCCCCTTTGGTTTTAAATTCCTTGTTCTTTAGACTCCCTACAAAGGGAAATAATACCGGCGACGTCCTTCCCCAAAACTGCGGGTCTGCTTTCCACATATACTCCGTCCCCGTGCTCAGCTTCTTTAAGGATTTTAATTCTGCCCCGTGAGAATGAACCCTGATGGAAACCTTTTCATTTTTTAATTCGTATTCCGCCATAACGCCCTCCTTGAAATTTTCTTTTCTGCCTCTTCACATTGCTTTCCTTCGCACCCTTGCACATCGTTCTTTTCCACATCCTCTGCGCAGTGATTCCTTCACACTCTTGCGCATTGTTCTTCTTCGCATCCTCTGCGCATGGAATAGAAAAAGCCGCATGGTACATGCAGCTTTATCTTTACTAAGCAATCATATTTACCCGGTAGCTTTCCGCCGCCTTCTGCATCTGGAACAAATTTCTGTCATACTGCATAAAAGAAGCTTCTCCCTGCTGGCCGGCACTCTGTAGCTTATCCGCCGTATCTGACACAGATGTCATATCTGCTTTGCCTGCCGGCTTGATGAGTCTGGAAGCATTCAGCCTTCCTGTCTGCATCTGTTTATTCAACACATCCATAAAGTTTGATGTCTGTCCTCTCCGAAGCGGATTTTCATTTAAATCCTCGTCCGTAAGCCCCGAAAAATCCGTCTTGGAAGAAACCAAGTCCTTTCCGATAGGCGATACTTTCGATAAACTGTTACCGCTCAGCCTGTTCGTATTATAAATATAGGGTCTGAAATCCATAGCACCCATTGCACCAATCCGCATAGGTATCTCCCTCTTTCTTCTCTTGATACTGCCCTTAGTCTACCACAAAATTTCTTTTCCTACAAGCCCCTTTCAGCGGTATCCTTCTTTCATCTGCAAAATCCAATTCATAAAGGTATCAAAGGTCAGCTTCACATTTCCGCAATTACAGTGATTGCAGGCATCTTCCTTATCCGTAAACAGCCGGAAGGTGAGGGAACGCACATTTTTCAGGGCGTTAATTTCCTCTCCCACCATGGTATAAGGGATAAAGTGATCTTTATTTGCACCCACAATAAGGACATCCTGCGTAATCTTATCGGCAATGTCCATCACCTGAAAACGGTTCATCTTTTGCGCATATGCAAAAGCACTGTCCGCCTCATATGCATACATTCCGTGCGCAAGCCCCCAGCGGATCATCTCGTCCTTCTTTGCAAGCTTCTGAAATACCACGTTGATAATCTGCTTGCAGTTATGGTCAAGCAGCCACTTTGCCAGCTTCATTCTCCGCTCCTCACCCGGACTGGAAGCAGAAAGAATCACATCCCTGAAATTGGGGAAAATGCTCCACGCAATCACCCTTTTTATCCGCTTTTCAAAAGCCGCCGCCCTGGGAGCAAGCATTCCACCAAGAGATGCTCCAATAATGGTCACGTCATCAAGCCCAAAATAATCCAAAACTGCCTTGACAGGGCGTTCCCACTCATGCGTGAAATGCTTTCCCTGCATCCGCATTACGCCGCCCTGCCCCGGACCTTCAAACAGATAAGTGGTAAATCCATGTTCCGCAAGATACAGCATGGGAAAAAATAACTCCTCATAATAACTGTCATTTCCGCCATGCAGTAAGATAATGTCCTTTTCCTCCCCTTTTGCCTTTGCCATCATGACCGGCAAAAGGACATCCTCATAGGGCACCTCATACCGCTCGACCTCACCGCTGTCAAAGACAGACCGGTAATAATCATAAAACATTTTTGTGGCTTTCGCATAATAAGTTTTCTTATCCGGATCCCCGTCATACATAAAAAACTCACTCATGCGATAGTAGGCAATGGCATTTTCTGTTCTGCCCTCCGAAACCGCCCGGTCTCCTAGGGCAATCAGTTCTCTCTTCCAGTCCTCGCTTGTCTGAATCCTGGGTCCTACGGTCTTGATCTCTTCCAGATCCCCGCCGTCCCACATGACCACGCGATTTAATTGAAAATCAAAATTACTCTGCTCGTTAAGCTTATATACGCCCTTTTTGAAATGAAACTCCATAATAAAACCTCCCTGTCTTATGTTTCAAGGCTGAACCTTATGATCATAATTATACAGAGAGGTTCTTTGATTCACTTCCAAATATCTGCTATTTTAGGTGGTTGAAATTTCTGTTTCTATATTAAATTCCTATCTTTCTATTGCAAATTATATTATTTCTTTGATCTCTTGTCTTTTCTTTACGTTTTCATAATAATGTAATTTCAATATCACTCCAATACAGCATATGTCTTATTCCATACATCAACAAATAAAATTATATTTTGAACTTCATTGCTGCAATTAGCACATACAATATATCCATTTCCCCCGACATACATAGAATTGCCATCTAATTCCCAATGAGTCCTTATATCTTTATCCGTCATATCCACATAATCATATATAGCTAAGCAGACTTCACTATTATATATTGAGTCATATATTTCATTCGTAACGTCAAATTGAAGTTGTTCTGTGCTCGTCTTTCCATCGAACCAGTCTTTATAGGAGTACCATTCCAGCATAGAATTATAAGAATATTCCCCATATGAAGGAATGTCTGCATCATTGTTTTTGCGAATATCCGCCACAATCACATATCTAGGCAAGGTATCTGGAGTATTTGTTTTAAAAAGTATATACAGCTCATTTCCCGCGCCCGATTCCGTATAAGCTTGATAAATATCGTCTCTATAATGATATATCTGCTTTAACTCCCACAACTCATTTTTCATTGCGGAATTGTGCGTATAGTCTTTAACCACAAGGGCAGCTGCATTCTCAAGAGAAAGATTATAGTGCCTCTGCTGAGCATTTTCAAAAAAATAATAATCGGGCCATTCTTCCATCGGCAAATTGCATTCCTGCCATTTATTATCTATGGCATTGTTCTCTGCTTGATATGCAGCTTCCTTAATATCTTTTTGATATATAGGCTCATTCACATAGGCTTGATTCGTTATCGTTGATAACCCACGGCAAATTATAATAATGATAGCCGCAAAGTATTTCATTCGTCCCATCGGATACTCCTTCTGCTATACACAATAGTTAATTAATCTATATTTTCTAAAAAATAGTACATATAAGACAAAACTTCAATCACTTTTCAAAGATATTCTAAATCTATTTAACATTCTCAACTATAGTAAACGACATTAGAAATGTTTCTTACTATATCTTATGCAGATGATATTCTTCACTTAAGTCCGTTGCGGTAATTCCGAACATCTTTTTATTAACCGTGGCAAAATGAGAGGGCGTTGAAAAGCCCGCCGCAAGAGAAGCCTCCGTAATCGATGCTCCCTCTGCAATCTGCATGTAAGCACAAAACAGCTTCCGGAACACAAGATAACTGGAAAAAGCAATTCCCGTCTGCTCCCGAAATAAGTGAGAAAACCGGCTCTCCGACAAAAATACCTCTCCGGCTGTTTGTTTTGCCGTCACATTGCCCCTCAGATGCTTCTCCACAAACCGGACAGCCTGAATAATTCTTTCATCCGTTATCCTGCTTCCGCCTCCATGGATTCCAGCCAAATCCATTACTTTCGCCAAAAAATCTCCATAATTCTTTTCCGGTTCGATAACAGCAAGCTTTTGATAAAGACCGGCTATCTCTTCTGCGATCTGTTCATCCAGCAGAGTAAAGCTTTGTATCTGTTCCGCCGCTGTTGATGTTGTGTCTAATAAAAACACCAAAAGCGGTTTTCCGAAACTGTCCACGGTATGAGCCATCCCGGACGGCAGGAGAGCTCCGCGGCACACCGTATTTTCTGTATCCGTAATCACACGCATATTCCCGTGCAGCCCCACCAGAATATGACAGGCATAGTGACTGTGCATTTGCGGATTCCCGTATCCCGTTTCCAACAGCAGATGATTTTCCGCTAGGTAAATTTCCGTCATTTGTTCCTCCCGCTATTGCTTTCTCAATATATAATCTGCGCAAAGATTCTTAACATTTCCCCTCAGCCCTGCTTATGCTGCGCAACAATCATATCAATCAGCGTCTTAATATGAATCTTCATAGTGTCCAGACAGGGAACCGGGCTGACTGCATCATTTAGAATCAGTGGCAGCTCCGTACAGCCTAATACAACCGCTTCCACCTCATGCTCTTCCTTCATACGCCCAATAATCTGTTGAAAGCTTTCCAGTGTTGACCGCTTAACAATGCCAAGTTCTAATTCCGTTGATATTTTTTGATTTACAAAATCCATTTCCTCGGCACTAGGAACGACTACTTCAATTCCGCTGTGCTCAAAAGGAGCCTTAAAAAATTCTCCTTTCATCGTAAAGATAGTGCCGAGCAGACCTACCTTATGCATATTTCGCCGAAGGGCTTCATCACGCGACGCTTCAATAATGCTCACGAGAGGAACCGCTGCTCTTTCTTTCATCCTGTCAAAGACAATATGCGGAGTGTTGGCACTTAACGCCACAAAATCCGCCCCGCTGTTGACCAGATTATCCACTGCTTTCATCAGATAATCTGTCAGTTCCTCATATTTTTGTTCCCCGCACAACCGCAAAACCTCAAATACATTTACGCTTTCAATTGTTAAATTAGGGAAAAATTTCGTTCCCAGCCTGCTTTGTACCCCATAAACAATGTCATGATAATAGGGAATTGTTGACTCCGGTCCCATTCCTCCCACTAAACCTAACTTTTTCATGTTGTTTCCTCCTGCTCCACCTTTTGCGCAATCAAGGTATCCATACAGTGCTTATGGGGTATCCCTCCGCTGTTGCAGTCAAACAAATCCTCCCGGCAGACCGGAAACAGCCAATCATGATAATACTGAAACAGTTCCCCGGAATACCACGGCTCCATTTCTTCCTCTTCCTTTGTGTTATCTGGAGCCGGGGCAACAAACGGCTTTTTCACAAACACATTCAGCGCATTGATTCCTCCGTCTGCGGTATGCTCTTTCAGACTGCCGCATAATTCCTTCCGCCTGCTCATAGGCAGGAAGTGAAGCACCCCACTGCAAAAAATAATGTCAAATTCCTGCTCCGGCAGATAATCCCAAATATCCGCCCGGAAAAAGTTGACTTCCACCTGATTATGGTCTGCAAGCGCTTTTGCCTTTTCAAGTCCCTGCCGGGAAGTGTCAAAAGCGCTCACGACATATCCACATTTCGCTAGAAAAACCGCATCCTTCCCTTCACCGCATCCCATATCCAGCACACGGTACGGCATAACAGGCGGAAGAACCTTCATAATATCATAACACATGTTATTAGGCTTTAATCCCCAATAATATCCTTCTGCAGAATACTTTTTATCATAGCCCGTTGCCGCGCTTTGATAACCCAGCAGGGCATCCACCGTCGTATTCAAAGCCTCCGCCAGCTTGGGAAGGATTTCAATATCCGGATATGCCGCTCCATTTTCCCACTTTGATACTGCTTGAAATGAAATGCTGAGTATCCCGGCAAGCTGATTCTGCGTCAGTCCCAATTCCTTGCGTCTTTTGCAGATTATTTCTCCTGTTTTCAAATAATTCATTTTCGCTTCCTCTTTTCTGATCGTCTATCGCACTGCGCTTTTAAATCACTCCGTCACACTATAGCTTTCGCCTTTATAATAATTGTAATAGGCTGTTTTCACAATAACGCAGAAAGAGAATCTTATCTGACGGCTCAACTGCTGGTTGAACAGCATGCATTCTCTCGCAAAAATTCTCCTGTTTTTTAATTTATTTGATTTCAACAAATAATAATCCACATTATAATAATTTCAAGTATAATAATCAACAAGTACAGCTCGCCTTTACCACTCACAAATAGATAATTCCTTATCCTTTTTTCTGGTAACTATCATTGATTTTTATCGATTATATTACAAGCCCAGCTTTCAACAATATCATTTTCATCAAATACAAACTCCTGTCCTCTGCATGCGGACTGAAAATAATCCTCTTTCCATGAACTTGCTTTATGGTATGTTATTGATATATTTCTAAAGTTTTCCGGTAATTGCCATTTACTCCTGCTCATTCCCTTTTTGGTCAAAATTAATGATTCATTTTCTTTATTAAATATCCCATAGCCTTTAATCTGGTCATTCCATGAAACATATTTTTTTCCTATGTAGATGCAGTTACTCGGTCTAGAAATACGCCTCTGAATAGAATGCGGATGATAAAGCAGCCATTCGGGAATTTCTTCCTCTGCTGTATATAGAATCCTCTCAATTTGCAGCCAGCCGAAAATCATGTGTATTCCTTGTTCTTTGCAATATTTTAATTTCCCATTTTCAAAATATGTATGTTTAAACCAGCCAAAAAACAAAAAAACATCCCCAATGGATATGCCAGCATGTTCTAGAACGGTTTGAGCCGCATCAGCTTGACCAAAACAGCCTTGCCATCCTTCTTTTCTTGGAAATAATCTGCAATCCAAATCCGGATCCAAATGACATTTTGTGTCAGCATCAACAGCAAACTTTTTCCCGTACATTTTCATATAAGGAGACACTTGGGAAATAACATCAACTAAATTTTCCTGTCCTGTCCGCATCATAACATCTCTATAAGCAATCGTTTCAAAATCATCTCCAGGGATTGGAATATATGCGATGTCTCCGTTAGGCAATATAAGGCTTGGCAGCCCGCCGAAATCAGAATCACATCCTTTTCTACTCAAAATAATTTTCATTTTTTCCCTTTCGCTTTGCGCAGACATGAAATATTATGCAAATCTTGTCTAAACATATTTAAGGGTATAATTCCTATCTGTTCTGCAGTCAAATACCCCGTAGCAAGCTGACGGGGCATCAAACTTGTAACGCAGCAAGCTGCGGGGTATTTGACCCTCGCGGCAGTCGTCAAGGTCATGCAAGCATGACTTTGACTCGTTGCTCGCGGGAATAAATTCGTTTATCAAGGCTGTTTCCCTGCTCTGCGCCGTCTCCCAATTTCTCTCAAATCATCAATAGCCATCTCCACATCGAGAGTGTGAAATCCAAGCCAGCATTCATCCATCATTTTCGCATCGGCAGTCCGATAAATTTCACGGCTGTATTCATGGGTATAATAATGCCAGTAGCGGTAAACATATCCTGCCCAATACATAACTTCCAAATCATAAGTTATGCCAGCCTTTTTCAAACCGCCCGCTTCCTCATTCAGTTCCTCCAGGATATATTCTTCACCAGCCCATTGCAGGCGGTCATAAACATCATCGAGAGCCGCCGCCGCTGAACTGTTCATAAAAGCTTCTATAAATGCCGGACAATCATAGCCGTTTTTAACTGCAAGCTCAAACAATCTGCCCTGTATGCCGCAAAGCTGGCGCTTTTCAAGTGTAAGTTCCATCCTGTCATTCCCCCGCCTCTAATATCTCGTCAAAAAATCGTCCCTCACGACGGTACTTCCGGCAGATATTGTCCGCCAATGCAATACCGCTAGAGCGGTTCATTAAACTTTCCTGCTTTAACTTTTCACGCTCTTTATCCGAAATCTTTTTCTCATCAAGAATTGTTATTTTCTCACACGCCCTTTGAGTCAGGGCAACGTACTGTTTACCAAGCTTTAATGCGGAAAGACTGTTAATCAATGCAAGATCTGTAATCTCTCCATTAAAAAACCGGTCCAGAACCACGAACATTCTGTCATTGGCGATAGAGCCAGCCATCATATCATAACCGCTGCTTAAACCCGCATATTTGTCATAAATCGGCAAGTTTTTGACTGCTTCCATTTTGCCACGGTTATAAGCAATGAGAAATGCCCATTCCAAACCCACTTCCACATTGCAAATTTTAAGTTCTGACAAGTCAACACTCAATGTGTATATTTTGGCATCCGGATAATTACAAATCAAAGTAAGCGGCTGGGTTTGTTCTGTCCCCATATAAAATCCTCTGCCAAAATCACAATGCTTCCGGCTTATCGGTGCAATAGCGCCTTGAATGCCCGATTTAGAACCATGATAAAGAGTTATGATTTTATCACCTGCCTTCATCCCCGTCCACCTCCACGGCTTCCACATCGATAATCCTATCTTTCTCCTTTTTCACTTTAAACAGTCTGGATATAATCCACATATCAGACAGTCCATCGTAAACCAGAAAAATCCCGATAAATCTTACAACCATGTCTACCACCTTGAATGGATTGTAGATTAGAACGCCTCCCAGCACAGCTGTGAGCACTCCCATCAGGCAGGCAATCCACCATCCCTCATATCCGTCCTTTTTTAAGGAGATGGATTGTACGATATTATGTAAACCATGTATTGCAATCAGTATTCCCACAATCACCGGAACCGCCATAATGATCATCTCAGGCTTTACCAAAATCCAGATGCCGATCACGGCTACCACAATCCCAAGAAGCATCATTCCATGAGAAACAATATTCTTCTCCCTGCTTATCAGATACAAAATCACCTGAACCGCTCCGTAAAGAAGCAGTACGGCTCCCAGCAGCATGCATACAATCTGAGTCGTGGTTCCCGGCCAGATTAACAGCACCAGCCCAATCACCACGCACATAAGCGCCGACGCTGTGTAATTTACTTTAAGCCCTTTCAAAAAATCTCCCATGTTTTACCTCCTTCTGCCCTGCAAAGGCTTTCCGCTTTTTCTTTTCCTATGACAGCTTCTAAACTTTTCAAATAAAAAATAACATACGTAACCAATTACTGCACCGATACAGTTCAGCAGAATATCGTCCACGTCAAACGCTCCAAAAGCGCTGAATAACTGAAACACCTCAATTCCCAAGACGAACAAAAAGGCATTCAGAAACATGATAAAAAAGTTTCTGCCCCGCTGAAACACATACGGAAATAGAAACCCAAAGGGAATAAATACAGCTACATTTCCCACCAGATTCTCGAAGCTGTTCAGCATATAAGAATAATCGATGTACATTCGGATAGTCTTAAACAATGTAAAATTCGCCGTATCCAGTCCTTCCAGTATCACGCCCTTTTCCCATGCGCCCGCGATTTCCTTAAGCTTGGCGTAAGGATATTTAAAAATAATCAGCCGGATCACAAGCAGCAGATATAAACCAAATATCATGCGGAGTTTTCTGCTTCCGCCATCCCAAGCAGCCTTTTTCACTAATAACGAACCTCCATCAAAGTGAGTCCCTTTGCAGGCGCCAGTTCTCCTGCATTTTCCCTGTTCCCGGATGCCAAAATCTCCGGTATCTCCTCCGGTTTTCTTTTGTGTGTTCCCACTTCCAAGAGTGTTCCCGTCATAATCCGTACCATATGATATAAAAAGCCGTTTCCACGATAGATAAAGCGGATTTCATCCCCTGCTTTCTTTCCCCTCATGGAAAAGCTGTCCGCCTTTTCCACCCGAATCTCCTCAATCGTTCTCACCGTAGACTTTTTTCCGCGTTTATTTGAAGTAAACGCCTTAAAATCATGAGTCCCAAGAAGATATTCCGATGCCCGGCGCATCGCATCCACATCCAATTTCTCCGCAGTTATATGTGCAAAACGGCGGTCAAACACATGAGGCAGTCCGGAACCGATTACCCGGTAACAGTAGGTCTTCCCTTTGGCGTTAAGCCTGCTGTGAAACCGCTCTGGAACACGTTCTAGGGAAATCACTCCAATGTCCTCCGGCAGATAGCGGTTGATATATTCCAGCATCTCCTCCGGCGTCATCTCCGTATCCGCATGAAAATTCGCCACCTGCCCTAACGCGTGTACTCCCGCGTCGGTTCTTCCGGATCCCTGTACTTCAATCTGCTGTCCGGTCATTTTGGACAAAAGCGCCTCCAGCCTGCCCTGAATGGTGTTGCCGGTGCTCTCCTGCCTCTGCCAGCCCTGATATCTGGTTCCCTCATATTGAAGCGTCATTTTATAATTTCCCAATTACGCTACCTCCCAGGGATTTTCCCTGCCTTCTACAAAGTATTTACAGCCAAGGAGGGAATCTCTCACCACCGTCTTAACGCAGTCGTCGGTATAAAAAGCCATATGATGGCTTACCGTCACATTGGGAAATCCCCGAAGGACAGCAAGCTCCCTGTTATTTAGTATATCTGATTTGTGGTCATAATAATACAAACCAAACTCATTTTCTACTACATCCAGACCTGCTCCGCCGATTTTGCCGGATTCAATCCCCGAAATCAACGCCTCGGAGTCAATCAGTCCGCCCCGCGCCGTGTTCACGATCATCACTCCGTCCTTCATCTTGGAGATGGCTTCCCTGCCTATCATATGATAATTGTCATCGGTCAGCGGCGCATGTAAAGTAATCACGTCCGCGCGTTTCCACATTTCATCAAGCGTCACGTAGGGAACTCCGCTCTCCTTTACCTCCGCGCTCTCATACAGGTCATAGGCTATCAGCTCACAGCCAAAGCCGGACAGATTCTTTAACACCGTTCTTCCAATCCGCCCTGTGCCGATGACGCCCACTGTCAAGTCCTTTAATTCCCGCCCTTGAATCCCGCAGAGAGAATAATCCTGAATATTGGTGCGCTCCAAAATCCGCTTCATCTTCCTTATGGTCATCAAAATCAACATCACCGCATAATCTGCAACGCCGCATGGTCCGTAGGGCGCATTGGCAACTGTCATCCCAAGCTCTTTCGCGGCCTTCACATCGATATGGTCATAACCTATTGTTCTTGTGGTGACGTACTTTATGCCGTAATCTGCAAATACCTTCAAAAGGCCGGCGGGCATCTTGGAGGTGATAACGTCAATACACTCTCCTCCCTTTGCCAGCGCGGCATTCTCTTTATCCGGCGCATCCGGGCATAAAACAAGCTCTATCCCTAATTCTTTTCCATATTGCTCAAACAGTGCCTTCTCGTCAAAAGCTCTGCAATTATAAACGGTTACTTTCATGTTTCTTCAAACTTCCTTTCTGATTCTTTTTCTTTTCCTCTTCCATGAGACGGCGGTTTTCCTTCTCCGCCTCCGCCTCAAAACGCCGTTTCTCCCGTTCCCGGTAGATGCGCACAGCCTCCATGTCCTCATAATTCAGATGCCGAAAATTGCTGGCGCTGGCATACAAGATTTTCAGGCTGTTTAAAAAGGTATCAAAAACGCCCTCCTCATACATATTGAGAACAATAATTCCAATGGGAACTGCAATGATCATTCCAACCACGCCCGCCGCCTTATATCCCACATACAGCAGAATCAAGGTAGGAATGGGCGAAAGTCCCACCGACTCTCCCACAATCTTCGGCTGAATCAGCTGTCTTGCAAGCTGTCCCACGCCCCAGATGACCAAAAGCCCGATTACCATGGTATAATCACCGCCTAAGAATTTTACAATCGCCCAGGGCAGTAATACGGTTCCGGTTCCAAAAAAGGGAAGCAGATCCAAAAAGGCAACTCCCACTGCTATAAAAAATGCATAGCGCACCCGCAGAATGGTAAATCCTACTGCAAGAAGCAGGTACATCCAGAGCTCAATTTTAAGCTGCGCCTTAAAATAGCCTCCCACCGCCCTGCGCAGTCCCCGCCTTATCAGACGGAACCGATCCAAAATTGAATCCGGCAGTATCTTGGAAAGCAGATTGGGAATATACTCCCGGTCCGCAACAAACAGGTAGGCGGATAACAGGCACATAATCGTCCCGATAATGATGGAAGGAATGTTCTGGGCAAACCGGCTGAGAGCTTCTAAGGTCGGACTGCTCAGACTTCCTACAATGTCTCCCAGATACGCGCCGATGTTGGCGGTAAATCCGCTGATTGCCGCACTTACCTCCTTAGGCAGAAAGCGCATTGCCACCTCCAGCTTTTCTCCCACCTGCACAAAATCCTGCTGAATGCCCTCCCACATTTCAGGGAGCTCGCTCACAAACTCGACTGCCTGTTCCGTCAGCTTGGCAACCGTCATATAACCCGCAAAAATAACCAGCGCAATTACCGCAATGATTACAAATGCGGAACCGGCTTTTCTCCTCACCTTAAAGGTCTTTTCCAGTATCCGCACTAACGGGCTTGCAATCAGGGAGATAATCCACCCCACCACAAAAGGCATAAAGTAGACCACCAGCCTGGGAACTACAAAAATAAGCAGCAGGCACAGCACCAGAATAATAGACAGGTTAATCAGCACTTTTAAATACGTCCAGAGCTTCGTCTTGTCACTCATGTTCCGCCTCCCCGGTTTCCAGATAAGAGTCCAAAAGCTGATAAATCTCCTCACGCCCCTGTTTGCTCAGGGCGGAATAAGGAATTATCGTCGTATTTTTGACTACCTTAAGACCCTCACGGATCATCTTGATATGCTTCTGAATCTGGCTTCTGTTAATCTTATCCAGCTTAGTCGCAATAATGACCGGCTCAAATCCCTGATGCAGAATCCAGTCGTACATCAGCCGGTCGTTCCCCGAAGGCTCGTGGCGGATGTCAATCAGCAGAAACACCGCCTTTAGCTGTCTGGATCTATGAAGATAGTTTTCCACCATCTTTCCCCATTTTGCCTTTTCCCGCTCGCTCACTTTAGCGTAGCCGTAGCCCGGAAGATCCACAAAATACATCTGATCATTAATATTGTAAAAGTTGATGGTCTGGGTCTTTCCCGGCTGTGAACTGGTCCGCGCCAGCGATTTTCGGTTCATCAGCCCGTTAATCAGGGAAGACTTTCCCACATTGCTCTTGCCTGCAAATGCAAACTCCATATGCTCATTTTCCGGAATCTTGCTTGTGATTCCGCAGACAGTTTCCAAATTTACATTCTTTATTACCATACCTAGTCCAGCCCTTTCACCAGTGCCCGTTTTAAAATATCTTTCATGTCCTTTACATAAGTAATCGTGAGCCCCTCCCTGATTTCCTCAGAGATTTCCTCCACGTCCTTCCGGTTCTCAAAAGGAACCAGCACCTCTTTGATTCCCGCCGTCTTGGCGGCTAAGAGCTTTTCTTTTAATCCGCCGATGGGAAGCGCTCTGCCCCTTAAGGTAACCTCTCCGGTCATTGCAAGGTCGCTCCGCACCTCCTTTTCCGTGATAGCGGAAAACAACGCCGTCGCCATGGTAACTCCCGCGGAAGGTCCGTCCTTGGGCACTGCCCCTTGGGGAATATGAATGTGGAAGTCATTTTCCTTAAAAACCTCCGGACGGATTCCATACGTTTCGCCGATAGACCGGACAAAGCTTATCCCAATCATAGCAGATTCCTTCATCACGTCTCCCATCTGTCCGGTCAGCTCTACCTCGCCCTTGCCGGGCATCCGGTTCACCTCAATCTGAAGGGTATCTCCGCCTACGCTGGTCCATGCCAGACCACGGACGATGCCAATCTGCGGCTTCCGGTCTGCCTTATCCAGCATGTATTTTCTTTTCCCAAGATAATGGTCCAGCGATGCCGCCGTAACGGAAATCTTTGACGGTTCTTCTCCCGCTTCCTGCTTTTCCAAAATCTCAATTGCCGCTTTGCGCAGGATGTCCCCGATTTTCCGTTCCAGTTCCCGAACGCCAGCCTCTCTGGTATAGTAAGTGATAATATTTTTAAGGGCTCCATCTTGGATAGCCAGCATCTTTTTGGTGATTCCGTTCTTTTCCATCTGCTTTTTCACCAAATGTTCCTTGGCAATATGGAACTTCTCATTCTCCGTGTAACTGCTCACCTCAATGATTTCCATGCGGTCTAAGAGCGGCCTTGGGATTGTCTGCGTGGTGTTTGCCGTGGCAATAAAAAGCACCTCCGAAAGGTCTAAGGGAATTTCCACATAATGATCCCGGAACCTCACGTTCTGCTCGCTGTCCAAAACCTCCAAAAGCGCGGAGAAGGTATCCCCCTTATAATCGTTGCTCACCTTGTCAATCTCGTCAAGGAGCATCAGCGGATTTTTGACGCCCGCCTGCTTTAAGCCGGCTGCAATCCTGCCCGGCATAGCGCCCACATAGGTCTTCCTGTGTCCTCTGATTTCCGCCTCGTCGCGCACGCCTCCAAGGCAGATGCGCACATACTTTTTGCCCAGTGCCCTTGCCACGCTTCTTGCAATGGAAGTCTTGCCGGTTCCCGGCGGCCCCACCAGACAGATAATCGGGCTCTGTCCCTTTTCCGTCAGACAGCGCACCGCCAAAAACTCCAAAATCCGTTCCTTCACCTTATCCAGCCCGTAATGATCCTGCTCCAGAATCTCTCTGGCATGCCGGATGCTTTGGTTATCGGCGGAAGCTTTATCCCAGGGAAGCTCCAATAGCGTTTCAATATATCCACGCTCCACGGCACCCTCGGAGCTGTTCCCCGCAAGGCTTTTGAAACGGGAAATTTCCTTTTGTATCCTTTCTTTTACCTGTTCCGGCGCCTGAAGGGCGGCAAGGCTCTCCTCAAACTGATCCGCATCGGAAAAGGAGCCGTCCTCTCCCAGCTCTTCCTTAATATAATGGAGCTGTTCCCGGAGCAGATATTCCTTTTGATTCTGCTCTACCCGTCCTTTAATCTTGGCAGTGATTTCCTCTCTGGCGCGGGCAATCTCGATTTCCTGCTGTAAAAGTTCAATTAAAATCTCATACCGCTCGTTAAGCTCCAGCGCCTCCAATATCTTCTGCTTCTTCTCATAATCAACGGGCATGTTCATGGTAATCTGGTCAATCAACGGTTCCAGTGCCTTTACCCGTGCATAACGCTGGACGGCGTTTTTATCCAGTCTGGGATAATGCGCCGCAAACTCCGCAAACATATCCTTCAGCTGGCGCAGCATTGCTTCCTGACGGATGCGCTCCTCCTCTTCCGGCTCCCTGCTGGGCACCTCCTCCACAAATGCCTCCGAAAACCTGCTCTGCTCCTCATTAAAGCTGTGCAGGATTCCCCTGCCTTTGCCTTCAATCAGTACCCGCACCGTCTGGTTTGGCATTTTGGTAATCTGCTTAATCTGGGCAATCGTGCCCACCCGATAGAGCTGCTCCCGCCGGGGATTTTCGGCACTGCCGTCCCTCTGCGTAAGCAAAAAGATCTTTCCCTGACTGTGCATTGCGCTTTCCAACGCCTGCATAAACCGGTCCCTGTTCAGTTCAAAATGAATGACCGCCTCCGGCATAATCGTCATTCCCCTTAAGGGAATCACCGGGAGACATAAAAGTTGTCCGTTTTCTATTATTTTATCGCTCATAGTTACCCTCGTATGTACGCAAAATGCCGCCATGAGGCGGCATTTACAAATAGACAGCGCTTTCGCTATTTTGCTCTTCTAAGCACTTCACGATGTATCAATAAAGGTTCACTGGTACCTTCCACCGCACCCTTTGTGATAACACACTCTTCAATTGTATCGTCGGACGGAATCCGGAACATCACATCCATCATCACCTTTTCCATAATGGAGCGGAGTCCTCTTGCCCCCGTCTTGCGCTCGAACGCCTGACTTGCAATGGCATCCACAGCATCATCCTCGAAGGAAAGCTTCACGTTGTCATAACCAAAAAGCTTCTGATACTGCTTCACTAATGCGCTCTTAGGCTCCGTCAGAATCTGAACCAGCGCCTCCTTGTCAAGCCCCCGCAGGGATACGCTGATAGGCACACGCCCCACAAACTCAGGAATCACGCCGTATTTCACCAAATCCTGAGGAGTTACCTCCTGCAAAAGGTCGCTGATCTCACGGTTGCTCTTGCTGGCAATCTGGGCATCGAACCCGATAGAGTTGCGGTTTAAGCGGTTCTCCACAATCTTTTCAAGACCGTCAAAGGCTCCCCCGCAGATAAATAGGATATTGGTGGTATCAATCTGAATCAGCTCCTGATGCGGGTGCTTTCTGCCTCCCTGAGGCGGAACGCTTGCCACGGTTCCCTCAATCAGTTTCAATAACGCCTGCTGCACGCCCTCACCGGACACGTCTCTGGTTATGGAAACATTTTCGCCCTTTTTGGTAATCTTGTCAATCTCGTCAATATACACAATTCCAAGCTGCGCCCGTTCCACATCATAATCCGCCGCCTGTATCAGCTTCAGAAGAATGTTTTCTACATCCTCCCCCACATAACCGGCTTCCGTCAGCGTGGTCGCATCCGCAATGGCAAAGGGCACGTTGATAATCTTTGCCAGCGTCTGGGCAAGATAGGTTTTGCCGGAACCGGTGGGTCCTAACATAATAATATTGCTCTTTTGAAGCTCCACATCATCCATGTCCTTGGGCGCCGTCACGCGCTTATAGTGGTTATAGACCGCAACGGAGAGAACCTTCTTTGCCTCCTCCTGCCCAATCACATATTCGTCCAAAAAATCTTTAATCTCAACGGGCTTTAAGAGGTTGATGTCAAACTCCTCATCGTCAAACTCTTCCTCGTATTCCTCTTCTACAATATCTGCGCAGATTTCCACGCATTCGTCGCAGATATAGACCCCTGCCGGGCCCGCAATCAATTTTCTCACCTGATCCTGTGTCTTATTACAAAAAGAACACCTGATATTATCTGAATTTCTGCCTGCCATCTTTCTATCCATGCACCTTTCCAAGACCACAGCCCTGTATGGGTATCACACAAGGCCGCTTTTGAAAATATTCTTTTATTTGTCCTCATTCGGACGCTTATAGAGAATCTTGTCGATCAAGCCGTACTCTTTTGCCTCTTCCGCCGTCATCCAATTATCTCTTTCCGTGTCCGCCGCGATTACATCATAATCCTTGCCGGTGTTCTCGGCTAAGATTTTGTTTAATTTTTGTTTTGTCTGTAAAATATGCTTTGCGGCAATCTCAATTTCGGTCGCCTGACCCTGCGCTCCTCCAAGAGGCTGGTGAATCATAATCTCCGCATTGGGAAGAGCCATTCTCTTTCCTTTGGCTCCGCCGGCTAAAAGGAATGCGCCCATGCTCGCTGCCATACCCATACAGTTTGTGGCAACATCACATTTAATATACTGCATGGTATCATAAATTGCCATGCCTGCCGTTACACTTCCCCCGGGGCTGTTGATATAGAACTGAATATCCTTTTCCGGGTCTTCCGCTTCCAAAAACAGCATCTGCGCCACGACCAGGCTTGCGGTCACATCATTGACCTCTTCGCCCAAAAAGATAATCCTTTCCTTTAAAAGCCTGGAATAAATATCGTAAGAACGTTCCCCCCTGCTGGTCTGCTCAATGACATAAGGCACTAAACTCATTTTACACTCCTCCTATTTCTGTTCTGCTTTATTTTTCTTTTGCATGCTCCACTACAAATTCAGCTGCCTTGCGCACTGCAATGTCCTGCTTAATCTGCGCCGCACTCTTCTCAGGGAGCATTTCCCTGATCTCATCCACTTCTTTCTGGTAAACTTCTGCCATGCTCTTTAACTCTTCCTCGTACTCCTCTTCGCCTGCCTCAATCTTTTCCGCCTTGGCGATTGCTTCCAGAACCAGTCTTGAACGGATTCTTCTCTCCGCCTGAGGCTCTACCTGTTCAATCATCTTGTCGTAGGTAGCTCCCGTAAACTGGAAGTACTGCTCCATGGATAAGCCCTGCATCTGCATTCTCTGTGCAAACTCATCAACCATCTGTCTCTTTTGTGTTTCCAGCATCGGTCCCGGTATTTCAATCTCGGAATCGCTGACAATCGCTTCAATCACTGCCGCTTCCTTGGCGTCCTTTGCCTCTTTTACCTTCTTCTCTGTCAGTTTATCCTTAACATCCGCCTTATATTCCGCAAGCGTCTCAAATTCAGAAACTTCACTGGCAAATTCATCGTCAAGCTCCGGAAGCTCCTTTTCTTTAATCTCCTTAACCGTACATTTGAACACCGCAGGCTTTCCCTGTAATTCCGCTGCCTGATAATCCTCCGGGAAGGTCACGTTTACTTCCACTTCCTGATTCAGCTCCGCTCCTATGAGCTGTTCTTCAAATCCGGGAATAAACGTGCCGGAGCCAATCGTAAGGGGATAATTCTCGCCCTTTCCGCCCTCGAATGCCTCACCGTCTATAAATCCTTCAAAGTCAAGCACCGTCATATCGCCGTCCTTGACCGCGCGGTCAGTTACCTCGATATTTCTTGCGTTATTCTCTCTCTCTCTGTTAATCTCTGCATCCACTTCCTCGTCGGTCACTTCCGTGTCTGCCTTGTCAACCTTAACGCCCTTGTATTTGCCAAGCTTTACTTCCGGCTTTAACGCAACCGTTGCCGTAAAGATAAAGGGCTTGCCCTTTTCAATCTGCGTCACGTCGATTTCCGGCGAAGATACAATATCCTCTTCACATTCATCAAGCGCCTTCTCATATTCCTGCGGAATCAGTGCATTTGCCGCATCCTCATAAAAAATCGCCGGACCGTACATCTTCTCTATCATCTGACGGGGCACCTTGCCCTTGCGGAATCCGGGAATACTGATTTTGTTTTTGTTCTTCTGATATGCATTCTCCAGTGCCTTTTCCAGTTCCTCTGCAGAAGTCTCAATAGTGAGCTTTGCCATGCTGTTTTCTAATTTCTCAATCTGTACACTCATCTAAGTACATCCTCCTTAATAAATCCTGTGTTCTTCTATCTCTTTACGCGTGAAACCGACTCTGCCTGCTTCCGTCAGGGTGCCTTTCCGCCAGCGTCACAGCCTGCTGTAACAAATTTACGCATACTCACAGTCATTATGCGATTATAACATATCTAAAAATAAAATACAAACCCTTTCTCACTCTATTTCGGACTTTGTCTGCCACTTTTCCAGAACGGTTTCGCAAAGCTCCACGTCCATCTCCTCTACCGCCTCTTTCAGCTCCTCGAATACCTCATGCATCCAGCCCTCATAATGGTACTGCCCCAGCTGCTCAACCACCGCTTCCATCTTATCCATATCCAGATCATCAAGCGCTTCTTTCATGTCGCGGAAGTATTCTGAGAGAACCTCTTTAGAAATTTCCTCTTTTCCTTCCTCGTCCTTTGCTTCCTCTTCACAGAAAGGCGCCAGCACCGGAAGATACCCCGCATACTGAATCAGCATTTCTTCCGTGTCCCGGTGGATGGTTTGAAGGTCTCTGGCATTTCCTGCAATCTCCAGCGCCGCCGCCTTTTCCGACAGGCTCATAGCACCAATCTGCTTTGCCGCGTTTTTCAAAGCATGGACTTCCACGGTGTAGTTCGTCCAGTCCTCCTGCTCAAGCAGCGTCCGGATAAGCTTTACCTTCTTGTCAATGCTGTGATAGAACACCGTTAATACTTTCCAGAATAATTCCTCACTGACCAGAAAATCTACTGCGGACTTTACATCCAAGTCGCCTATTGTAATTTGAATCTCTTCCTTTTCCTTCTTGACAGTGCCCCTTTTGTCAAAAACTCTTTGAATCTTTTCAACCGGAAGCCACTGTTTCACCTTGGCAACCAGCATCCGGATCTCAATAGGTTTTGCCACAAAGTCATTCATCCCCTCCCGGCAGAACATTTCCTTGGTTCCCTCCACCGCATTTGCCGTAAGGGCAATGATTGGAACATTGTCATACTCCGGGTGAAACCGGCGGATAATATGGGTGGTCTCCACCCCGTCCAGTTCCGGCATCATGTGATCCATAAAGACGATATCATAATGGAAGGATGTAATTTTTTCTATTGCCTCCTTACCGCTGACGGCTGTCTCAATCTTCATTTTCAGAGGCTCCAAAAGCCCTTCCGCCACCGTCAGATTCACTGCATTGTCATCCACAATAAGGACATTGGCATCCGGCGCAATAAATTCAAATTCCTTCTCCTGTATATCGTCTGAAAAATACAGCTCCTCCCCATTTAAGATTGTCGCTATATTTAATATGAAGAGCGGCTTTTTTATCACCCGCAGATTTGGTATCTCATACTCTGTATGATCATAAAAATCAGTTAAAAGAACCGCCGTGACATCCGGATGCTGACGCACAAAGCCCTCCACCGCCTGTGAAAACATGGGATGCTCAATAAAAAGAATCAGCCTCTTTTCATTGAAAAGATTGGAAAGATTTAAAAGATCTCTGGAAGAGGACAGCCGGATGCTCTCAATTCCCAAATCCTCCGCATCGGAATACAGACTCTCTCTGATATACGGATTGGAAATCAGCCCTGCCAGCAATATCTTTTCCGGTTCCCGCACACTGATGCTCGGAGTTTTGTCAACAACCTTCTGAGGAACCGCAAAGGAAAAGCAGCTTCCCTGTTCATATTCGCTCTCCATCCGGATTTCGCCCTGCATCAAATCCAACAGCCGTTTGGAAATGGCAAGCCCCAGCCCGGTTCCCTCAATATTGCGGTTTCTCTTGCTGTCCACCTGCTGAAAGGACTGGAACAGCTTTCCGACATCCTCCTGCTTAATGCCGATGCCGGTATCCTCCACCGAAATTTGAAGCAGAATATCTCCATCCGCCCTTTCTTCACTGTCCATCCGGATGACAATCTTTCCTTGGGAAGTAAACTTCACCGCATTGTTGGCAAGATTTAACAATATCTGCTTAATCCGGATATTGTCCCCAAGCAGCTTGTTGGGCAGATTGGGATCAATGTCCAAAATTAATTCTACGTCCTTTTCCCTCAGCCTTGTCATAATAATGTTGGCAACATCATATACAATGGACATCGGCTCGTATTCCTCGTCGATAATGTCCATCTTGCCGGATTCAATCTTAGAAAAGTCCAGAATATCATTGATAATCGTAAGCAGGGAGCGTCCCGCTTCCTTGATCTGCGTAATATAATCTCTGGCAATCGGGGGAAGCTCCTCCCTGAGCGCCATCTCCGCCATACCGATTACCGCATTCATGGGAGTCCGGATTTCATGACTCATATTGGCAAGGAAATCCGACTTCATATTTCCCGACCGCTCTAACTCGATATTACTTTGATAAACCAGATACTTGTTGTAAGCAATATTGGACAAGCCATCCACGATCGTATACAAAAACCTTGCCGCCTTGTCGATTTTGTCCTGACTGATCACGCTGACCCGCCTGGCGGCTTCCAGATATTCCTCCGGATCTACGCCTATTTCCTCCGCGATTCCGCCCATCTGCTCCGGATCCGGGTCACTGATCAGCACCTGTCCCCCGATAAAACAGCCCATAAATTCTCCGCCTGCCATAATCGGAGCTAAAAATACAATAAGACCCATCGGGCAGAAATAAACTGCCGCCTTTCCGGTTTTCATTACCTGCTCCGCCCCTTCGCGGTAAAACTGTTCGCAGCGCAGGCACCCTTCCTTGGAGCCCTTGGTATATTTCTCGCAGAAATCAGGAGCCTTGGAGCTAAGCGTAATCGGAATGCCTTCCGCATCCTTGGTAACCGCCGCCATACCGCTCATCTCTGCAAAGTCATCCTGTATGTTCTGTAAAATATTTATATCAATCAAATCGGTCAGTCGTAATTCGTTGTTCGTGTCCATATGCGGTCCGCTCCTTTCGGCTTCTGCCTCATTTTATCTAATGACCTTTTCAATTGCCTCCACCAGTTTTCCCCTCTGAACCGGCTTTAACAGATAACCCTGCGGTTTTAACGCAAGCACCTCCTGTATTTTTTTGCCCTCCGTAACGCCGGTCAGGAAAATGACCGGAATGCCCTTGGTATCCACGGACGCACGGAGCTGCTCCAAAACGGCGGGACCGTTTTCGCCCGGCATCTCGTAATCCAGCAAAATTAAATCCGTCTTCTTTCTCTCCAGAAATTTTAGGGCAATCTTGCCGTTTAACGCTGTCGCCACATCATAATTATCATGTAAATATTCTTTCATAAGCTTTAACATCATAGCATCGTCATCCACAATCAGAATATGCTTCCGGCGGACAATCCCTGCCTCTAACAAATTCACATGACGTTCTATGGCATCGACCAATTCCACGTAAGCCTTTTCTGATGTAAGCGCCTCGTTTATCAGACCGGTGCTCAGTTCTCTTTTCTCTGGCGCTTTGGGAACCTCCGGCTCCAGGCTTACTGACGGTGCCGCCTCCTTAGCCCGCTCCGGGCTTACGCTCTGGCTTATCGGCGCGGCAGTCGGCTTATCCTGCTCTGAGCTTACTGACGGTGCAGCCGGCTTGGCTGGTTCTTGGCTTGCCGACGGTGCAGTCGGCTTGGCTGATGCCGGGCTTGCTGACGGTGCTGCTGGCTTGGCCGGCTCCGGATTCACGGACGGCGCAGACGCTTTCGCCGACATTTTCGATTTTTGTATCAGTTTCAGAATTTCCCCTTTGATGGTGTTGACATCTGACGGCAGAGCTATCGTCAAGTCCGAAACTCTGGGGGCTCCGGCTTCAAACCGCGCACAGTCCTCTCTGGTTCCAATTACCATAAAAGGGATATTAAGCTGTGACAGCCGCCGTTTTATCGCAGCTGTCTTACTAATTTGCTCCTGTGATTCCTTATAGAGGCAGCATACAAAAACATCCGGCACAAAATAATTCATATGTGCAGTCACATCCTCATAGCGGATAGAAGTGCTCAGAATTTCAAAATAATCGCTCATCTGCGCAAAGAAACCATCTATAGCAGAATCGTTCTTTCCTGTAATAAGAATCTTGTACTTCATAACAATCCCTCCGTAATCACTTTCTCCATTCATAAATTTACCGAATAGAATTACACTTGTCAATTATTATGCATGATTCCTTGCCAATATTTGTGATAAGTCAGCTTGTAACTTCTGCCTGTCAGAAACTGCAAGACCGAACTATTGCCAAGTAAGCAAATTATGAAACTGCCTATTCCACCGTAATAAATCCGTACTCAGCCCTGCCGTTCTCCCATATGCCTGTCACATCATACACATATCCGCCGGTAACGCCGTTTAGCACAAATTCCCCATTCTCCTTCGCGACGGCAACGTTCTCGCCTTCCACTGCCTCCGTCGTCCCAAGTAACGCCGCATCATAGCGGACCACCTCCACCTCGTCAGGCATCTTGGAAAAATACAACGTAATATCCAAAGGCTCTGTGATTTTCACGTCAGCCAATTCTTCTCCTACCTTCCACTGAAGCACAGGCGCTGAATCCGCCATCACCGCATTGCTCAAATAATCCTGATCAATATAAGTCCATTCATATCCGCCGCGGTTTACCATCACAGCAACGGATGCCAGATCCGTAGTGTATCCCAAGTGCATGCTGGGCGGCTGTGCCGGATCCGGTTCCACATAAATCTCATCCACTAGGTTTTGATATGCATCTGCATCCGACGGATTCCCCTGCTCTACAACCTTTATTTGGGTAACGCCCGGATACTGACCCGGATAAGATTCCAGCATCATTCCATTTCCGTAAATTTTGACTATATTTCCCTTTGCCAGCTGTTCTCTGGTAATCTTGTTTCCATCGATGTCGTAAATCTCTTCCGGAAACGTAACCGTGAAAACTCCTGCCTGTTCACTTACAAAAATGTGTCCGTCCTCGCCAAACGGGATATACATTGCCGTGATTGCTTCCTTTTCCATATCCTCCTTACCGCCTTTTCCTAATATTATCCATGCGGACGCGCCCGCCAAAATCAAAATAATTACAATGACGATGCTGATTACTCCCAATTTCTTTCTCATAATTGCCTCCTTGTTTTTTCATAAAAACTTTCTTTTCAAAAAAGCATTCCTAATTCCTAATTTTTGTATCAGAAAACCTTTTATGCTTCGCTATTCTTGTCTCGTTCCTCATCAAGCCATTCCTTTAACTTTGATTGTAATACTTTTTTGTCTGGCAGATACAACTTGTACTCTTTTGCATAAATATTGGCATCTTCCGGCAATGTCAAGTCAACCAGCGCTTCATCACTCTTTTTGCAAAGTAAAATGCCGATTGTCGGATTTTCCCCTTCTATTCTTTCATAGCGGTCATAATAATTGACATACATCTGCATCTGCCCTAAGTCTTGATGAGTCAGTTCATCTGCTTTAAAGTCAATAAGTACATAGCACCGTAACAAGCGATTGTATAGAATCAAATCAACATAAAAATTTTTGTCATTGAATGTAAAACGTTTCTGGCGTTGTTCAAATAAAAATCCTTTTCCTAATTCCAACAAAAATTTCTGCATTTTTTCAATAACTGCCGATTCCAAGTCACTTTCATGATAAGATGCCTTATCTTCCAAACCAGCAAATTCAAGAACATACGGTGTATGCAAAATATCCTCCGGCTTTTGTGGTATTGCACCCTCATTTGCCAACCGTAGTACATCATCTTTATCCCTGCTTAAAGCAAGCCTTTCATAAAGGCTGGAATGATACTGCCTTTTTAAGGTAGATACATTCCAACCGGAACGCATCGCTTCCTTTTCATAAAAGTCCCTCTCATCCTTATCTTCAATGCGCATAAGTATCTGATAATGTGTCCAGCTCAGTTTAAATGGAAATTTGGAATATGCTATGTCCAATTGTCCAATTCCAGATTGGACAATTTCGATTTCCTGTCCTAATTGTCCAATTTGCGATTGGATAATTTCACTTTCTCTGTCCTTATAAATTATATAGAACTGTCTCATTCCCGCAACATTACTTCTGGAAAATCCCCTTCCGTATTCTTTCGTAAGATATGCAGACAAGGAATCAATAACCTTCGATCCATATTTCGCACGTTCCTGTCCCTGCTGTTCCTGTTCAACAATATAACGTCCAAGCAAAAAACTTGTAATAACTGTAATTGTATTTGCCATTTGCCCCATATTGCTTCGGGCATTATCAATCAGACTTTTTGATTTTTGAAATAAAGAAGCAAATTCCATATCGTTTATTATGTTCATTTTTTTACTATTCACAAGCCGCCTCCGATGATAATTTTGCGCAATAAAATATTTTATATTATATCACACTTAATCACAACGATTTTCCTCACAAATCTCGTCTTCCTGTTCAAGAATTTTAATGTCAAGGGCTGTCTGCAAAGGCTGTAAGAGCAGAACCCCCAGCATCCCATACACCATTGAAAGAAGGATGGGAACCAGCAAATATCCTGCCGAGCTTGGATCGCTATACAGATACAGTGCAAGCACTCCTTGCACAAAGGCAATAAACACAGCAAACGCAAGCACTGTATTCTTGGTAAGATTCACCGCCTTTTGGGCACGCTTTAATTCCATCAGGCTTTCCGCTTCTTTCTTATTGCGCACAAATAAAAAAGCATTTCCGAAATCCTTTAGGAGCCTGTTAAGCGCCAAAATGGGAATCGGAGACAAAACAATCACCATCAGCGTTGGAAAATGAAAAAACCCCGACAGGAAATGAAACCGAAAATCCACCACCCAGGCACAATAAAGTAAAAATAATGCGAAAACTGCAATAACTGATAAAAGATACATAACTTTCCTCTTTTCCTTACTATAACTTAATCCAAAAACGCTTCATATATGTCCGGGTTCTCCTCAAGAAATTCTCTGCGAAGTTCCCAAACGGCATCTCCATATTCCATTGCCGGATAAATTAGTTTTATCATAAGTTCTCCTTATAGGTATCCCCCAATTTTTATCTATAGTTTCATTATATACTCTGTGACGTTTTCTGTCATATATTTCTTTTCTTACTCAGAGCATAGTTATTATTTTAAAGTGAAAAATTACCAAAAAGGGGGAGTCGTGCTTAATGATTCGAATAAATTACACGAAAACAAGATTTTTAAACCGCAAATTTCGCACGAAAACAAGATTTTTGATTTCTTTAATTTCATATTTTGCACAAAAACAAGATTTGTTGATTTTTGTTTGTCTGCGTCCCACAATATAAGATGTTGATTTTTCAACATCTATATGTTACAATACCCAAAATTGATTAATTGGAGATGTCCATGAGAAACCGTTTTGAATCCTTTGCAGGCTCCATTCTGGAACTAAACCGCTGTCTGCAAAAAATAAAAGATATGGAAATGAAAAAGTTTGGCTTGCGGGGCACCCATACCATGTGCCTATACTATCTTGGTCAGCATCAGGAGGGGCTTACCGCCGCCCGGCTCACAAAGCTCTGCCGGGAAGATAAATCCGCGGTTTCCCGGAGCCTCAGCCAGCTTATCCAAAAGGAACTTGTCTGCTGTAAGCTTCCGGAGGACAAACGCTCCTACCGCACGCTACACTATCTGACCGATAAGGGCAGAATTTTGGTGTCCAAAATGAACGAGCGGATAGAGCATGCCCTTATGACCGGAGGCAGGGGACTCTCCGAACAAGAACGCAGCGGTTTTTATGATACCATGGATCGCATTCTTGATAATTTGTCACAATACCTGCAGGGAAAGGAAGAACTAGAATGAATATTTTCAAAAAGATATACTGCCGTTGTTTTCAGACCGCATTCCGCATTGCCCTCCCCGTACTTCCCTACCGAAATCCGGAAGTCCGGGAGCATATTTCAGAAATACCTGAAATTTTGAAAAAAGAAGCTGTCGTCAAGCCTCTCATCATTACCGACCAGACGCTTTCTTCTATCGGCGCTGTTGATGGTCTGCAAAAATCCCTTACTCAAAGCGGCACGGATTATGCGCTGTTCGACGGAGCATTTCCCAATCCCACCACTGCCCTTGCCCGGCAGGCTTCCGCCTATTACCGGAAAAATCAGTGCGATGGGCTGATTGCCTTTGGCGGAGGCTCCCCCATGGATCTTGCCAAAGCCGTGGGCGTTATGCTTGCAAGACCGGACAAACCCTTAGAAAAGCTTGCCGGGATTTTGAAGGTTCACCGGAAACTTCCGGTACTGATTGCAATTCCCACCACTGCTGGAACCGGAAGCGAAACCACCCTTGCCGCCGTGTTGATTGACGCCGACACCCGCCACAAATTTACCATCAATGATTTCCCTCTGATTCCTAAATACGCTGTTTTAGACCCTTCCACCATTCACACTCTGCCAGTCTCCATTGCGGCATCCACCGGGCTTGATGCCTTAACCCATGCTGTGGAAGCTTATATCGGCAGATCTACCACCCGTCAGACAAGGGCGGATGCGGAGACAGCCGTCAAACTTATTTTTGAAAATTTTGACACCGCTGTGCGCCACGAGACCGTTACTGCGGAACGCGCCATGCTGAAAGCTTCCCATTATGCCGGCAGGGCGTTTACCCGCTCTTACGTGGGCTATATCCATGCTGTTTCCCATAGTCTCAGCGGTCAATATGACCTGCCCCACGGCTGGACTAACGCCGTACTGCTTCCCCTTGTTTTAAAACGCTATGGCAGCGCCGTCTGGAAAAAGCTTGCAAAGCTTGCCGTCTGTGCCGGGCTTGGAACTCCCGAAGAAGGGGATAATATTCTTGCCGAGCGGTTTATCAGCGCTATCGAAGAAAAGAACCGCCTTTACGACATCCCCTGTCATATTGACGCTGTCCGTAAAGAAGACATCCCGCTTTTGGCTTCTCATGCCGATAAGGAGGCAAACCCGCTTTACCCGGTGCCCGTTTTGTGGGATGCTAAGGAACTGGAAGTAATTTATCAGGAGGTATGTTGTTAACATGGATTCGGTAAAAATAGAAGCAATTATAAAAAAGCAAAAAGAATATTTCTCTTCCGGCGCCACCCTGCCCATTCGTGCCAGAAAAACGGCGCTCAACGCACTGCTCCGCGGGCTGGAAACCAATGAAGAAGCTCTGCTTACCGCACTAAAAAAAGATCTGGGCAAAAGCGCTCAGGAGGGCTATATGTGCGAAATCGCCCTTATCAAAAGCGAAATCCGCTATCTTCTGCGCCATGTGGCAGGCTATGCAAAGGAGCATCGGGTTCACACGCCCTTAGGGCAGACCTTTTCCCACAGTTTTGTAAAACCTGTTCCCTACGGCAGCGTTCTCATTATGAGCCCGTGGAATTATCCCCTGTTATTATCCTTAGAACCTTTAGCAGACGCCATTGCCGCCGGAAACACCGCAGTGATTAAGCCCAGTGCTTATGCCCCTGCCGTCTCCGACCAGATTCAAAAACTAATTTCCTCCTGCTTTTCGCCGGAGCTTGTAACCGTTATCACCGGCGGACGTGCAGAAAACACTGCACTGATGGACGCTCCTTTCGATTATATTTTCTTTACCGGAAGTAAATCCGTAGGCAAAAAAGTGATGTGCAAGGCATCGGAGCGTCTGATTCCCGTCACCTTGGAACTTGGCGGCAAAAGCCCCTGCCTTGTGGACGAGACGGCAGATATTAAGCTTGCCGCCCGCAGAATCGTATTCGGCAAGTTTATCAATTGCGGACAAACCTGCGTTGCGCCGGACTACATTTATTGCGCAGAAAACATCCGTGAAAATCTGATAAAAGAGCTCCAAGCGCAAATCCAAAAACAATACGGCGGAAATGCTCTTCAAAATCCCAATTATGGAAAGATTGTGAATCAAAAACATTTTGACCGGCTGTGCGGTCTGATTGACCGAAGCAAAGTTGTCTATGGCGGTGAATCAGACCCCCAGACCCTGCAGATTGCTCCCACAATTTTGGACCGGGTTACTTGGCAGGATCCTATTATGCAGGAAGAAATCTTTGGACCGCTCCTTCCCGTTTTGACCTTTCAAAATCTTGAGGAAGCTGCCGCCAAAATCAATTCCCTGCCTTCTCCTCTGGCGCTCTACCACTTTTCTTCCAACCGGCAGAAGATTCGGTTTGTAAAGGAGCGCATTCAATTTGGAGGCGGCTGCATTAACGACACCCTGATTCACCTTGCCACCAGCCAAATGGGCTTTGGAGGCGTGGGCGAAAGCGGTATCGGCTCTTATCACGGAAAATGCGGATTTGATGCCTTTTCCCATCGAAAGAGCATTGTGGATAAGAAGACCTTCTTGGATCTGCCTATGCGTTATCAGCCCTATAATAAATTTTACGGCAGTCTGATACGCCTGTTTGTGCGGTGATTTGACTATAATCTTTATTTGCAGAATCAGTTAATCACATATTTTTGATTTCTGCTGGTTGGCTTATCAGGAATTGTCATTGCCAATTTTCCAGCCTGAACAAGAGGCCTTAAATAGTTTTTAGCAACGCTTCTGGCATCTTTATACCCTAAAAATGCAGTAATTTCAACCTTACTTCGCGGTACTTTGCAATACTCTAAAATTTTGTCTTGGGTGTTGTCTTGGGTGTTGTCTTGGGTGTTGTCTTGGGTGTTACTCAGACTGTTACTATTTAAATATTTTTTGTTTTTTATTGTCGCATATACCATAAAAGCTTCTGTACTATATTGGGGCTCTGGCAATCCCGCCTGTTCCATTTCAAAATACATACGGTCAATGCCCTCACCAAATTCACGTACATACTCGTATTCATGAAGCAAGCTGGCAATTTTCGGATTTCTTGAAAAATGAATCTCTCTCATGTTATTTAAACGGACTATTCCCGGAAGTGTTCCCGGACTTTCCACTGTCATATGATCATCAAACATTTTTATCTGAATGTCAGTACCTTTAATACTGTAATCGCGATGCGCAACCGCATTCACAATAAGTTCCTTCCAAACAAATTCCGGATACTCGGGCTCAGTAACAAATCGGGCATCCGGTCCTAAATAAGTATGTTCTCTTATCTGACTTCTTACAAATTCAATCGTTTTTCTACCAGTTCCAGAACGCGCCCTTCAAAAATCTTATCTTTAATCACATTCATCTCTGCGCCGACCTTAACTTCTGTACCTTCATATCGTATAAAACGTATTCTGGCACGTTCAAAAAATAACTGCGGATTTTTTCCAAAAAGCAAAATCGCAGCACCGCTCATTTCCTTACGTCCGTTGACATCAACAATATATTTTTTATTTTGTCTCATATATACTTCCGGTGATTTTCCATAACCAATTTTATGGCAGTACTCTGCAACTGCCGACATATCAATGTCGTCAATAGTACTGCCGTATACTGGCTCATTTTCATAATACCTTGCACCCTTGGCATACATTAACTGTAATCTTTCATCAAAAGAAAGTTTCTTTGATTTATCTCCAATCCTCAAAAACACTTCATCCCGGTGGCTGGCATGAAGTTCACTGCTTTGCGGAACACGTATTAACAATATATGGTTCTCTCTGCCTTTACTATCCATGCAGCCTACCGTTTCTGTTTCAATTAAAATAGATGGCTGGCAAAAATCAAAAGGAGCTCTAAGAATCTCATTTACATTTTTAATGAAGTCGTCAATTCCCGTGATTTCACCATTGTCCTCTATTCCTATCACCAGCAGACCTCCATCCGCATTTGCAAAAGCAATCATCGGAGCAACAATTGCCTTTGCATCAATTTTGGCGCTTTTACGATCAAATAACTGCTTTTCTGTTGTTGTGCACATTTCTTTAATTGTCATATTTGTAAGGTTCATCTATTTCCTCTTTCTATGAACATTCACAGCATCCATGCCTCTAAAAATCTATATTTATTATTTCTTTTCCAGTCGTCTTTATCCTATTTCATTCAAAATCAAGCCAACTTTTCAACTTAATTATAGCATTAGCGTCCTCCGATTACAATTATTTTCATCATAGTTCTCCTCCTCAAAGCAATATAAATAAGCCCTCCAACGCCAAAGGGACAAGTCTCCTTGTCCCTTTGCCATCTCTTAATCCAAATGAAATACTCTCTGCAGATCCACGCTCACAGGGCTGTTATCCTCATTGGTCTCCATAATGTCTGCCATATAATCCCACCATTTCCGGCAGATTTCCGTCTGCGCGCTTTCCGCCCACCTTGCCTCGTCCTCAACTTCTAAATAACCGAACAGCACATTGGTTTCCCGGTCCAGAAAAATAGAGTAATTTTTCCCGCCGTACTCGTGAATCATCTCTTTCATTTCATCCCACAGGAGATTATGACGGCGCTCATATTCTTCCTCCTGCCCCGGAAAAAGCTTCATCTTAAATCCTTTTATCAATTTTCCTCCTCCTTTGGCATCCTTTCTATTATTCCTGCTCCTTACCGGCATCTCTCCCGTACACCTCAATCTGACTCAGCGCTGGAAACGGAGAAGGGTCATCCGCCTTAATCAGCTTTTCCAGCTTCACCCAGGTAATTCTCTTTGATGGAAAAGTCAAAACATGAGGAAGTCTGCTCTTTTCCAAGTCCCACTGAATCTGTGTTCCATCTGAAAATGTCAGCGTCACCTGTCTCCACCAGTTGTCGTGCGGAAAATCCGACCGTGTATAGAGCACAATGCGGTCCGCTTCTACCATGCGCCCAAAATCCACCGTCATCTCCGCATCATCCTGCATGTTGATTCCCCAGGATTCATAAGGCCACTCTCCGTGAGAGCGGTTTTCGCAGACTCCGTCAATGGCATTGCGGGCGGCAAAGACCGATTCCCCTCTTGTCTCCACATTGGCAGAGGCGTGAGGATAACAATGAGTATCCCCATGCTGGTCGCACACATTTAATGCCAGATTTCTATAGGCATAAACCTCATCCTCCCTTGCGCACCGCGCATATAAGTAATGCCGGTTCCCCGAAAAAACCTTTGGCGAATAGCAGATTCTCTTTTCCCCAAAAGGAATCTCGTAAGATACGTTATCTGTCACATAGCACAGGGAAGCTCCCAGCGCATCATCTGCCTGAAGCCATATGTGCACATTCTTTTCGGAGGTTTCCAGCACAATTCTGTCACCCTCATGGTATTCCGCCGTGCACACCAGACTTACCTGATCCTCTCCTCTGCTCACGCAGATTGTCTTCCCGCTTTGATCCAAAACCTTAAGCGCCAGTACCGCCATAATTATCACCCTCTCTTATCTTCCTATTTTCTGACCAGATGCCCCGCCGCAAGCAGGCAAAGCATCAGATATTGTTCCAATTATATTTCGGAAAAATCACATGAACCAAAATCAGCGCGTGTGCGTAAGCAATCACGCCCGCCCCCAAAAGAAGAAGCGGCCAAAACACAAAAATCCCAAGCGCCAGCACACACAGCGTAATCACAAGCATCAGCATCACCCAGGAAAAGTTTTTCACGGCAGTCATAAACGTCATTCCAAGCAGCCTGCCTATTCCGGCATCCAGCCGCGCCGTAAGGGGAAAGACCAGAGTAAGCACAAACAGATACAGCAGTGCAAGCAGTAACAGCCACCAGAAGAAAAAGGATGCCGCCACAGTTTCCATCCGGAAAACGTATGCAAAGCCGCCTGCAAAAATACCTCCCGCTAACAGCATCACGCACCAGATTCCCGTTGCAATCCCTAGGTTTTCCCGGTAGGAATGCCAAAAGGATTTCCAAAGATACCCTTCCTGATTCTTAACCATTTTAAGCGCAACATAATAAAGCGCCGTGGTTGAGGCTCCAATGGTAATCACCGGAAGGCTTCCCAAAATCCAAAGCAATGTGAGAAAGAACAAATCCGCCAGTCTTCCCATAAACCTCCATACCGGATTTTGATAATCAAACAATCTTGCCATTGCCCTGTGCGCCTCCTTTTTCAGTCATGCTTTCGGTATTCCGCCCTTACCTCTGTGATAATCTCACTTTTCCCTTTCCCTATTTGATAACGGACAGCGGGGATTCTGCACATGGGATGGAGCAGGTTGGTATTGGGATCTGCGATAATGACCTCCCCCTGCCCGGCGCCGCTGATACATGACACTTGACAATTACTGTAATAATTCCTCACCCATGCGGAAGTCTCATTTTGACCAAGTTCTTCCTCCGGCACATCTATCTCCACGCCGAATCCGCAGTCATATGCGGTGCACTCACGGCTGCTTTCAATGATGTGCTTACGCATATGCCCTCTCTCATCGGGAATGATGACCGATTCCACCACAATTCCCTCAAAGGGGCTCCACTTAGACACTACCGCCTTTTCGGATACTTGAAACTCCTCACAGATTCTCCGCACATAAACATACCCGTTAATCACAAATGCAAGCATACTGTCGGGAGCCGCTTCGTGAATCTCCCAAGAGGATTTAGATACGTGGAAAGAAAACCCTGTGTCATAGACAAATTTCGCATACTTAGAAGGGGTCTGCCCATGCCCTGCAGGGCTGTACTTTCCCGGCACAAAAGCAGAAACGTGTCCCGGATAGCGGTGAATCAGCATATCGGCATAAGGAAGCTCCTTCTGCTCTAAAAGCTCCGGAAGCGGCTCTGCCCCCGCCTGCCAAAAGGGATGCTCATCCGGCAACATAAGAACCGCAAAGGTTTTCATCGCCCAATAGGGGGAACCCGGGCCGTTATAACGCTCTCCCATCACCAAATTAGGGTATCCGTACCCCACGGTAAGAATATCGCTCCTATCAAAAATCGGTTTTTTCATCCAATCACAGAGATGACGCACAATCAGCCCCTTCATAACGCCGACGGAAAAGGGCTGTGCTCCTGCCATCAGGCAGGCGCAGAAGAAGCTCACCTGTGAAAACCGATAAGTGAGAGAGCGTCCGAACGGAAGCGCCGCTCCCGCCTCATCAAACCAATAAATAAACTGCTTTCCAAACAGTTCCGCCCGTTCCAGATAACGCCTGCTGCGCTCCGGATCCTCCTCCTTCATCACTTTTGCGTAAAACAGGCTGTAAAAGTGGATTGCAAAGGACACATAATAATCCTTCTGCCCGGAATCGCCATCCTGATACCAGCCGTCCCCTAAATAAAAGCTCTCCGCACCGGCAAGATACTTTTCCAGCTTCTCCGCGTCATAATCCCTGCCCAGCTTTTTCAGAGCCAGATTAACCAGCACTGCAAAAAGTACCCAGTTGCAGACTGGAAGCTCATACTGATTGATTCCGCCAAGCCACTTTACAAGATTATCCTTTGCCCTATCACTCAAGGGGTTCCACAGCTTCTCCGGCGCTAAGATAAGCCCGTAAGCAATCGCCGCCATCTCCACAAACCGCTGGTCAAACGCGTGAAATCCGCCCCAATACTCCGCGCTCTCCGGGTCGGTTCCGCTTGCCAGCCCCTTTTGATAAATTGCTTCAAATTCCGGAGCCTGACCCCCTCCCGCCCAATAGGGAACCAGTCCCCATAAGGGTCGGGAAAATGCCTCAAGCCGGATGGCCTTCTGGTCATAGTTGGTCGCCGTTACGCCGAGAATAAGTTCCGCGCCGCCCTCACTGTAATACGGGAGCAGAGGCTTAAGAAGCTCCATCAAAAGCTCCCTGAAATCCTCTTTTCCTCTAAGTTTTCCTTCCCAATCCGTTCTCATGTTCCTTCCTCCCGTCACCAATATAAGTTCCAGTCCTTATGGAGTCTTGTCATTGCCTCCATATAAAAATAGTCCCCCCAGGAATTACATTCATCCACGCCGTAATGATTGCAGGTATTATACGGGGAATGATTGGAGTAAGTGCTGTGCAGCACCAGACCATTGGACTGCTCCGGATTTTTTACCGCATAACCACTATACAAAGACTTCATCAGCTGTCTGGCGTACTTCTCGTAAATTTCCGCCTCTTCCTTATCCATATACTTAATCATTTCCAACATGCCGCACGCCGCTATGGATGCAGACGAGGAATCTCTGGGCTGTTCATCTCCATCCGTAAATTCCAAGTCCCAAAAAGGAACCATATCTTTAGGCAGATGTTCCAAAAAGTACTGCGTTACCCCGCGGAAAAGTTCAATATACTCTTTGCAGCCGGTATATTTATATGCCAGGGCGCATCCATAAATCCCCCATGCCTGCCCCCGCGCCCACGCAGAGCCGTCCCGGTATCCTTGGCAGGTAGCGCCGTGGTCGGGGGCGCCTGTCTCCATATTAAAGAAAAATGTATGCCAGGTAGAATAGTCCTCCCGGATCACATTCTTAACCGCAGTATGGATATGCTTTTCGGCAATCTGCCGGTATTTCTCATCTCCGGTCTCCTCCGAAGCCCAATAAAGCAGCGGGAGGTTTAAAAGACAGTCGATGATCAGCCGATAATTTTCCGGCTCATCCATAGATCCCCAAGCCTGAATAAATTCTCCTACCGGATGATACCTCGTGATCAATTGATCCGCCGCTTTGACTGCCGCCTCCCTTGCCAGCCTGTTTCCCGTCAGCTTATATGCCGCCACGCAGGAAGGGGAGTACAAAAATCCCATGTCGTGGTGATCCACCTCTATCTTTTGGTCAATCCGGTTTAAAAAGCTCTTTACCTGAATCTCTCCGGCATTTCGCAGTTTTTCCGCATCCGGGTCTTTGTTTTCCAAAGCATGCTCATATGCAAGCCAGATTTCCCCAGTCCAAAACCCGGTAGTCCAGTAATTATTGTCTATCGGCTGATAAAAGCCGTTTTCACTGTATGCCTTTTGAAACTTCTCTGTAAACTGCGGAAGATTCCGCACCACCTGCTCCTTGGAAAAGGAAAGCGCGTCCTTCACTTCCTCCTCTGTGATCAACGGCATATCTTGATATACTATTTTCATTTTGACCTCCAAATTGAGCAGGGGAGATTTCCTCTCCCCTCTCTTATTATCCGTTATGCTCATGCACACTCTATTCTTATTTTAACCTTTCAGGCCCGTGGAGGCTACTCCTTCCACAAAATATTTCTGCAGGCAGAGGAATACGATGATCACTGGAATCAATGACACTACCGAACCTGCCATAATCAGCCCATACTCTGCCGAATACTGACCGATAAACATCTTAAGCCCAAGCTGAATCGTCTTTTTGCTCTCCGTTTTCAGATAAATCAATGGACCAAGATAGTCATTCCACGTATTTACAAAAGTAAAGATTGTCAATGTGGACAATGCCGGTTTGGACAAGGGAAGCATAATCTTTGCATAAATCTTATACTCGCTCATGCCGTCAATCCGCGCCGCCTCACAAAGTTCACTGGGAATCCCCTCATAAAACTGCTTCATCAAAAAGACGCCGAATGCTGAAAATGCCTGAAGACAGATCATTGCCAGCAGTTTATCATTCAGCCCCATGTTCCTCATCATAATAAACTGAGGCACCATATACACCTGCCAGGGCATTGCTATGGTTGCAATGTAAGCCAGAAATAAGGCATTTTTGTGTTTAAAATCCAGTTTTGCAAAAGAATATGCGGCAAAGCTGGACGTCAGCAGCTGTAAGATTGTGACTATGATAGTCAACAGAACCGTATTCTCCACAAATTTCAGCAGGGGAATCTTAGTCCATATTTTAATGTAATTATCCCACTTAGGCACTTCCGGAATCCATACAAAGGGATCCATCAGAAATACCTCTCGGTTTGACTTAATAGATGCGGAAAGCATCCACAAAAAGGGAATGATCATCACTGCGGTAATCAACAGCAGAATGATGTAGACCGCTGTTTTCCCTGCAATTGCATTTCTCTTTTTTGATCTGAATTTTTTATTTTCTGTCTGTCTGCTCATCGGCTCTCCTCCTTTCCCAATCCACTACTCACCTAATTTCTTTTCATACCGGAACTGTATCAATGTAATCACCAATACCATAAGGAATAATACCATTGCAATTGCGCTGGAATATCCCAGATCCCAGTAATTAAAAGCGTTCTGGTAAATATAGTAGACCAGTACGGTCGCCGATGTGCTGAGCTTTCCGTCACCTCCGCCGGCAAGCATGACAGCAATGTCATAAACCTTAAAACAGTTGATAGTCAGCATGACCACCACAAAAAAGGTTGTGGAACGCAGCTGCGGCCAGGTAATATAGCAAAACTTCTGCCATGTGTTTGCCCCGTCTAAAGAGCCCGCCTCATAGAGTTCTGCTGAAATGCCCTGAAGGCCCGCGAGATAAATGACCATGTAATATCCCATGTATTTCCATACACTGAATAAAATCAACGTTACCAGTACCAGATTACCGCTGAACCATTTGGGAAGATTCTCCTGCGGAACCCCAAACAGATTCAGGAGCAGATAATTGACCGGTCCCTTCGACGGGTGAAAAATCATGCTCCAGACCGCAGTAACCGCTACCAAAGAAGCTACATAAGGGAAAAACGCGATTGTCCGGAACAGCCCCCTTGCTTTAATCTTCTGGTTTAAAACAATTGCCAGCGCAAGGGATGCAACCATGGTCAGCGGAACCGTGCCGATTACGTAAATAACCGTATTTTTGAGAGCCGCCAGAAAGAAGGTATCATCACCGAGCCGGATAAAATTATTTAATCCTACAAAAGTGATGGCATTACTTCCATCCCAATCCATAAATGCAAGCGCAAAAGCAAAAACAATGGGAACCAACGTAAACACTGCAAAACCAATAAAATTTGGCGCAATAAACGAATACGCCACCAAATCACGTTTGGCTTCCCTGCTGATCACCCGGTTGTTTTTGACCGCTGTCAATTTTCTCTGCTTTTTTTCTCTTTCTACAATCAGCTTTTGTTTCTTTTTAATATCCCCTTCTTCCCGGATCTTCTGCATGAGCTGCTCAGAATCCGTTTCCAGTTGTTTCACCAGTGCTGCCCGTTTCTCGTTCATTCCTGCAACCTGCCCCTTTCTTTTTACTTAATCTGTCTGTCCTAAAATCAGGCTTTTGCCTTTTTGGATAGTTTGGGGCTGGCCAAAGCCAGCCCCATAAGGAGAATATATATTCATTTAATATATATTTTGGTGATTATTGACCTAATACCTTGCCTACTTCCTCGTTCATCGCCGCAATGCCGTCATCAATCGAGATTTCTCTGTTCATGATAGACTTGTGATAGGTATCAAGAATATCGTTTACAGCTGATACGTTTTCTGCATAAGGTACTTCCAGATACAGGTTGGATACGTTCAATGCTTCCTTGCTCTCTGCATCCTGCGGGAATCCGTCCAGTGAAGAAATGATTCCTGCAACCTCATCATTCATAAGCGCCGGGAAGTTTCCTGTTTCTGCCATAACCTTAGCGCCTTCTGCGCCGGATACCCACTTGACAAACTCGAATGCTGCATCCTTCTGGTCAGATACGCTGGTCACTGCAAGGCCCGTAATCGTACCAAGCGTGGAGCCTGCCTCAACGCCTTCTGCATGAGGATATTTAACCATTCCCCAGTTTCCGCACAGAGAAGCGTCATACTCACCGCTCTGAAGACTTGAAATCAAGGTAGAAATATACCAGGAGCCCATGTTCATCATTGCAACGTCGCCGCCGGAGAATGCTGCGGAGTAGTGAAGACCTTCTGCGCTTAAGTCAGCGTAATTTCTACAAATCTGGTCGTCCTCCTGAGCAAGAACCAGCTCGTAATAAGGTTTAAAGAAATCGTATTCGCCGTCTAAAATGGAATGCTGTCCGTCTAAAACGCCAAACAACTGCACTGCACTTCTCCATGTATGATAATGCGTTCCATAAATCTGCGCTCCATAAGTAGGATCCGCCACCTGTCTTGCCAGTGCATCATACTCTTCAAAGGTCATATCGTTTGTCGGATAGTCAACGCCTGCCGCGTCAAAAATGTCCTTATTGTAAAATACAACCCAGAAGTCATTACGGAAAGGCAGTTCGTACAGACTTCCATCTACCGTCACCTGCTTATCCACGCCGCCATACTGGCCAAGGTCAATGCCTGCCGCTGAGATATAGCTGTCAAGGGGCTCTAAGGTATTCTTAGAAACCAGTGTTGCGTATCCGGGAACATCTTTAATAGTAACTACGTCGAAGTCGGAACCGCTTCCGGATAATTCTGTTGCAAGCACTGTCATATAATCGGTAGAACCAAGGTCTGTCATTTCGATTGTAACATTGCTGTGAGTTGCTTCATATTCATCTTTGATTGCCTGCCAGTAAGGAGTAATATCCTTGTCCCAGATTGCCCATTTCAAAGTGACAGGCTCTGCCTCCGCTTCTGCTTCAGCTTCCGGCTCCGCTTCCTCTTCCTGTGCCGGTTCTGCTTCCTGCTCCTGTGCAGGTTCCGCCGGTGTGTCTGCCGCTGGTGCATCAGTGCTCTCCTTGGAACCGCATCCAGCCAGTAAGGTTGTCAGCATTGCCACTGTCAGTAAAACGCTTAATAACTTTTTCTTCATGAATGTCTTCCTCCCATTCTTAAAAGTTTTTGGTTGTTCACCTATAGGTTATTATGTATTCAGTATATCGATTTCACATTCCATTTTACATAGAAAATATTCCGATATTATTCATAATTTTTTCTCTTTTTTTCATGTTCTTTTTCCTTAAAATACATTTTTTTTGACAAAGATGTATTATTTTATTCACTTTTCCACTTTGAATTGATTTTCTTTTCAACTAATTCCCGATTATGATAAAATAAGGAAAGTAAAAGCGGTTTCAACCTGTGAGGGAGGATTCTTCAGACATGAGAGGAAGACATCAAAATACAAAGCTTCATAAGATTCTATCCACCATCCGTGTCCGCATATTACTTATCACCGTGTCTCTGATCGTGGTAATCAGCGTTATCATTACCCTGATCAGCTATTATCTTGTTTCCAATAACCTTAGGCAGAACCTGATTCAGACCCACGAGACCATGCTTTCCTTCCTATGCTCCTCCATCGACTCTAACTTAGGAAGCGTGGCAGAATATGTCCACTCCTGTCAGAACAGTGATAAAATACAAAATTTTGCGCTGGAAACCGATGCTTCCGATAACCGCATCAAACGGGAGGCGCATGATTTTGTTACCGAAACTTACGCCTCCAACGCGCTCCTTCCCTCCCACCTGATCCGGCTGGTAATCATCGGGAAAAACAGGTCGGATATTGTTCAGCTTACGGAAGCCTCCTACTCTACGGTTCATGTTTCTTCCGAGGCAATCGTTTCTCTTCCTTATTTTGAAGAGCTTCATGAGCATCCCGGGGAATCCTCTGAGGGAATTTTGTGCGATCCCTTTTTTACCACCAAGCAGGTTCCCATGCTTCCCTTTGTATACCCAATTTATCATCCTTACAAAGCAGATGAGACCGGATATATTTTTATGGAAATGTCCGTAAACACCATAACCGCCCCTATCCATAATTATTCCACGGAGACCAGCAATCGATTTTATTTTAAGATTGGCAGCCATCTTTACCAGTACCATGACAATGCCTTAATTCCCTGTGAAGACACTTTGGAGGTGATCAGTGATCTGCACAATATCACTCTGAACCAAAATACACGGCTTCAAAAAATTTACGACCGCGAAACCGGTGAAACGTTTCTAATGATCTCACAGCCGCTGGCAATAAGCGGCTGGTACGCCATGGCATGTATCGATGAGAACGAGCTTTCGCAGGATATTATGCACAGCTTTTCGCTGATTTTTCTTATTATTATTGCTGTTGCAAGCTTGATTGGATTTTTGCTGTTCGGATTTCTTTCCCAGACAGTAAATGTCCCCGTAAAAAAGCTCCAACAGCGCATGAAACGAATTGAGGAGGGCGATTTTTCCAGAGACAGCTCTACCGAATGGGAGCATGAGCTGGGAGACATCGGCAAGACCATCAACGATTTATCCGAAAATGTCCTGCTGCTTATGAATCAGCGGATTGAAGACGAAAAGCAAAAGAAGGATTACGAATACCGGATGCTTCAAAGCCAGATTAACCCTCATTTTTTGTATAATACATTAAATTCCATCAAGTGGATGGCTACCATTCAAAACGCTCCCGGAATTGCAGAGATGACCACTGCGCTTTCCCGCCTTTTAAAAAATATCTCCAAGGGAACTGCCAGTCTGATTCCCCTTAAGCAGGAGCTTGACCTGATACAGGACTATTTTACGATACAGCAGTACCGCTACGGCGGTACAATCACCCTTACCGTTTCCACAGATGAGGAGGCGCTTTTATCCTGCCTGATTGTTAAATTTACCTTACAGCCCCTTATTGAAAACGCCATTTTTCATGGAATCGAGCCCAAAGGCACTGCCGGAAATATTGTTATTCATATTTTCCGGGACTCGGACGATGATGTCCATATTGACGTCTGTGACGACGGCGTAGGGATGAAGCAGGAGCTTGCCTCCGTCCTGACCGAGCAGGACTGCTCCGCATCAGATTCCTTTTTTAAAGAAATCGGCATCAGCAATGTCCATAAACGGATTCAATATGAATTTGGTTCTAAGTACGGGCTGACCATAACCAGCGCGCCCGGAGAGGGAACCACCATCACCATATTACTGCCATTTAACAAAAGCGAGGGAAAAAATGATTAAGCTACTGATAGTTGACGACGAGCCTCTTGTTCAGGCTGGAATTAAATCCATGATCAATTGGGAAGAATTGGGAATCAGCATCGCTGGCGTTGCCGCTAACGGTCAGGCTGCCTATGAAATGATTCAGCAGTATCACGTGGAAATTGTTATCACCGATATTAAAATGCCGGTGATGAGCGGGCTTGACCTTGCGCGGAAATGCTATGACGAAGGGCTTGACCTTCCCGTATTTATTATCCTCACCAGCTACGAAGACTTTCATTATGCCAAGGAAGCCCTCACCTGTCAGGCAATTGACTATCTGATCAAGCTGGAGCTTACGCCCGAGACACTGACTAAGAGCTTAAAACGCGCCATCAAAAGGATTTCCGAGCTTTCCCGAAGTGTTATGCCGTCCGATTATGCCATCAACACAATTTTTCGGGAGCAGTTTTTTACAAGGCTGATCTTTAACTTATTTGAATCGGAGCATCAGTTTCAGTCTCAGTCCAAAAATTTAAATATTGATTTTGATTATGGTGCCTTTGCCACAGGCTACATCGAGATAAACAGTCAAAAATTAAGCGAAATGACTGCTGACCAGCAGATCAGTTTGTATACCAGCAGTCTGCAAATGGTAAGTGAATTAATGTCAAAATATATCGCCTGCTATGTTCTTTCCCTTGACATCCGGCACTTTTGCATCATCTTTTTTCTAAAAAATAATGATGTTGCCAATTATAGGGAAAACATTCAAAAAGCCTTGGAACAGGTTTCTGCTATGCTGTTTAATTACTACAGCGTCACCATCCGCTCCAGCATAGGTTCCCCTGTGGAAAAACCCATGCAGATTGCCTCATCTTATCAGGATGCCCGGCAGATTTTTTCACAGGTTACCGCAAATACTCCCATTCTTTTCTTTGAAAATGTGTCCGGTGAAAAACCACTGAAAAACGTATTTAACATGTCCCTCTTTAAAGATGACATCCGAAAAGCTTATGCCGAAATGGACGAACAGGCTCTTTACGATGTGTTCTCCTCCATCATTGAGCTGTTTGAAGAACAGCCTGCCCATTATGTTCAGGCGCTGGATGCCGCCGGAAATATCCTGTATCTCTCCCTGTCTCTGCTTAGCGACGGCGAACAGATTGTATCGGAGATTTTTGCAGGATACAATAACGGGTACCGCTCCCTCTATGAATTGTCCGGCGTCGATCAGATTCTTTCTTGGATGAAAACGCTCCGCGACGGGCTTTGCGCTGAATTTGCCGCCCGCAACCGTGATTACAAAAACCATATTGTCATAAATGCCAAAAAGTATATCACACAGCATATTGAAGAAAAGCTGACGCTCAACGATGTCGCCGAAGTCTTCAGCATCAGCCCTAACTATCTGAGCGTACTGTTCTCCAAGTATAACGATATTGGTTTCTCTGATTTTATCAACCAGAGTAAAATAGAGACCGCCAAAAAAATGATGGCGGAAGGAGATTACCGGATCTATGAAATCTCTGATATTTTAGGCTTTGAAAGCGCATTTTATTTCAGCAGGGTATTCAAAAAAGTAACGGGCTTTTCGCCCCGGGATTATATGAAGACAATCTCGTAATCAGTTTTGGAAAAGGAGAATCCTTATGTTTCGTGAACTTGCCGGCACTTGGCGGCCGCCTTTTAAACCTTTTATGCTTTATCCCCCGGCATCCTGCCGGGCAGCCTGGGAAGCGCTGGATTCCCAATGGAAATCACAGATTCTTTCATTAGGGCGCTCTTATCTGCACTACCGCTATCCTCAAATACTGGCGGAAGACTTTTTAGATTTTAGCAAAACCGGAAACCGGGTGCGCTATGAGGAGAAATACTTTGCCAGACGCCGGGCCCTTGACGCTCTGGTTCTGGCTGAGTGCGTGGAAGATAACGGAGAGTTTCTGGCAGATATTGTCAACGGCATCTTCTGCATCTGTGAGGAAAGCGGCTGGCAGCTTCCTCCCCATAATTCCTATATCCGCGACACGCCCCAGCTCCCTCTTCCGGACGCCGCGCGTCCTGTTCTTGATCTGTTTGCCTGTGAGACCGGCAGCATCCTTGCCACAGTCAGCTACCTGCTGGGTGACAAGTTGAACGCGTTCAGTCCCCTTATCTGTGCGCGGATCCATCAGGAACTGACGAAACGCATTTTCCACCCTTATTTAGAATGTCATTTCTGGTGGATGGGCAATGGCAAAGAGCCCATGAATAACTGGACTATCTGGTGCACGCAGAACATCCTTCTGTCCGTCTTTTTAGCAGATACCGATGAATCCATGCGCCAAAAAGTCCTTTTAAAGGCATGTCAAAGCGCAGACTACTTTCTTGCCGAATACGGGGAAGACGGTTGCTGCGATGAAGGCGCGCTCTATTACCGCCATGCCGGACTCTGCCTGTTTAATACTCTGGAACTGTTAAACGCCGTGACCGGAAATCATTTTGACATCCTATATCAAGAACCCAAAATTCAAAATATTGCTTCTTATATTATGAATGTTCATATTCATGACAAGTATTATGTGAATTTTGCAGACTGCTCTCCGGCTGCCGGGAGATGCAGCGCCAGAGAATTTTTGTTTGCCCGCCGCACTGGCAATACAGATATGATGCGCTTTGCCGTCAAAGATTTTGGGGATGGCTTCCCGGAAACCTATATTCTTCCAGAGGAAAACAATCTCTATTACCGGCTGCAGAACGCTTTCACGATTGCGGAAATCCATTCTTATGCCGACGGCAGTCCGCTTCCCATTCAATATCCCGATATTTATTATCCCAGCACGGGACTCTTTATTGCCCGGGATGATACTTACTTTCTTGCAATGAAAGCGGGCAATAATGCGGACAGCCATAACCATAACGACACCGGGAGCTTTATCGTCTACAAAAACGGGCTTCCGCTTTTCATCGATGCAGGCGTGGAGACTTACACCCAAAAAACCTTTTCCGACAAGCGCTATGACATTTGGACCATGCAGTCCGCCTATCATAATCTTCCTACCATAAACGGCTGTATGCAGAAAGACGGAGAAGCCTTTAAAGCGGTAAATACATCCGCCGGCTTCTCCCCTGCTCTCTGTGAAATTCAAATGGATATTGCTCCCGCTTATCCGCCGGAATCAGGGATAAAGCATTATATCCGAAAAGCCCGGCTTGAAAAATCTCAGGGAATTACAATTTCTGATTCCTATTCCTTTGACCAAGAGTGCTCGGAGCATTCCATCATTTTAAGCCTGATGACCTATGAAAAACCTCTTGTCACCGCCCAATCGGAGGACTTTCTCTCCTTTCAGATTGGCGAAGCAGGTTCTATCTGCATCTCCGGCGGAAACCTGCTTGAAATAGAGACTATTCCAATTACCGATAAGCGTCTGCAGACCGCCTGGGAACATGAGATTTACCGGATTTTGATTGCCGGGCTTGACGTGGGCATGGAATTACGCATCAAGTAAATTCCGGCTGCCGCTTACTGCGGCTGTTTTCCAATATAAGCCAAAATCCCGCCATCTACATAAAGCACATGGCCATTTACAAAATCCGATGCATCGGAGGCAAGGAACACAGCCGGTCCCTGAAGATCCTCTGTCACTCCCCAGCGTGCCGCCGGTGTCTTCGCAATGATGAACTGATCAAACGGATGCCTGCTTCCGTCCGGCTGGATTTCACGCAGAGGCGCCGTCTGGGGTGTCGCAATATATCCGGGGCCAATGCCGTTGCACTGAATATTAAACTCCCCATATTCGGAAGCAATATTTCTTGTCAGCATCTTCAGTCCGCCTTTAGCCGCCGCATAAGCGGATACCGTCTCACGTCCCAGCTCACTCATCATGGAACAAATGTTGATGATCTTTCCATGCCCTTTCTTGATCATGCTTGGGATTACTGCCTTAGAAACGATAAAAGGTGCGTTCAAATCTACATCAATCACCTGCCGGAACTGCTCCGCCGTCATATCGCACATCGGAATCCTCTTAATGATTCCCGCGTTGTTCACCAATATGTCGATGACTCCCACCTCTTTTTCCACCTGTGCCACAAATGCCTGCACCTGTTCTTCATCTGTAACATCACATACATAACCATGAGCCTTAATTCCTTTTTCTTCGTAAGCGGCAAGCCCCTTATCTACCAGTTCCTGCTTAATATCGTTAAACACAATAGTTGCTCCTGCCTGTGCATACGCGCTTGCAATTGCAAAGCCAATTCCATAGGAAGCTCCTGTTACCAATGCTGTCTTGCCCTCTAATGAAAATTTCTTCATAAAATCATTCATACCCTCGTCTCCTTTTCAAATTCATGATAAACTTCTTTCTATAACTAAGTATACTCAAAAAAATATCCATGTCTTTTCAAATATCCTTATAAATATTGCAAATTTTGAACTATTCTTTTATACTATTTATAGTTATTATATCATTCACTATAAGAACGTTCTCAAAATAGATGCTTTACCTTTCACAATAATATCGACTGTTTTTTAACAAGGAGCCCCTATGAAAGAATTATTTTCCTGCAAACAGGCAATGGAATCCTGTTCCCTGACCCATACATTTGCCATAGCACATCTTTATAAAGAAGAAAAAACTATGGACATGCATATCCATGACTGTTACGAAATCTACTACTCAATTTCCGGCGGAAAACAATTTCTGATTGACCGGGAATTTTATGCCATCGAACCGGGAAATATTTTTGTCATTAACCAATACGAAAGCCACAAACTCACGCAGATAGATTCCATGGTTCATGAACGAATTGTGCTTTCCATTCATCCGGAATATGCCAAACTGCTTTCCACCTCCAAAACCAATTTGGATGCGTGCTTTTCAAACCGCCCGCACAATTTCAGTCATAAAATTTCCTTCACAAAAGAACAGCAGCAGCGATTTTTATACCTGATCAATAAAATTACAAATGCGGAAGGATACGGGCAGGACATTATCGAACAGTCTGCCTTCATGGAGCTGCTTCTGCTGGTCAATACCGCTGCCTTTGCGGCTTGTGACGCCCTTCCACAGACAGACTTTGTCTATAATAGACAGGTGGATGATATTTTGACCTATATCAATCAAAATATTGCTTCGCCTATCTCCGTCGGGGACCTTGCCTCACAATTTTTTCTCAGTGAGTCCTATTTATGCCGTATCTTCAAATCTTCAACTGGAACTACCATAAACAAATACATTACCGCGCGGAGAATCAGCATTGCCAAAACACTGCTGAATGACGGCATGAGCGTTATGGAATCCTATGAAAAAAGTGGTTTTACGGATTATAGTAACTTTTTCAAGGCATTTACCAAGGCGGTTGGAATCTCCCCCAAAAAATATGCACAGTGCAGCATCAGCATCCATGTGCCTTAATTCAGCCAAGCAGACACTTGCCATCTGCCCCTTTATTGTTTATACTGATAGTAACCTGTAACGAGAGAATTTTCTGTCCTTACAGCAGTAAATAAGTTCTGAACTAAAGGGATTCCTGCGGTAAAGATTACACCCCTTATCAGCGGATGCCGGTAGGGGTATTTTTGTGAAATTTTAAGGAGACCAATGATTATGGAAGAAAAGGTAGCCATCATCGGCATTTTTATTCAGGACATCAATGCTGCCGCAAAGGTCAACGAACTGCTGCATGAGTACGCGCACTGCATTATTGGGCGGATTGGCATTCCCTTCCGGGAAAAATCTTTAAATATCATATCCGTCATCATCAATGCCTCCGCAGACGACATCAGCGCTCTCTCCGGAAAACTTGGCAGAATCAAAGGAATCAGCGCCAAGGCTATGCAGGCAAAATTATAATTTTACTGCCAAGGAGGAATCATTTTATGAAACTTACCACCAAAGGGCTTGTCCAGACAGCACTTTTACTCGCTATCTGCATTGCAAGCCAGTATTTTAAAAATCTTTCCGTTTACATTACCGGGCCGATTGTAAACACCACGATCATTATCGCCGTGCTTGCGGCAGGGTTGTGGAGCGGTCTTCTGATCAGCATTGTTGCGCCTGTTACCGCATTCTTTTTTACCGGCTCTCCTATTATGGCGGCAATCCCGCTGATGTTCCCCGTTGTGATGGCTGGCAACGCCATATTAGCCGTAAGCGTTTGGTATTTTCAGGAGAAGCTGTCCGCCAGCTGGCGGCTCCCTGCGGGTCTGATTGCCGGTTCTGTGCTAAAGGCTATTTTTATGGGCGTTGTTGTGGTTTTGATCATCCTGCCCTTTTGGGGAAATAATATTGCCGGAAAGCTCCCCAAACCGGAAGCGCTTCCTAAAGTGCTGGCAACAGCCAGAGTGACCTTCTCCATTACCCAGCTTATCACGGCTCTTATCGGGAGCGCGCTTGCTTATATCATTTGGATGCCTCTCAAAAAATACTTAAAAAGCGGTCAGGAATAAAGTCCTGACCGCAGATGATTGATCGTCTGCAAATTTGCCTTTTCTCTATAGTATTTTCGCAAACTCATCTTTTTCTTTATAGTATTTTCGCAAATTCCTCAACCGCATAAAGTGGCAGATTAATCAAATTTCTCTCCTTTTTATAATCAGCCATTGATGTTCGAACTGCTGTCTTAGGGGCAAATTTCTCACAATAAGTTTTTAGGCTCTTTGCCCTTAAATTAACCTCCGCTTTCACTTCAACAGGCACCGCCTGCCCTCCGCTGTCTATGACAAAATCTATCTCACAAGAACCGCGGTCATTTGTGTAATAATAAGTATTCAGCTCTGGAATCGCTGCGAATTGCTGCATAACATACTGCTCGGTTAATGCGCCTTTAAACTCCTTAAACATGCCGTTTCCGTCAAGCAGGCTGCTTTGCTTCAACCCTGTCATACAGCCAAGCAGACCCACATCTACCAAGAACAGTTTAAATGCCTTTAAATCTTCATATGCTTTAAGTGGAATATTCGGTGCATTTACCCGGCTGACCTTATGGACGAGTCCGCAGTCCGAAAGCCACATAATTGCCGCCTCGTAATCTTTTGCTCTTGCCCCTTCGCGAACCAGTCCATAGATGAATTTCTTGTTCTCTTTGGCAAGCTGAGAAGGGATACTATTCCAAACCATTCTGATTTTGGGAACCGTTTCATTTGGGGCATGTTTAGAAAAATCCTGCTCATAAGCATCAAGTATGCGTTTTTGAATCTGTCTGACCTCACTAAAATCATGATTTTCAGAAAACCGCAGGACTGCCTCCGGCATTCCCCCAACAAAATAGTACTGCCTTAATGCATCCATAAAAGACTGTTTAAAGCTTGTTATCATTTGAAAATCACAGCTCTCAAGCAAATCAGCAAACCGTTCATTTCCCGTTGCCATAAGAAACTCTCTATATGATAACGGATAAAGCTTTAAAAAATCAACTTTTCCAACCGGAAAAGAGGTTCCTTGATGAAGGGCAATCCCAAGAAGCGACCCTGCGCAGATAATATGGTACTCCGGGGAATTTTCGCAAAAATACTTCAAACTTGTAAGCGCCCTTGGTACCTCCTGCACCTCGTCAAAAATAATCAATGTATCTTCAGAATTAATCTTTTGTCCGAAATAAAGTTCCAGCCCCATAAGAATCCTGTCTGTCTGCAAATCTGATGAAAAAAGCTCCTCCATCCTCGAATTGGAATCAAAATTTACATATATGGTATTAGAATAATATAAACGTCCAAATTCCTTCATCAGCCAAGTCTTACCTACCTGCCTTGCACCTTCAATGATAAGAGGCTTGCGGTACCGGCTTTCTTTCCATTTTTTAAGCTTTTCTATTGCCAAACGATACATGGATTTACCTCCTGAATGTCTCTGTATAACTTACATTATGTCACAGGCGAACAAAAAATGCAACGTAAAAATGGATTTTATAACATTATTTACGATGTAAAAGTGTTGCTTCTTACACTTTTTACAACGTAATAATGTATTTAACAACATTTTTTACAACGAACTTTGTTCCTGCCAGCTCCTGCTCCGGTATCCCTGACGCAAAATGATCCGTCTGCACCGTGCAGACGGACCACTTTTCTTATCTTAATACATTATTTTTCATCGAAAAGCCGAAGTTACTTCATCTGTTCTTCTTGCTTTTTGATCATTCTACGAACCATCTCGCCACCGATAGAACCGGCTTCCTTGGATGTTAAATCGCCGTTGTAACCTTCTTTTAAGTTAACACCAAGCTCAGAAGCAACTTCCGTTTTGAAACGATCCATAGCAGCCTTAGCTTCAGGAACTTCTACTCTATTAGATTTGCTGCTTGCCATCTTCTTTCACCTCCGTTATTATTTTTGACCAAATATTTCAGTCTCCTCAAGATAAGCTGACCGAATGCTTATCCTGAGGGATTCCTCGTTCAAAGCGTTTTCGTATCACTTATCTTGTTCATAGTATTAACGGTGGTTTTAAAAATATGATGGTAAGTTTTTCCTCAATTTAAAAGCTTCTTAATTTGTCGCTTCCGTCGTCTTCGGTGTTTTCAATCGCTCTCACGATCAGTTCATATCCGTAGCTTTCATTAACCTGCACATGCACCCGGTCGCCGACTTTGTGCCCCATCAGCGCCTTGCCGATAGGCGACTCCACGCTGATCAGCCCTTCCAGCGAATTACCGCGCATGGTCGTGACGATCTTGTATTTTTCCCTGCTGCCATCCTCTTCAAATTCCACTTCGACAGTATTATTCATTCCAATCTCGTCTTCCTTGGATTCGTCAGGTATCACCTCAGCCGTTTTGATCATTCGTTCCAAAAAACGGATACGGCTCTCATTTTTATTCTTTTCTCTTTTGGCGGCATAATATTCAAAATTTTCGCTGAGATCGCCGTGCGCCCTGGCTTCCTTTACAGATTCCAAAAGCTTGGGGCGGATTACCAGCTTGCGCTCTTCGATTTCTGCCTCCATGGCTTCAATATCTTTCTTTGTCAACTGATTATACATTTTTCTGCTTCTCTCTCACTGTCTTTTTGTTCTAATGCTGTCTTAGCGGCTGTAATTCTGGAACTGAGATAAAGAATAATATCCTTTCTCTTGATAATCCCGATAAAGCACTGACCGCCATCCACTACCGGAACAAAATTTTGATTTACCGCTTTGTTGATCAAATCCTCCATATCTGCGTCCGCTTCCACCGGCTCATTGTCACGGTTCCGTTTAATTTCCATCACCGACAGCTTTCCGGCGCTCTGCATAGACAAATTATCATTATCCTTAATATTCCAAAGCAGGTCTCCTTCTGTCAAAGTACCTACATATCTGCCGCTGTCTCTGGCTATAATCGGAATAGCGGAATATCTGTGGCTTTCCATCTTTTTAAGAGCCGTAAGAATGGAATCCGTGTCATAAAGATACGCCACCTCACTTTTGGGCGTCAAAAAAAATAATATGTTCATTTCAAGCCTTCCTGTCTATTTATTATAATGAAATTTCTTCCTATGCCAGATATACAATCTTCTCTGCCATAGCCGCCGCCGTCTCCTCATCCGTTAAACTCTTTAAAATTTCCAATGCAAAAGGAATCGAACAGCCCATGCCTCTTCCGGTGATAATATTGCCGTCCCTCACCGCCGGTTCGCTTACAATCTGCGCCCCGGTAAGCTGATCTTCAAAACCGGGATATGCAATTGCGCGTTTCCCCTGCAAATGTCCCCTGTGCCCCAGAATCGAAGGAGCCGCGCAGATTGCACAGACCTTCTTTCCTTCCGCCGCAAAGGCATCTACCTTTTCCATAAGCGCATCGCACGCTTCCAGATTCTTGGTTCCTGCAAGCCCGCCGGGAAGCACCAGCACGTCCACCGTGTCAAAGTCCACCTCCGCAAGCAGCTTATCCGTCGTGACCGGAATCTGATGAGACCCCACCACAACCTGTCCGTCCATCACAGACACCATAACGGTTTCAATTCCTGCTCTCCGCAGAATATCCACCACTGTCAGAGCTTCAATCTCCTCAAAGCCCGTCCCAAAAAATACACATACCTTGCTCATGCCGCACCCCATTTCTGCGCCGTCCGTCGGCGCATATATTAATTGTTAAAAAAAATAACCCTATAGTTTATTTTACCATTACAGGCGCTAATTTCCAAATTAAATATTTCTAAACGGAGCAGATGCCTGCGCTTAATTAATTTCCTATCAGATTAACCACACTGGTATCACATAATGATTCCTGTCAATTGCGCCAAAATCCGGCTTCATACAAACCACCGCGCCCTTGGAACGCAGCACCGCCGATTTATCCAGCAAAGTAAACGCCCGGATCAGTTCCGTGCCCGGATTAGAGGTTTTCTTAATTTCAATAGGATTCAACGCTCCGTCATGTTCTAGCACAATATCAATTTCCTTTGCATCCTTATCACGATAATAGTACATAAACGGCTCTCTTCCGTTGCTCAAATAGGTTTTTCTAATCTCAGCCGTAACATAATTTTCTAAAATCGCCCCATTCATAGCTCCGCATTCCAGCGTTTCTGCACTGCTCCACTTAGTCAGATAACAGACCAGCCCTGTATCATAAAAATAAAGCTTGGGTGTTTTTACAAGACGCTTCAGCGAATTGTTAGCATATGGGTGAAGATAAAAGATAATTCCCAATGTCTCCAAAATAAGCAGCCAGTCCTTTACCTGCTTTTGGTCAATATCCGCATCTCTGGCAATATCAGCCACATTAAGCATTTGACCGCATCTTGCCGCCACCGCCGTAATAAAGCGCAAAAATTTCAAGGAATCTATCGCATTTGACAATTCCCTTACATCCCTTTCTATATAAGTGCTTAAATAACTGCTGTAAAAAATCTGGCTGCTGCTATCCTCATTGCTCACCACCGCAGGCATGGAACCCCTATAAATCCGTTCAAAAATTCCCTTCACATCTGTCGGCTCCCTGTCCTTCTTTCGCGCAGTGAGCGCTTCCAGATCAACTACAAAAGGAACCGTTTCCCCGCCATATATTTCCGCTTGGGATAAAGATGTCATCGTGAGAACAGCCACCCTCCCTGCAAGCGACTCCTGTATGCCGTGCATCAGCTTAAAAGCCTGTGAGCCGGTCAGCCAAAACGCACCGGGCTCATGATTTTTATCTGCATATACTTTAATGTAAGCAAATAATTCCGGTGCATACTGAACCTCGTCAATCAAAACCGGCGGTTTATGCAGCTGCAGAAATAATTCCGGATCTGTCTTTGCTGTATTTCTCTCATTCCAATCATCTAAAGACACGTATCCCCTGTCCGTTCCTTCCATCAGCTTCCGCAGCATTGTTGTTTTTCCTACCTGCCTTGAACCTGTGACAAGTACAACCGGATATTCTTTTGTAACTTGGCTTACCACTGCTTCCAGACTTCTGGATAAATACCGCATATCATACTCCTTCGGCTAATTTATTCTATATTTCTATTTTAGCCGAAAATCGTAAAAAAACAAGCCTCTACTTAATAATATCTTTTATAAACTTCCAGCCGCTTCGTCCATAGGGAATCCTTCTCTTTTACTTTTCCATTCCGCGATCTTCCTTTTCATATCATAATATCCCATCAGCATCATCCACACATAAGCGCAGGTCTTTGGTATCATGAGCATTCCAATCATGGGAACTGCGTCCGCAAAAAGAACCACCGGAATATAAAATCCAAAACTCAGCACGATTGCCAGCCACATAAACCGAAATCCCCTGTCTTTTGCTCCGGATGCCTTTTGGAAGAAAAGGACAATGATAAGCAGTCCAAGCGCCGCAAACGGAATATTTCTGTAAATCCCCCATGCAAGCGGCGCGTCCGCAGATGTCCACCCGTTTTGTGGAAAAAGACACAGAATAATCCTGACCGCTGCCAACACACAAACACAGGCAGTCAGGGCATTTCCTCCCTGCACATGATAGCGGATCCGCCATATAAAATAAAGCAGCACATAAAACAGAGTCATGGTAATCGAAGTGACCAGCTTGCCTATGCCGAGCGCCGCCGTATAGTTTTCCAGTCCCGTAGTGCATAATGCATATGCGCGGGGAAGAAGATGGAAAGCATCGCCCGTGCCGAGAATGACCGCCATTAGTCCAAAGAGGAAATATTGTTTCTCTCCGCGACTTCCACACATCATCCTGATTCCAACTGTTATGACCAGAGCCAGATATACAATATCAAACAGTGTTTCCATGATTGCCTGCATAATTACATCCCTTTCTTTTCTACAATTTTCTTTGCAAACGCAGCCGCCGCTTTGCAGTCGTCTCCGTCCGGCTTTCCCTTATGCATAGGTCCAAAAGAACCCTTACAGTAAAATTCCTCTTCCGCCTGCGGAATCCCTTTTTCCTTTAGGAGCTTTCCTACCTGCTTATAGGTAGATTTTACCAGAGCGGCTGTGCTGACATTGACAACCTTCCCAACCTTTACATTGATGCCCGAAATGAACTTTTTGACACTTTCATCTACTCCATAAGCATAGACCGAACTGCACAGGAAAAGGATATCCACATCCTCCGCAAGTGCCTTTTCGGTTGTTTCTGCCGCCACTCCGACCGCCTGCGCAACCGCTTCAGCAAGTTTTTTGGTGTTTCCTGACCTTGTGTAATACCTCACTGCAACATTCATAAACGCACCTCTTCTCTCTGCCGTTCTAAATTTTAAGGATAGACGGCTATAAATTTTCTCATGCTCTCAAAAAATGCTTTACTCTTATTTCCGTACCGTATATAATTATATTGGCATACCTATCTGGTGTCAATTACAAAGTTATTTATGAGTAAGTAAGAAAAAACTGAGTTAGAAGGAGAAAACAGCTATGACAGTCAACGCTGCCTGTCCCTGTACGGAAAAATGCCCGCTGCAAAAAGTGTCAGATGCCCTCGGTGGAAAATGGAAATTCTCTATCCTGTGCTCCCTGAATGCCAGCGGCGCTACCCGCTACAATGACCTGAAACGCAAAATTAAAGGAATTTCCAATACAATGCTTGCTAAATCTTTGAAAGAGTTGGAAGATAACGGACTTATAAAGCGGACGGAATACATGGAAGTTCCCATACGGGTGGAGTACGAAACGACAGATCTGACACAGGATTTGCTGCCAATCTTATCAAAATTGGCAAAGTGGTCTGTCAACATTAAGTAACAGCTTTGTTCGTTTCACGCACAATCTATCCATCGGGGACTAGGGCGTTTCCCGTTCCCGATGGATAGCTGATTGCAAATATGTTCAATCGGAATAACTCACCCATGCTGCCAGCCTTTGAGACCGCATTATACTTTTGGGTTTTGTCCTTCAGAACAACCTGAATACAATTTTGTCTACTTATTGGCGTGAGAGAGGCCTAAAGGTCTTACAAAATGAAGGCTAAAGATCCGAGAACATATAAAATGGTAAAACGGAGTGCAAAATTATATAATGCACTCCGCCATTTCCCTTTGAAAATACTATAAAATTCTCCGGGGTAATATTATATGTAAAACTTTTAAAAAAATGCAAAAAAGAGAAAAGCTATGCAATTCTCTCTTTATATGTAAGATGAATAGCTATGCATTTCCTCTTACAAGTTTTATCTTACAGCATTTATATGTCTTATGTCAACAACTATTTTATAATCTTGAATCCGAATCTTTCGCGCAAACCGACTCCACCATCATAGAGCCTTTCATTTATTCCATCAATTATTGAAAAAGGCTTTTGAGATTTACCAAGTGCTTTTCTAGCCAAAGCATTGGGAATAAAATCTGCCAACTGCAAGCCAATATTATTTTCTGATTTAATTGCAAAGTTGATAGTATGCAATCTTGCCTGAAGTGTTTCCTTCTTTACAAATAAAGTTCCCGTAGCCTTTAGTAAGTGAAACAAATTCTGCAATTTAGCATTATTAACGTCATCTGTTGTTTCCAAGTATATATATCCTTTACCCTCGTGCACTGAAAGAAATTGGACATAATTTTCCATTAAAAGTTGTAAAGCAATATAATAAATATCATTTCTATCTTCGGCTTTATATAATTTATCTAAATCACTTAAGTTGATTGATACTGCAAAAACTGTCAGAAAATCATTATCGATAAACAAATGTCCCAACCTATTAAAAAAATCACTCTGCTGCCGTTTCGTAATTCCTTCAAAATCTCCTTCCTTTTTACGAATATCGATTTCATGCAAAATTACTTGATCACTTCCGAAACAATCTATTTTTATCTTTTTTACATCAGGTTTAATTTCTAATTCATACTTTTCTTTTTCAATAGCCACACCGCCCAATGTGAAATTTTGAAAATTTGTATTGGGTTTTGATTCATCTAAAAAAAGATAATATTCTTTCATTCATATTCCTCCTCTAAATTTTTGATCTAATTTTAAATTTTCTCCTTAAAACAATATTTAGCATATCTTCGAATGCCAGCAAATCATCTTCCGTTGCATCTTCTGGTATTATAAACTTTGCCATTTTACCTGATTCGCAAGTATACGATTGGATATAATATCCTATCTCAGGAGAAATAACATCTCTATTTAGGCTTCCATTCTTCTTGATAATAATTTCATCTCCATTCAAAGGTGTTTCAACATCCTTTCTCTCTTCCGTGCCCTTGCAACTTACATTTCCATTTCCAGCAATAATTTTCCCTTCCTTCTCTTCAATCAATTGCGTCAACTTCAATATTTCAACTATTGCCGATGCACCTGTTCGTGTATTATTTGTATTAGTATTGGAAGACGAATAAGCAATATGATTTATAAAGTCTTGTTTAGTCATTTCTCCTTTAATCTGAACTGTTGATATCATGCGACTTAAAAACTCATCATTCTTTACTATTTCATTCCAAATTATCTTTATTTGCTCGTCCATTCCCAATGCATATGCTTTACCAAGCTTAAAGCATATCTCTGTAGCTGCCTTTTTACTTCCTTCTGATATCAATTTCATTTCAGTCAAAAATCCGTTATTCCTACTAATAACCGTCCTATCCATACCTGAAATCTGTGCCAATTCTGCTAAAGAAATAGGCACTCCTTCTTTTGATGCGCCATATGCTCTAATTATTTTTATAAGACCATCATATGATGATCCCGGTAATTTGAACAAATCCGACATTATAATTCCTCCAATCCTTCTCTTTTCATAAGAATATCACTCATTTCAGCATATGTCAACGTATAAGTTCAACATTTAATTTTCAACTTTTCAACTATTTCAACATTTAAACATTCTGATTTTCAACTTTACTGTGATGCAAATACAAAAAAATATCTTTCAATTTTAATTTTCTCAAATATCTATTTTATTGACCTTGAAAAAGAGGGCATCAGCCAGATCGTATATGAAGTTGACAAACGCAAAGTTGCTGGCAGTAAAAATGCTGAAAAACATGCGCCACAATTCTGTCATTCTTCTTAAATGCAATCTATAAACCTTTTCGCCAACTGCCCAAAAGAAGAATTAGCATGAACCTCTCCCGCCGGAATGAAAAGATACTGCCACTTCTTATATCCGCTTGCCTTTCCCCATGCAGAAACAGCTTTGCAATATCGGATTGCTCTTTCCTTCTTGGCAATGACATCCGCATCATCTATCCTATCCTCGCCTTTTACCTCAACAAGATATATAACATCCTCTGCTTCCACCACAAAATCCGGCTCATACCGATGTCCATGATTATAAGTGATATTGAACTGAGTTGATGCTGGACGAAGCCAGTTTTTGACATCATTGTCCTGCTCTAAAACACGTGCAAGCACAAGTTCAGGTTCACTGTCAAACTTTGCTTCTTCAAACACTCCCTTTTTAATGCCTGTAAATATAATATTTTGGATTCTTGTTTCAAATGTCGCAAACAAGTTCAATTTATATGTGCCATGATACTTTGGGCGGACATTATAGTTTACAACATCAATTACTTCTTCTTCCAAAAATCCTGTCGTAACCTTAAAATGCTGCAACAACTGTTCATATATTTCTTTCCCGATACTGACCTTGTTCATCATCACAATATTCTGCATCCCATTCTGCCCGAATCTGTTTTCAAAATAATCGCATACCTGCGTAATCAGTTTGTACAGCAGTTCGGAACATTTTTCATAATCCACTTCCGGCTGCATTCTTATCTGTTCCAAAATGACTTTCTTTGGTTCATACGCTCCAAAATCTATTTTGTCTCCACGAACACGCTGTAAGTCACTCGGATCTTCCAAATTCTGTATCAAAAGCTGGTTATCTATGGGTGTCTGCGTAAATTTACCTAAATCCAAATCAAAATCTTCATAAATATAATCAACTACTCCATTATCCGAAACCTTGATTTTAGGTATGGGAATGTACTTATCAACAACTGCGCGATGGATTTCTTTTGTCTGATAGTCTGTCCATGCGCTGATTGGATCTGCATTTTTGCGGAATGTTTCTCCCAAGTCCACATCTTCCGCCAATTCTTTTTTTACACATTGCGCAATTGTTTTTTCATCTTCTTCTGTAACCACATGGCATGAACTTGTTTGTATTTGTTCCGAAATCTTCTCATATATTTTTTCTGTCACTTGTTTTAATACAGCGTCTGTTTCCTGCGTTTTCTCAATCTTTGTATATTCGTATGCGGAATCCAAATTGCGGTTTTCTTCTATATTAAAAGATAACTGTGTATAAACCGTTTCTTCTTCCTCTTCCTTATCAAGATTGATAATATTACCTTTTTTAAAAATGGAATCTCCTTTTTGTGCCTCTTCCAGTATCTCTTCGAATTTATCATGTGCAGTCAGCATCACCGCATCAACCGCTTTATCACCCGTCCTTTTCCCATATGGCAAGCGCAGTCCTCTCCCTACCATCTGCTCACGAAGTATTTTTGAAGCAGCAGTGCGAAGCGGAACAATCGTATAAAGGTTATTAACATCCCATCCTTCTTTTAACATATTTACATGAATAACAATTTCCACAGGGTTATCTGCCTGTTCTACGCCAAGCAGTAATCTGGTATTAAAATCACTTTCCGCTCCGCTTTTCTTGGAATGTACCGTAATGACTTTATTTTTATATTTCCCTGATTTAAATTCATCTGACTTAATATAATTTTCCACCCATGCGGCATGATCTGTGTCCGAACACACTACCAACACAAACGGTTTTACTTTATCCTTATCATGAGATAAAGCATATTCTTCCAAACACTGCTTTGTTTTTTCATGCTGCGCAATTCCATCCTGCAACATCAGCTTGTCCAACGCTTCATTTCCAAAATGGAAAAAATCAATATCTGACCTTGTAATAGCATAAGGCGTCCTTGTATACCCATCCTCAATCGCTTTTGACAACGGATATTCATAAATAACATTTTTAAATGGAATTTGCTTTGTTCCCGCTTTTACTAACGGTGTCGCCGTCAGTTCTAAACCAAGTACAGGTCTTAACTCATCCAAAGCCTGTGTTCCCTTTTGTGCCCTGTAATGATGCGATTCATCCATAAGCAATATCAAATCATCCAAATCTGCTAACGACTGTAGAAATGAACCGCCAAAATATTCATCTTCCTTCCGCATATTGACATTTTCTTTATTAAACTTATCAATATTAAAAATATAGATGTGAATATCTGTATCAAAAGCATATAAATTTCTGCTGCTGTATTCTTCGTCCGTAATGACTCTGGGTGGCAGCGAAAAGCAACCTAACCCTTTAAATACATATTTAGCATTGCTTGGATTTCCCAAATCATTCTTTAACTTTTCATAAACAGTCGTTCCCGGCGCAACCACAAAAAAATTCTTTATCCCTTTTTGTGTATAAAGATATGTAATAAAAGCGCCCATTAGCCGGGTTTTCCCAACCCCTGTTGCTAATGCAAATGTTACAGAAAGAAAAGACCTCTCAAATGCAGAGCAAGTCGGAAACATGCCTCTGACACATTCCAGTGCCTTTTCCAAATCCGTATTTTTATTTAGCGTAACAGCCTCTGTAATCTGTTCCAATCTTTTTAGGGATTCCTTTTGCGGTTCACGTAAAGACATCACTCCTGCAATATAATCCGTCGTGTATTGTGAAAATTCAATGTCACTCATCACAATCCTCCTCATCATACACCAATGGATGTATGATATTTAAGTTATAGTTTTCCTTTCCAAACTCACATTTTGGAAGGAGCATCTGCGGTATTTTCTTGATGGTAATATTTTTATAAATTTTCTCTATCCCTCTGTCATAAGAGCGGCACGCAATAATTAAATATTCATTATCCGCCATCGTATCTCTTATAGAGTCTATGTATGCACCTGTTATATGCTTTGTTGTCACATAGAGAAATGAATCTTCATTACCTTTTGATTGTTTCCAAAATAAGCTCTCATCAGGCTGATAAGTAAATCCCTCATGAAGCGCAACTGTTGCCGCCAGCATATCAGCATTATATTCAGGGTTAATGATCTTTTCACCAAACATATCCTCCACAATCAATGATGAGGCAAGTTCATAAAAACGATAACCGCCTCCCCCCTGCCAGTTTACAGCTTTTGTGATTCCACCTGCATCATCTCCTGCTATCACCTTATCCAATCGGACTTTGCAATGCGTAAAAGCATGTTCCCCCATCTCAATGCCAATCCACCGTCTTCCCATTTTATGCGCTACCGCTGCCGTTGTTCCTGAACCAAGAAAACTATCTAAAACAAGATCATCTGGATTCGTAGCAATTTCAATAATTCGTTCTATCAAACGTTCCGGTTTCGGCGTTGTAAAAGCATTACTGCTTCCAAAAAGAACATTATTCTCTTTTTTGGCCTCCTGATTATGACCAACCTCTTTATTTGTCCACCATGTCCAAGGCGTAACTCCATCACTCTCCGATAAATATGTCTTTTTTCTCGGAACGCCCATTCCATCCTTGCCTAACCAAATTCTGCCTGCCTCAATTTCCTCTTCAAGCCGTTCTTTCGTGAATCTCCAACATAAGCTATCTGGTAAGGTAATTTCACGTCCAGCAGGTGTAACAAACGTATAAAACTGGCTTGCCGTTCCATGTCCTGCCTGTGCTGTACAGTCAGTTGAAGTCCATGGTCCTCTTGGATCATTGTCTGGATTTTTATAATTTTTTGCTTGTTCTTCACTCAATGGCAATTTATTTCTTGTCTCTTTAAATTTTTCCTTATCTTTTGCATATACCAAAATATAATCATGTGCATCACTTATCACCGCTCTCATATCAGGAGATGTTCTTTTCTGCCACACTACAGATGTTACAAAATTCTTTCTTCCAAAAATTTCATCACACAACACCTTCAAATATGCCTGCTCATCATCATCTATGCTAATCCAAAGACTTCCATCATCTTTTAAAAGTTTCCGCAACAACTCAATTCTTGGTCTTATCAAGTTAAGCCATTGACTATGTTCCATATTATCATCATACTGTTCAAAAGCACTGCCCGTATTATAAGGCGGGTCAATATAAATACACTTTATTTTCGCAGTATAATCTTTCTCTAATGCCTTTAGTGCCAGCAGATTATCTCCATGGATAAGCATATTGTCTGTTATTCCTTCATTGCCGCATCCATATGACAACTTTACATTTTCAATCAACAGACGAGGCTCGATTTTTAGCGGTTCTTCCTTGCCATACCATGTCAGTTCTAACTTATTACCCATCTATTTATCCTCACTCTCTGCTAAATCTTTATTGATAAAATCTAGCATGTCATCTACATTGCAACGCAATATGCGGCACACCTTTTCAACGCTTTTGACAGTTTTTCATATGCGACAGCCATCATTATTCTTTTCTCCAAATTATTTTCAAACTATATCGCGAAATCATTATACATTAAATTTAAAAGTCGCATTGACAAAGTTACGCCCTTCTCTTATTCCCCACCGGGATTCTTCTTTTCATCCATAAAGCGCAAAATTTCCGCATAAGTCACCAACGTAACATTTTCCATCTGGTCTGCCTTTTCAATGCAGCCTTTTGTAAACCCGGTTTTGGAAAACAAATACAAATATGCCTTTTCGTAATGAAACAGTCGGCTCCTCTTAGCCAATGTTTCCAAAACATGCAAATCTACCTTTTCATTTGTCCATTTACACTCGCCAAACAAAGCGGTGCTTTTATCCTGTACTCCCATAATATCAATTTCTGTCTGCCTCTTGTCCGCCGGGTCTGTCCCCCACCAACGCCCAAGCTCCGCAAATCTGACAGGAGATTCATCATTAAGCAAAAGCTCCCAAAGATACTGCCTGCAAATCTCCTCAAATACTTTTCCCATATAATCTGCCAGAAATGGCTCTATCCGCTTATAAGCGGCTTCTGTTGCACCGCGGGCGATAATGGAACTATTCTCCGGAACAAACCGATACCAAAACCGGAACATATTGTCGGCAATCCCATAAACAGACTTTCGGGAGGTCTTTTCTCCATAAGGAGTCTCCTTTTGAATCAGTCCAAGCTCCAACAGATTTTTTAAATAGGAAGCACACACGTTTGTATCTTCCCCAACCTTGGCGGCAATCTCCGACATACGCGACGCGCCGGCTGCAATCGCCGTAATAACTGCATTATACAACGCCGGTTCACGCACCTCCTGCTTCAACAGATTTTCCGGCTCCTCAAAAAGAGAGGAAGTTGGATTCAAAAATGTTTTCTTAATATTATCTTCAACACTGATCCTGTCATCCATTTGCAGTAAATATTGCGGTGTTCCGCCCACAATCCCATAGACCAGCGCCTTGTCCTCATTGGAAAAATGCTTAAAATAACAACAGCTATCAAAAAAGTCAAACGGAAGAACCTTTATTTGCACCGTTCGCCTGCCATAAAGGGGAGCTTTGTAAGCCAGTACATGATCTTCCATATACGACATAGACGAACCGCAGAGAATCAACATTAGCTTTGACTTTTCTTTGTATTGATCAATCAAAAGCTGTAACGTGGATGCAAAGCTTTTCGAAGATCTAGCCACATAGGGATATTCATCAATCGCCAGCACCAGACGTTCCTTTTCTGACAATTCAAACACATATTGAAGTGCTGCCTGAAAAGAAAGAAATGCCGTTTCCGCCTGAATACCTGCCCCGTACTCCAAAATATTTCTGCTGAGATTCTCCAGATTTTGCTTGGCATTACTCTCAACACCCATAAAATAAATTGATCTTTTATTATTGATAAACTGATTAATCAGAGCCGTTTTTCCCACCCGGCGCCGTCCATAAATTACGGCAAACTCAAATCGGTCCGACGCATACAGCTTATCCAATGAATCCAGCTCTCGCTCTCTTCCAATAAACATCGCTTTACCTCTCTGCACTTCTCTTACAACTCATACCCGATAAATTAAGTATATCGTCTATTATCCATTTAGTCAATTACGATTTGGCAAATCATACTTGACTAAACTTATTCTTTCATTATTACTGTCATTTTCCATTCAGCACCGTTGATTTTCTATTCTAATTGATTTAAAATGGGGTAACTTATAGTAAACGACACAACAAACTGCCCTTTTCGGCTCTTGCAAAATCCATATATAAGCTCCTGCAAGTCCGAAAAGACGGTACGGAAAGGAATCCTTATGGAAATTGAACGCAAATTTTTAATCAAAGAACTGCCCGAAAATCTCTCCTCTTACCAGTGCCTTACACTAGAGCAGGCTTATCTGTGCACGGATCCGGTTGTCCGCATCCGCCGTCAGGATCAGGATTATTATATGACTTATAAGGGAAAAGGGCTTCTGGCACGGGAGGAATACAACCTCCCCTTAAATGAACACGCCTACCGGCACCTTCTTAAAAAGGCAGACGGCATCGTTATCTCCAAAAAGCGGTATCTAATCCCTATCGCAAAGCCTTCTTTTGCGGAGGGCTGTCCGATTCCCGATAAGCCGTTAGACTTAAAAATTGAGCTGGATATTTTTGATCCGCCTCTGGCGCCCCTTATCATTGCGGAAGTGGAATTTCCGGATGAAAGAACGGCAAATGCCTTTCTTCCCCCTGACTGGTTTTTGGAGGACGTGACAGAAAATCCCCAATATCACAACTCCAATCTTTCCCAGCAGAACATATAACGCTTGTTATGCAATATAAATGCCTCACAGTTTTGCGGATTACAGCCTAATTCCCGCCAAACTGTGAGGCATTTTCATTTATCTTACTTCCTGCTTTTGGGTATTCTAGCATACAGCTTTGTCATCTCATATATCTTTTGAGCAAGCTCATCGTCTGCCTGCCCCTTTTTCATTCTCCACTTCCAGTTATTTCCAAGCGTAGAAGGAATATTGATTCTGGCTTCTTTTCCAAGCCCGAGATAATCCTGCATGGGAATAATCGCTGTGTCTGCCACGCTGGAAAGCGCCGCCCTGATAAATTCCCATTCAACATTTTTGTTACCCCTAAAGTTCAAATAGCGTTTGGCGTAGTTTCGATCCTTTCTGCTCATTGACTGAAACCAACCGACAGTTGTGTCATTATCGTGCGTACCCGTGTAAACTACTGAATTTTGCGTGTAGTTATGGGGAAGATAGTCGTTGTCCTTATCCGCCTCAAAAGCAAACTGTAAAATCTTCATTCCCGGGTATCCGGTTTTCTTTACAAGTTTAATGACCGATGGAGTCAAGAATCCGAGATCCTCGGCAATTACTTTCATAGTTCCAAGTTTTTCTTTAAGCGCCTTAAAAAGCTCGTACCCCGGTCCCTTTTCCCAAGTGCCAAATTCTGCCGTGGGATCCCCGTAAGGAATGCTGTAATATTCATCAAACCCTCTAAAATGGTCAATCCGCACCACATCATACAGCTTATAACAGTGTGCAATTCGCTGTGTCCACCATGCATATCCGGTTTCTTTATGATAATCCCAACGGTAAAGAGGATTCCCCCAAAGCTGTCCGGTAACAGCAAAAATATCCGGCGGGCACCCCGCCACTCCGGTAGGCAGACCGTTCTGGTCAAGCTGAAAAAGCTCCGGATTTGCCCATGTATCCGCGCTGTCATAAGCGACATAAATGGGAATATCCCCGATAATTTGTATCCCTTTATCATTTGCATACTTTTTAAGCCGCGCCCACTGAGATGCAAATAAATACTGCTGATATTGATAAAAGAGGATTTCATCCTTCAGCTTCTTCTGATATGCCGAAACCGCTTTAGGCTTCCGCAGGCGGATGTCCTCCTCCCACTGAGACCAGCTAATCCCCTGAAAGGAGTCCTTCACTGCCATATAAAGCGCATAATCCGCAAGCCAATGATCATTTTCGCGGACAAACTCCTGAAATTCACTTTCTTTTTCTATATGAGACGCCTCAAATGCCGTTCTAAGCGCTTTAAATCGGGAACGATACACCTTCTCATAGTCAACATAGGCTTCATTTCCGCCCCAATCGTATGCCAGACATTGCTCCTCCGTGAGAAGTCCCTGTCCGATTAATTCTTCCAAGTCAATATAATAGGGATTTCCGGCAAAAGTGGAAAAGGACTGGTAGGGCGAATCTCCATATCCGGTTGGACCAAGAGGCAGAATCTGCCAGTAAGTCTGACCCGCCTGCTCCAAAAAATCCACAAATTCGTATGCTTCTTTTGAAAAGGTTCCGATTCCGTAAGCAGAAGGGATTCCGGATATCGGCAGTAAAATTCCGCTTGCTCTCATTTTTACCTCCAGTGCTGACCATTAACCTGTATTTTCCCCAAAAGAATAACATCCGTGCTCAGGTTTTGCAAGTGATTTCCTTTTCTTATCCAGCACATATGCCTGATAAATTGTCAACACCCCAATTGCGAACTGTCCCAATGCAATGACCATCATAGTCAAAAGAGCTCCTAACCCTTCATCCGCCTCTTTGCTGGAAATAAATGCAAAAGAATCCTGAAATAAAAACCGAAACTGCAGTACCCCCTGCGCCGCCATAAGGACTCCTATTACATACACCGGTATCGGTGAAATTCGTTTTTTCTTTTTGAAAGAATTTCCAAGGGAAGAATTTTCTATGAAAAAATTCCCTATGAAACAATTTCCTAAAAAATATCGGATAATCAGCACTGCCTCCACGGCATGACACGCCAAAGACACCCATGTATGAGGCGTTATCCGTCCATTTCCCACAAAAATAGTCATTGTACATGCGCCGATAAAGACAAACCAAGCCCGCAAAAATTCCGCGCATAAAATAACTCCTGTTTTTCTTGGGGAAATTTCATTTCTTACTGAAAAATAAATTCCCGACGCCATTGCCATAAAACTAATTCCATACCCTAAGACCGTGAAAACGTCATAAATTCCCCAGACAAACATTGAGTACGTCAGACATATTCCAATCAGCAGATAAGAAACTGCCCCCATTGTATACAATATCGTCTGCATATAATTGGAACCCTGCCTGTGCAGAATAGGCTCCTTTTCAATGTCCCTTACAAATTCTTCCCCCGATAAAAGCTCATCCACAGAGGTTTCCAGCACCTCCGCAATCCTTTTTGCCATCAAAAGCTCCGGATAACGCGCTCCGCACTCCCACCGGGATACCGCCTGTCTGGTAACATATAGCTGGTCTGCCAATGTCTGCTGAGTCATTCCCTTTCCTTCCCGCAGCCGTTTTATCTTTTCGCCAAATTCAATCATCGCACACTCTCCTTTGCTTGTTTGCTGTGCAGTCTGCAATCACTGCCCGCTGAGAAGATTATACGAAAAGCCCTCAAATCTGAAAAGAAACAACTCAATTTTCAGAGGAAACTAAATGGTAACACCCTTCTTCACGTCCTGTTCTTTGGGGTTCTCTACATTTTACTCCTTTCCGTCCTGCTCCTTGCCGCCCTCTGCATTTACCCCTTTCCGTCCTGCTCCTTGCCACCCTCTGCATTTACCCCTTTCCGTCCTGCTCCTTGCCGCCCTCCGCATTTACCTCTTCCTTTTCCGTTCTCTGCGCCGCCTGTCTGCGCAGTTCCATCTGGTGCTGTCTGAGCTGAATGTTCAATTCGTTAATCTTCTTCTGGATTTCCTGACGCTTTTTCATCTTTTCTTCCATACTCATGCTTCCATCGGCTGAAAGCTCCTGAAGCTTCTTTTGCTCGTCAGCAATTTGTCTCTGTAAGTCCCTGCTCTCAGAATCCGATGCCGGATTCATTCCCACTATCCCGGCTGTCAAATTTATTCCGCCTGCTCCGTTGATTTTCATATTCTTACCACCTTTCTGTAACATCTGCTATTTTTATTTCAACATCAGCATTACGCGAAGGAGAAACCTCCCTTCCTCCTGCTGGATGGAAATATCTCCAAAATACTTCCCCGCCACTCTGCGGATATTTGCAAAACCATATCCGTGCTGTTCCTTATCCTCCTTGGTGGTGGCAGGCATTCCCGTTTCCTCGTCTATCTGAACCGCGCCGTTAAAACTGTTTTCGATTTCTATCATATAAGCATTGTTTTCCTGATAAGATGAAACCTTCACGTAAGGTTCCCGGCAGGACTGCGCCCCTTCTAAGGCATTGTCGAGCCCATTATTTAAAATAATGCTCACATCAAAAGCGTTTATCTGCGCCTCTTTCGGATAAATAAACCTGCTGGAAAAAGGAATGCCCTTCTGAAACGCTGCCTTTTTCTTCTCTTCAATAATAACATCAGTTACCGGATTTCCGCTTTTCACTTCTTCCGCAATTTCATGAAATTCCTCTCTCAGCCCGGAAAGGTACGCAATTGCCTCCCGCTGCTGATTCCTCCTGCAAAGATTTTCCAAAATCATTACATGATTCCCCATATCATGCTTCAGCCCCCGGATGTCTCCGTATAATGCCTCAACCTCCGCAATATGCTTCTTCATATTCTCCATCTGCTCATAGAGCACAACGCTTTCTTTTTCCTTCCGGTATCCGTCCTTAATCTTCTGATAAAATACAATTGCCGAAAAAATCGCCGCAAACGATAACATCTGATACAGTGCCTTAATCCAGTCATATCCATGATAAACCTCTGTAATGTATGTTCTGGTATCATTCAGATAAGACTCTGAAAAAAAGGTAAATGCCGCATATCCCACAATGGATGACAGAGGCGTAGAAACCATTAATGCCAGCTCTTTTGCAGTCAAGTCCTCCTTTTTGTAACTGTAAATACGGTCAATTACATATAGCAGAAATGCCATAAGACTAAACCGCATAATCAAGCACACTCCTTCTGTCAAAAGAAAACAAGAAAAATAATCTATCGCGGATTTACTAAGCACGCTCTGCGAATACATAATCCTGCTAAAAAGAATGTCCCGAAAAACCGCAGTTACCCCGTGAGTAAACCACCCTACCAAATACATAACCATCGTCAAAAACAGTTTCTGTCGTACATTTCTCCGGTCCAGCAGATACATCACCACAAAAATAACTACCATGCCCGCAGCATCAGCAGCCATGCCCAGCATTTCATAAGGAATCAGGTAAAGAATAAGCAATGTCAGAAAAAAAGAAGCCCCTACAATAATGCAGCTCCTGTTATTATTAAAAAAGAATTTAACAAATCGCCCATAAAGACAGCCCGACACCAAAAGAATTAATATACTTTCTGCCACAGATGCAGCTTCCCAATATTGATCAATATTCATCTCTACAGACAACTTCCTTTCCTCCCAACGTACTGCATGTATCTTTTGACAAATTCCGAATATTTCTGTTTTGCCATAAGTGCCGTGCCCTTTTCCATTTTAATCCGAGATGCATCGTATTGGACTACATATTTAAAATGAATCAGGTACGCCCTGTGTGGGCGAAAGAAGTCTTCCCCCGTCTGTTTCTCCAAATCGGACAGTCTGCCGTAATATTCAATCCTTTTATCTCTGCACTGTATCATTACCTTTCGGTTATAAACCTCCGCATAGACAATGTCCTTTAAGAATATTCTTGTGTGCACGCCGCCTGCCTTAATCAGAATGCATCGGTCTTCCTTCTCCCGCATCACAGCCTCCGCCTGCCTGCACTGTTCTACTGCCCTCAAAAATACCTCCCGGAACTTATCGTCGCCAAAAGGCTTCACCAGATAATGAAATGCTCCCACGTCAAATGCTTCAAAGACATACTCTTTGAGCGCCGTCACAAAAATAATTACAGTTGTTTTGTTTTGCCTGCGCAGACTTTTGGCTGTCTCTACCCCGTTTTTTCCCTCCATCTGAATATCCAAAAATAAAATATCCGCCGTATAACCGGAAGATAACAATTCCTCTCCGGACTCAAAAACCGCCAGCTCTGCTGTCTGGTTCAAGTTTCTAATTTTTTCGCAAAGAATCTGCCTTATTTCCTTTTCATCGTCACACACTGCTATCTTCATGCCTTGGCATCCTTCCCGTCATTTGCAATGGATTCACCGGAATTTCTCGGTTCTGCATTAAGTTTCTTATAGTCGTAATAAGCGACATAACAAATTGCACTTTCCGGCTCTTGCAAAAGCCATATATGTAAACTTTTACTAGACCGAAATGGCAATTTTTAATGTCGTTAACTAATATATCGGAAAGACAGGGAATTTCCTATAAGCGTATGTTGTGAAAAGGGGGTTTTAGGTTGTGAAAGTTTCGGTTTAGTTTGATTAGGCGTATTATCAAAACGACCACTCGTATCAAG
>JAMPGL010000089.1 GCA_023663945.1 Lachnospiraceae bacterium | reverse complement strand
GCTACAGGGGTATTTGAGTGTCCTTGACGGATTTGAGCGCAAGCCGCATGAAAATCCTGCGATAGGAATTATTCTCTGCAAAGATATGAACAAGTCTTTTGTGGATTATGTTATCCAGGATTATACCAAACCGATGGGGGTTGCTACATATAAAACATCAAAGGATATGTCTGAGGAGCTGCGGAAAGCCCTGCCGTCTATTGAAGATTTGAAAAAATTGCTGGATACAGAGGAAGATGTTACATTTTAAGAACAAATTTTTTCTCGATGATTAACACCCCCAAATTATAGGAATACGCAGAAAATGGCGACAAAATAGGTAAACGAAACGCAAAGTTGACAAGATGAAACTATCGATTGGTTGTTTTTCTCCATTGCTTAGAAGTAGAATGTGTGCAGGAGGTAGATAAAAATGACATTAGGACAAAAACTAAAAGCATTGCTGAAAGACAACAGTATGACACAAGAGGACTTGGCTGAAAGGCTGGATGTATCCCGGCAGGCAGTAGGGAAATGGGTAAATGATAAGGGAATACCCGAAGTAGGGAAATTAGTGCAAATCAGTAATTTATTCGGAGTGTCAACGGACTATCTGCTGAAAGAGGATTACGAAGAAAAAAATGTGTCCAAAGAAAAATCTGTATCAGAAAGCGGATATTATGTCAGCAGGGAGATGTTGGACGGATATTTGTCGTACAGCAGACAGAATGTAAAGCAGATTACGGGAGGGATAAGTCTTTTCATGCTGTCAAACATTTTTGAATGTTTTGACCATTACAGCAGGATAATGTCGTCTCTTTATTGGCTTACCATGACAGCAGGGGCAATCATCATTATTTGGCATTTTTTGCAGACCAAACAGTATCAGGAAATCAAAAGCGAACGCCTTGCACTTGATGAGAAAGTATTTGAGGAATTTAAGATACAGAGGGAAAGCAGAAGAAAAAAATATGCAGTTGTGATTATCGCGGGGGTGGTTATCCTTTTGGCAAGTCCGGAAATAGGACAATTTTTCATGACTTACTTTGGACGGACAGCTTGTAATGTTTTTGGGTGGATAGCCGATGCGGTGTGGTTAGTGCTTATCATATGGGCAGGAATGTCCATGCGCATCGACAGCGTTATCATTAAAAACACAGAACAAACTCCAAAAGGCAGTCATATGAAAAGGTATCATTGGGTATATGCGGCATTGCCGGTTACAGTGATTGCAGTTTTGATTGGAATATTGACAAATGCATGGAGCCCATATGCGCCTATTATTATTCTATTTTGCTGTTTATTAGTTACAACGTGTAAATTACTTATAGAAAGCAGGGGATAAGGAGCATGGTTATAGAAATGTATAAGAAAACATATATGAGAATTGGTATTCTGTTAGTGTTTGGGCTGTGTGTTTGTGCAGGGTGTTCCGCAGGGCAGGAAAGAAAATATACCATAGAAGAATTGGATAACTTGGCTGAAATTAGAATATATTCAGCGGAGAACGATGAGCTTATAAAAACAGTAAGCGATGAAGAACAGCTATACCAATTTAACCATCGTCCGTTTTTTGATGATTCGGACATCATAGAACGCCAGACCGAATTGGAAAAGGAATTAGAGGGAGCAAAGGCGCAATATTACTTGGTTACATACAAATACCCCGTTGCACGTTTTGGAAGCAAGGAATTGGAAAGAAGCGTCACCCTTACATTATATGAGGAGGCTGATATTATTAAAATGGCGGCAGCACAAGAAAATATCAAAGCATTTTCCATTCCAGAGGAATTTTTAACTTTCTATTATGAAACTTCCGAGGAAGATATGAATTTTTATCGCTCTTTAGTTGAACTTCAGTAACAGTCAACACATTACGGGCGATAAGGAACATAAACACGAATTGACAATGTATGAAAATACAAGAACTTACAGTAGAATAGACAGCAAGGCAGGACTAAGTAGAGAGAGGAAAAACTGACATAGGAAATTTTCATAAAAATTCAGTTCTCAAAAGATGCTGCCTGGTGTATAATAAAAGCGGTAAAGGAAGGTGATGTTTTTGAATATAACAGAGCAGACACACCAGCAGGATTTGGAACGTCTGAAATCGCTCCGCTATATGGACGATGATTTTATGACAGTCTGCCTTGCAGATAATTTTGGGGGCGTGGAACTGATATTACAAATTTTTTTAGGGAAAAAGGATATAAAGATTAAATCGGTTCGGACGCAGGAAGTGTTGAAAAACTTACAGGGACGTTCTGCTACATTAGATGTTCATGCGGTTGATAGTGATAATAAGGAATTTGACGTGGAAATTCAGCGTAAGGATGCAGGAGCGGGCGCAAAAAGAGCAAGGCATAATAGTAGTCTGTTGGACGCATACATATTAAAGCGTGGCGAAGAAACGGAGGAAATTCCCGACAGCTATGTTATTTTTATTACGGAAAATGATGTGATGAAAGGAAATCAGCCGATATATCCAGTAGAGAGATATGTTACAATCGGAGAAAACAAAGTATTGTTTGGTGACGGCTCGCATATCCTATATGTGAATGGCAAATATAGGGGCAATGATGAAGTTGGCAGGTTAATGCACGATTTTTCATGTACTAACCCTGATGATATGAATTATGAGGTACTTGCAAAAAAGGCGAGGTACTTCAAGCAGGATGAGAAAGGAGTGGAAACCATGTGCAAAATTATGGAGGATATGAGAAACGAAACTGCATTAAGAAATGCAAAAGAAATAGCAACCCGTATGATTAAGGCGGGTAAAATGTCATTGCAAGACATAGCTGATTATACAGAGTTATCTCTTGAAATAGTTAAAGAATTAGAAAGTCAAACTATGCAGTTAGCATAATCAATCATATCAGTCAGAATCAAATAAGCAGACATAATCAAGACTGCTTCTTTATATATGGCAGTTATATACCGCGGATACCGAGATTCCATTTCTGGTTCCTATTAGATGAGTAATTGATTGTTCTCAATTAATAATCTAACAGCCTCTTCAGCAATTGTTCCCGATTGTGAATGAACATTTCCGTCACCTGATAACTGTCTGTTTCTTCGTATTCGCAGGCGTGCACCTCCCCGCTGTCGAAAGTTAGTATTTCGGCGCCGGGGATTCCCAATAAAATGGGAGAATGGGTTACGATGATAAATTGGGATTCCTGCTTTGCACATTCATAGATTTCAACTAGAAGCGTCAACTGCCTCTGAGGGGATAACGCCGCTTCCGGCTCGTCAAGTAAATATAATCCGTTTGGTTTCAGCTGTTTTTGGGCGATGGCAAGAAAGCTTTCGCCGTGGGATTTTTCGTGAAGCCTTTCAGAAGGATGCGTGGCATCCGCATAGTCTTCCTCTTTAGTCGCCACATTATAGAAGCTTTCCGCACGAAGAAAATACCCCCAGCCGGGTGTCCGGAATCCCTTTGTGAGCCGTAAGGCATCACATAATTCAGAATGGGAGTCGCGGGTTGAAAAATGATAGTTTTTGGTTCCGCCTTCCGGGTTAAATCCGGCTGCTACTGCAATGGCTTCCAGCATCGTCGATTTTCCACTGCCGTTTTCGCCTACAAAAAAGGTAATAGGAGACTTAAAGGACAGTGTCCTCAGATTTTTGATGGAATCAATATTTCTCAAATAACTGTCTCTTTCTATTTTACTCCAATCAATGGATATGCTTTGGATAAACTGGTTGTTCATGTGTGCGCCTCACGATAATGATTATTTTGGTACGTTGGAATTTAGGTTACGAATGTTCTCTTACATATTGCAGAAATTCAGGAGTTTTTGACCAGTACTTGACACCCCAGTTTTCAAAATTCCATTCATCCATATATTCATTGCACTCAAAATCAATGTAATAAATTTCTTCTTTTTGTACCACAAAATTTGTGGGAAAATAATCGATATTTGTATGCGCCTTATACAGCAGGGTGCACATTTGGCGTACCTGATTCAGGTAAGCAGGTTTCATTTTGTCCTGCAAAATTAAATCGTAAATTGTGCCGCCGTCAATAAACTCTTTTAGAATGCGTTCATTTTGGAGATCAGCATCAAGCATGACAGGCATTTTAATTCCTATTTTTCTCAGCCGGTTATAATCATTTATCTCAGCTTCCATCTTATTTCCGAATTGATAATAATCACAAGGCTCATGATGGATTTGCTTTAAAACATATTTTTGGTCTCCGTCCTCCGCCAGATAGGAGTATCCGCCCTTCCCTTTTCCTAATATTTTAAGTATCTGATACTCTTTCTCATTAACTCGTATTTTCTGATTCATGAAAATCAGCTCCTTTTACTGCATCATTCTCTCAGCTAATTATAAGCCGATTTTTGCAGAAGGACAACTTTAACTTGACTTGCGTGTCTAATGGTATTAGACTATGTGTGTCTAATGGAATTAGACAGACTCTTTGGAAATAGAAAATTTATGCATAGTACGCGTGGGAAGGAACAGGTTATTGGACTGCTCAGGATAAAAAGCGGGAAGGAGACGGAAGGATATGGAAGAGAACAGGCTTGGAGTCATGGAGGCGCGGTTTGCGGATATTATCTGGGAGCAGGCTCCCATAAGTACCGGGGAATTGGTAAAGATTTGTCAAGAGAGTTTTGCCTGGAAACGTACTACCACTTATACCATGCTGAAACGGCTCTGTCAGAGGGGGCTGTTTGAAAACCGCGGCGGCACAGTGGTAATCTTGACGGAAAAATCGGCATTTCAGGGAAGGCAGAGTGAACAGTTTGTCACAGATACTTTTGGAGGATCACTGCCTGCGTTTATTGCGGCATTTACCAGAGGAAAAGCGTTGAGCGACGAGGAGGCGGAGGAGATTCAAAGGCTGATTGATGAGAGCAGGAGGAAAAATAAATGACACTTGTGGATTTATTTGGCAGGGTGCTCTGCCTTAGTATTTACGGAAGCATTGCAGGGGCAGGGGTCTGGCTTATTGGGCTTTTAATCGATTATGCCAGAGTGCCTAAGGGAATTTCCCTGATTTTATGGGGATTGGCGGCGCTTCGGCTGATGCTTCCCTTTTCCGCCGCATCTGCGGTGAGTGTTTATCAGATTGGTGATTTGAACATAAAAATCGAGCAGGCTCTTGACTTTAAGAGCTTTACCGGTGGAGATGCCGTAGATGTAATTGGGGAAGAGGGGGAAGAGCAGGACAAAAATGAAATTTGGAAAGGCAGGACTGTGAGGGAGCAGTTCCTTCGGGGGTGTGCGGTCTTATGGATTGCGGGGATGATACTGCTTCAGCTTTGGGGAATGGTTTCTTATATAGGCTTAAAAAGAAAGCTCCGGTTTGCTGTCAAGTGTGGGGAAGGTATTTATGAAACTGACGAGATCGCTTCTCCCTGCGTGGCTGGATTTTTTCCGCCGAAGATTTATCTGACCGCGGAACCGGCGGGAAAGCAGAGGGAGTATATTATTCTGCATGAAAAGATGCATATCCGGTATTTGGACCATATTTGGAAAATTTTTTCCTATCTGGCGGTCAGCGTGCATTGGTTCAACCCCTTTTGCTGGCTGATGTGGAAAAAGTTTCAGGGGGAGCTTGAGAAGGCGTGTGATGAGCGGGTTCTCAGGAAGATTGGAATGGAAAAGAAGGAGGATTATGGAGAGGCGCTTCTTAATATGGCGCGGAAGAAAAGCTGGAAATTGTCAGCACCGATTGGGTTTGGGGAGGAGGATACCGGAGAGCGGATCCGCAAAATCCTCCGTTATCAAAAACCGCTGCTTACAGTGTCTGTGCTGATGATTGTTCTTGGAACGGCAGTTTACGGGATCTTCTTTACCATGCCCGGAAAGAAGGTATTTGGCT
>JAMPGL010000088.1 GCA_023663945.1 Lachnospiraceae bacterium | reverse complement strand
GGAATCCTAAATCATTATAAATTCCGTCAGTCAGAACATTCTTAATCGTAATGTCTGTCAGTTCGTCCTCTGTTGCTGTTTTATCCTCTGGATGCAGTGCCTTGTATAATTGCAGCAGATATTTTTTAATTTTGAATAAGTCAGAAAACACACTGTCTTTGATAGTATATTTAGCTATTATTTCTTTTTCGGGTGCTGTCTGCTTTGTATCCAAGGACTTTGGTTCTTTTTGCACACTTATCACCTCGGTTTCTTAAAATCTGTGACGAAGGATAATATGGCTTATTCCTGCCATACCCTAATTATATAGAAAAGTGTTCGTGTTTACAATAAAATTTACAATAAATTTCTTCCCTCGAAATTTGTCCACATTTTAATGGGTGTCTAAATTGGTCAATATTTTGATTGCGATTTCTTTCGCCTTATTTCCCGATACAATATCCTTATTTTGCATATCTTCAAGATAAACAGCAAAATAAGTCTTACTATCACCTTCTTCCATAAAACCGACAAACCATGCGTTCCCGTCAGTTCCCGAACCTGTTTTACCATATAAACAACTATTATCAAGTTCTGTTACATACATTATGTTTTTCAATTCTTTTATTTTTTCAGCATTAAAATTATTGTCACTGCCAAAAATATAATTCAGCACAATTACCTGTTGCATTGGTGAAATTTTTAATGAAGATTCCAGCCAAAATCCATTAAGTTCTGGCAGTGAATTAGTTTCACTTCCGTTCCATTCAGATATATCGCAATTTCCATACTGTACTTCTTTTAACAGTGCACGAATATTTTCTTGACCAACCATATCCACAACTTGCCGGAAATACCATATGCACGATGTTTCAAACGCTTCTTTTAATGTTAAATTTGAATTCCATGTGTCAATGGGGTATTTCACGCCGCTATATTCCATTGTAGAAGTTTCATTTTTAAGCACATTATTTTCCAAACCTGCCAATGCAGATACAATCTTGAATGTTGACAATGGGGAAACTTCTGTTTCACATTTCTCTTTGTCATAAAGAGAATAAGTATTTGATGCTTCATCATATATTACTGCACAACCACTAATTTCTTGAAAATATTCAGAATAATCGACAATAATATCTGTCAAAACAGGGGTTTCATTCTCTTTCGTTATGTCCGTACTCTGTGTACTTTGATTTTCTCTCTCTGTCTGCTGTTCTATCTTAATACCTATATCTTCCTGCCGTTCAGCATCTAAATTTGAACACCCTGCAGCCATAACAGATAATAGCGTTATCATCATATATATAACTTTTTTCATGTTACCTCCTCAAATATGTTGCGCCAGATTCACCTTCAAAATTCTCCTCCCACCTAAATAGTAAGCCAGCGCGACGAATCCAAAAATAAGGAGCGTAAAGCTTAAAATCTGCCCTATCGGCGCATTCCTTATAAATTCCATAGGCTCCAAATAGCTTGCCTTTATCATAATTCCCACAGATACCGCTGTCAGCAGAAAGGCTGCTGTCAGAGGGCGTCCCACCACCATAACCGCCTCGATGCCGAACATTTTCCATACTCCGCCGGGGGTAAGCCCCACCGACAGATACCGGGCAAACTCCTGCCTCCGCTGATGGAGAAAACCAAGCGTATTAAAAAACACATGCGTAATTCCGATAACGGCAAGCAGAATGCAGAACATTCCCAGCACCAGCTTATAGCCTTCTATCATCCGGTCGTTGGCAATTTTCTCTTGAATACGGTTTTCGCTTTCCCCTTCATACTCCGTCTCCACAATTTTCATGATTTCCCCTTCCAGCCGGTTCAGACTCTCAAGGGTATTTCTGTCCTGCGCCAGAATACGGATAAAAGTGTCCTTCTCCGCTTCTCCGGCATGCCCCCGGATTTCTTTCCATAAAGACTCGGAAATAAACTGCACCAGCGGATACTCCCCTTTGGGATACTCTTCCCGAAGAAGAGGCGCTTCCTTCGCATAAGCAAGCACCGGGATTTCCACCATAGACTCCTCCCCGCCTTTGATGTTCATCAGGCGAACCGTCTGCAGTTCTTCCTTTACATAAGGAAGATACTCCGGATAACGGAAATTACTGTGAACACTGTCCCAGAACCGATTGAGGATTATCGTACCGTCAAGCCGGGGAACAGCGCCTGTCTGATGACAGAACTCCCTATAGCTCTCATCATCCAATATTAAAATGGGAGCTTTTACCTCGAAATCACCCTTTTCATCGGTCTCCCCGATAATTCCAGAACCTTCCGCAAATGCTTTCAAACCGCCAAGCTCTGAAAGCTCCCTGCTTTGCATCTCTTCAGAGAATCGGCAGACTGCCTCCGCTTTTTGATAGACAATGCTGTCATCCACTCCCGAAAGCGTCCGCAATTTTGCCTTCAGCCGAAAATCTTCTATGTCGGTATCTTTCACAGTCACCATCACATCCCAGGCATCCTGATACGCCTCAAAATAAGTATGACCGGTACTAATCTCCGAAAGGGTAAAGAAGCACTGCATCAGCATAAATCCTAAAAAAGCCATCGCCAACGACCATGAGACGGTACGCAAAGCCTTTTTTTGCGCGCGCAGGGCATTTCCTGCCAGCTCTCCTTCCATCCCAAATATCATCATCAAAACTGGAGAATGCTTTTTCATCCAGATGCCGGGCTTTCGTTTGATAAGCCGTAACTCCTCAGCCCCCCGGATAGCTTCCATCGGGGTCAGTCTGCTTAATTTCTTTGCCGGAATCCATGCGGAGACAAGCACGGTTAACATTGCCAGCAGAAAAATCACCACAAATACCAGCGGATGCATGTGAAAGACTGCTTCCCGCCCTCCTGCCAGATTTTCCGCTATATGACTCATCATCCGAAGGATTCCAACGCTTATCAGCATCCCAAGCGGAATGCCTGACAAAACGGGCAAAACAGCGAGCACCAGTGCCTCCTGAACCAGACAAAGCATAATCTGTCCCGGCGCGGCTCCAATACTGGCAAAAATGCCGAACTGACGGACTCTGCCGTTCATTGTTAAAGCAAAAGAATTATGAATGATTAAAATCAGAGAAACGCATACGATTCCAATGATTATCAGATAAGCGCTCATCAGCATTCTTGGCATGTTATCTCCCGGAATCCGGATAAAATACAGCGACAATAACTGATAATTATAATCCGCCGCCTCCTCTGTAAGCCCGAGCATCTCTGTTAAAAGCTTCATGTCCCGATAAATCGTTCTCTTGTGACGGAAATAAAGGTCTACTGTCTGCTTTCCATCTTCGGACAGCTCTTCGTTAATCACTGCTTTTTCCACATTAACTGCCCCACGGAGCATTTCCATATCCTCTGCGTCAATTGTTCCGGTGATGCGCCCCTGCCAATCCCCCTGCTCTAACTTAGTTCCTTCTATATTATCCAGCCAGAAATTATAAAACAGACTGCACAATAAGGACAAAAATAATGCCGCAATAAAAGACGCTGTCATGATTGATGCGCTGACAGCCCGGTTGTTTTTGAGGTAGTCCGCCGAATAATTTTTCCACATCCTAATCACCTCCGCTTCCTGTCATGGAGAATCCTGCCGTCTTCTATGGTGATAATGCGGTCTGCCTCCAATGCAATATTTTCGTTGTGAGTGATCAGGAGAATCGTCTGATCCAAGTTTCGGTTGGACAGCTTCAACAGGTCGATGATTTCCCTAGAGTGATTCCGATCCAGATTTCCGGTAGGTTCGTCCGCCAAGAGAATAGCCGGACGGTATATTAACGACCGGGCGATAGCCGCCCTCTGCTGCTGTCCTCCGGACAACTGACCGGGAAGCGCTTCCAGCCTGTCTTCTATCCCCAGCGTCTTTACAATCCGGTTAAAATACTCTTCATTCGGCTTCCTTTTATCCAGCAGAAGAGGCATCAGAATATTTTTGCGGACCGTCAATGTGGGAATCAGATTATAAAACTGATATACCAGCCCCACCTTCCTTCGGCGGAAGATTGCAGACTGCTTTGGTCCAAAACCGGAAATATCCGTCCCCTCAACCAATACCTTTCCCTCTGTAGGCTTGTCCACACCGCCGATAATATGCAGCAATGTGGATTTTCCGGAGCCGGAAGCCCCTACAATTGCCACAAACTCCCCCTTTTCCACCGATAAAGAAATCCCGTTTAGGGCATTCACCTGATTACTGCCTGCACCGTACACCTTTTTAATTCCATCACATTTCAAAATTTCCATTTTCGTCTCCTTTTCACATTCATGCTGAAATCTTGAATCCAGCTGGGAAATCTCCCTGCTTTTATGATAGCAATTTAAAGTGACAGCTTAGTGACTGTACATGCGGATCTCAAAACACGCTCCTCCCTCATCGGTATTCCGGGCACTGATGATTCCGTTCTGCCTTTCAATAATCTCCTTGGAAATCGATAATCCGATTCCTATTCCGCCGTTTTTGGCATTTTTTCCCCGATAAAACCGTTCAAATAAATGCGGAATATCTTCCCCGTCAAATCCATCTCCGCTGTCATATATCCGCACTTGTGTATATAATGGATTCTTCTCATAGGAGCAATAGACACAGCCTCCCGGCGGCGTATGCTCCATGCAGTTTTTGATAAGATTCATGAACGCTTCCATCGTCCAGTCCGGATCCGCGTCAACCAGCGCTTCCCCTGCCTCCTGCACCTCTATTGAGACATTCATCTCTTCCGACAGTTCCCTCAAATTTTCCGCCGCAAGCATCAGCACCGTAAAAACATCCACCTGCTTTTGCTCTAACTGCAAAGTTCCGGCATCGATGCGCGATAACAGCAGAAGAGCCTCTTCCAAGCGGCTCAGCCGGAAAAGCTGGCTTTCTATCTGTTCCAGATAGTTCCCACCGGGATCCTTTTTCTGCATCTGTACCAATAACGATATTGTAGTGATTGGGGTTTTAATCTGATGTGCAATATTAGAAAGATTTTCTGCAAAATTATTTCTGGCATTTACAGCCATTTCCCGGGTCTTATATAATTCTGTCACTGTTTTGTAAATCTCATCCTGCAGCTTGGAAAATTTATCTTCCTTATCAGAAAACAGAACCCCTCCGCTTCCGGTATTAACCTTTTCCAGATACTCAGTCAGCTCATCAATCCTCTTTCTCTGTCTCATTTGACCTCCTCCATGCGGTAGCCGATGCTTCTTACGGTTTTCAGACAAGCCGGCTGGTGAAGCTTTTCCCGAAGCCGCTTCATGGTGACCGTAAGGGTGTTGTCATTCACATAATTTCCGTTCTTATCCCACAATTCCTGAAGAAGCATCTCTCTGGTCACAATCCGCCCCTTATTTTGCAATAAACATAAAAGCAATGCATACTCCGAAGGCGACAGTGATGCCTCCTCCCCCTGGCATAAGACCCGTCTCTGCTCCTTATCAAGGGAAATGGAATCGCAGGATAGATATTGCTGTGACACATTACCGGTTCTGCGGAGTAAAGCGCGTATGCGGGAAAGCAGCACCGTTAGTTCAAAGGGTTTCACCACATAATCATCCGCCCCGCTTTGAAAGCCGGATACAATGTCTTTGGACTCTCCTCTGACGGTGAGAAAGATAATAGGAAGCTCCTTATAATTGGAGCGAATCCGCTGGCACAGCCGGTTTCCATTTCCATCCGGCAGATTCCAGTCAATCAACATCAGCGACGGGCATGCCTCCCTGACCGCCCGCTCTGTATCCGCAATAGTCGAAAAAATCTGGACATGATAGCCCTGCATGTCCAGAAACTCTTTTACCATCCGGGATATATTTTCATCGTCTTCTATATAGTAAATAGTTATCATTTCTGCTGTCCTTTCCGGTTAGCTGTCCATTCTGATTCTTCTGCCAAAATTAAAAAAACCAAAATCATCAGCAAAAGCAATGTCCATAATAATTTCATGTCTTAAAACTTCTATCCCGTTCTTATCATCAA
>JAMPGL010000087.1 GCA_023663945.1 Lachnospiraceae bacterium | reverse complement strand
CGGTTGTGATTTTTATATGGGTGAGGAAACTTAGTAAAAAATCACAATAGAATTTAAACTTGCCAATTATCATTATCAAAATTATAGCAAAATAGGTATCATATCGCAGGGTGTATAGAAATTGGAAAATCTATGCGCCCTACTTGTATGTAAAAGAGCAGAGAATGAGGAAAACAGACACCACCAAACAAATGCAGGAAAATCATGAATAATAAAATTATCCGACTGATAGGAAAAAGTTTTAATAAAAATTCAGTTTTCAAAAGATATTGTCTGATGTATAATAAAAGTGGTGATGAAGGTGATATTTTTGAATACAACAGAGCAGACACACCAGCAGGATTTAGAGCGTCTGAAATCTCTCAGCTATATGGACGATGATTTTATGACCGTCTGCCTTGCGGATAATTTTGAGGGTGTGGAACTGATATTGCAGATTGTTTTAGGGAAAAAGGACATAAAAATAAAATCGGTTCGGACACAGGAAGTGTTGAAAAACTTACAGGGACGTTCTGCTATATTAGATGTCCATGCGGTTGACAGTGACAATAAGGAATTTGACGTGGAAATTCAGCGTTCAGACGCAGGAGCAGGCGCAAAAAGGGCAAGGCACAACAGCAGTCTGTTGGACGCACATATATTAAAGAGTGGCGAAGAAACGGAGGACATTCCCGACAGCTATGTTATTTTCATTACGGAAAATGATGTGATGAAAGGAAATCAGCCGATATATCCAGTAGAGAGATATGTCACAATCGGGGAAGAAAAAGTATTGTTTGGTGACGGTTCGCATATCCTATATGTGAATGGAAAATACAGGGGCGATGATGAAATCGGTAAACTGATGCACGACTTCTCATGCACCGAACCCGATGATATGAATTTTGAGGAGCTTGCAGGGAGAGCGAGGTACTTCAAGAAAGACGAGAAAGGAGTAAAAGCCATGTGTAAGATTATGGAGGATATGAGGAATGAGGCAGAATTAAATAAAGCAAAAAAGACAGCGGTTCATTTAATAAAGTTAGGAAAAATGACTTTAGAAGAAATAGCAGAGGCTACGGAATTATCACTTGATATAGTTAAGGAGTTAGAAAACAAAACAATGCAGTTGGCGTAATCAATCATATCAATCAAAATCAAATACAGTAACAGCGTTAGAGCATATAGAAACAGATGGAACAGGCAAAAAAGCAAAGGTTAAGATTAAGATAAAGTAGTATTGAATGCATTATGTAAATGCGGAGCAATGTGCCTGATACCTCTTAAAATCAAACAAACAAGCCTTATGAGATTTTTTCGATTTGAAATAATTCATTATATTCTTCTTTAAATTTCTTTGAAAAAATACAATATAAGGCAAGGCAGCCACAAAAAAGCATTTTCGTATATCGAATTGCCATACTGATTTCAGTAGAATATGGAGAAAGCAGTTGGCTTCCCAATAAATTTGAAAACATATGTGTTATCGCTCCCGCTAAGATGCTTCTTTTTGTTTTAATATAGACAAACGAAACCGCAAAATTAAAAAACATAACACTTGGTATGTACATAATGGCATCAAACAGGGAATTTTGAAGTAAATCGTATTGTGCCTGTCCCGGCGTAAAGAACCATGCCAAATGCCAGATTCCCCAAACAAAACCTAAAAGCAAAGTAGCCTTTGTAAACCCGTATCTGACAAACATTCTATCCAAAGCATAGCCCCGCCACCCAAATTCTTCGTTTAGCGGACCGGAAATTACGGAAATAAATAATACCAAAAACAGGTTTAACGGGTTTTGTATAATCGCATAGATATAACTCATTCCCGGCATCTCATAGCCTAACAAATATACGCCTGTCCAGATTGCAATAACTGAAATCAGTGTGAAGAACAAAATAATTAAGGCAAACCATTTTATGCCCATATACCGAAAACTAAAGCAGCGCATAAAATAATCTTTTCTCTGTTCTTTTGAACAGGTCGAAAATACGATAAACAGGGCTGTGACAGATGGCGCACCGCCGCCAAAATAGAAGAGCAATGTTCCTAAAGGCGTTCCCTCCATCCCCATAAGGACAGGCGCAAATCCAAATCCCCATGTCCATAAAAGTGTGATAGTGAAAAATAGAGCCAGTTGCTTTCCGTTTCTAAATGTTCTCATTGTTTTTTCGTTTCCTTTCTAACTGCACATTGATATAGTTAATATCCCGTTTCACGATTGCCATGTCAAGGAAGTAAGCCGGGACATACACGACTGCCACATATACAAACGCCATCCACCAGTTTGATTTAAAAAACCATTCAACAAAATACCCGTATAAGAATACAAAAACAGAAACAGAAACATATTCAACCATAATGTTTACAAAAAAATAGGTGCATATGGCCTGCTTTACAATATGCTGAATGAGGGTAACAAAAAAGGATAGGGCAAAAATTTCAAATACAAGCATGATTTCCGGCGTCATTCCAATCACTAAAAAAGAAAAGAAAAATACCACCAAAATTATGATTGCCGTGAATATAAATGTTTTTTTCATAATTTCTTTTAGCACCTTACGTCCTCCTTTATCATATTCTTAATATTTTTCAAATAAGTCCTTGCAACGATCAGCTTTTCACCATTGAGTAATGTTGCTTCAAGCTGACTATTCATCAACTGCCTGATGCTGTAAAGCATATCCATGTTCATCAGGCAGGACTTGCTGATCCGTATGATTCCTGTGTCCTTTAGCGCTTCTTCCAGCTCATATAATTTCTTATCCGTCATATAGATTTCATCTTCCGTGTATAAAAATGTTTTTCTTTCCACGGATTCCATGTAGTATATGTCTGATATATGCACTTGGAAAACCTTTCCTTTGCTGCTTCCGCTGACCATAAAATCAAGGGCTTCAATTCTTTTAATCAGTTTTTTGGTTTTGGCATCTAATATTGGATATTCAATAATAACAGTTAACGGTTTATCATCTATTTGTCTTGTTCTTATTTCCATTATCTTCCCTCCATACGGTATTTTAACATAAAAAGAAACAAATAAAAGGTTTGTAAACATGACCTGCAAATATGGTAACATCAATTACAATGCTTCTTTATTGCCCATGAGCATTAACCTGCGTACCTAAGCTGAACAGTTTGTCATTAGTAAAATGCAAGCTGTCAGTTATAACCTATAGTATATACTGCCGCACTAATTGGGACTTCTCATAAGGCTTCATTTTTTTTATAATAAATCAAGGAGGTAGAGTCATGAAAAAAGTATTGTCTATTGTTTTATCTTTTTGTCTGTTGCTCCTTATGACAGCCTGCGGAGCAAAAATTACGCCGGATGATGATGCGCCTGTTGTCACACCGCCGTCCTATGAGGATGAGGGTACCGCTGATTTTGGCACATCACAAACGCCGGACAACGTGGAAAATTTATCTGAACCTGAAAGTAATGGAGATTTATCTGGCTCAGTGGTCTATTTCACCTCTGACATTTCTCCAGAGGGAGTAATGGCGGTTTATGAGGCTCTCGGCTGGACACCTACTGGAAGTGTTGCGGTGAAGCTTTCCACCGGAGAACCGCCTGCAAGCAATTATCTGCGTCCGGAACTGATTGAAGATTTGGTGCAGTCTGTGGAGGGCACGATTGTTGAGTGCAATACGGCTTATGGAGGTTCTCGTGCTGAAACCGCCATGCATATGCAAGTGGCGGAAGACCACGGTTTTACAGAGATTGCCGATGTGGACATTCTTGATGCGGATGGTTCGGTGCAGCTTGTAGTAGACGGCGGAAGTTATCTGGAGACAAATTATGTGGGTGCCCATTTTACCGATTATGATTCTTATATCGTCCTTTCCCATTTCAAAGGCCATGCAATGGCGGGTTTTGGCGGTGCGATTAAGAATATCTCTATCGGGCTTGGTTCACAAGAAGGCAAGTGCCTAATCCATACTGGCGGAAAGAGCCACACCAGCCCATGGGGTGGAAATCAGACCGCATTTACTGAATCTATGGCAGAGGCAGGGAAATCCGTGTCTGATTACCTTGGAAATGGTGAGCACATCATTTACATCAGCGTCCTCAACAACATTTCCATTGATTGTGACTGTAATGGGAATCCTGCCCAGCCGGATATTCATGATATCGGAATCCTTGCTTCCACAGACCCGGTGGCAATCGATCAAGCGGCTATTGATCTGTGCTTTGCCGCCGAGGGCAGCGATAGCTTACAGCAGCGGGTAGAACAGCAGAATGGGCTTCACACACTGGAACATGCAGAAAAAATTGGTCTCGGCAGCCGTACCTATGAGTTGGTGGATATTGATGGGTGAGATATTTAGGGACATTCAAAGAGAATATGTTTATGTCAGCTACTACTTTTTAGTTCAGCTCCGTCAGATTGCCAGCTACTGGATTCTCGGCATGGTCATCGGTTCCTTGATTTCGGTGTTCGCCAAGGATGCGATTCATGGAGCATTTGACCGTATCCGGGATAAGAGGTGGGGAATTTGGGGCGTGGTTCCTGCAAGCCTGCTTGGTGTCGCTTCACCCCTTTGCATGTATGGCACGATTCCCATTGCAGCATCTTTTTCCCGGCATGGTATGCGGGATGACTGGCTGGCGGCATTTATGATGTCCAGTGTACTTCTGAATCCCCAGCTCATCATGTATTCTACGGCGCTTGGAGCTGCGGCGCTGATGGTTCGTATCATTTCCTGCACGATCTGCGGTATCGTTGCGGGGCTTGTGGTGCATATTTTTTATAAGAACAAGTCCTTTTTCAACTTTGAGGGCTTTGAGCCACGGGCAAGTCACGACACCCACCCGAATCTATTTTTGCGCTTCCTGTTCAATTTGGGCAGGAATGTCAAGGCAACGGCACTGTGGTTTCTTGTGGGTGTGCTGCTTTCCGCACTGTTTCAGCGGTATGTTCCGGCAGACGGTTTTGCTGAATTGTTCGGAAAGTCCAATGAGGGCTTTGGTGTCCTGATGGCGGCAACCATCGGGGTTCCCCTCTATGCCTGTGGCGGCGGTACAATACCGCTGATTCGGGAATGGCTGGCAATGGGCATGAGCATGGGCAGCGCATCGGCATTTATGATTACCGGTCCCGCTACGAAGATTACCAATCTGGGCGCACTGAAGATTGTGTTGGGGCTTAAGAGGTTTGTCCTCTATATCGTCTTTATCATGGCGTTTTCATTTGTGACGGGACTGGTTGTCAATCTTGTAATATAATTGAAAATACATTTCCATAGCAGTTCAGCCTACAGGCACAAGATTATACTGCAAAACAAATCGAGACTTTTCAAGAGGTCTCGATTTGTTTATAATAAAAATGTGTTAATTTGCATACAGAAATTTACAAATCCTGATGGCAGCAGGAAAGATAATGTGATTTTTGAGTCAGGTGCAGGAAGAGGAGGCAGGACAGATGTATAACCCCCAACTTGAGACATTCATCCGGGCAGCGGACGCAGGCAGTTTTAATAAGGCGGCAGAAGAAGCCTTTATCACACCTACGGCTGTCATTAAACAGATTAATCTGCTGGAGGATTCCTTAGATGTAAAATTATTTGAAAGAACGCACAGAGGGCTGGTTTTAACAAAAGCAGGAAAATCCTTATATCAGGATGCAAAATATATCATCCAGTATTGCAGGGATTCCGTGACGCGGGCAAAGAATGCCATGCAGGAGGATGCAAACATTATCCGCATTGGGACTTCCCCGATGACGCCGGCACAACTGCTGATGCAGATATGGCCGAAGATTCAGGTACATTGTCCTGATATAAAATTCCAAATCATTCCATTTGAAAATACGCCGGAAAATGCCAGAGAGATTCTGGCAAACTTAGGGAAAAATATTGATGTGGTTGGCGGGATTTTTGATGAAACGATGTTAAGCCTGCGGAACTGTGCAGGGTTGCAGCTTTCCCGTGAGTCTTTATGCTGTGCGGTTTCTATCCACCACCGTCTTGCAGGAAAGGATAAGCTTCTGATAAAGGATTTGTATGGGGAAAATCTGCTGATGATGCGGCGGGAATGGAGCCATTATGTAGACCGGCTGCGTGATGAACTACGGCAGAACCATAGCCAGATAAATATTGTAGACTTTGAATTTTACAATATGAGTATTTTTAACCGCTGTGAAAACAGCAATGATGTGCTTTTGGCAATTCCGGGATGGGCAAATGTGCACCCGCTCCTTAAAATCATTCCCGTGGAATGGAATCACAGTATTCCTTACGGACTGCTTCATTCACCAAAACCGTCCAAGACAGTAAAACGCTTTCTTGCTGCGGCGCAAGCTGCAATGCAGTGAAGAAAAGTTAAATATTCTTTTGGACTATCTGAATCAGATGGAATACCATGAGGTGGAAACGGATAGCAACACCATCAAACTTGCCGGAAAGTTTATAGATTTTGGTATACTGAAGAAAAAAAGTTTTGATGATTGTCAGCACATAGCCGCTGCAATCATTGCAGGATGTGATGTTATTATTTCATGGAATTTCAAGCATATTGTTAACGTAAAGACAGTGAAAGGCGTAAAAGTAATTACGACTCTTGAGGGGTATAATGATTTGCTGATTTATCCGCCATCTGTTTTATTGGAAGAAGGTGATGATGATGAGTGAGCCGATAATAAGTGAAAGATTTGATGTTGATGACATCAGGAAGATTCGGGAATATAATTCTTTAAGGCATATCCAGATGACACCAGATGAAATCATTGCAGATACAAAAAAAGGAGCTGAAAGAATTAGGAAGATGCTTCAGGAACGTAAATGTGTGAAAGCGTAGTATTAAAAAAATAAGACATTTGCCGATTTGATATGATTCCTCTAAAGTAGACAGTTTAAATACAAAAACTGATATTTTGG
>JAMPGL010000086.1 GCA_023663945.1 Lachnospiraceae bacterium | reverse complement strand
AAATCCTGCGGGACTAATCTCCCGTACCGGTTCGATTCCGGTCGCCGGCATTATTGTTTGAGGAGAAGTACAGCAGAAATGTTGTGGTTCTCTTTTTTTGCGTGTAAAACATTATAGATTATTTTGTGCTTACCACAAATGTGGACCATCAGTTTCAGCTTGCAGGTTTTGACAAAAAAAGACTGTTTTACACACAGGGGGATTATGGGCTTTTTCAATGCAGCAAGCCTTGCCATCAAAAAACATACGACAACAAAGACATGATCCGGCAAATGATTGAAACGCAGGCGGATATGAAGATACCTGCGGAACTGATACCGAAATGTCCTGTCTGCGGGGAGCCGATGAATGTAAATTTGTGCTGTGATGATACTTTTGTACAGGCTGACGACTGGTATCGGGCAAATGACAGGTACAACGATTTTGTGAACAGGCATAAAAATCTGCATATTTTGTATCTTGAGCTGGGTGTCGGAATGAATACGCCTGGGATTATAAAATATCCATTTTGGCAGGCTGTGGCCCGAAATAAAAAGGCGGTATATGCCTGCATCAATTATGGAGAGGTGTACTGTCCGAAAGAGATAGAAAATCAATCAATATGTATTGATAAAGACATTCAAGAGGTCATATCAGAAATGATGTGAGGGTTAGATAGTATAGCGTGGGAAACAATAGCTTGCGGCTTTTGTTTCCCACAAATTTTAGAACTTTACTACGATGTTGAGTAGTTGTATCAAATAAGCTGTTGTAATGGTGCCTTTTCAAATGGCACGCAGGAATTTATTACTTTTTCTCACCGTTTAACCTAATGCACTATAAGAAATTATTCAGCAATTAATTCATGTAGCTAGGCTGACAGCAGTGCAATGGTGTAAAATTACTGAATTATTGTTAAGCTCGTAATTTAAATTGACCAACTAAGTCTTCCAAGCTGTCTGACTGTGCAGATAATTCCTGGCTGGTAGCGGATGTTTCCTGTGCTGCCGCTGAATTGTTCTGGATAACTTCTGAAATCTGTTCTACGCCCAGCTCCAGCTGTCTCATGGAATCCGCCTGTGTTTCGGATAATTCACTGATTTCCTTGGTGGATTCCGCAAGCTCCTTGATTCCGTCGATAACGGATTCGATAGCGGTGGTCGTCTTAGCCGTGATCTCGTTGCCCAGTTCAATTTCATTGATGGAATTTTCAATTAACTTTTTGGTGTTAACTGCTGAGTTTGCACTGTCAGACGCCAGTTTGCCGATCTGATCTGCCACAACGGCAAATCCCTTTCCGGCTTCACCGGCTCTGGCTGCTTCAATGGAAGCATTCAGTGAAAGTAAGTTGGTCTGAGAAGCTATATCTTCAATCTCTGCAATGATGTTTGCAATTTCCTTGGAGGTAGCGTTGATTCTTTCCATAGCTGTAGTCAAATCACGGATGTCCTCATTGCTCTTTTCGGCAGCCTGTTCAAAGGTTACTGCGTTTTGATATGACAGGGATGCCTTTTCGGAAGTGGTAACAACCGCTTCGGTGATATTCTGAATAGTTGCGGTCAGTTCTTCTACCGCGCCTGCCTGATCGGTTGCGCCCTCTGCAAGAGCCTGTGCGCTTTCCGCCATCTGGTTAGCGCCAAGTGCAACTTGTTCGGCGCCTTCGTTGATCTTTTGAAGGGTTTCGCTCAGCTCAGCGGCAATAGCTTCAAGCGCATGCTCCAAAGCTGAAAAATCACCCTTAAACTCTACATCAGTGGAAATGTCAAAATTACCGGAAGCGACTTCACCGAGACCCCTGCTCAGCTCATGGATGTAAAGACTCAGCATTTCTGCCGCTTCCTTAAAGGAAACGGTCATTTCGCCGAGCTCATCCGAATACAGCGGCTCAATGTCGATGTCCAAATTCCCCTGAGCAAGCTGGGCGGATGCCTCTTTTATTTGTTTAATCGGTTCCGCGAATAAATTGGCTACAAATCTGGCAAATTTGGTAGAAATCAGTACAGCTATTATGATAACAAGAACCATAACGCCGAGGATAATATAGGTCTGAATAGACAGCTGTGAAGACACGCTGTTGCCCATCTCCACATTCAAGTGGATCAGACCTTCCACTGCGTCAGTAAGCGTCTTGAGGGTAGGCTTACCCTCTGTGATCAAAAGATTCAATGCTTCTTCGTTTTGATTCTTCATAGCATAATCCTGAACTCTGCTAAAGATTTCACGATAAACCGGAAGAGTTTCCGTAATGATATTAACGTATTCCATCTCTTCGGGCTCTGTGCAGTGAAGCAGCATTGTTTCAAGCGCGGCATCCGTTTTTGCCTGCGTTTCGGCAAGCTCCGCGGCGGATTCTTTCATATCCTCTTCATTTTCAAGAAGAATTAATTCTCTGACGTTTGCAGGTTCTTTATTTAAATATGTACTGAATATGCCGATTTCCCCTTGTGAAAACCCATTAGAAACGAGAGCCTTGCTGTACTGAAGGTTATTGACCAATAAGAAAATCAAACCCAGAACGCCTGAAAAGCTTGCAAGGATAACAACCATTCTAAAGCAAAATCTCAGCCTCTCCTCTACTTTCATCTGTTTTATTTTATTAAACATATACTCTCCTGTTCATCCCTCATGAAATGGGATTCGTTTCTCATTTATTTTCTACATTCCGGAGCAGCTTAATTTCAACACTATATTTTAATGTCAAGGTTCATTTATACTATACATCATTAGATATAAACAATGATGGAAAAGATAATATAAATTATATCACTGAATAAAAAAAATACAAGTATCGACAGAATTATCTTTATGATTATCAGCCGTTTTTGGGCGATATTTTCCAGCCCGAATGCCTTTCGTGCCAAGGAAAAGGTGTTTTATGCCAAACCACAAAAGCATTCATTTTTTTTGCCGATATAGTAAATGTGTAGATAAGTAATTCCATGGAAAAATGAGGGTCAAAATTTGAAGACAGCGGTAGTGGATGATGAAAAGGTAATCCGGGAACAGATTAACGCGCTGGTGCAAAAATATGCACCGGGAGCCTGCGTCAGCGTCTATGAATCTGGCAGGGAACTGCTTGGATCCGGGGACAGCTTTGACATTGTCTTTCTGGACATCCAAATGGAAGGTTTAAACGGCATTGAGACGGCGCAAAAGTTAAAACAGCGGAAAGAAGATACGATTATCATCTTTATCACCGGAATCAGGGAATACGTGTTTGAAGCGTTTGATGTGGCGGCTTTTCACTATCTGCTGAAGCCGGTTGATGAGGCAAAGTTTGCGGAAGTATTTAGGCGGGCAGAGGCGGAGATTGCCAGAAGGAGAAGGCGGGAAAGACACCGGCTCTTTTTAAAAAGCAAAGGGATTACTCTGGAGCAGAATCAGATTTTATATATTGAAAGCAGAGGAAAAAAGGCAGCAATTCATACCAGCAAAGAAGTGATTGAAATTTATGCGGTTATGAGTGAGCTGGAAAAGCAGCTGTCAGAGGGATTTTACCGCTGTCACAGGGGATATTTGGTCAATATGGAATATATCACGGAATACGATAATGACAGCATTACGTTAAAGAACGGGGACAGTGTTTATCTGACGAAGAAAAAGCACAGTGAGTTTGTTAAGACATATATGTGGTATTTACAGAACGGAGGCGCTTCCTGTGTATAATCTGATTGATGAATGTCTGGATATTTTATTTCTATTGGCGCAGGGATACAGTTTACAGTTTTTTTATGGCAGTTTTCTGGAGCCCAGAGGCTCCAAAGGCAGGGCAGGCGCACTCACGATATTGGTTTTTGGTATCTGGAAACTGGGCGCAGAGTTATTATGGAAAAACAGCTACAAGACAACGGTGATGATAGCCAAGCTTTTTCTGACCATGGGCGTAATCGGGGTGATTGCCCTGTGTTTTTACCGGGCACTGAGGAAAATAACCGTATTTCTTGTACTGACGTTTATAACGGTGAGTGAGATCAGTCTTTTTTTGTCGCATATGCTGCTCAGGCTTGGAGATTACCTGTTTCGGATGTGGGAGTTCTTTTTCACAAACGGGTATGTGAAATCTCCGGACACGTACCTGATTTTGGTGCGCATTACGGCATATGGGCTTCAGATAGTGATGTACACGGTATTTTGGCTGATTCTCTTTTTGATGCTGAGAGGAATTGTAAAATATTTTAAAGATAAAGAATACGCGTTTCACAGGACGGAATTGTCCTTTATTTTGGCACCGGTTCTTATGGGGCTTCTGTTTTGTATCTTACTGCGGATTACTATTGAGATTGCGCAGGGAAGCATTCCTAAGTTTTTGTATGACAAATACCCGGCTCTTTCGCTGATTATTCCCGCTATTTTGGCGCTGGCGCTTTTGTCCATCTTGTATGGGGTAAAACTGCTTCAGGACATGATTGACCTGAGCAGGGAAAAAAGCAACCGCATTATTTTGGAAAAGCAGATTAGAAGCATGCAGGAGCACATGGAAGAGATGGAACGGATTTATTCGGGGGTGCGGAGCATGAAACACGATATGAAAAATACCCTTTCCATCATCATGCGGCTTTCGGCAAAGGAAGAGAAAGAGGAGGCCGCCTGCCTGCAGGAGGGGGAATTGCAGGCGTATCTGTCAGAATTGAATAAATCCATGGAACAGCTTGAATTTCGTTTCCAGACGGGAAACCGTGTGGCGGACACGCTGTTAAACATGAAATATCATGAGATAATCCGTATGGTGCCGGATCTGCGGATGAATGCGGACGGGTTAGTTTTTCCCAAGGCACTGGCTGTGCAGAGCTATGATTTAGGCATTATTTTGGGCAATGCGCTGGACAATGCGGGGGAGGCGTGCAGGAAGCTGAAGGAAAAGGAGCCGGAGGCGGAAGCTTTTATTCTGCTTGCCTCTTTTAAGAAGGGAAAGCTGTTGTTCTTAAAGATAGAAAACAGCTTTGACGGCGTAATTAGTCAAAACAAAACGGGGGAGTTTCCTGTTACCGATAAAGCAGACAAAAACGCCCATGGAATCGGGCTGGCCAATATACGAAATACGGTGGAAAAGTATCAGGGAGCCGTGGACTTTAAAGTAACGGACAGGGTATTCACTTTGTCTGTTATGATAAAAAATGAAGAGAGAAAGGAGGAGTAAGGATGTATCTTGACGGAATCAATTGGATGAATGGCTTGACGGGGTATGGTCTCTATGGGCTTGGAGGTTTAAGCGGGGGGACTGCCGGAATAAACTTTGCAGATGCGCTTCAGAGGGCGTTAAACGGTTCGGCAAACACTTCATCGCTTGCGAAAAATTCAACGCTGGCGAAAACTTCATCATCAGTGAAAACTTCATCATCGATGAAAAATTCATCGCTTGCGAAAGCTTCCTCACAGGTGAAAAGTTCCTCATCTGCAAAAACCTTATCGTCTGCGGAGATGAAGCTTCATGGAAATGCAGATGCCGGTACAGGAGAGCAGATAGTCGGTTCTTTTATCAATGTGCAGGCAGGAACAAGCAGTGCCATTTATAAGACAGAGGACTTTGATGCATCGAATCCGGTTTATCATGTGAAAACCTGGGATATGGAAGGAAATATGACGGAGCGGACGGTAGATTTGTCAAAGTTTAATCCCAGAAATTGTGACGATGTGGATATGTACACCTTTTCGTGGCATCTAAACAACAGCGGCCAATACCCACAGGCTCAGCTTAAATTCGCGGCGGCGCGTGCATACCAGCAGTCAATGCAGGGAAACGCGCTTTGGTCCTATCTGCCTACGCAGACGAATTGGGTAAACGTAATTAACAGCCTTATGATGATGCAGTACAATGCGGGGAATTTCCAAGGATACCTGGACTATAATAAGTTCCTGGGATTTTTGTCTTAAAAAGGAAATACTTGGACTCATGGAGAGAGTATGAGCGGTTTTGACTGACAGAAAGACCGCAAAAGAAAGGAGAACTATGGCAGTTACAGGAGTCGAAAACAGAATCAGTACTTATAACATAGCGTATAAAGGCATTTATGGCGATTCTAAAAGCAATGTGGAAAAAAGCAGCTCCGTCAGCTTTGCGGAATCCGTAAATAAAGCCGCCGGAAAGGAAAGCGTGGTTGACGAATATAAAAGAAAGCATCCAAAGGAAGCCGGTACGGTAGACGGACAGGTCAATTCCGGCAAGGCTGTCCTCAAGAAAAACGGCGCGGATAAGGTATCACGGGAAGATATGACCATGGAGGAGTACAAACAATTTTTTACAAAACTGATGAATGGCATTCCTTTTGACTCTTCTCAGCAGATGGATGTGGAAATCTGGAATATCTCTGAAAAAGGCTGGGAACAGATGAAGAATGACCCGGAGTATGAAGCGTGGGTGTTAGGATATACGGCGCAGGATCGGGCGGTTCACATTCCCTTTGCCTCCATGCCGGGATACTCGGCAAACTTGCATACGGAACAGTTTGGGGCATCGATTGAGGAGCATTTAGGGCAGTCCGTGCCTATGAACAGCTCCGGGAGTAAGGCGTCTTCCGCATCCGACGAAGAGGACTGGTGGGAGAAGAGGCATAAAAAGCTGGAGGAGTTTTTGGAACAGCAGGAAAAGAAAGCAGTGGAGAGAAGGGCATCAGCGCAAAGCAGGAATCAGCAGGCGCAGCTTTTGCAGATGCAAATGCAGATGATGCAGAATGCGGGGTATCAGCAGCTTGCGTCCGGCTATATGGGCGGAGGAGTTCCGGCGTCTTTGGCGGGCGCGTTCCTGCAAACGGGCGCTGCTGGGATGTTTTACGGGTTTTAATGTGGTAAAGGATTAAATAATGGCAGTCTCTTTAGCTTTAGGAGATAGTGGGTAATTGTGTTAATTTTCGGTTTAATGTGGTAAAGGGAGTTTAGAAAACGGACGCTTGTATGGAGATTT
>JAMPGL010000085.1 GCA_023663945.1 Lachnospiraceae bacterium | reverse complement strand
GAAACAGGGGGCGCACAGCAAGGCGCAGTTTATCGTCAATGCAGTCCTGCACTATGTAAACTGCCCGGAGACGCCGGATATTTCCTTGCCGCAGGCTGCAGACAGGGCATCCATAGAGAAGATCGTGATGGATATTCTGCATGGTAGGGATAGCGGGCAGCAGGATAACATGACCGTGACAGATTCAGGAAAAGCAATAAGAGAAGAACAAATATTTACAGATCTGTCCGAGCAAAGGTATAATGCTGAATCGGAACAGAAAGAAACAGGCGGGAACACATGGGCTATGATTGCCGATACCATGTCGGCATTTAGGAACAGTTAAAAACCACAGGGGAGATTTTACAGTTATCTTCCCTGGGTGTTCTTTTCCCCAAGCGCGGCAAGGAAACTGTTTATAATATCTTCCAGATGCCGATACTGTGTCAGGAAAGGTTAAAAATTTTGGCGTGAGAGATAGGAGGAGAAGTAAATGTTGAATGATGTATGGCTGAAAGCAGCCCAATTTCTGGGTGCCCTAAACGGGGAAAATAAAAACAGGAAAAGCTATGTGAGTACACCGGAATATAAAAAAACAGAACAGGCATGGATAGAAAAGGAAAAAGAGTGGGAAACATTTGTGGACTCCCTTTCGGCTGAAAACAGGGAACAGGCGGAGGATATGAAGGAATGTCTGGAGATATTTGCATCCGAACAGGAGAGGAGGAGCTATATGCAGGGATATGTGGACTGTGTGCAGATACTGTACCACATGGGGCTGTTAAAAGAGAGTGAGGGACTGAAGTGGGCGGAGAAGATGGATCTGCGGTAAGCAGGCTTATATATTAAATGCTGTCAGCGTACCGTTTTACTGGCTTGTGTACCACAATTCGATACAATGCACCCGAGCATAAGTTTGGGTGCATTTTTAACGATAAAAATTTATGGAAGTACTGGAGTTGCGTTGGCAAGTACAAAACCATTTTTGGTGACTATTAAAGTAAATGGTCGAAATAATTAAATAGAAATCAATTTATAATTCAAATATAAAAATTATTTGAACTATTGACAAATAAAATTGACTGTGATAATCTATAGTCAGTTAAACAAGCCGGAGGAATAAATATGAGTGAAGAAATTAAAGTTCATCCGATTCATTCTTTTAAAGACTATGGTCTGGCAAAACGGAATTTTGAAGAACTGACCAAAAAAATCAGTTCGTTACAGTTAGATTTGGAATTGGATGATGAAGAAACACCTAAACTGGAGAGCGGAATTGTGGAACTGAAACAAATGTTAGAGGATCAGAAAAAACATATTACTGAGTTTATAAATGCGCAGGCAAACTACGATTCTAAGTTTTTAAGCGGTAATTTGGAATATTTGCTAAAGATGCATGGTTTGCGTATTTCTGATCTTGAAGAACTGTTAGGCGTGAGTGCAGGGTATGTTTCCAGGACTGTCAATCCAGATTCGAAGAAAAGATTGTCTGTGGATATTGTTTGGAAAATATCAGTGATTTTTCAAGTTAATGTCGATGATCTTTTAAACATTGATTTTCAGGTTCCTACCCAATCCTTGTGTGATGTAATTGCCTTTTTTAAGAAATTGAAACAAGAGACTGATGAAGCAACCATTCATTGGAACAATCAAGGTAATAAGAAAGAAAATTTTGTAGGAATTTTTTTTAAGGAATTGGAAGAAAGCGGGCTGGATGGAACAAAGCGGTATCAGTACGCTCCGGATGGGTATGCCAATGAAACAAAGGCGGTGGAGCTTACAGATGATATTTTTTCCGCAGAAACCAGTATAGGTGAACTTTATCTTTTACCACTTGAAAATCAATTTGGTGAAAAGGGATATGAACTATATCGCTATACAGGTGAAGAGGGTTATAGTCCAAATTATGATTCTACAGACTTAGAATTAATCTGTTCAACCTTTGATGACAAAAGCAATACATTGAAAGGAAAATGTGATGAACTTTTTAAATCTATCAAGTTACATGAATCAGATTTTGTAATATCTGAAACGGCGAAAAGTTTGATTGATAGATATTTGAATCCTAAAAAGAATAATGCATCAGATGGTTTTATGAACATACCTGATAGCATCGACGAAGGACTGCCATTTAATTAAGGGGGTGTTATGAATGAAGGGAGTGGAAACCAAAGGAGTAATCATATGCCCATGCTGTAGAAAAGGAAAGGTTGTAGCATATAAAGGTGTTGCAGGAAAATCTTCTATTGAATGCGGCAAGTGTCATACTTTTTTAATGGTGGATTATGATAAAATGACTGCAGAGCCAACTTTGCGGGAAAAAGAAGTATACAAAATGGTTGTGAATGTATAAGATAGTGTTTGCTGACTGAGCAACAGGGCGTCATATACGACAGCTACTAATAGCCAGAGCAGATTATTGGGACAGAGCATAGACTCTGCCAGATAATTTGTTCTGGCTATTTTATATGCGTAAATAGTGCATGGGAAAAGTCATGTAAATGATATTTAGATTATTATGAGAAGGGATGGGATAGATATGGCAAACTATATTGTTCAATTATTAGGAGGGCTTGATAAATTTCTTTCTGCATTAATTATATTTATGGTGATAAATTACATAGCAGAAATACTCCTTGTGATTGTGGGGGAGGAGAAGCACTCAAATGTATTTTTATTAAAAAATGCATTCAAAAAAGTAGCGATATTTATTCTTGTAATTGTATCCAATGTAGTGGGTACAATCATTGAAAGTAATTGCGCAATTCGGACAACGGTTATTTTGTTTTACATTTCCAATGAGGGGCTTGCTATATTAAAGAATATAAACCAGCTTGGAGTGCCGCTTCCACAAATATTAGTAGAGATACTAAATCGGATAGGGGATAGAAAATAGAATTATTTTGATACAGAAAAATTTCATGGTGCAGAGGTATAAGCAGATTGGTTTGGTATAATAGCAAAAATTACTTGGTAGTTGGGGAACTTAGAAGTAATATGCAAGAGCGGAAAAAGGCAGACTATTAGTATCAAAAAAGAAAAAATCTGCGATTCACGTCACCAGATTGACCATTCACGAAGCAGGAGTTAGAAATTCCCATGATTTTTCCGATAAGTTAGTTGAAGACTGGAGGTGGCAGACACGGTAAAAATTGCAGTATGTGATGATGAAAAAAACATAAGGGGCTATCTTGTTTCGCTAATTAAGAAACAGGAATCCGAGTGCAGCATTGCGGAATATGCCTCTGCTGACGAGTATCTGGCGGCTGGGAAAGAGCATGATCTGGTGTTTCTGGATATAGAGATGGGAGATTTCGGAACGGAACTGGACGGCATGGGGTTGGCAAGGCATATTCGGGGGATGGATTCCTGCAGGCAGCCGATCATCATATTTGTCACTGGCTATGAAAAATATGTCTATGACGCCTTTGACGTAGGGGCGTTCCAGTATCTGGTGAAGCCCGTGGATGAACAGAAATTTGCAGAGGTGTTCAGCCGGGCGGTGGGGCAGATTTTGTCCGAGGCGGAGCGGCGGAAGAAAAAACTTGTGATCCAGTATGCGGGAGAGGGAAGAACCATACCGCTTAATGACATTTATTATATGGAAAGCCAAAACCACAATATTGTGCTGTTCCTAAAAAGCGGAAAGTTGGAATATTACGGGAAGATAGGGGATTTGGAGGAGGAACTGGCGGGGCAGTTTTACCGCATCCACAGGGGATACCTGATCAACCTTTCCCATGTGGAAGGTTACGATAAGACAGAGGTAAGGATGGTGAATGGGGATAAGCTCCTGCTTTCAAGGTATAAGTATGACGGCTTTGTGCAGGCATACATGGATTACATTTCGGAGGAGGGCCTATGAGCCAGTCAGGATTTGAAACGGTTAATAACTTGTCGGGCATATGGAAGACTGCCGTACAAGCCATAATGTTCCTTGTTTTGTGGGCGGCGGTTTTCGATGTAAAAAAAGGGAAAAGGGATGGCATTGCTGCAATCCTGTTTGTTCTTTTGAATATAGGATCAGAGTTCCTGCCATGTGCCTCGTGGGTAAAGTATGTTCTTTCAGGTCTCATTGTATTGGGATATGGCTGGATAAATTATAAAAAGCAGATTGTCAAGGCAGTCTTTGCAATGCTTGCTTTTTATAATCTGCACAGCCTGAGTTTCCTGATTGCAAACAGCATTTATATGGAAGTAACAAACATAATGATGAAAAGCCTTGATGTTTTACAGGAAAACTACATGCAGCAGATGTATCACTGCATGTCAGTCGGGCTGACTGCATCCGTTTTCTTTTATACAGCGTTATATGTGGCAATGACTGTTATTCTGTATAAGGCCATAAAAGGGACAGCCGTAATGGAGTGGACAGATGTGTTCCTGCTTTCCATCCTGAATTTTGTTGGAAGCATGATTGTAAAGATTGTCAGCGGGCTGATCACCGTAAAAACAGAAGATGGTTTTTTCATTTTGTTTGATGAAAAACCTGACTTGCTATGGAAGATGCCGCTCTTATATTTATGGGGGAAACTGCCCTGATCTATTTCTGGCAGAGATACCGTATTTTGCTGGCTGAAAGGCAGAAGCATTTTGTGGAGGAACAGCAGGTAAAAGCAATGAAAGAAAGGCTGGAGGAGGCAGAGAATTTTTACGGCAGTATCCGCAAGGTAAGGCATGAGATGAAGAACCATATGGCGAATATCAAAGGGCTGGCGGAGACAGGGCAGTATGGGGAAATTGAGAAGTACGTCCAGAGAATGGATGAGACCATGCAGCAACTGGAATATAAGTATGTGACAGGGAATGCGGTGACGGATGTAATCCTTAATGACAAATGGCGCAGGGCGAGGAAAGCGGGAATCCGGTTTGACGTGGATTTCCAGTATGGCGGGGAAATCCCGGTGTTTGATTTTGGGATTATCCTGAACAACCTTTTGGATAATGCCATAGAAGCCTGTGAGAAACTGGAATCGGGAAAAGGATTTATACGCCTTGCCTTAAAGCGGAGGAAGCAATTTTTGTTACTTGAGGTTGAGAACAGCTTTGACGGAATTGTGCCAATCCGAGAAGGAGGTTCACTTCCGATTACAACGAAACAGAGTACCCTACCGGGGATTATCACGGAACATGGAATTGGGCTGCAAAATGTCCGTGATATGGCAGAGCGGTATTTTGGAGGGGTAAAGATAAAAGTGAAGGGGGATGTTTTTCATGTGACAGTTATGCTGCAGCAGGGGGGTGTGAAGGAAAGCAAGTAAATATAAGGAACAAATGAACCTGAGTTATCGATGAAAATGGAGGATTAGAAAGATGGCAATCAGCGAAATAGGGCAGAATTATTATCAGAACAATGTGATTGCAACGAAAAGTACAAAGAGTATAAACGGCACAGAAGAAACAGGCAGTATGCAGAAATTATCGGAAGCGGAGGAAATGGCGGCTTTCAAAAAAGAGTTTTATGCTGAGCTTGAGAAGATACCAAAGGATAGAACAATAGCGAATGTGGCAATTAACATATCAGAAGAGGCATTTAAAAATATGAAAAATGATCCCGCGTACAGGGAAAAGGTATTATCACTGATTGAACGTGACATGACTGGTTCTGTTGCTCCGGCTCCAGACTGCTCTTTGGTAATAACCGTAGGAGCCACGTCTAAAGATTATAGGGCTGATGGATGGTCAGTCAATAATGACTCGGAATTTTATGCACGTTCACAAAATAGCTTTTATAAAAGGACGAGTGAAAAGAAAGACAGGCAGAAGGATCTTCTGGAAGAATATTTGGAAAAACGGGCGCAGATCAGGGAATTTCAGCAGGAAGCGATAGATGAAAAGATTTCAAAGCAGGAACAGGAAAGAAGCAGGCTGGCAAAGGCATGGAGAAGTGAGAGGCAGATGGCAAAAGCGACTAATGCTTATGACGCTAATGTTATGACGGAAACTGTTGCGGGCAGTGATTCTCTGCTTGGTTGATGAAAGGTATTATGCCCAAACTTATTGCAAGGGAGTATAGGCAGTTCTGAATGACAGAGAAACCGTAAATATAAAATTTTATTATGGAGGATAAAATTATGGCAATGGAAATCAGTAACAATTACAACAGCTATGCAAGCGGCTACACAAATGCTGCGAACAACAAGAAAAAGACAACCGAAAAGTATAGCCACACGGAGGAGAGCAGCACGACAAAGGAAACTACGGAAACAAGCAGCACCACAAGAAAGACAGCGGCAGATGAATTATCACATCTTTCTGATAAGTTCAGCAATTACAGTTTTGTGGCAGCCAATTATACTAAGGGAATGAGATATGGTTCTAACTCAACTGTAAATGTTGCAATCTCTCCGCAGTTTTTATCTAAAATGGCGAGTGATCCAAAGTTGGAAAAGAGTATGAGAAGAATATTGCAGCTATGCAGGAATGTGATGAGCAAAATGCCCGTCAAGTTGCTGCCGGAGGCTGGCACGTTGTAGCGCAAGGTTGGGCGATTGATAAAGATGGTGGGATAAGTAAATGGTCAATCGTACAAAAAGACGATGTAAAGTCCCATTTACAAACCATGTCTGAAAATGCAGAGAAAATCCGCAAGCAGAATGAGGAAAAGAAACAGGAGAAAGCAGAGCTTGAAGAAAAGCGGCAGGCAAGCCGGGAAGAAAAGGAAAAATTGCAGGAGAAATTGGACGAAACAGGCAAGGAGCAGTTTGGTGATAAGTGGAAAGGCATGGTAATCATTGACAAAGATGATGAAAATGCGGCTGTTCCCAAAGCAGACAAGGACAATGCGGCAGTTACGGGATTGAATATGGACATAAAGGCATAAAGAAAATTGTTTTTTATTCCGCAGAGGAGTCACTATTAAAATAATTGATGACAATGGAGGATGGAAAAATGAGCATAAATGGAATAGGACAAAATTATTATCAGAACAGTGTGGCAGCAGCAAAAAGTATAAAGGGTGCAGACAGCACAGAAGAAACAAGCAGTATGCGTGAACTATCGGAAGCGGAGGAAATGGCGGCTTTCAAAAAAGAGTTTTATGCTGAACTTGAAAGAATACCGAAGAATGGAACAATAGCGAATCTGGCGATCAATATATCGGAGGAGGCTTTTGAAAACATGAAAGCTGATCCGGAATATAGGGCAAAAATCATGTCGGCGCTTCAGCGTGATTTGACTTCATCTTTTGCCCCGCTAAAGGCTTCCTTGCTGATTACTGTGGGGGCAACAGAGAAAGATTACAGGGGAGATTCGTGGTCTGGACCCAACAATGATTC
>JAMPGL010000084.1 GCA_023663945.1 Lachnospiraceae bacterium | reverse complement strand
CATTTTTACCCCGGGGTAAAAGTCATCAAAGTATCGTAGCGGCACAGGCGGCTATTCAGAATTCATGACAATAAATATAGAGGGGTTCACCGGAGCGACTGGTGGGCTCCTCTTTTTTGTGCTTTCCATTCACGAAAAATAGTCGTTTCAATATCTCGATGCCTGCCTCTTATTCCATCGGACTTTCCGATGAAATAAGAGGCAGACATCGGCGGCGTGACGGAAGCAGGAACCACGCAGAAGGATATTGTTCGTGAAGGCGTGGTGGAGATTAGCGTGATCTTCAATGTATCGAAGCGGTGGTTGCAGAAACTCTCCGCCTATAAGAAGCTGGCGAGTATTACTGTGGGTATCTGGACACGGCGACCATGAATATCGTGGATACGTAGATGTATATCGATGGGTTCAAGAGCAGGCTGGCGGCGGATACAAGCTATGGAGGGCTGTGGGAGGTGTCTTTCACGCTGAAAGAATTTTGAAAAAAGGTATTGACTCCTACGTTGCGTAATAGTTTATATTGATATTACCAAGCAAACGGAGGATATGCCAATGATGACAGTACATGAGGTGGGCAAGCTTGCCGGAGTGAGTATACGCACTCTGCAATATTATGACAAGATCGGGCTTTTGCATCCGGCGGGATACACCGTTGCGGGATACAGACTGTATGACGATACAGATTTGGAACGCCTTCAGCACATACTGCTGTTTCGTGAACTGGAATTTCCTCTGAAGGATATCAAGGCAATCATAAACAGCCCCAATTTTGACAGGGGAAAGGCTTTGGAGCAGCAGATAGAGCTTCTGAGGCTGAAGAAGGAGCATATTGAGAATCTGATGAACTTCGCGCTTGGAATAAAATTGTTGGGAGTGAAGCATATGGATTTCAAGGCATTTGATAGAAGTAAACTGGATGAGTATTCGCGACAGGCGAAAGAGTTGTATGGAGATACGCCGGAATACAAAGAGGTGCAGGAAAAAATGAAGAATCGTTCAAAGGAAGAGGACGATCTTCTGGCGGATCGGTTCATGCTGCTCTTCAAGGAAGCCGGTGAGATAAAGGCTGCAGATCCGTCATCGCCTGAAGCACAGGGCATAGTAAAGAAAATACAAGGTTTCATTACGGAAAACCTATACACCTGCTCTGACAAGATTTTGAGTGGTTTAGGAAAGATGTATTCAGGTGGCGGTGACTTTACCAGGAATATTGATGAGTATGGCGGTGAAGGTACGGCAGAGTTCCTTGATAAGGCAATTCAGATTTACTGCAATAATGCAGAATAAAAACATTGCATATTCAGCTATTTAGAGGGTCGGGCAATCGGCTCTCTTTTTAGGTTTGGAGGGAGAGAGCAGTAAACATTTTACCCCGGAATACATAATTTAATTTTCTTTTGAACAGAAGTTCTTTCGGTATTCTGTAGGAAGCATTTGAAAGTAATCCTTAAATGCAGCAGAAAATCTACTTTGGCTTTCATAGCCTACAGTCTGTGCAATCTGAATAATATCATTTTGGGTGTTAAGAAGCAGTTTAGCTGCCTGTTCCATTCGGTGTTGTTTGATATGGGCGGCAATGGAAGTACCATATACAGCTTTGAAAACCTTTTTTAATGTCGTTGCATTCATCAGATACTGCTTGGAAAGTGATTCAATCGTAAAACGCAGATTCAAGTTTCCGACAAGCTGTTCATGGATGCTGCGGACGATTTCTATCTGCTCTGCCTGATATTCTGTCAGGCGGGGGTTGGAATCTGTTTCCAGATGTAACAAATATAATAGAAGCTCTAATGTTTTTAGTTTCCAATAAGGAAGCTGTAAATTTTCAGGCAGGTTGAAGAAAGCGGAAAAGATGCCTTCCGTTTGTTCATTTCCCGCAAGGGAGGTAAATGTCCCGTTTTTACAGAATTTACCCACCAGTAATTTGCCTGTAATTCCCGTGCCGGATAACAGGTCGGAAAGATTTTCGGATAATTCCTGCAAGTCAATGAATAGGGTCAGCCCATTGTAATCCCCGTTTGGCAGGGATATTTGGGAGTTGGCACAGGAATCCATTGTGTGGAGTGAAAAGTCACTCTGTCCAAGATAGATACTGTTTCCGTTTTCCATTTGCCACACGATGCGCCCCGACTTACAGTAATTGATTTCTAAAATATGGCCAAGCGCAGGATGGTGAAAAGAAAAATCTTCCGATTCCAATGAAACAAATGCCAGTTTTATTCCCTTAAATATATCATAGGTTGTAATGCTGTTTTTGCCGCAATTTTCATGAAATTGTTCTATGACCTGTTCTAATTGATGATTCATAGCACTGCTCCCGTTCTATTTTGGACAGGTAATTTCCATAACCTGTTCAATCATTTGATGTAGCAGGCGTCCCTGCTCGGTATCGGCTGCATGGTAATAAACTTCTTTTCCAATACGTCGGCTGACTATCAGACCGCTGTTTTTAAGTGGTCTTAGATGATGGGAAACGGCAGGACTGGACATATCAAGCATAGCGGAAATATTGATGACACATTCTTCACAATGGCAGAGCAGCCAAAAAATGCGGATTCTGGTAGTATCGCCAAGCTGTTTAAATACATCAGCCACTGTTTGGAAATTATCAACTTGATTTAATTGCTGCTGCAGAAAAGCAATTCCGTGTTCTTCCCCGTGATTGTGGGGGAGATTCAAGGTATTCATTATAAACCTCCATTCTGTGGTTTCGCCCAAACGGAAATATTTTTCGCCCGTTTGGGCAGGAAACGGCAAGTGATATTGACTTTGGTAACTGCCCATATTATACTACGTTCATAAAGATTAAACAACTACTTAATTGTAAAATTAAAGAAAATATTTATGGAGGGATTTTCTCATGAAAAAGACTTACAAAATTGAAGTGGACTGTGCAAACTGTGCAAACCTTATGGAGGAAGCTGCCCGCAAGACTTCCGGTGTTGCCTCTGCAACCGTAAATTTTATGACATTGAAAATGATTGTGGAATTTGCTGAAGGTTATGAGCCGAAGGCTGTAATGGATGAGGTTCTAAAGGCGTGCAAAAAGGTTGAGCCCGACTGTGAAATTTATTTATAAGAGAAAACTGTTTGAGGTTTGTTGAGGAACGGGCATTCTTAAAATGTATGGAAACAGTTTAAGGATGCCTTTCCTACAGCAAACAATTAAACAATTAGGATTCAGGTGTCAAAAGCCCTGCAACGAAATCGGTGTCAGCAGATTGCACAAAAGAAATCAGTGCGCACTCCATTGCACAGGACATTCCAATGAGCATCAGGGCAAACATCGTGTTCAGCAGAGGCTTCCACGATGTTAGAGTCTCATTTCCATTGTGCAAAAGTCGTTTGCCCTAATTTCTTTTGTGCAATCTGCCAAGTAAAATTTACAAGCAAGGCTTTTGACATCCGAATCCAATTACCTAAATTGAACAATTATTGAAAGGAGTGTTTGAAATGCAGGAATTGATTATAAACTTATTGCTTACTGTTGTCATTATAACCGCCGCAATACTGCTTATCTTCGTAGGACGCCGTAAAGGAGGCATGACGAAAAAGCAGAAAACCATGATGGTTCGTATTTTAATTGCTGCCGCTGTCCTGTTAGGTCTTCAGTTCCTGTCAGCAGATATGTTTAACCGAATTGACGGATATTTGTTCCCGTCGGCAGGACGGATTATCAGGTTCGCCTGTTATTTGATTGATTATTTCATCATTGGCTACGATATTTTGAGAAAGGCAGTAAAGGGTATCCTGAATAAACAAGTATTTGATGAAAATTTTCTGATGGCGGTTGCCACTGTTGGGGCAATGGCACTGGCTATTTACGAAAATGGTGAGTATTTGGAAGCAATCGCTGTTATGTTGTTCTATCAGATTGGCGAGTGGTTTCAGGGATACGCAGTTGGTAAAAGCCGCCGGAATATCAGTAATCTGATGGATATCCGTCCGGATTATGCAAACATAGAGAAAAATGGAAAATTGGAACAGGTTGACCCGGACGAAGTAGAGATTGGCAGTGTAATCGTTGTACAGCCGGGTGAAAAAATACCGATTGACGGCGTGGTTCTTGAAGGAAATTCAAGCCTGAATACCAGCGCGCTGACGGGAGAAAGCCTGCCGAGGGATGCAAAGGCAGGAGATGAGGTCATTAGCGGGTGTATCAGTATGACAGGCGTTTTGAAGATACAGACTACAAAGGAATTTGGGGAATCCACGGTATCAAAAATTTTGGATTTGGTAGAAAATGCAAGTTCAAGAAAATCAAAATCAGAAGATTTTATTTCAAAGTTTGCCAAAGTTTATACACCTGCGGTTTGTTACAGTGCATTGGCTTTAGCAATTTTACCGCCGGTAATCCGTGTGCTGGTCATGGGACTTTCTGCGGACCCTGGGGTATGGATTTACAGAGCCTTGACTTTTCTTGTCATTAGTTGTCCTTGTGCCCTTGTTATCAGTATTCCGCTTAGTTTTTTTGCAGGTATCGGCGGTGCAAGTCAGGAGGGGGTTTTGGTAAAAGGTTCCAATTATTTGGAAATCCTCTCGCAGACGAAATATGTTGTCTTTGACAAGACTGGGACACTGACAAAGGGAGTGTTTGAAGTAAATGCGGTTCATCATAACAAAATGGCAGAAGAAAGGCTGATTGAATATGCTGCTTTGGCAGAGAACGCATCTTCGCATCCGATTAGCAAAAGCTTACAGCGGGCTTATGGGAAAGACCTTGACAGAAGCCGTGTAACAGATATACAGGAAATCAGCGGCAACGGGGTAACTGCAAAGGTGGACGGAATAGAAGTGGCAGCCGGAAATGACAAGCTGATGAAACATTTGAATATTCCTTACAAAGACTGTCACCATACAGGCACAATCATCCATATGGCGATAGGTGGGGAATATGCGGGGCATATTGTGATTTCGGATGTAGTAAAGCCACATTCAAAAGATGCCATTACAGCGTTAAAGAAAGCCGGGGTTGATAAGACGGTTATGCTGACAGGGGATGCACGGAAAGTTGCAGAGCAGGTTGCAGGTTCTCTTGGAATTGATGAAGTTTACAGTGAACTGCTTCCGGCAGGCAAAGTCGAAAAGGTCGAAGAACTTCTGCGTATGAAAACCGGCAAAGCAAAGCTGGCATTTGTCGGAGATGGCATTAATGACGCACCTGTTTTATCAAGGGCAGATATTGGCATTGCAATGGGAGCAATGGGGTCTGATGCAGCGATTGAGGCGGCGGATATTGTACTGATGGATGATGATCCGGTAAAAATTGCAAAAGCAATCAAAATTTCCAGAAAGTGCCTGAGAATTGTTTATCAGAATATCGTCTTTGCACTTGCCGTTAAATTTGCCTGCCTTGCGTTGGGTGCAGTGGGAATTGCGAATATGTATCTTGCCATTTTTGCGGATGTAGGTGTGATGATTCTTGCTGTATTAAACGCAATCCGCTGTCTGTTTGTAAAAAAACTATAAAATGGAAGGAGAGGCGTGTGTCAGTGAACTGGCTGATAACCATGTTCGGTTAGTTGCTCAAATGGGAAAAGAGCATATTTTAGAGGAGGTGAGGCAGAGATGACAATGGCTGAACTGAAACCGAAATAGAGGTTGCGCTTCAGGCAAGAAAGGAAAAACGTTCTCCGCAAGCCTGTTTATGCATTTTACCATTCAAAACTGCATCTTACATTTTTTATGTTGCTTGCTTTTACGGCATGATATATGTTGAATATATCAGCTAAAACACAAAATGAAAAGAATGGAGTTTTAAAAATGGGAATTATATTATTTGCGGTTTTTGCGGTTATGGAAATTGCGCTTACAGTGCTTAGCTTCACAAAATACAGAAGCCTTTGGCACAGAAACAGATTATTTTTCCGTGCAGCTGAGTTTGTGCTCATGCTGCTTGTAATGCTTTTGCCTGTAACAGGACAGAAATGGAGATTCACAGGCTGTCTCATTATCCTTGGAATACGCCTTGCCATATCCTGCATCGCATATCTTATAAAGCGCAGCGGTACCCCAAAAGAAAAAACAAAGGCAAAAGCGATTTTCGGTACCGTTATGAGCATTATCATTATCGGCTTCTCACTTTTCCCTGCCTTTATTTTCACAGGATATTCGGGACTTAAAACAAATGGTCAGTACGAAGTAAAGGAAACGCAGGCAATACTTATCGACAACAGCAGACTTGAAACCTTTGAAAACGATGGATCCAACCGTGAGATACCCGTTCACTTCTACTACCCTGAGGGCGATGTGGCAAACTGCCCTCTGGTATTATTTGCTCACGGAACATTTGGCTATTATCAGAGCAATGCTTCACTGTATGAAGAGCTTGCAGGCAATGGCTACGTTGTAGCAAGCATAGACCACCCTTATTACGCCTTCTTTACAAAGGACACAGCGGGCAAAACAATTATAATTGACATGGGCTTTATGCAGACTGCTGTTAATACGCTGAATAGTTCCGATTTTACTGAAAATGATTATAATATTGTATGCGAATGGATGTCTTTACGTACGGCCGATGAAAACTTTGTGCTTAATACCATAAAAACCGCTAAAGACTTAAAGGAGCTTGATACGGCATGGTATACGGAATCAGAGGATGTAAAGGCGGAAATTCTCAGAGTACTTGAAATGACAGACACAGAAAAAATCGGACTTACGGGACATTCTATCGGAGGTGCAGCAGCGGTACAGCTCGGCAGAGAGCGTGATGACATTACCGCGGTAATTGTCATTGACGGCACGATGCTGGGCGAATATACATCATATAACGACGGAAAGCTTAGCTATAACCCCGAGCCTTACCCGATACCGATACTTTCACTTGACAGCGAAAGTCATTGGGAGTCTTATGCTGTGGCTGAATCTGATGAAGAAACCGATTATGTAAAAAATGTAAACAAATATTTACTTGACAATGCTATTGATGGCAGGGAAGCGCATTTTGACGGCACGGAGCATATGGATTTCACAGATTTGCCGCTTCTTTCTCCCACATTAGCGAAAATGCTGGGAAAAGGCGATGTGGACTCATCTGAATTTATCCCCGAAATGAATAGTATCATTCTTAACTATTTTAATTATTATCTTAAAGGAGAGGGCGAACTGAATATTGAGCCTTGGAATACCGTTAATATTCGTTAGGTTATTGTAAATGATTATAAATATTTCTCAAATAAAAAAAGATGAAAAGGAACGGCTGGAAATATACTGCCATAAAGTAAGCAATGAGGTAATGGAGATTGTCCGCTTTGTTAAATCCATACAAGGACAGCTTACGGGTATCATCGAAGGCGCACAGTATGAAGTTCCTGTTTCCGACGTGTTTTATATGGAAGGAGTAGACAACAAGGTATTCATTTATTGCGAAAAACAGGTATATGAAACACGTCAGAAGCTGTACGAGCTGGAGGAAGCTTTAAAGGAAAAGCATTTTCTGCGCGTATCAAAATCCGTGCTGTTGAATCTCATGAAGATTGAGTCGATAAAATCCTCACTGAACGGCAGATTTACGGCTGTCCTTCAAAACGGAGAACAAATTATTGTTTCAAGAAAATACGTGCCTGAGCTGAAA
>JAMPGL010000083.1 GCA_023663945.1 Lachnospiraceae bacterium | reverse complement strand
TCAGGGTTAAATGCGTAGAAGTTCTTGGAATCCAGTTTATCCTGAACAATACGCAGGGCTTCGCCGAAACGCTGGAAATGAACGATTTCACGGGCGCGGAGGAATTTAATGGGTTCGCACACGTCAGGCTCATTTCTGACAAGACGAAGAATATTGTCATAGGTGGAACGGGCTTTTTGTTCTGCTACACTTTGCTATTAACAACATATTGAGAAAGGGAGATAAAGCAAGCTAATATCCATTATAAGAACCTTAACCGGTTCTTTTTTTTATTGCTTTCAGGCAGATATTCTGCAGGTGATTACCTGTCAAATATATAACTTATTAACCAAATTCATAAAGTTTAGGAGGAACTTAATGATGAGTAAAGTAATTGCGATTGCAAACCAAAAAGGCGGAGTCGGAAAGACCACCACAGCTATTAATTTAAGTGCAGGACTTGTACAGAAAGGAAACAAAGTGCTCCTTGTCGACCTAGATCCTCAGGGAAATGCGACCCAAGGACTGGGATTTAATGCGGATGAACTTGAAATCACGATAACAACTATCATCCGTAAGATGATCAATAAGGATTATGCCTTTATGAAAGATTACGGTATTTTGTATCATGAGGAAGGGATTGACCTGATGCCCGCGAACATAGAATTGTCCATATTGGAAACGGAATTGATTTCCTTACTGTTTGGACGTGAAAAAATGCTAAACTCTTATCTGACCATGATTAAGGGTGAATATGATTACATTATCATTGACTGTATGCCGTCGCTTAATCTCATTGCCATTAATGCGCTTGTAGCGGCAGATGAAGTGATTATTCCGCTGCATGCGCAGTATTACAGCGTAAGAGGTCTTGAACAGCTTCTTCAAACAATCGGTTCTATCCGTTCTAACAGTTTGAATCCGGAACTTAATATAGCAGGAATTTTGTATACCTGTGTAAATGATCAAACCACGTCTTTCCGTGATGTTCAGGAAATTTTGAAAAAATCTTATGGAGAAGAAATCCGCATCTACCAGAATTATATTCCGCGAAGCGTGAGGGCTGAGGAAGCTCCGTCATATGGACAAAGTATTTATGTGCATGACGCAAAAGGGCGTGTTGCGGAAGCATACGGAAAATTTACCGATGAATTTCTTTTGGGAAAGGAAAGGAGGTAATCCGTATGGGGATTAGACATTTTGATGTTATGGATCTTGGCAGGATCAGTATGATTAAGCCGGAACAGCTTGGATATAAAGATTCCTTGGAAATAATTAAAGATGAATCCTTTAAAGTTCAGAAGTCTTTTGTGAAAATAGGCTGGTATTTAAAGCATATCCGCGATAATGAGCTTTATACTGAAGGCGGATATGCTAATATTTGGGAGTGTGCCGCAGACCAATTAGGTTACTCACAATCAACTGCTTCCAGATTTATTAATATCTGTGAAAAATTTTCTAAGGATCATAATTCGCCGGAGCTGGATGAAAGATATGCCGGATTTGATAAGTCGCAAATGATAGAGATGCTTCCGATGGAGCCGGAGCAGCTTGACAGAGTCAGTCCGGATATGACAGTCAAGCAGATCCGCAATATAAAAGAAAAGAAAGAATCCAGTGAAAATGAGAAGCAGGCAGAGGATTACAACATTCCGGGACAGACAAGCATTGAAGAGGACTTTCCTGAATATCTGCCGGAAGAGTTTTCAAAACCAGAAGATGATATGCCGGATGCATATGCGACGTCGCATAGAGAGGAAGCATGTGATCCGGTGCAGAGTGATGACTACATTGAAGAGGATTATGAAGAAAGTGAGGAGAAGATTGTTGAAGGCGAGTACAGGGAAATCGATAAACTGCCTATGCAGGATAATGACCAGCAAAGAAAGAAGCTGAGCAATTTCAGTCAGGATGAGCGGATAAGAATAACTTATTTGCTAATGGATATAGTGGAACAATTAAAAGAAAGGATGTGCAGTGAAGAGGATGCGGCGACAGATGAAGGATGCCATGCAAGAAATCAGCATTTCAGAGATGCAATTGATATAGTTACAAGCTATATGATATAGTAACAAGCTATATATTGCAATCGCAAAATATATAGGAACCTGCAAACCTCCTATTTTTGCAGGAAGAAAAGGCAGCCGAAGCTGCCTTTTCCATTGGAGAAATCAAAAAATATGCCAAGGGGAGAGAGCATGACTTCAAATATTTTTTTTAAGCATATATGCAGAGAAGATACTTATATGTTCAACTATACACAGCTGCCGGATGAACTTTTTACGATAGAGCTGTTTTCCGCGCTGTCCTTACACGCAAAAGTCCTTTATTCTTTTATGCTCCGCAGGGTATCCATCTCAAAAGACAATAACTGGATTGATGAGAGCGGAGATGTTTACATTTATTATCGGGTGGATGAGATTATGGAGAAATTCAACTGCTCCAACAAGACAGCGGCTAAAATCATATCAGAGCTGGAAGAAATCGGACTGATTGAGAAGAGGCGCCAAGGACAGGGCAAACCCGACATAATTTATGTCAATAAGTTCAGTGCACTGCCGGAAGAGCAGGAGAATGAACCGGAGCTTCCGATTGAACATATGGAACTTTTAGGCGGCGGATTATCCGATGCGGAAGAGGGTATCAGTGACTTGAATCCAGAAGTGAAAAAAGTACATTTCCAGAAGTGTAAAAAGTTCACTTCTGGAAGTGAAAAAAATACATCCCTAGAAGTGAAAAAAGTACACGCTAATTATAAAGAGAATAATTATATAGAGAAAATTAACTCCTCCTCTTTATCTCCTCCAAACATTCAACGGGAAAATATACGCCTGATAGAGGAGGAGAAAGAAAAGTATCGAAGAAAGCTAAAGTACCAGAATGCCGAACGGGCATATTCTGCCCAGACGGCTTCTGCTGTTTTTGATGAATTGATAAAACGGAACAAGGAATATCAGGAGCAATTTTCACCAGAAATGTTTATGAGAATCTGCAAGGCGGTATCAGCCAGCAGAGAGCCGATTTTATCCATGCCCGGTTTTATCAACTGGTGTCTGGACCGGATAAGCTTCCAGACAAGAGCAGAGACCAATCCGTTTTGCCAGTTTCCACAGCGCAGCTATGACTATAAAGAGCTGGAACGCAATCTGTTAGATTCAGGGAGAGAAGATCCTTCAGTATGATGAATGGATTAAGCATTGGGGATATAAAAAAGAGATTGAAGAGTTTACACGATTATGATAGAGTGTTTTGTATAGGGTAATCGGTTAACAAGGTGGCAACCTCCCGTACTAGAGATAGAAGAGAGGTGGTGCAAATGGGGACATATGAAACTTTGAGCCTATTATTTTTGGACGGGTCCTTTCTCATTGCATTGCTTGCCTACATAGATAGGAACAACAAGCGAAAATAAAAAAGCCTACCTTGTACTTTGCCGAGACAGGTAGGCTTTAGCCGTTCTGGGAGGCAGACCACTTTGTGGCGGTTGCCCTTTACACGTATTATAATACCATGCAATTTGTGTGGTTTCAAGAAGAAGTTATAAACAAAGCTGGTTTAGACCGGTTTTTGCATTGCTTGCAAATTATCCCGATGAGGAAATGCGCCGCTTGTGGGACGAGCTGAGCGTATATTGAGGCTGGAGGAAATAGTATATCATGATGAAAATGTTAATTAAATTTGATGAGGAAAAAGTCGAACGAGAAGGAAAATATGATCTCGAAAAAATGAATAGAGTGATAGACAAAGAGTTTTTAGATATGGGCGTTACCAAAGATGAAAATGGCGTTTATGTCGATGGAGATTTTGAGTCTTTTGGAAGCATGATTTTTGCATTAAAGAAATTAGACTGGTTTGTGGAGAATGTTTCAGAATGGTTATGGTATGATTCGGGATTTATTTCAAATCCTACACCAGAGGAGTATCTTGTGGAGGATCTTATTGCGCGCTATTGTAACAGATGAAAGGAAATATAATAAATATGGGCTCTTCTCAGTATAGGCGCCGCCGTGCAATTAATTTTGACTTAAATGGTGATGCATTGCAAAAGTATTATTCAGAGACAAATCCTAATGGCGCCTATAAGGATATTGAACGGTTTATGAAAAAGCACGGATTTATTCATAGACAATGGTCAGGATACTGCTCGGAGAAAACATTAACGAATTTTGAATTGTTATCACTGTTTGATGAAATGTACAGTAAAATGCCCTGGCTGAATACTTGTGCGGAGCGTATGGATGCAACTGCAATTGGTTCAGTTTATGATATTAAGAAAATGAAATCTAAGGGCATACGAGAGGGTGTAGAAAAAGAAAATTCAGTTCAGAAGCATGAGCAGAGAGAAAAAACATCTGTCCTCAAACGTCTTCAAGAAAATAAGGAAATTATATCTAAGAATGAACCACATTCTTCAAAGCAGATTAAAGAAACTGAAAGATCTGACAGATAACAAAATGTAAGAATTTAAAGTGTAAGAACAGCTTAAGGACATAAGTCTGAGAGCTGTTTTTTGATTGCGAGAAGGAGGCATCAGAACATGCAAAAAATTCGTCCGCCATAAGGGAGGCAGAAAGCAGATAATCTATGCGACGTCGCATAAAAAGAAGAAAATCATATTTGTACCAGATAACAAAGGAGAGCAAAGATGGAAAATAATGCAGAAAATAATGTAAATATGTTAATCAATATCCTTTCAGAGCAGGAAAGACCTAATGAAGCTGACCAGATTACGCTTCTCATAAATCAAATCAGAAGCATGGAGAAAAGCTTCCTTTATGTTTTCCGCGAACTTCAGGATATTAAATCACAGATGGATGAAATGAGAAATGAATTTCAAAGTGTTGATGAAGTAAAAACACAGTTTACAGGATATGAGGAAAAGACCAAAGAGCAGTATGGAATCCTGCAATCCATTAAGGACAGCCTTAATAAGAAGGCAGGGGAAATCATTCAGAATTTTAAGGATTTTGGGGTTAAAGCCTTAAATAATGTCTGTACATTTCTTGGCATCAAAGAGAAATTGATTCAATTAAGGGATATGTCACAGAGTAATGCGGTTGAGATGAAGCAGGCGGCGGAAAAGGTTAATGATGTTGGACAGGAAGTTAAAAATACCATGCTGCATATGAAAAACATCGGCAGAACCCTGAAAGGAGAGGAAAAAATTTCTCCTGAATCAGAGGAACAGCCCAAGATATTCCAAAAGCTGAAAGGACATTATGAAAAGCGGATGGAAAAATTTGAACGGCGCACTGAGAAGCTGAATGAATCAATTGCTAAATTTACCAGCCTGGAGCAGGCGACAGAAAAAATATCCGTTAAGGCAAAATTGGCGGATAACAAGGCGGCCATTGCGGCAAAAGAGGCGACAGAACCTAAGAACCCGATGCGCCAGCAAGAAGCCGCCTATGCAAGGTAAAAAGTAAAACAGAAAGAGGTGAAAATAACATTGTCCGTATCAGATGACATCAGCAGTCAACTGCAAGATAAGCTAGAGCAGGGAGTTACACAGGCAGTAAGAACGCTTCCCAATCTTCTAAATACGGCAGGCAGTGCCGTATCGGGAGCAGGCAGAACCATAAGCGGAGCAGTCAGTGGGATTGCTCTGGTAATCAAAGCGCCTGTCCTGACAGCAAAGGGAATTATGGCGGCTGCCGGACGCATGGGACACAATCCCAAATATTCCAAGCAGAATATTTCAATTGAAGAGCTTGAAAAAAATTCGGACATTAAAAAAGTGGATGAAGGAATCACCCGCGATGTCATGAAATATTTTGATAAAAGCTGCCGGAAATACGGAGTGAGCTATTCAGCTGTTGTGGACAAGGCGAACCCGAAAGAACCTGCATATTATATATTTTTTAAGGGAAAGGAGACGCCGGTTATTGAGCAGGCATTAAAGGAAGCCTACAAAGAATACGTACAGGAGCAGGCAAAGCCGCATGCATCAGTCAGGGCAAAGCTTGCTTTTTTTCGTAAACGGGTTACAGCCAGAGATCAGGAACAGCAGGATTTAGGAAAGGAGAAACATAATAACCGTGCTGACAGGCAGAGATAAATTTGTAACCCGCCAAATACGAAAGGAATGATTATTTGGAAAAAGCATCAAAGACCAGCTTTTCACAAGAAAAAAGAATGAGCATAAGAGGAAAGCTGGAATATTATCAGGAATCCATACACCAGCATGAAAATGAAAAAAGAAAGGAAAATGAAAAAGATGAAGTATTCTATCAAAGTCAGTGAAGTAAAAAACGGTTCTGAGAACCTCAAAGGCGTTGCAACAGTAGTTTTAGGAGATTCCTTCAAGCTGGGGAATATTGCAATCATGAACAATCCTGCAACGAACCAGCTTTTTGTGTCCATGCCCTCCTATAAAACCAATGAGACAAATGAACAAGGAAAAGCCGTGTATAAGGATTTTTATAATCCCACAACGGCAGAGTTCCGGAAAGAACTGTATGATAATATTTTAGGCGCCTTTAAAGAACTGCAGGAACACCAGGCGGGGAACAGCTACCGCATGGAAGTTAACAAAAAAGACACTTCCATGCCTGAATTTGCGGTGAGGGTTACGCCTTTTGAAAAGGAAAATACAAATTTAAAAGGCCTTGTCAGCATCAACATTGAAAACTGCCTTTCCATAAACAATGTCACTGTCAATGAAAGCAAGGATGGAAAACTGTATGTTTCCATGCCGTCTTACAAATCCAAGCAGTTAGATGAACAGGGGAAAGCGGTCTACAAAGATATCTGCAATCCGGTGACCAGCAAGTTCCGCGATAAACTGTATAATACAATCCTTAAAAGTTACGAGCAGGCGAAAGATAAAATCAAAGCTTCCGTCATTGGAAAACTGAACGAAAATAAAGATGCGGTCAGCAAAAAAGAATCGGAAGCTCCGGAAAAGGAACACAGCCAGCCGACCCGTGATGAAGCGCGATAATAAGTTAAGCGTCTATGCGGCGCGCATAGAAGAAAAGAGGTTATGCAATGCCATCTAAATTAAGAGAAAAAACAGCGGATTTTAAAGCACTTTCTGTCAGGGATAAATTACTGCTGCTGTTTCCGTATTTTCTTGCCATTTTATTATGCTGCCGCACAGCAGAGCTGTACCGTTTATGCAACGGCAATTATATAAGGATCCTGAAAAATATGGAATATCTTTATAAATCAGTTCCAAGCTTTTCCATTACAGATATTCTGTTCGGAGTGCCGGCGGGTTATTTTATTATCTGGTACATCAAATATGAAAATGCCCGGAATAGAAAAAAGATGAGGAAGGGCGTTGAATACGGATCCGGTGAATGGGGCACGCCCAAGGACATTAAGCCGTTTATTGACCCGGATCCTTTTAATAACATTATCCTCTCAAAGACGGAAATGCTATCCATAGCGCCCAAAATGAAGCTCTTTGAGTTAAACAGGAATAAGAATGTCATTGTTTACGGCTCTTCCGGGTCAGGAAAAACGTTCAGCTTTGTAAAGCCCAACATGATGCAGCTCCACAGCTCGCTGGTAGTCACGGATCCTAATGGGTTAGTCTGTTAAGGACAGAGAAAATAAAGATACTGAAAAGCCGATAAACAGGGCATTTTCGGGGAAAGGAGCAAATCTCTATGTCAAACAAAATCACAGCACTTTATGAAAGGCTCTCACGGGATGACGAAATGCAGGGCGAGAGCAACAGCATCAAAAACCAAAAGGAATACCTTGAGGACTTTGCAAGGAAGAACGGTTTCCGCAATATCCGACACTTTACGGACGACGGCGTAAGCGGCATCACATTTGAGCGTGAGGGCTTCCAAAAAATGATTGCCGAGGTTGAGGCGGGGAATGTCGGTACGGTAATCGTGAAAGATATGAGCAGGTTCGGACGGAACTATC
>JAMPGL010000082.1 GCA_023663945.1 Lachnospiraceae bacterium | reverse complement strand
CATTGAAAAAGGGTGTATCACAACGAGGTTTTAACCTTCATTGCGATACACCCTTGTAAGTGCGTCAATCCCTTTATGCTGTCCTGTTTCATATTCTATGATATGTATTTTTCTACATTGTTTCTTCATGTATTCTACTCCACTTCAAATCTGTATTCTGCTGTAATTCACGCTTGACGATGTGTATTGTAAACTACTAACGAGATGAATCACAATGAATGATGCAAAACAAAATCTTGCTTCCGCAGTGCGTGAAGCCCGTACAGCGCTTGGACTTTCACAGGAAAAGCTGGCTGAAATCCTGAACATCGACTCACGAACCATACTTAACATCGAAGCGGGACGTGGCAATCCCAAATTTGAAAAGCTGTATCCTCTGATTACATACCTGAAGATACCAGCGGGTAAAATCTTCGATCCAGACTGCAACGATGAGTCCCCAAACCTCCAAAAGCTCCTTGCCATGCAAAAAGACTGTACAGAGCAGGAAGCCGCAGACCTGATTCCTCTGGTTCGTTACCTGCTTGAACTGCTACGGAAATAAAGCACTGTCCGTCTTTTCCACAAATACCGCACCTTGCAATTCTGCTTCCATAACAATATGTCGCTCTGATGCAGCAGACATAAGGATAAATGGCACAGAAATCTTCTCCTGCTTACAAAATTCCAACAGATCAAGTCCTGTCCCGTCAGGCATATAATAGTCAGAACAGATTACATCAAATACAGAGGCAAACAGTTCCTTCTTTGCTTCTGACACACCGCCAGCAGTTGTCACTTCGTAATCCTTTTTTAGAATATAGCTTAGCGCATCCAAAAAATCAGGAGAATCATCTACAATTAAAATTTTCTTCATAGCCATTTATCCCGCATTGACCACATTTACAATACTTGTCTTTTTAATCTTTTGGCTGGGCGAAATGACAGCGAGGAACGTAGTCAGAATCGCTGCTGTAACTACCACAACAAGAACCAGAACCGGCGGTTCCCATTCCTGCCCCCAATTAAAAGTAATAAGCATTCCAAAGAAGAATCGGTGCAGGAGCAAACCTGATACAGCCCCGGCAATGCTGCCGGTGACAGCGTAAGCTGCGGCTTCCGCAAGTATGACTTTCTGGAGCTGCTTTCCCGACATTCCGACCGCCCTCATAACGCCATAGTGATTGATTCTGCTGGAAACGCTTGCATTGACCGTGTTGATAATATTGATCAAAGCTACCAACGCAATAACAATCAAAAATCCATAGACAAAAACCGCCATCGCAAAATATGCAGTTCTTACCTCCTCATTGTGCTGCTGCATATCCAGCAACTTCATGTCAGGAGTAATCAGGCTTCTTATCTGCCCGGATATATCCGCACTTGTCTGAATTTCTATCACTTTATAGCCGCTGATCCCTGTTAAGGACAAAAATGTATTTTCAGAGCATACAATAATCCATTCCCCACTTCCCGAATCCAACGGGACATCAGATACAATGCCGGAAACTGTTACTTCATGCTCTGTTCCGTTCATATCCAGTGTGATAATATCGCCAATCTCCCAATGAAACTCCTGCGAATAACCATAATCTACCAATACGCCGCTTCCGTTTTTCACATCCTCAATATCCCCGGAAATCAGGACGTCTTTTGCCCATGCGAATTGAGGATCGTCATAGGAAACTAAAGTTGCAGTATTTGAGCCTTTTTTATCCTTTGCGGGAATATCCGTATAAAACATTCTCCCATATACTTTTTCTGCCCCCGAAATAAGCCCTATTTCTTCTTTCAAAGAATGGGGCAGATAAATGTCCTGTTCATTTCCCTCAACCGTCAAATCCGGTGCATAAGGTTTTAGAGGGCTTAGGGCATGGTTCATAAATGTAATCAATATGGTAAAGCACAGGAACAGGACAATGCTGATTGCAAAGGAACCGGCAATTAAAATCATGCTCTTTTTGTTAGAAAACGCATGGCGAAGCCCCATAGCCGTATCTACATGGAATACTTTGGTGTTAGAAGCCTTTTTGAAGTTCTGATTATTAGCCCAACTGATATTTCCTGTTACTGCTGTCTGCGGAGATACCTTTGCCGCATTTTTAGCCGGGGAGCTGGAAGCAATCATCACAACAAAAACGCCTATCACCGTACCCGCCAATATGCCGGGGAAACTTAGCTGAAACCCAGGCATTTCCGGGAGATATTGTGAGTTAATGGAATTTAATACATAAACCGCAATCCAGAGAATGGCGCTCCCTGAAAGCAAGCCGACAGGAATGGCTTTCAGGCAGTACAATAATCCCTCCCGCCGGATATATCTTTTAATCTGCCGCTTTGTTGCCCCAAGGCAGCTCAATAAGCCGAAAAACTGTGTCCGCTCCAAAATGCTCATGTTAAAGCTGCTGGCAATCATAAATGTTCCGGTCATGGCGACAAGAATAAAAAGGATTGCCGCTGTAAGATAGACCTCCAGCATGGTGGTGTCGCTGCTCTGCCCCATTAAGCCAAGCAGCATGACATTCGTTGAAATCTGTTCATCAGACAAGGCATATTCCGCTTTTATTTCTTCATTGGCACGGTTAATGTCCGTCCCATTCTTAAACTGGATATAGTCATATTCCTGATATTCCGCTTCCGGCAGGAAGCGTAATCCGCCCTCTGCCAGTTGAAGCCCGTGCGCATCAGTCCCCTGCAGACTGGAGAAATCCCCGTATGTCCCTGAAATCTGATATTGCCGTACCTGCCCGTCACTATATGCGATTTCAACTGTATCTCCAATGGATAAACCGAATTGTTCCAAACCCTGTTGGTCTAACAGTGCTTCTGTTTCCGTAACGGGATAGTGACCCCCTGTAACCGTTAAATTCATCTGTTCTGCAAGTTCTTCACTGCTGCTCTGGATAATCAGTTCTTTCCCCTGATAGGTTGTACTGGAAGCCATACCCAAAAAGCCGGAAACAGACACATCTTTCCGATTGCCGATAGCATCCGCCGTTTCTAAAGGAATATTTGAAATAATCGTATGCCAGTTTCCATACCGGCGTATCGCTTCGTCCTTTTGGGCTTTCAGGCTCATATCTGCCATCCCGAAAATAGCCGTGACCAGCATAACGGAAATGGCTATACATATAATGGTAAGGCGGTTTTTCTTTTTATGGACTTTTGCATATTCTGATACAAGACCAAGATAATTTTTCATTCGCCGCACCTCCCAAAATCTGTTATAACACCATCCGACACCTGCAGCACCCGGTCAGCGGTAGACGCAATGCTCCGGTTATGGGTAATCATAATAATTGTCTGTTCATAGCGTTTTGACGCTTTTTTCAGGAGTGCGATCACTTCATTGCTATTCTGCGTATCAAGATTCCCTGTCGGCTCATCCGCCAATATCAGCATAGGACGGGTAATCAAAGCCCTGCCGATTGCTACACGCTGCTGCTGTCCTCCGGATAACTGCCGGGGGAGATGATGCCGCCGCTCCTGAAGATTCAGCACGGTTAAAATCTCCTCTAAATAAACAGGGTCAGGCTTCTTATAGTCAAGCAATAATGGGAATGTGATATTTTGCTCAACATTCAGTTCTGGAATCAGGTTAAAAGCCTGAAAGATAAATCCGATATTCCGGCGGCGGAAAATCGTAAGTTCTTCATCCTCCATCGTAAAAATCTTTTTACCGTCAATCAGCACATTGCCCGACGTTGGAGTATCAAGCGCACCGATCATATTTAAAAGTGTACTCTTACCGGAGCCGGATTCCCCGACAACCGCAATAAACTCTCCTTTCGCAACAGAAAAATTTACATCTTTTAATGCGTGGACAGCGGTTTCCCCTGCGCCGTAGGTTTTACAAATAGAATTTACCTCTAATAAGTTCATACTGTACCTCCCTCGTCATTTATGTTTTTATAAGTCAGTCCGATCAGCAATTCCGTTATGCAGGACAAAAATAACAGGCTGCTTAAAATTTTTACAAGTGGCGGTAAGCCGCCAAAGCCAAAAGTGAATATCACAAGTATTACACCGCCAGCCCCAACAAGCAGGGAAAGAATGACTATAAGGGCTTTCAGCCTGCATTTCACACACAAGGCAGCCACAAAATACACAACACTTTCAAACAGCAGCAACCCGCCTAAAAAAACAGGCAGGATACTGATCAGGTAACGGAAGTAAACAATACTTAATATCCCAAACAGGATTACTGCTGACATTACAAAGAGATTTAAGTATGCAATATGCTTTTCTTCCTTACCCCTGCCAGCAAGAAAATCCACGATACCCAATACGCCATTCAAAATTGCATAAGCCGCAACCGCATAGATTATGCCGCCTCCCAGAAATTCCGTGAACAGAAGTGTTACAAGCCCCATAGCTCCGAGCAGGACAGCCCGTAAACCAGACCACCTTGCTATCTTCTTGAATTGTAAAAAAGTCATAGATGTTATCCTCCTTTCGCTCTATCCAGAAGAATAACATCTATTTCCTACTCTCAAGTGAATTGAAACTTACAATTTTGTAATTTTATCTGGATTCAGAAATGAAATCCGGAAAATACTGCCTTTGCCTAACTCACTGTCTACGGTAATGTTTCCGTCATGGGCTTCTACAATCGCTTTGGCAAGCGGCAGTCCAAGCCCTATCCCCTGTATATCTTTAGAAAAACGGCTTCGGTAAAAGCGTTTGAAAATATAATGTATATCCTCCGGGTGGATACCGCTGCCATTGTCTTTGACTACAATCTGCGTCAGATCAGGAAACCCCTTCCATTCAATTATCACCCGGTCACCTGTGCCAGTATGGTCTAAAGCATTTTTAACAATGTTACTGATCGCTTCGATAATCCAGTCACGGTCACAAAAAAGAGTGATGTTGTCAGCCCCGGACAGGGTAATCTTTTTATTTTCCTGTTTCGCCCTATATGCGAAATGCAATTCAATATCCTTCATCATATCCGCTATATTTTCAACATCCTTGTCTATAACGATTGTTCCAGCGTCTAACTTTGTAATCTCCAGCAGATTTTGTACCAATGTTTCAATCCGGGCAAGCTCTTGTTCCGATAACATGGTAAATTTTCTTATCTCAGGTATATCTTCCGTTTCTCCCTGCAGCATTTCATTATATATGCTCAAGGCAGCGAGCGGAGTTTTCAACTGGTGCGAAATATCCGATATGGTGTCTCTTAAAAATTCCTTTGCCCGAAATTCATTTTCAGCATGGGCATTCAGTACCGCAGCTAACGTATTCACTGAATGGAACAGTTTATATATTTCACCCTCCCTGTCACATTCAATCCGGGCATTTTTATCACCTTTGAGGTAACTGTCGATTGATGATACAGCTCCCCCAATAAGTTCATGCTGCTTATAAAAATACCGAAAACAGGTAGCTGCTATGCCGCTTCCGGCTATAACAGAAAGAATGGCAATAAACGGCATACAGCTATCACGGAATACCCATATCCCTAACTGTGCCAACAAAAGAAACCCTGCTAAAAAAGCAGCAATGCTTGAAAACAAAAATTTTGTATCCCTGTTTGTGAATATATCCATGTCCCACCTCAACAAATAACATTCCATTTATATCCCATACGTCTGATGTTGAGAAGCATCTGCGGCTCACTGGGATTTTCTTCAATTTTGATACGCAGCCTGCGGATATAAACCGTCAATGTATTACTGTCTACATAATTTCCATTTCCGTCACCATCCCATAGCTGCTGTAAAATCTGGTCTTTTGAAAGTATCACATTGGGATTTTGCATAAACAGACAAAGCAATTTATATTCTGCTGCTGTTAAGTCTATAAGTTCCCCGTTTTTATATGCCTGTCCCTGCAGCAACAGGACTTTGATACCATTTGAATGAAGCTCTGTATCAGCGGAGCCAAAATCATTTGCCCGGCGGAGCAGGGCATTGATCCGTGACATTAACACGCTAACCTTAAATGGTTTCGTTATATAATCGTCACCTCCCATATCCAAACCCATGATCACATTGATTTCCTCGTCCGATACGGTTAAAAATATGATTGGCACTTTTGATGTCTGCCGGACTTTTCGGCAGATTTCAAAACCGGAACCGTCAGGGAGAGAAACGTCCAGAATCAGCAAATCATACTTTCCCGCTGTCCAGGCGGCATCAGCTTCTTTTATCGTGCATGCGACATCAAATTCAAAGCCTGCCTTTTGAAATGCGAATGTCAGTCCGTTGATCAGGCTCAAATCATCCTCCAACAATAATATTTTACTCATTTTTCTTCCTTTCCCGTTTTCTGTGTCCTTTGGCATCAGTCCATAACCGACTGAATCCATTCTGCATTATTTCAGGAGCTTAAAAGCATCTGCTGGTAGACCCAATAGACGCCTCCTCTCTTTTTCACCTGCTAACACCTTCTTGTGAAAAATGCACCAGATGTTTTATTTGTATCATAGTTTCACTTTTATCTTTTCTTAGAGATAAATAATTTCATCACAAATATCTGTTGGCGGCTCTCCTATATACCCAACGTGCAAATTTCCAATTAGAGATAGTTCCGTTAAAATCTGATCCAAAATTTCTGCATCTTTCATTGTCACTCCTTCATACAAACCACATAATACATAGTCCTCTGCCCTCAAAAATATCACACCTGTTAATAACAGCCTGCTTCTCTCACCTACAGATAGCGAACCAATATTTGCATTTTTATCAATTTCTGCAAACTCCAATAATCCTTCGAGGGTATCATCTGATTCATTATAGTTCTTTGTTTGCCTGATACTATCCAGATATTCAAAACAAGTTATATGATCCGGCAATATTTCATCATCTACAAATTGCACTCTTGTCTTTTCCCCAAACACATGCTCTGCAAAATACTGTTTGAGCTTTTCTTCACTTCCTACATAACCTTTCACTGTATACATTTTGCTTCCTCCCAGTTAAACACAATAGTTATCACACTCTCAATGTAATCTTGCCGCTACCAATAATCGCACTTTCATCAACTTCTGTGGGCATAGGATTACCCTCCACCAGATAAACAGTGTCATTTACCATTATCGCTGCCGGATAATCTGCAATATCATCTGTTGCTATGTTTTCTTCTGTATCGTTCTGTCCGGCATTTTCCGCCATTTGACTATCTGCACCAGCGGGAGCCTCTGCACTGTTTGAAGCTCCACACCCTGTTACACTCCTATTATTTCTCACATATTGAAAGTCGTACTGTATTTGCACATTTATATGAAACGTAGTACGCCCTCCCAAATATTTACTTTATATCTGTAAATCTAATGAACTTCCTGAAACAGATGATCTTTTCACAAGTTTGTTACCGCTTTTGGTAAGCTGGCTTTCTACACTTTCTCTTGTAATGCCGTCCAATGCACCGGACGGAATCGGCTTTCCAATTTCCCACTTAGGATCAGCTTTCTTTGTGGCATCCAAGAACGCCTGCCGATATGCCCGCTCATACTGTTCCATAGTATATCCTGCCGCTAATCGGTCATTTTTCTTTGTCTTTCTGTACAGGTTGTCATATACATCCCTGCGCTTTGTCGTATCACCATTCAAGACACCATTTTCTTGCAAAAATTCCTTTTTCGTTTGTTCAAACATCTCATCTTTGCTACTCTCCGAAATAGAAATGATGCGTTTCTGACGACTTGCATTTTCATCCGTCAACACAAGTCCGGCAAGTCCGTTTCTGGGATTGATATAATCTCCGTCCTTATCGTAACATTTCATGGAATTTTTAATGCACTGGATATTTGTGTACATTGCACCATTTCCTGCCTGCATCATCTCTTTTATTGCTGCCTTATATTGCTTGCTGTTCGTATCAATGCCCGCCGCTTTTAACTGTGACTGTATGGAACTGCTGTTTAACTGCGACAACTGAAAGCTGCCTATAATACTTGTTCCTTTTGTGCTTTTAGTCCCAAACATACTTTCAAATAAAAAACTGTAATCTGTAATTTTTGACATAACCGAATCCTCCTATCTCAAAATTTGAAATTTGTCAATACCTCTCTCCGATAATTTTCA
>JAMPGL010000081.1 GCA_023663945.1 Lachnospiraceae bacterium | reverse complement strand
AAAAAGAGCGCGAAACTGCTTTTTTGCAAAATGAAGATTGTTCGCATCTTCACAAATAGGAGTTATCTGTTCCCCAATGCCCCATTCAGCAAACCTTTTTCCATTTTCTTCTGCGCTTACCCATAAATCATTCGCAAAAACCCTCGCTCCTGTTTCTTTAGCAATGATAAGGCTTGTTACTCCTGTTCCACATCCTAAATCGAGAATTACATCATCGGGAAGTAACTGTAAAGGATATTTATCAATTAGCTCTGCTAATACCCTTACACTGTTTGGTCCCATCATAGTTTCTGCTGAAATATATGTTTTATAATCATCAATATTCATACGCTCTACCTCCTACCTTTTATGCGCAATGCCCCGCTTTAAGGTCTCGATGCGGTTCTGCGCCTGCTCCGGCATACTCTCGCAGTTTCTGCTCTGTCATGCTATAATACTCGTTGACGTCCTCCACATCCACCGCCATAGAAAACCGCCAAAACAGCAAATCCTGCTATCTGCTTTATCACATGTTTTTTATCCTTTCCGTCTTTGAAATTCTTCCTGTATCTGAATGGCATCGAGCTTTCTTTTGCCGCCGTCTGTTTTGATATATATTTCATTTTTGGAAGTAGCAAAAAGCATTTTTGAGTAAACCGGTTCAACCAATATTTCCACCACATATAAATCATTTACGATCTCGTTATTATAAACCACCTCCTCATAAGAAATACGGATACTTTCCGTACTCACATAAGGCTTCATCTGACCTATTCTTTCAGAAACTTTTTTATTGATGATATCTCTGTCCTTATCAGACAACTTCACGCCTGTGACAATGCCCTCATCAGATATTCCCCATTTTATGATTCCCAGTCCCACGACTTTACTATTTAGAAATGCATTAATATAAATTTCCGCAGTGTCAACAATTGTATTACAGGGATTATCCCCTTTAATTTCCTTAAATTCAACATTCCGTTTTTCTACTTCTTCTACTTTCTTTCCCAGTTCATATTTAATAATCGGACGTTCATCAGATATTACTCTCTCAACCTTCCGATCATCAGTCAGTACTTCTATACTATCATCAAACAATTTAAAATAATCAAATTGTACTCTTTCACAATTTTTCGTGCTATTTCCTGGTATTTCCAAGATTATCTGATTACAGTCTTCTGGTACATCCATCCTCAGGCTCCCAGTCAAAATAAATTGTATGCTTTTCATCTTTCCCATGACAGTCAGAAGGTAATCTGCGGTATCATAATCCAGCATTGCAAATGGATCATCCAGCAGCAAAATACTGCCCGGAGGTGTATTATATAAAATATTTAAAATCCAATAGTATGTCTGCACGCCTCCTGACATTATATTATAAGATTTAGTCTCTGATAAATCCACTTTATATTTATTTTCTATGCCTATTTCATCCAACAGCCGGTTTGCATTACTTATCATTTCACTATTCAATTTCGTCTTGTGATAAATAGAGCTGCCGCCAAGTAAATAAACCATTCCTCTGTCCATTGATAGCAGTCTTTTCATTTCATCAAAGCTTTTTACCGTTATCTCATAATCCTGATTCCTATAACGCTTATTTACCCAGATTTCATCCTTTTTGTCTATAATTTTCAGTTTTATAACCGCTTCGGATTCTTCACAATAATAATGCAGGATCTCGTTATCCTGCAGCATAGAATATAAGATTGCAAGAATCGTCGTTTTCCCGCATCCATTTTCCCCCTGTATGATATTAATTTTATCCTTACTGAATATTACTTCTACTTTCTGAAAAATACCGAAACGGGTCACCGTTAAATTTTCAAAAACCATTGTTCCACTCACCTTTACCGCTTAGTCTATCAACCCGTGTCTCCTTAATCTGGCTCTGATCCCACCGCTTGTCCGGCCATGTTCCCGCGCAATTTCTGATATTTTCATGCCCGACTCAAATTCATCCGCCAATCTCCGATCCTCATCGGCAGTCCATGACTGTCCGGCGTTACCCAAAGCCTTCCGCCTGCTTTGCTCCCTTTCAGGCTCAGGCATATCGCCCTCTGCATTGATACTGAGAGTTACATCAGGATTATCCGCCATGAATGCCCTGATCTCGTCAATGAATCTCTGTCCGTATTTATCAAATTTATTTGCTCCGACACCGGAGACGGCAAGCATTTCCTTCTGATTTTCAGGAGTTTTGACACACATATCAATCAGAGTCTTATCGTTAAAAATAATATACGGCGGCAGCGCCTCCTCCCTTGCAATCACAAGCCGCAGCCGGCGAAGCTTCTCAAACAGTTCAAAGCCTGCTGCCGTGAGGGAATCCGTACTTCTTGCCCTCTTTTTCCTGACGCCTGCCGGCTCCTTGCGCTCTTCAAAGGTTCTGACTGTAACGCGGACATTTTCTTCCCTTAACGCACGCACCTCTCCCATTCGGAGAACGCTGTATTCCCCGTCTGTCTGAATAATATATCCCGCTTCAATCATATGAGCGATCAGCCTGCGGATTTCCGACTCACTTCTATGAGCCAAAGCGCCATAGGATTTAAAGGAAACCGCGCCAATTTCCTTCAGCCTGGCGCGGTTTGCTCCCATCAAAGTCCCAATCACCACAGCCTGCCCATATCTTCCCCTTGTCTCCCCAATACAATTGATGACCTGCTTTGCATCGTCGGTCATATCCACTTCCCTGTATTCACGATGGCAGTTTCCGCAGTTATCACAGGGAGAGCCGGTCTTCTCTCCGAAATATTCCAATATGTAATTTCTGAGACATCCCGTGGTCTTGCAATAACCTTCCATGACATGGAGCCTGTGGGCGTCACGCTGTCTGATCAGCTCTATATCTGCGCTATCCATTCCCTCAAATTCCTTTTTATCCAAAAGGAATTTGTTGATCATCACATCCTGAGCTGAAAACAGCAGGATGCAGCGGGCATTTTCTCCGTCGCGCCCCGCACGCCCTGCCTCCTGATAATAGTTTTCCATGCTCTGGGGCATATTGTAGTGAATGACAAACCTCACATTAGACTTGTCGATTCCCATGCCAAAGGCATTGGTCGCCACTATGACAGGCAGTCTGTCATAGATAAAATCCTCCTGACTGCTCTTTCTCGCCCCATTGTCCATCCCGGCATGGTAGGCGGTCACCGGAACGCTCCGTGACGACAGCTTTTCATACAGAGCATCCACATTTTTTCTCGTGGCGCAGTAAATAATCCCGCTTTCATCGGGATGCTTGTCAATATAGTCTACCACAAAATCATCCTTATGCCTTCCCGAGACATTCTCCACGCTATAATACAGATTTTCCCTGTCAAATCCCGTGATGATCACTTTGGGATTCCTCAATTTTAAGATACATTCAATATCCGTTTTTACTTCTTCCGTGGCTGTCGCCGTAAAGGCGCTGACTATGGGTCTTACAGGCAGACTCTCTATAAAATTAACAATTTTCAGATAACTCGGCCTAAAATCCTGCCCCCACTGAGAAATACAATGGGCTTCATCCACCGTCACCATGGAAATGTTACCCTGTGATGCAAACTGCATGAAACCAGGGCTTTCCAGTCTCTCCGGAGCCACATAAATGATTTTATAGGTTCCCCGAGCCGCCAGACTTAAAGCTTTAGCTATCTGATTCTCCGTCAGTGAGGAATTGATATATGCCGCATGGATTCCTGCCGCATTCAGAGACTTCACCTGATCCTGCATCAGAGAGATTAACGGTGAAATCACTATCGTAACGCCCGAAAACAGCAGGGCAGGTACCTGATAACAGATGGATTTGCCCGCGCCCGTAGGCATGATCGCCAGCGCGTCGTTTCCCGTTAAAATGGACTCAATGATGTCCTCCTGCCCTTTTCTGAAGGAATCATATCCAAAGTATGTCTTTAAAATCTTCGCAGCGCTCATATGCGATTTCCTCTCCCACCCGCGTAACGGCTTGGGTGTATCACAGGATATCTTCCTCCGATATCCGTTTCTCATTCTCATCCACATTCAGTGCGTCCACAAGGCTCTTTAACTTCCGCGGCGTCATATGTTCTTTATAGTGAAGCCCCTCGTTCGTTATGTGCAAAACAGGATACTTCCCCTTCGTTTTGATAATATAGTGCTTATCTATCAGCCAGTATATCGCGGCGGTAACATCTCCCCGTGTCAAATCAGCAAGAGAATTGTACTCCTGCACTTCATATAATTGATGTTTCACAATACTATCCCTACGGGAACCTCGGAGCACTCCTGCCAGAACCGATACCCCAAAATAATATTTTTCACTGATATGCAGCAATGCACATAGAATGGTCTCTGCAATCTCATAACTGCTGTGCCCTTTGTATTCCGGGAACCGCCCGGCGTCCAACACTATGGACGCATTGCCATCAAATATCTGCTGCTCCCAATTATCTTTCACAGAATTTTTCTCCGTCGTTTTCCGAGCGTACTCCTTCGGACTCTCCTTCTCCTGTATCCGATCATCCTCAGACAACTCATATCCCATCATCAAATAATACTCACGCTTTGACATTGTATGATTGCAGCCCCTGCTATTCTCACTGTAATTAGTGCAGCCAAGGAAACGCTCACCTCCTCTTTTGGGTGTCTTAATCACAAGATACCCATCCTGACAATCAGGACACTTCATAATGGAAAGTTTTTTTCCTGCCATATTATTAGTCATAAAACTGCAGACTTCCGGCTCATTGGTACACAGATAAAGGCGCAGACCATAAGAAGGCTTATATTTCAGCTGCATGGGAAAACCACAGATTGGACATTTCTTCTTCCCAATCTGCACCGGTTCCTCCTCCGACCACTGCCCGCGTAAATAGACATTTTTATATTCTTTTTTGATCTCCAGCAAAAACTCGGACGGGTTCTGCTCTGGCGCAATAAAATATACTCGATTCTTTGTCCGCGTCATGGCTACATAGAAAAGTCTCCGCTCCTCCGCATATTGTATGGATGTGTCCTCCCTTACCACCAAGGACAGCACCGGATCATCTTCTATCTTTGAAGGAAAACCGTAGGTCTCGTTCCGTCCATTGACAACGATTACATTGTCATAGCCTAAACCTTTGGACGCATGTGCAGTCATAAAGGTAATGTCCAGCTTTGGATATTTCACCGATTTTACCTTGGCTCCGCGGTTACTGTATTCAAACAAGCCCGTTCTTGTCAGTCTATCGCCTTCAAAATTAAATCTTCCAAGAAGCAATATCCGAGATGCGAAAATATCCCTGCCCTCCGCTCTGTCATATGTCATAATCTGCTCTATCGCAGTCTGTACCGCATAAGCTATGGCATAGTTTGCGCCGCTCCTCCTGTCCTCATTCGGAGCCTTAGCAGCACTGTCATAAGTATAGATAATAACCGGCTCCTCAATATGCTTGGGTGAAATCAGCGATTTCTGAATCTGAGCCGTATTCTTCTGGATAAAATTTCCTGCAATGTCAATGACTTCCTGAGAATTTCTGTAAGTACGCACAATTTTCAAAAGCTTCGCATAACCCATTTTCTCCTCAAAATTGGTAAACAATGTGATATCCGAACCACTGAACGCATAGATGGACTGCCAGTCGTCACCCACGGCAATAATCTTGGCATCTGTCACCTCCGAAAAAGATTTCACCAAGTCAAAACGCTGTCTGGAGATATCCTGGTACTCATCTACAATCAGATATTGGAAGTCCAGCTTCTGTTTCATCTCCTGCACTTCGTTCAAAACTCTGGCAGACTCATTGATCATATCCTCAAAATCCACCGCATGGGCTTCTACAAGAAATTTCTTATACTCCAGAAAGCATGCATGGCAGATATCCAGAAATAGCTTTGTCCTCACATTAGATGTTTTTCTGGAAAGTCTGTCAAAATCTCTCTCATCGTAACCGTTGACTTTAAAATTCCTGATAAAGTTGATCACCAAAAATACCAGCCTGTTGATATACTTATTTTCCTCGGATGATACCAGTTTTTTGACAATCTCTTCGTTAGAACGCCTCCGCAGCTCAAACCCATGTTTTAATAAGTTTTCCTCCAAATGCTCTGAGATGCTTCTACCATCGCGAAAAGATGAAAAAGTATAAATCAGTTCCGTGCCATGCTCTCTGTGCAGCATTATCTTATCATTGATTGCTCTTTTATAGGCGGTCAGCGTCTCTGCATCATACAGAAAATTCCTTCCATCCTCCGTAATCCCGAAATGCTCTATATAGGCTGTATGCTCTCCCTGCATGATCATAAAATCCGGTGTATACGGTTTGCGGGACATCAGAATATGATATGGATATACCGGCTCATAGACATACTCTATGCCGTTAAGATAAAGGTAGTTGGCGATTTCCACCTCCTGTACGGATCTCACAATCTCGTTTTGGATTGTTACCTTTTTTCTGCTGTTTCGGTCGATAACTTCCTCTTTAAAATCATCCAGCTCGCTACGCATCGTAGCATAATTGGCATTCGCCATATGATTGAAAAAGTTATTAATATCGTCTCCCTCATAGGGCGCGTCAAAATAGGATGCAAAAAACAGGATAAGACTGTTCACCACACTGGGATCTCTAAGTACCTTATCTTTAAAATAGTCTCGAACACAATAATATAATTTGCTGCCGTCTACAATATTCAGTTTTTCAGGGTCATTTTTGTGCAGTATCGCATTACCTGTTGAATGAAATGTGGCGATAGGACACGGAATATTCAAATCCTTATTGATTCTCGCCCTCAGTTCATTTACCGCTTTATTGGTAAACGAGATAATGAGTATCTGCAGGGGGTCAACACCCTGCTTTTCCACAAGATACTTTACCTTGGCAGCCACTGTTGTCGTCTTGCCCGCTCCTGCACCAGCTATGACTAAACTGTAATCCTCATCCGAAAGCACGACCTTTCTCTGATCATCATCCAGACGGATAGCCGGATCCACTTCTCTCAGAATTACGTCCAAATAGTCCTTTTCTTCTACAAGCTTTCTGCTTATATAGTTATTATTCGCCTTTTCCACCAGATCCTCAATACTCTGATATGACAGACAGATCCTTCTCGCCCGATCAGCATCAAAACCGTTTTTATCACAGTAAATCCCCAACATGTCATTCTCATCCATGGAGAGAATGAACTGCATCACATCCGCATATTTCTCCACCTCTGCCGCATACTCTCTTCTGGACACATAGTGATCGCTTTTCTGCAATTTATCTATATAGTTTTCCCATGCGGCCAGCTCCACGCATCTCCCGGAAATCGGCTTCTCCTGTTCGTGCCTGACCACGTTTTTCTTAAAAAAGTATTCTAATAATCCCATGCTCTTCCCTTTTGCAGTTAAATCTTACTTCTCCATATTACCATAAGAGCAATTGATTTTCTATAAAAATATGTTCCCGCAACTACTTTTGTCAAACACTCTCTGTCAGCCGCCATCATAACCGTCCCCCTGTTGTATTCAGAGTCAGCTCTTTTATATAAAACCGATTCATCGTGCTATGAACAACTGCCTCAGGCCTGCTAATCTGACAAAATCCGATTTTTTCATACATATGTATAGCCGTTTCCAGATTCGTATGCGTCTCCAAATACATTCGCTCATAGCCGACCCTTTGGGCAAACTCCTCCGCAACCCGCATCAGGTATTTACCTATTCCATTTCCTTTTACCGCGTCCGTCAGATAAAGCTTCTGTAACTCTGCGCAGCTCTCAAAGCCCGCAAATTCCGCAATGCCCACGCCTCCAATGACCCGTCCGTCGTCTCCCACCGCGATAAAATATCCTCTTTTATCCGGCAGAGCATGATAATACTTGCTGAGATGCTCAACCTCCGGGTCAAAATAGACCGTGCCGGGAATATCCAAATGATACTTCTTCAAATTCGTCCTTATAATTTCCGCAATCAAAGGATCATCCGCCTCTGTAATCGGTCGTACCTGATATTCCTTCCAATGCTCATTCATTTCCTTGCCGTTCATTGCTTTTCTCCCGTTTATTCCAATCATCAGACCATTTCGGGTAAGCGTTCCCGCCGCTATTTCCCCAATTCCGTGAATATTTATACATTTCCTGATATCCTAT
>JAMPGL010000080.1 GCA_023663945.1 Lachnospiraceae bacterium | reverse complement strand
TGATTATACATCAAATCCTTGAGTATAAGGTGTCAACTAAAATGATACAACATCATTTGGATGTTTTTGCTGTCACTCCCCTTGCGGGAGTGTGGATTGAAATATTTTTTTAGTTTGTTTTGAGCATTGAGCATTGAGTCACTCCCCTTGCGGGAGTGTGGATTGAAATCATTGACAGCGCCTTCTGTAGCATAGCCCCCATCGTCACTCCCCTTGCGGGAGTGTGGATTGAAATTCCCGTCTGCCGCACGCTGCTTGTCCACTATTTGGTCACTCCCCTTGCGGGAGTGTGGATTGAAATATAGACTGCAGCCTGCATATCGTAGCTATCATCCTGTCACTCCCCTTGCGGGAGTGTGGATTGAAATATGCAAGCGTATTTATACCGAAATGGTACAATGGTCACTCCCCTTGCGGGAGTGTGGATTGAAATCCCTCCGCAGACTTGACATAGCCGCCTCCATGTAATAAGTCACTCCCCTTGCGGGAGTGTGGATTGAAATTGTTTCTGATAATATACCTTCGTCAGGTGAACATGGTCACTCCCCTTGCGGGAGTGTGGATTGAAATCTTTATCGGGTACCAGCACTCAACCTGTATATAGTCACTCCCCTTGCGGGAGTGTGGATTGAAATAGGTAGCCCAGGAACGGCAGCGCCGACAGACTGGTCACTCCCCTTGCGGGAGTGTGGATTGAAATGTCTGGGAGAATGCCCCAAGTCCCAAGCATAAAGTCACTCCCCTTGCGGGAGTGTGGATTGAAATCATTAAGCGCGCTTTTGTGTTACAATTAGTTATTGTCACTCCCCTTGCGGGAGTGTGGATTGAAATGCTTTTCTGTAGTTTATGGTTTCCGGTCGTATACGTCACTCCCCTTGCGGGAGTGTGGATTGAAATTTCAGCCACCGGACGCCGAACTTGATACCGACAAGTCACTCCCCTTGCGGGAGTGTGGATTGAAATACTCAAAGAGAAGTAGCAAATGAAACCGGAATACCGTCACTCCCCTTGCGGGAGTGTGGATTGAAATACCGCAACATCATAAAGACCGCTTCCGCCGCCAAGTCACTCCCCTTGCGGGAGTGTGGATTGAAATTTCAGCCACCGGACGCCGAACTTGATACCGACAGTCACTCCCCTTGCGGGAGTGTGGATTGAAATTCTGCTGGATACGCTGTAAGCATACCTCTAATGGTGTCACTCCCCTTGCGGGAGTGTGGATTGAAATTGACACTCAGGAGGATGAAGAGACAGACGCTATTGTCACTCCCCTTGCGGGAGTGTGGATTGAAATTTCTTTATCGGCTATACACTTCACTAAAGATGTAAAGTCACTCCCCTTGCGGGAGTGTGGATTGAAATCTCAATCCCTTCAAACTCTCCAAATTTCAGGTCAGTCACTCCCCTTGCGGGAGTGTGGATTGAAATACTGTGATTTTTGCCGGATGGTCCTTTAATCTGGGTCACTCCCCTTGCGGGAGTGTGGATTGAAATAGTCCTGCACGCACATTTTTTCCGGTGCTGTTATGTCACTCCCCTTGCGGGAGTGTGGATTGAAATGTTTACTCCGCTTTCCTCTGCATCCTCTGCGCGGGTCACTCCCCTTGCGGGAGTGTGGATTGAAATATTGAAAAAAAGGACGCAAGCGGTGATGAACCGCGTCACTCCCCTTGCGGGAGTGTGGATTGAAATTTCCTCCTTTGGCTCTGCTGCACTATTTATCAAAGTCACTCCCCTTGCGGGAGTGTGGATTGAAATGCTCATGAACGCGGCTATATCGTCAACACCCATGCGTCACTCCCCTTGCGGGAGTGTGGATTGAAATACTGTGATTTTTGCCGGATGGTCCTTTAATCTGGGTCACTCCCCTTGCGGGAGTGTGGATTGAAATACTGCTGCGTGTGGAAAAGCCTTGCGCCACTCTTGTCACTCCCCTTGCGGGAGTGTGGATTGAAATTTCTGCAATCTCTGCCGTTTCCCCTGCTTCAATGTCACTCCCCTTGCGGGAGTGTGGATTGAAATGCTTGCTATATATCGTAGAAATTCTAAATTTGTAGTCACTCCCCTTGCGGGAGTGTGGATTGAAATAGAATATAAATTTGGTGTGCACGCAAAAAATGTATGTCACTCCCCTTGCGGGAGTGTGGATTGAAATTTCAAAAATTACATTTTCTGAAAAATTGTAATTGTCACTCCCCTTGCGGGAGTGTGGATTGAAATGTGTAGTCTCAAATTTACTCCCGTACTGATTTGGTCACTCCCCTTGCGGGAGTGTGGATTGAAATGGTTATCAACGGATTATCGTCATATTGTTTTGTGTCACTCCCCTTGCGGGAGTGTGGATTGAAATTATCAGCGCGCCCCTCCAATACGCAAAACACGTAGTCACTCCCCTTGCGGGAGTGTGGATTGAAATTATTTTACGTCCATACAATACAATATCATTAATGGTCACTCCCCTTGCGGGAGTGTGGATTGAAATCGATAAGCCATACACGTACTTTCCTGTCTCTGGGTCACTCCCCTTGCGGGAGTGTGGATTGAAATATTTTCCGCATATTGTACTGGTATTGTCTGACCGGTCACTCCCCTTGCGGGAGTGTGGATTGAAATTGGCGATAGAAAAGCAGTTTGAAGCTGTACATCTGTCACTCCCCTTGCGGGAGTGTGGATTGAAATATTTTTTGATATCCCCAAATATGTTAGTGCAACGGTCACTCCCCTTGCGGGAGTGTGGATTGAAATTTTAAAATCTTTAGCATTTAAAGTATCGTGCACCAGTCACTCCCCTTGCGGGAGTGTGGATTGAAATACGAAGGCGCCGCCCGATATGCCTGGAATAATGGGTCACTCCCCTTGCGGGAGTGTGGATTGAAATATACACGCAGCCATTGAAGCACATGACGCTTTCAGTCACTCCCCTTGCGGGAGTGTGGATTGAAATGCAAAAAAACTTAAAGAAGCAAGAAAAGAAGCCGGTCACTCCCCTTGCGGGAGTGTGGATTGAAATCGGAAATGTGTTGACTAGTTTTAACTATCATGATGTCACTCCCCTTGCGGGAGTGTGGATTGAAATCGGTTCTTTGGCTTCCGGAAATGTGTTGACTAGTGTCACTCCCCTTGCGGGAGTGTGGATTGAAATCCATGAAGTTTCTACCTTTTTACATTCCACAGAAGTCACTCCCCTTGCGGGAGTGTGGATTGAAATTTCTTATCGTCAGGTGTTAAACCTACATTAGATTGTCACTCCCCTTGCGGGAGTGTGGATTGAAATTTTCGACTAGGCTCATGGTATCCCTTTCAAATTTGTCACTCCCCTTGCGGGAGTGTGGATTGAAATCCCAAAAGGGACACCCCAATATCCCCCCAAGACAGTCACTCCCCTTGCGGGAGTGTGGATTGAAATTTATATTATTCATTATCTTAATAAGGAGGAATGAGTCACTCCCCTTGCGGGAGTGTGGATTGAAATTTTGGATGACCTGCTGAAAAAGAAATATTAAAAAGTCACTCCCCTTGCGGGAGTGTGGATTGAAATAAAGAATGGAGCGTCAGACAAATGTCTGTAATGTTGTCACTCCCCTTGCGGGAGTGTGGATTGAAATCTCTTTAATAAGTTCATCAACTGAAACTTTTAGGGTCACTCCCCTTGCGGGAGTGTGGATTGAAATTTCGCCGCTCATGTACTGCATGAAACGCTCGTCCGTCACTCCCCTTGCGGGAGTGTGGATTGAAATACTGTCCAATTCTTGACCGTATTTCCTTACGTTGTCACTCCCCTTGCGGGAGTGTGGATTGAAATGTATAGTCCGTTGATGTATCTGTTATAGACAACAAGTCACTCCCCTTGCGGGAGTGTGGATTGAAATCTCCATACATTTTTATACTGGTCTGTGCCAGTTGGTCACTCCCCTTGCGGGAGTGTGGATTGAAATAATTCAGGGTGCTTGCCCTGCTGCCAACCGCACGTCACTCCCCTTGCGGGAGTGTGGATTGAAATAGCCAGGCGTCAAAGCCCGGCGCGCCCGCCCCCGGTCACTCCCCTTGCGGGAGTGTGGATTGAAATACCTTCATGGCTCCACCCCCTCCAGCGCGGAGAGGTCACTCCCCTTGCGGGAGTGTGGATTGAAATATTGCGGCAGGGCGGGAGAGCACAGCCGCAGAAAGTCACTCCCCTTGTGGGAGTGTAGGTTGCAATTTTGACAATACAAAATCAGTAAATTCCAATTAGTCACTCCTGTTGCAACTTGTTAAAGACTTATGTCCCGCTTGTTTGTCATTTTTATTGTTTTTTTCTGCTTTCCGTGTTCTTTTCTCTAGGGTACAAAAAGGCATATGATTTACATTTTACTTTCCGTGCGTCTTTGTAATGTTCTATTGATATTAAACTATTTGGCGCAGTCATTAGAGGTATAGCGTATGCTATTCACAAAACAACGGTGTTTTTTCACTTCACGGGAAATGGTAGTGGCAGAACGTTCCAGTCTTCTGGCAATATAGGCAAAAGACATATCAAGAGCCAGATACTTTTCGATAATGAATCTATCGGTTAAGGTCAGATGTTTACTCATAAGTCTGCTCCTTTTTAGTCAGACGGCTAAGATTATTGGCTTACTAAAGGAGTGATTTGTAAAACTAAATGCACGATTGTAAGGGTAAAAGCAGAGGTTTTCTGGCTTTTAAATTTACAATTAAAGGAGAGGCGCGTCAGTTATAAGTCCGTTTTTTGGTACAGTTGATTGTTTAAAATAGAAACAAGCGCTGGCTGGATTGCAAAACTAAACTTGTACTTTGACAACTGAAAATCGCTAAAAAGGTCTGATTTACTCTTGCAATGAAGCTTCTTTTGGAAGATGGTGCACATATTGACTGCTACCTGCAGGAAGGAGCAGATATGAACTATTATAATCAAACGGTCAAATGGATTTATCTGACTGGATAGCCATTGAAACAGGTATATGCAGGAGAAAATCGTTTAAAAAGACTGCACGGAGATTAAGGCGACATCCGTCCACAATTGCACATGAGATGAAGGAAAACAGGATTTTTATAAAAGGGCAGTATTTTGTGGGAAAGAGCCATAAGAAAGCAGGAACATGTGCCGTAAGAAATTTCTGTGGCTGTGATGAGGATGCCTGCAGAATTAAATGCAAGTTCTGCCGCGGAACAGACTGTACAAAAGTCTGCGACAGGTATGAATCAGCCGCATGCTATAAGTTTGAACATGCCCCATATGTGTAATGCATGTAACAGCAAAAACTGTGTAATAAGGATAAGTATATTTACAGTGCGAAGTGTGCAGAAGCGGCAGTCGGCAGACGAAGGTCTGAAAGCAGACAGGCAGCGTAAGGAGATGAATGAACCTGTTGTCAGGCTTGTGAAAAAAGGACAGCCCCTGACGCATATATGCTGAACATGAGGTGGTAGTCTCAGAAGTATGTGCAACTACATAGATTCAGAGAAAATGACAATTCGCAGCATAGACCTCAGATGAAAAAGCAGATACGATGATTTTAAAGCAGACAGTAAACATTTTCCGGATGCGGACGTTGTGGAAATGGATATAGTGAAAGAATGTTGCAAAAAAGGGTATTTGATTATCCGGAAATAGGACTTGGCATGGAACGGTTTGAACGCCCGTTTAAAGTAATCCTGACAGATAACGGAGGAAAATTCAGGCGTGTGGGTATGTGCATGAAGGCATAGCGTTGTTACTGAATCTATTCCATTTATTAAAAATAGGTTTCATTCTACCGGATGAAGTCCATTTGAGGTCAGACTTATTCCTGCCTTACAAGTAAATCAGATTGAAATACAGATAGTAATCGATTTGTCAATAAGTGTAAAAGCCGGGTTGCATTACTTTTGCATAAGAATAGCCGAGTCGTCTGTTTGCATACTTAAAAAGATTACTCTGCTGTCTGTAATGTACTAAATAGTACTTTCCGCTTGCAGTTGTATAGCAAATTTAGGCATTCAACGGCTCATAAAACGTTTTATGATGATTAGGCGATATTTCAGTTGAGTTCTAGTTTTTTATTCAAGCCTGTAAAAATACCAATGTACCGAAACAGGAGGTGGCAATATGATATGTATTGAAAAAACGGAAGAACCCAAGACAGAGCTGGAATTGTCAGGACTTGATGTGGAAGCATTAGAGTTTATGCATGAGAGTGAACGCAGAAAGACGCTGGAAGACGCCGGACTTAATCCGAGCGAGTATGATTTTTGATAAGGTTTTGCATACAAATGATTTAGTCTGTCAGACTTCAGAGTGGGAACCTGCTGTGGGAAAATAACAGGTGGGGCGCATAACCCTTTGCAATACTTCATACAATGTAAAAAAGTGTTCTGAGGGGATTTCTTTTGAAAGATTATATTGAAGAGCGTGCTATTGGGATTGCGAATTACATTATTGAGTGTAATGCAACTGTAAGGCAGACGGCAAAGGCATTTGGAGTCAGCAAAAGCACGGTACATAAAGACGTAACAGACCGCCTTATGCAGATTAATCCCGCGCTTGCAAAACAAGCCAGATGTGTATTGGATGTGAACAAGTCAGAGCGGCATATCAGAGGCGGGCTGGCAACCAGAGAGAAATATTTACACAGCAAAAAAGTAGGAATTTAAAAACAGAAAATCTGAAATTATCTGTCGTTCTGGCAGTAAAAGACTGCGGTTGTAAGGCATTTTCTGGAGCAAAACCTGGAAAATGCCGGTAAGCTGCGGCACAAATATATCGATGCTGAAGCATACAATGATTTTGCCACAAGATTCTTTTGACAAGCAGTCCGGTTGTCCTTATAATAAAAAGCAGAAAAGTCAGGCTTTGCCAAAGAACAGGATTAGGAGAGGCGCAAGATGGATAATGAATTAGTGGTTGTGATTGATTTTGGTGGTCAGTATAACCAGTTAGTGGCGAGACGTGTCAGGGAATGTAATGTATATTGTGAGATTTATTCCTATAAATATGATTTGGATAAAATTAAACAGATGCAGCCCAAGGGAATTATTCTGACAGGTGGTCCCAGCAGTTGCTATGAAGAAGGGGCGGCTACATGCTCCAAAGAGTTGTTTGAAATGGGGATTCCTGTTTTGGGGCTCTGTTATGGTGCGCAGTTAATGATGCATGTACTTGGCGGCAGGGTTGAGAGGGCAGCCGTTCGTGAATATGGAAAGACAGAAGTAAAAGTGGACAACTCCTCTGTACTTTTTCGCGAGGTTTCGTCCGACACAATATGCTGGATGAGCCATTTTGATTATATTTCCGAGATGGCGCAGGGCTTCAGGGCAGTGGCGTCTACCGCAAATTGTCCGGTAGCAGCGGCTGAGTGTGTGGAAAAACAGCTCTATGCAATACAATTCCATCCGGAAGTTCTGCACACGCCGGAGGGCTCTAAGATGCTGTATAATTTTGTACGTAATATCTGCGGCTGCAGCGGTGACTGGAGAATGGATGCCTTTGTAGAGGAGACTGTAGAAAATATCCGTAGGCAGGTTGGAGACGGAAAGGTTCTCTGTGCTTTATCCGGCGGTGTGGATTCTTCTGTGGCGGCAGTGCTGTTATCGAAGGCTGTTGGGGAGCAACTGACCTGTGTTTTCGTAGACCATGGACTTCTCAGAAAAAATGAAGGTGATGAAGTGGAGGCAGTATTTGGTCCAAAGGGCAATTACGACCTGCATTTTATCCGTGTCAATGCACAAAATCGTTTCTATGAAAAACTGGCGGGCGTGACAGAGCCGGAGCGGAAGCGGAAGATAATAGGAGAAGAATTTATCCGTGTATTTGAAGAAGAAGCAAAAAAGATAGGCGCGGTGGATTTTCTCGTGCAGGGAACCATTTATCCGGATGTAGTGGAAAGTGGTCTTGGCGGCGAATCCGCAGTTATTAAATCCCATCACAATGTAGGAGGTTTGCCGGACTGCGTGGATTTCAAGGAAATTATTGAACCGTTGCGGAATCTGTTCAAGGATGAGGTGCGCAAGGTTGGTTTAGAGCTTGGCATACCGGAGCATTTGGTGTTCCGACAGCCATTCCCGGGTCCGGGTCTTGGCATCCGTATTATTGGAGAAGTAACGGCAGAAAAGGTTAAAATAGTACAGGACGCGGATGCCATTTACCGTGAGGAAATCGCAGATGCTGGATTGGAAAGAAGTATAAACCAGTACTTTGCAGCCTTGACCAATATGCGTTCGGTTGGTGTCATGGGTGACGAGCGCACCTATGATTACGCGATTGCGCTCCGCGCGGTCAACACCATCGATTTCATGACCGCAGAATCCGCCCAGCTTCCTTGGGAAGTCCTGCAAAAAGTGACCAGCAGAATAATCAATGAGGTGAGCCATGTAAATCGGGTTATGTATGATATTACAAGTAAGCCGCCGGGGACGATTGAGTTCGAATAGGGGACATTTAGACTGGAAAGACTGTAAAATAAAGGTTTTCCAGTCTTTTTATTTGCACCGTGACACTAATATGACACTGAAAATTTGATGTCCGTACTTTTCCTACTCCAAATTGGATGATGTTGAAATTCCCGGCGAAATATGGTAATATCCCTTTGGGACTACCAGGATGGTAGGCGGTTAGCCCTCTCCGGAGGGACTGTGACCCTCCGTGTACATAGAA
>JAMPGL010000007.1 GCA_023663945.1 Lachnospiraceae bacterium | reverse complement strand
TTTCATTAAAGGCTTCCTGCCTTAAAAATGTACTTTTACGCATTATCTCTGAATAGACCTAACATAAAAGGCTGTCTATTCCCGACAGCCACTTTATCTTAAGCCTCACGCTTTTACTCTTATATCCAGAGCCTTGATATTTTTTCTTGCCTTTTTCGTGTAAATAATATTCTGCATACCGTGCTCCTTTTCCCGATAATTATACTTTAGCGTACAAATATCCTTGCGTCAAGCAGGATTTCTCGCTTCCAAAAAGTACATTTTGGGTTTTTATCGAATGAACATGACATCGCCTTTGTTTATCGGTTACGCTCAAAAATGCACTTTTAGGAAGTTATAAAAAATATGCACCATATTTTCCTATTTTTCAGACAATTCCAGCGGAACGATTGTAAGTGTTTTCCCCATAGATACCAGCAGTTTTAAAATTGTTGATAACTGGGGGTCTGTTTTTCCGCTTTCCATTCTTGCAATTACAGACTGCTTAACCCCTGTCATATTCTCCAATTCTCTTTGCGATATGTGCTTTTCCTTTCTGGTCTTTATTACTTCTCCAACCAGCTTAACCATTAAATCATTTTCAGCGATTTCTTCCGCCGTATAATGATTTTTTCTGTATTCACTCCAGCTTTCCCCCACCGGAGAAATTCTCTTTCCACTATCCATCTTCCCTGCTCCTTTCCCTGAAATCTTCCATTAACCGTTTCGCCTTTTCAATCTCTTTTTTAGGCGTCTTTTGTGTGCTTTTCATAAAATAGCTTAATAAAATAAATGAGTTTCCATCCCATGCAAAAAATAAAATTCTGTCTCTTAACGGACGCAGTTCCCATATTTCCCCATCCAAATGCTTCACATATGGCTCTCCGACCGCTGTTCCATATTCCATTAGTATTCCGATATACTGGTCAATTTTATTATATTTTATTCTGGCATCTTTGCTTTTTACAGATTTTTCTTCCAACATATCAAGGTATTCTTTAACGGGCTGATTACCGTCGGCATCTTGATAAAAATGAACCTCGTACATTCTTATATCTCCTTTGTCAGCTCATATGATAGCTTAAAAGCCTTCATGTGTCAATATAAAATAAAAGAGATTTGAAATTTTTCGACTTCAAATCCCTTTTGTCCTTTTTAAAACTGTACGAAACAGTATTCTTTGTCCGGATGAACTTATTACTACTCTTTATATCGAATTTTTTCACTTCTCAAAAGCGCATTCTCGGTTTTTATCGAATGAACATGACATCTCCAAAATTAAAAAATTTATAAAAACAATTTCCAACTATTGACAATCCTCCTCTATTTGCTATACTAAAACAGTAATGATTACTGTTTTTAAACCAGAAAGGAATTTATATGAATCTGAAGCACAGCAGACAGCGGGATTCCATTAAAGAATTTCTGGCCACCAGAAAAGATCACCCTACTGCAGATATTGTATATATGAATGTTCGTCAGTCTTTCCCCAACATCAGTCTGGGAACAGTGTACCGGAACTTAACTCTGCTTGCCGACATCGGCGAAATTGCAAGAATCCGGGTAGGTGACGGCGTAGATCATTTTGATTATGATACTACACCTCATTATCACTTCGTCTGTTCAGAATGCGGGACGGTTTTAGATATTGACATGACAGTCATGAATCAAATGACAGAAACTGCCGGGGAGAACTTTGACGGTGAAATTGAGGGACATGTGGCCTGGTTCTATGGTCGTTGTCCAAATTGTATCAGCAAAAATAAAATTAAATAAGAAAAGGAGAAATGATTATGAAATTTGTATGTCAGGTATGTGGTTATGTTCACGAAGGTGATGCTGCTCCGGAAAAATGTCCTGTTTGCGGCGCTCCCGCTGAGAAGTTCACAGCTCAGGGCGACGAGATGACATGGGCGGCAGAGCATGTAGTTGGTGTTGCTCAGGGTGTTTCCGAGGATATTCTTGAAGACCTCAGAGCTAACTTTAACGGCGAGTGCTCCGAAGTCGGCATGTATCTTGCAATGGCAAGGGTTGCTCACAGAGAAGGCTATCCTGAAATTGGTTTATATTGGGAAAAAGCCGCATGGGAAGAGGCTGAGCATGCTGCAAAATTCGCTGAATTGTTAGGCGAAGTTGTAACCGATTCCACCAAGAAGAATCTTGAGATGAGAGTAGAAGCTGAAAACGGCGCTACCGCAGGCAAGTTTGACCTTGCAAAGAGAGCCAAAGCCGCAAACCTCGATGCAATTCATGATACCGTGCATGAGATGGCGCGCGATGAGGCAAGGCATGGCAAAGCATTTGAGGGACTGCTTAAGAGATATTTTGGATAATCAAAATCCCCCGTATTTATTAATATCTTAGAGGTTTTAGGGCGTAATGGAAAATTTCATTACGCCTTTTTTATTTCTTTTTACTGAAAAATAGGATATACTATAAATAAAGCAAAAGAGGGGAAATAATTATGTGTATGTATTGTAAATGCAAAACTACTGTTCCAGCTCTGACAACCCACGTAGTAAATTATAAAAACTGTATCATCATCATTAAAAATGTACCTTGTGAAGAATGTGAACAATGCGGTGAAAAATATTATTCTAATGAAGTTGCCAAACAGCTTGAATCTCTTGTAAATATGGCAAAACAGCTTATGCAGGAAATCTCTGTTATTGATTATTCTAAAGCCGCATAATTCTCTCTTTAAAAAATGGGTTATTAAAAATTTTAGAAGCATTTATAGAAACACGAATCTGGGTAAACCTTGAATAAATTTATTCAAAAAACATATTTTATTTGCAGACTAAATTTTTTCAAAGATTATCTTTAATGTCTTATCTAAATTCGCTACACAGTGTGTAGCGAATTATTCTAATTCATTTTCATTATACATCAATTGATTACATTCTAATTCATTTGAGAGAATTGAAGAAGCAGTTGAAGTATTATTAAATAAAGTTTGGGAGATTTGATAATGGTTATAGAGCTTAAGAAACTCCCATTACAAAAGGAGCAATATGCCATCGCATATTGCCCCTTCCTTATTTTACGCTAACGTATAACTATTCAAATACTTTTCCTGCTCCGGCGTCAGAACATCAATCTCCTTGCCAAGGAACGCCAGCTTTCTTCTTGCCACGTCATTGTCCACCTCGCGGGGCACATCGATCAGCTTTTCCGTAAGCTCACTTCCATGCTCCACCAGATATTTTGCAGAAAGCGCCTGAATTGCAAAGCTCATATCCATAATTTCTGCCGGATGTCCGTCGCCTGCTGCCAGATTCACAAGACGTCCCTCCGCCAGAATAAAAATCCACTGACCGGTAGGCAGCTTATAGCCCATAATGTTCTTCCGCTGTTCTCTGGTTTCCACGGCAATTTCACGGAGCCTTGCCATATCGATTTCACAGTCAAAGTGACCTGCATTACAAAGGATTGCTCCATCCTTCATCACTGCAAAATCTTCCTCATCGATTACCTTATCGCATCCGGTAACAGTCACAAAGAAGTCGCCTACTTTTGCCGCTTCATTCATAGGCATAACGTCAAATCCATCCATCACCGCCTCAATCGCCTTGATGGGGTCGATTTCTGTGACAATTACTCTTGCGCCAAGCCCCTTAGCTCTCATGGCAGTGCCTTTGCCGCACCATCCGTAACCGGCAACAACCACGATTTTGCCTGCCACAATCAGGTTGGTAGTACGGTTGATTCCATCCCATACGGACTGTCCCGTGCCGTAACGGTTATCAAAAAGATGCTTGCAATCCGCATTGTTTACGCGGACCATGGGGAACTTTAATTCTCCGGCATTATTCATCGCTTCCAAACGGATAATTCCCGTGGTGGTCTCCTCACATCCGCCGATGATTGCAGGAATCAGCTCCGGCATCTGCGTGTGGACCATATTTACCAAATCTCCGCCGTCATCAATAATGATGTTCGGACCTGCTTCCAGTACATGGCGGATATGTGATTCGTACTCATCCGGCGTGCAGTCATACCATGCGTGAACCTCCAGGCCATCCTTCACCAGTGCCGCCGCCACATCATCCTGTGTGGAAAGGGGATTGGAGCCGGTCACATACATGTCCGCTCCGCCTGCCTTTAATACTTTGCACAGGTAAGCGGTCTTTGCTTCCAGATGTACGGACAAAGCAATCTTTTTACCTGCAAAGGGCTTGGTTTTGGAAAATTCTTCTTCCAGAGTGCGGAGCAAATCGCAGTTTCTCTTTACCCATTCGATTTTTCTTTCGCCGGACTCGGCTAAATTGATGTCTCTGATTTCACTGTTCATTTCTTTCCCTCCAATAAAATTATGAGATATTCAGCCGAATTTTTATTATAGTGATGGTCGTCTGTCCTATCATCACTTTTATGTTCTCTGCCATACAGATACATAACCTTAGTATTTCTTCTTGTCTAACTCCATTCTAACAATAATCTCATTAACTTTTTTATACACCAGTTCTTCATCCATCGTCAATATCTTTCGGTTCTCCATGGTTATTTTTCCGTCAATGATCACGGTTTCCACTTCGGAACCGTCTGCGGAATAAGAAAGTCCCGCAATCAGGTTATTTCTGGGCGTGAGCGAAGGCGTATTTAAGTTTAAGACCGCAATGTCCGCTTTCTTTCCCACTTCAAGGGAACCAATTTCCTTTTCAAGACCAAGCGCCCTTGCACCGTTTATGGTAGCAATGCGGATATTTTCTTTTGCACTGATGCATTGGGGCGTCCTCTTGACACCCTTGTGAATCAGAGCAAGAAGGCTCATCTCATGAAACATATTTAAACTGTTGTTAGAGGCGGCTCCGTCTGTGCCGAGGCATACGTTAATTCCCTTCTCCATCATCTCCGGCACAGGTGCAAATCCGTTTCCAAGCTTCATGTTGCTTGCCGGGTTCGTCACAACGCTGACATTCTTCGCCTTTAAGATTTCCATATCGCTTTCCGTGATTTGTACGCAGTGGGCGGCAATTGCCGGAACATCAAAAAGCCCGTTTTTATCCGCCATCTCAATAGGCGTGCATCCGTATTTCTCTTTAATCTGCTGTATCTCACTTTCGCTTTCCGAAAGGTGCACATGGATTCTCATATTGTTTTTCTTTGCTTCCTCGGACACAATGCGCATGAACCCATCATCACAGGTATAAGGGGCGTGAGGCCCCAGCATAAAGGTAAGCCTGTCGCAGTCCGCCGCCGCATCCCGTTCCTCGTACGCCTGACGGAGGCGCATCTGCCCTGCCTCATCGTTTCCACTTCCCACAAGACCGCGGCTGATCACTGCACGCATACCGGATTCTTTTACGGCTCTGGTAGTCTGATGGATATTCATCTGCATATCGTTAAAGCAGGTCGTTCCGCTTTTCATCATTTCAATAATGGCAAGGCAGGCTCCCCAATAGGTGTCCTCATCCGTCATCTGCTGTTCGATTGGGTCGATGGTTCCAAACAGCCAGTCCATAAAGCTTAAATCATCCGCCACATTCCGCATAAATGACATATAAGAATGGGTGTGGCAGTTTACAAGTCCCGGAATGGCAAGCCGGTTTTTACCGTCAATTACCTTATCCTCTTTAAATCCTTCCGGCATGCTTCCAATGGAAACAATCCTGCTGCCTTCAATATAAAGATCCGTTTCACGAATTACATCCGTGTCCCCTTCCGGCAGAAGAGCTAAGATGTTTTTTAATACAATTCCCATGATAGACCTCCTTTTATCCTATCTGCTTATAGATTGACGATATTTCTGTCTTCCCCTTTCAGAAACGCCTCGATATTCTTACAGGTTTCCGATACGCACCGCTGTCTTGCTTCAATGCTTGCCCAAGCCATATGAGGCGTGATAATCAGCTTATTGCTGTCCATGACCTTGCTCAAAGGATTGCTGTCCTTCATCGGTTCCGTGCTGGTCACATCCAGTCCGGCACCGGCAATATAATTCTCAGACAATGCCGTATAAAGGGCTTCATCGTTCACAACGGGGCCTCTTGCAACGTTAATCAGAATCGCGCTCTTTTTCATTTTCTTAAGAGCATCCAAATCAATTAAATTTCTGGTCTTATCGCTGAGCGGACAATGGAGGGACACAAAATCCGATTCCGCAAGCAGCGTATCAAAATCTACTCTCTCGTAATCGGTGCAGGTGCTGTTTCCCGATGCGGAATAAAAGATTACCCTGCAGCCAAATGCCTGTGCAATCCCTGCCACCTTTCTGCCAATATTGCCCATGCCCACAATTCCCCATGTCTTGCCTGCAAGCTCCGTATAGGGAATGTCAAAATTTGAAAACCTCTCCTGCGCCGCATATGTACCCGACTTTACATAATCATCATAATGATGAAGCTTTTCCAGTACATACAGGCAGAGGGCAAAGGTATGCTGGGCTACTGCATCCGTAGAATAATTCACCACGTTTGCCACCTTGATTCCCCTGCTTTTGCAGTATGCTATATCCACATTGTCAAAGCCTGTTGCAAATTCGCAGATCAGCTTCACATTGTCAGCCTCCTTCAGCACCTCTGCGCCTAAAGGCGCTTTATTTGCCACAATGATTTCTGCATCCTTTATCTTTTCCTTCACATCCACTGCCGTCGTATTCGGATATTCCGTCACATCCCCATACTTTTTGATGCCATCCACCGAAACATCCAACCCCACGCTGTTTCTTTCCAATACAACAATTTTCATATGCTTTCTCCTTTCGATTTATCATAACATATTTTAAGAACTCTATAAAGAGGCTTTCCCAAAACAATCACCAGAACAAAATTCCATACCCCGTGCCACACATCCCAAGGAAGTCCCGATATCCAGTAAGCAAGCGCATAGGAAGGGTCAATCGGCAGATAGGCGAGGGCAAACAGCCCTCCAAATATCAGACCAAACAATCCGCAGACTACTCCCCACGCCAAAAACTCTTCTTTTATCCTCTTTCGCAGCACAAGTGTAATCAGGCATAAAAGTGGCCAGACATACAGATAACTTACCCACCAGATTCCAAATCCCCACTGAATAAACTCGAAAAAATTAAAAACCGTTATCACCAAAAAGGTCTCCCCACCGAACACCAGAGTATAGACAAGGACAAGCAGGGACACCAATTCTACATTCGGCAAAAACTCCAATGCTATTTTGGACACATAAAGGATAGCACTTAAAAGCGCTATCCTCGTGATTTTCCTTACAGGCATCTTACCACCCCTGCATCAATATAAAGTTATATACATCACCATCCCTGAGAGGAATTTCATCGGCGCCGGTCATACTGGATTCCCCATTTACGGATATGCACCACCAATATTGATTGTCCATGTCCTCCAGCATATCATCAAAACCCGTAATATAAATGCCATAGTTCGATTCCTGCCACTGGCATCCGTCCATAGTCCTAAGGAACTCTCCCAGATATTCCGCATCCGAAATATATTCTTTTGTCTTAGAATATCCGTCTCTGTCCGAGACTACCTCAATCCGGAACTCCTTTTTCCCTGCCTGCGCCGTCCGGTAATTTAATATTACCGCCAAGGCAGCGGTAATTACAAGAACCGCCGCAAATATCAATACCAAAGTAATCTTCTGCTTTTTGTTCATCCGCTCTCCCTCCCCTGCTGCTAATTTATTATTTTAACACAGAAATTCTGGAAAAGAAATTAAAAATATTATTGACAATCCTTTAACACAGCAGTAAGATAAAGAAAATTTATATGGTCGAAACCGATGAGGCGGAGATAAAGGTAATGATGCTCCTACAGAGAGCCCGGCTGCTGAGAACGGGTGGAAAACAAATTATCAAATGGACCGCTGAGGGTGCAGTGAACCGTGTTATGAACCGTGCTATTTGCAACACTTAGTATTCTGCAACGTGAGGGCATACGTCAGTTGCCGGAGATATGATGGTATCTCGTTAAGCGTACAGCAATTGCTGTAAATCAAGGTGGCACCGCGGATTGTAAGATTCGTCCTTGACAGAAACTCTGTCAGGGACTTTTTTATGCGCAGGGAGAAAGCCCTGCCCGCTCAATTACGCAGGAGCGCATTCAGCCAACAGCCCCAATGCAGGCAGGCGCAAGGCTCCCTGCCCGCTGGAATTAACAGGAGGAATGATTATGAAACTCACCGTACAGCCCAGTCAAAGTGAACTGGAACAATTGAGAGAACAAAACCTTTATAAAACGGTTCCAATCAGTGCAGAAATTCTATCGGACATGAAAACGCCCATAGAGGTTCTCAAAATTTTAAAAAATGTATCCGGACACTGCTATCTTTTAGAATCCGTGTCGGATAACGAAAAATGGGGACGCTACACGTTTCTCGGCTACGACCCCAGCCTGGAAATCAGCTGTCAAAACGGACAGATGAAGATTGGTTCTCTATCCTTTGAGACCACCGACCCGGGAAAATATATCCGGCAGGTTTTAGAGGAGCATAAAAGCCCGAGGTTTTCTTACCTTCCTTCCTTTACCGGAGGATTGGTGGGATATTTTTCTTACGATTATTTGAAATATGCGGAGCCTTCTCTTCACTTAGACGCCGTAGATACGGAAGGATTTAAAGATGTTGATTTAATGCTGTTTGATAAGGTAATCGCGTTTGATCACTTCCGCCAAAAAATAATTTTAATTGTCAACATCCGTCTTGACCAGCTGGAAACCGAATATAACGGAGCTCTTCTTAAATTAAAACAGCTGGCGGATTTAATTGAAAACGGTGCTCCGGCACCGGCAGACCCCGGTACCTGCACATCCGACTTTAAACCTTTGTTTGAAAAAGAGGAATACTGCTCCATGGTGGAAAAAGCGAAACATCATATTAAAGAAGGGGATATTTTTCAGATTGTTTTATCCAACCGTCTGGAAGCAGATTATGAAGGGAGCCTTTTAAATACTTACCGGATTCTCCGCACCCTGAATCCTTCTCCTTACATGTTTTACTTTTCCAGCAGTGATATGGAGGTGGCAGGGGCTTCCCCCGAAACTCTGGTAAAGCTGGAAGACGGCGTTCTTCACACTTTCCCCCTCGCCGGAACCCGTCCCCGGGGCAAAACGGAAAAGGAAGACCAGAAGTTGGAGCAGGAGCTTCTCTCCGACCCGAAAGAGTTAGCCGAGCATAATATGCTGGTGGATCTGGGCAGAAACGATATTGGCAAAATCAGTAAATTTGGAACCGTGGATGTGGAAAAGTATCTCTCCATAGAAAGATATTCACACGTTATGCACATTGGTTCCACGGTGAGAGGCGAAATCTTAGATGATAAAGATGCATTGTCCGCCATAGACGCTATCCTTCCTGCGGGAACCCTCTCCGGAGCCCCTAAGATTAAAGCCTGCCAGCTGATTAACGATTTGGAAAATAACAAACGGGGAATTTACGGCGGCGCCATCGGATATTTAGATTTTACCGGCAATCTGGACACCTGCATCGCTATTCGTATCGCCTACAAGAAAAACGGAAAGGTCTTTGTGAGAAGCGGAGCAGGCATTGTAGCCGATTCGGTTCCCGAAACGGAATATCAGGAATGTTTAAATAAAGCCGCTGCCGTGGTGACAGCGCTTCATATGGCACAGGAGGTGGATTCATGATTTTACTGATTGATAACTACGACAGCTTTTCCTATAATCTTTTTCAGCTGATCGGTTCCCTGAATCCGGATATTAAAGTAATCCGCAATGACGCATTTTCAGTCAAGGAAATTAGAGAAATGCATCCTCAGGCTGTCATTCTCTCCCCCGGACCGGGACATCCGGAAGAGGCGGGCATCTGCATTGATACGGTGAAAGAGCTGGGTTCCGCCATTCCCATCCTTGGCGTATGTTTAGGGCATCAGGCTATCTGCACGGCATACGGCGGTACAATCTCTTATGCAAAAGAGCTGATGCACGGAAAACAATCCGATACCAGATTAGATACGGACTGCCCTATTTTCAGTGGTCTTCCTTCCGTGATTCCCGTTGCAAGGTATCATTCCCTTGCTCTTATCCGGGAGACACTTCCGGAGTGCCTTTCCGTCATTGCAGAGACGACCGACAATGAGATTATGGCTGTTAAGCACAAAGCTTATCCTGTTTATGGGTTACAATTTCATCCGGAATCAATCCTCACTCCGGATGGAAAATCAATTATAAATAATTTTTTTAAAACAATATCATAGTCAAAGAAAGGAAATGGTGATTAATATGATCAAAGAAGCAATTGTAAAAATCGTAGACAAACAAGACCTGACTTATGACGAAGCGTATGCCGTCATGAATGAAATTATGAGCGGAGAGACCTCCCCCACACAAAACGCCGCTTTTCTGGCTGCTCTTTCCACCAAAAGCGCCAAAGCGGAAACCACCGATGAAATTGCCGGATGCGCCGCCGCTATGCGGGCACACGCCGTAAAGGTTGAGCACGGACTGGATGTTCTGGAGATTGTGGGAACCGGAGGGGACGGCGCTCATAGCTTTAATATTTCCACTACCTCCGCTCTGGTCATTGCCGCAGGAGGCATCAAGGTAGCAAAGCATGGAAACCGTGCGGCATCCTCCAAGTGCGGCGCCGCGGATTGTCTGGAAGCATTAGGGGTCAATATTGACCTTTCCCCCGATAAATGCGTGGAGCTTTTAAATAAAATCGGAATCTGCTTTCTCTTTGCACAAAAGTACCACACTTCCATGAAGTATGTGGGCTCCATCCGAAAAGAGCTGGGCATCCGTACAGTGTTTAACATTTTAGGTCCCCTTACCAACCCTGCTTCCCCCTCCATGCAGATCCTCGGCGTTTACGATGAATATCTGGTGGAACCCCTTGCAAAGGTTCTCACAAGCCTTGGCGTGAAAAGGGGAATGGTGGTATACGGACAGGATAAGCTGGACGAAATTGCAGCCTGCTCGCCCACCTTAATCTGTGAATTTAATCAAGATCATTACAAGACCTACACCATTACGCCGGAAGAATTCGGGCTTCCCTCCTGTAAAAAAGAAGATTTAGCGGGCGGCACTCCGGAAGAAAATGCGGCAATCACGCTTTCTATTTTGAAAGGCGAACAGGGGGCTAAGAGATCGGCTGTGCTTTTAAACGCCGGAGCCGCTCTCTATATCGGTCAAAAAGCAGAAACCTTTGCGGACGGCATCCAGCTTGCCGCTGAGCTGATTGACAGCGGAAAGGCTCTTGCAAAACTGGAAGAGTTTAAAAAGGAAAGTAATCTGTAAATAGAAAGGGCTGACTGAAAATGGCAACCATCTTAACCACCATAGCGGAATATGCAAAAGAGCGGACAGCGCAGGCAAAGCGCTCCCTTCCCTTAAAAGAATTAAAGGCAAAAGCTTCTGTCATGAACTGTGACACCGGCTTTCCCTTTGAAAAGGCTGTCAGGCAGGAGGATATCAGTTTTATCTGCGAGTGCAAAAAGGCTTCCCCCTCTAAGGGACTGATTGCAGAGGAATTTCCTTATGTGTCAATTGCAAAAGAGTACGAAGATGCCGGAGCCGCCTGTATCTCTGTTCTAACGGAGCCAAAATGGTTTTTGGGAAAGGACTCTTATTTAACGGAAATCGCACAGGCGGTTTCCATCCCCTGTATCCGAAAGGATTTTACCGTAGATGAATACATGATCTACGAGGCAAAGCTTTTGGGAGCGGATGCCGTGCTGTTAATCTGCGCCCTGCTGCCTGAAAATGTTCTTCGGGAATATATTCAAATCTGCGACTTTTTGGGACTTTCGGCACTGGTGGAAGCCCACGATGAAAGAGAGATTCACTCCGCGCTCTCGGCGGGCGCCCGCATGATCGGCGTCAACAACCGGAACCTGAATGACTTTTCCGTAGATGTCCATAACAGCAACCGGCTTCGGGCACTGGTGCCGGACTCCGTACTGTTTGTGGCGGAAAGCGGAATCAAAACGGCTGATGACATCAATGTCCTCCGGCAGGCAAAGGTAAACGCCGTCCTAATCGGGGAAACTCTGATGAAATCGCCGGACAAGAAAGCTATGTTAAACGCGCTGAAAGGAAGCGGAAAGGATCCCCAAAATGACTAAAATTAAAATCTGCGGTTTAAAATCCATGGAGGACATCTCTTATGTGAATAAATGGAAACCGGATTATATTGGTTTTGTCTTTTTAAAGGGCAGGGCGAGATATGTCGCCCCGGCGAAAGCCGCCGAGATGAGAAAGGCTCTCGACCCCTCCATTACTCCGGCAGGCGTATTTGTGAACGAGCCGGTATCCGAAGTGGCTTCTCTTTTTCAAAGTGGAACCATTCAGATTGCCCAGCTTCACGGGGAGGAGGATGAAGCTTATGTAGATGCCCTGCATGCGCTTTGTCCCTGCCCTGTCATCAAAGCATTTATTATCAAATCCGAAAAGGATATTCAAAAAGCCCTCTCGTTTCCCTGTGATTATCTGCTTTTAGATAACGGTCTGGGAACGGGAGAGACCTTTGACTGGTCACTGATCAAGGAAATTGACAGACCCTTTTTTCTTGCCGGAGGGCTGAATCCGGCAAATGTCACAGAGGCAGTCCGCCTTGCCAGGCCTTACGCCGTGGATGTAAGCTCCGGCGTGGAAACAGATGGAAACAAGGATCCTGACAAAATACAGGCTTTTATTTCAACTGTCCGCAGAGGTTCCCTGTGACACAAATTACAGCAAAAGACATTTGACAGGAAAGGAGATATTTTATGTCACAATCAAAAGGACGCTTCGGAGTTCACGGCGGGCAGTATATTCCCGAAACACTTATGAACGCCGTAATTGAACTGGAAGAGGCGTATCAGCATTATAAAGAAGACCCGGAATTTAACCGGGAGCTCACTTCTCTGTTTAACGAATATGCAGGACGCCCCAGCCGTCTCTATTATGCAGAAAAGATGACAAAAGACTTAGGCGGCGCCAAAATCTATTTAAAGAGAGAAGACTTAAACCATACCGGATCCCACAAGATTAACAATGTGCTTGGTCAGGCGCTTTTGGCAAAGAAAATGGGAAAAACCCGGTTAATCGCGGAGACAGGCGCCGGACAGCATGGCGTTGCAACGGCTACCGCCGCCGCTTTATTGGGAATGGAATGCGTCGTCTTTATGGGAGAAGAGGACACCAAAAGGCAGGCGCTTAATGTGTACCGGATGCGTCTTTTAGGCTCCGAGGTCATTCCGGTTAAAACAGGCACTGCCACGTTAAAGGACGCGGTCTCGGAAGCCATGCGGGAATGGACAAGCCGGATTGACGATACCCACTACTGCCTTGGCTCCGTTATGGGTCCTCACCCCTTCCCTACTATTGTGAGAGATTTTCAGGCTGTGATTTCCCGGGAGATTAAGCAGCAGCTTATGGAAAAGGAGGGACGGCTCCCCGATATTGTTATGGCGTGTGTGGGCGGAGGCAGCAACGCTATGGGAACTTTCTATCATTTTATCGAAAATAAGGAGGTCCGCCTGATTGGATGCGAAGCGGCTGGGCGGGGAATCGACACCTTTGAGACCGCCGCAACCATCAACACCGGAAGGCTGGGGATTTTCCACGGTATGAAATCTTATTTCTGTCAGGATAAGTACGGGCAGATTGCGCCTGTCTATTCTATTTCCGCCGGTCTGGACTATCCGGGAATCGGTCCGGAACATGCATGGCTCCACGATACCGGACGCGCAGAATATGCGGCTGTCACTGACGAGGAAGCGGTAAACGCTTTTGAATACCTGTCCCGAACAGAAGGCATTATTCCTGCCATTGAAAGCGCTCACGCTGTCTCCCATGCCATGAAGCTGGCGCCCGCTCTTTCCAAAGATCAGATTATTGTCATTACCATATCCGGCAGAGGCGATAAAGACTGCGCCGCGATTGCGCGCTACAGAGGGGAGGATATTTATGAGTAAAATTCATCAGGCGTTCGAGGGGCAAAAAGCATTTATTCCTTTCATTACCTGTGGGGATCCGGATTTGGAAACCACAGAAAAAATTGTTTACAGCATGGTGGAAAACGGCGCCGGTCTGATTGAGCTTGGCATTCCGTTTTCGGATCCTACCGCGGAAGGTCCCGTGATTCAGGAAGCCAATATCCGCGCTTTGTCTAAGGGAATCACCACCGATGATATTTTTAACCTTGTCCGGAAACTTCGTCAGACAGTCACCATCCCTATGGTGTTTATGACCTACGCAAATGTAGTATACTCCTATGACGCAGATCAGTTTATCAAGACCTGCTCAGAAATCGGCATTGACGGTTTAATCCTCCCGGATTTACCCTTTGAGGAGAAGGCGGAATTTAGTCCCCTTTGCAAAAAGTACGGCGTGGATTTAATCTCTCTGATTGCCCCTACATCCGAAAACCGCATTTCCACAATTGCAAAGGAAGCGGAAGGATTTATTTACATTGTTTCCAGCTTAGGCGTCACCGGCGTAAGAAGCGAAATCAAGACAGACATTCCTTCCATGGTTAAGCTGATTCGGGACAATACCGACATTCCCTGTGCGGTCGGGTTTGGCATCTCCACGCCGCAGCAGGCTGCCAAAATGGCGTCCGTTTCCGACGGTGCCATCGTAGGTTCCGCAATCATCAAATTGATTGCCAAGTATGGAAAAGACGCTCCAAAACCGGTAGGAGAATACGTAAAGAGCATGAAAGACGCTTTAAAATCAATAACCCCGCTGTAAAGCGGGGTCATTGGCTTTCCTTGCAATTAAAAACACAAAAGTTTTATTCTATTTTGAATGCGGAGATTTCTGATTTCACTCCCTGCATGTCCTCATCTAACGCGCTTGCCGTCTGACTCAGCTTGTCCACGCTGTGAAGAAGCTGGGATGCCATTTCACGCACCAGCGCCGAACTGCTTGCGGTCTCCTCAATGATTGCAGATATATTTTCTACCGCGTCTAACGTATCATTCCTCTCTCTGTCCGCAGCTTCCGTATTATCTGCAATTTCTTTCAGGCTGACAAACAAATCATTCATCTGTGTATTCATATCGCGGAATACCTGAATCACTTCTGTCACTGCATCTGCCTGTAAAGCCACCATTTGTTCCGCTTCTTTGGCGCTCTCCACACTGCTTATGGTCTGGGCGCTGATATTTTGGACATTATTTTTAATCTCTCCCGCCGCCCGGTTGGAATCATCAGCAAGCTTCCGGATTTCTTCTGCAACCACCGCAAATCCTCTGCCTGCTTCCCCTGCCCTTGCCGCCTCAATGGACGCATTCAGGGAAAGAAGATTGGTCTGCTGGGAAATATCACTGATGGTCTGGACAAATCCGTTGATCGTTTCTGATTCGGTTTTCAGTGCGGCTATGCTCTCCCCGACTCTTGCCGTCATATCGGAGGTTTCCTTAGCGCGGTCAGCGAGAACCTGAACAATCTCCGTACCCTGGGCAATCATCTTTTCCGTTTTATCCACAACCATTTCCACCGATTCCACCATCTGCTCAATCTCTTTCATCCGGTCGGACAACATTCCCGTCTTAACAACGCACTCATGAGCATGCTCCGCCTGCTTGGACATTCCATCGCTGATCTCATTGATGGCATGGGTAATGTCTCCGGAATAATTATTGATGTCAGCGGAAGCCTCGTTTACATTGCCGGCGGATACCTCCAGCTGCTGAACCGTTCCCGTCAGCTTGCTCACCAGCTTTTTGGTGTTGACAATCATGTTTGTCGCCGTCTTTGCAAGACCCTCAAACTCATCGTGTCCCTGTGCCTTAACCTGCACCGTCAAATCTCCCTGCGCTACCTCGTTCAGCCTTAAGGAAATGTTCTTCATATTTTTTTGGATGCCTAAGGTAATCAGCGTGCCGATTAAAAACGCCGCAATACCGGCTATAATAACCAGCATAACCGTAATCTGTTTAATCTTAACTGCCTGTCCGGTAACTACGGAAAGCGGAATCAAGGAGCAGAACATGATATTGCTGACGGTGCTCTTTTCATAGATAAATAAATAGTCCTCCCCCTGAAAAGAAACATCCCTGCCGCCGCTTGCCTCTTCCGCCTGCAGAGCCTCCTGATAATAATCCTGACCGACAAATACCGCTTCTCCAGCGGTGAGCACGCTTTCCGCCCCCTCTTCCAACCTTTCGCTGATTAATTCCTTCCCGCTTCCGGTTACAAATCCGGTAATGCTCTTGTTTCCAAAATCAATGTCTTCAAGCAGGGCTCTTAAGGTCTCTTCTTTAATGTCTATTACGATGTAAGCAAACCTTTTGGTCGTAGGCATTTGAAACGCCATAAAATAATCGGGATTGGTAATTTCTAACTGTTCATCTAAACGTGGGTGGGAGTCTATCCATCTGGGAGCATTTCTGCCATCCTCCGAAAGCTCCATCATATCCGCATAATAATCATCATAAATGCCGTCAATATTGGTGGCGGTATTTCCCGTTGATATAATCGATACGCCCGACTTGGGAATAAAATGCGTGTTGCTGATAAAAGGATTTGCCGTCTGAGACGCCATAAATCCGGTCCGGGTATCATTCACATAGGTTGACTGGGCTACAATATCCTTTTTCATCATGCCGATAGAGTAGCTCTCTAAGTTACTGTCAACGGCGTACTTCAACCCTTCCGACTGAATATAAGTACAGCTTACGTCCATATACTGCATAGCCATATTTGCCGTCTGCTGCGCCGATTCCTGAAACTTTTCGCTCATCCCTTCCGCCGCATAATAGTAGGCGGTCACGCCTACCACAATCATAAAGAGTATGGGCACAAGAAAACAGACAAAAATCTTATTCCGCAGACCAAACAGATTTATCTTGGACTGCTTTTTTTCTTTGGGTGCCTTTTCCCTAGGCGCTTTGGCTTTTGCCGTTTTTACTTTTGGTGTTTTTTCTTTTAGTGTTTTTTCTTTTGGTATCTTTTCTTTTGAAGACTTAATCTTTTTCATTCCTACCTCCTACACAGGTGTATCCCTTTCAAGTATACAGGATAAAAATTGAAATGAACAGTAAAATTTTCCTTGTCGCGCTTCTTTTCTTGAATTACAATAAAGCTGTTCTACTAGGAACAAGGTAAGGAGAAACATCATGTCAGTAAAAGCGGCTCAAAATGAGATAACCTATGGAGATTTATGGGATTTCAGAACGGGTACTTTTTCATCCGATATGTTAAAGCTTACCGCCATGATTACCATGTTTATCGACCACATCGGCGCCGGTATTTTGGAATATCTGATTGTCCGGGTGCCCCTTTCCCATCAGACAAATGACCTGCTGACTACGATTGATCAAGTTCTGCGTCTGATCGGACGAATTTCCTTTCCTCTGTATTGTTATTTGCTGGTGCAGGGTTTTCTTTACACCAAAAGCAGGATAAAGTACGCCCGGAATCTTTTTCTTTTTGCCCTGTTATCCGAGTATCCTTTTGATTTTTTGTTTGCAAACGCCCTTGACCTTTCTTCCCTGAACGTAATTTTTACGCTTTTTATCGGGCTGCTTACCCTGTGGGGCATTGAAAAAGCCAGTTCAAAGCTCCCTCTTAAAATAATTATCGGTGCAATCGGTATATCTATCGCGGCTATTCTTCACACGGATTATTCGTGGATGGGGATTCTCCTGATCTTATCGCTGTATTTTTTCCGGAAAAACCGATTTTATCAGTGCACAATCTCCCTGGTTCTGTTTTTCTCGGCGCTTGTGTTCCGGGCCGCAGGCACTTACGGTTCTATCTGGCAGGCAGTCCTGTCCCAGCTCTCATCTAAATATACCCTGCTTTTTTCCTTTTGGATGATGTACCGCTGTAACAACAGGCGGTATCTTCAAAAGGGCAAATATCTCTTTTACCTTTTTTATCCGGCGCACCTGTTTTTGCTGGGATTAATCTTAAGGCTGATTCTTCTGCTCCTTGGCTTTCCCATAGGATAAGAAAATTGCTTTGCAATTATCTCCGCCCTGTGAGAAATTTTTGTATAAAAAAGACGTTTACCAATCTTGATAAACGCCTTTTACCTTTCATTTATAATCTTTTTATAATCTCTTCATCAGCTCTTCTCTCTGCGCTTCATAACCGGGTTTCCCTAACAAGGCAAACATATTCTTCTTGTAGCTTTCCACGCCCGGCTGGTTGAAAGGATTCACCCCAAGCAGATAACCGCTGACTCCGCAGGCAAACTCAAAGAAATAGAAAAGCTGCCCCAGATAATACTCATTCACTTCAGGAACTGTAATCACAAAATTCGGCACCTGTCCATCCGTATGCGCAAGAATCGTTCCGTTCATAGCGCTCTTGTTTACAAAATCCACGCTCTTACCCGCTAAGTAATTCAGCCCGTCCAAATCTACCGGCTCTTCCTGAAGAATGATCTCTTCCCTGCTGGTTTCAATGTTGATAACGGTCTCAAACATATTTCTGGAACCATCTTGAATGAACTGCCCCATAGAATGAAGGTCTGTGGTGAGATCAACGCTTGCCGGGAAAATACCCTTCTGATCCTTGCCTTCGCTCTCCCCGTAAAGCTGTTTCCACCACTCGGAAACATAATGAACGCTGGGCTCGTAATTAGCAAGAATTTCAATTCCCTTTCCTTTTCTTAAAAGGATATTGCGGAGCGCCGCATATTTTACCGCATCATTCTCTTCAAAAGGAGCCTCTAACGCCGCCTTGCGTCCTGCCTGTGCGCCTTCCATCAACCGGTCAATATCCGCGCCGCTTACTGCGATGGGAAGCAGACCGACCGCCGTGAGGACTGAAAAACGTCCGCCTACATCATCGGGAACTACAAAGCTCTCATAGCCCTCCTTCGTTGCAAGATTCTTCAAGGAACCCTTTGCCTTGTCGGTAGTCGCATAAATTCTCTTGGCCGCCTCTTCTTTGCCGTACTTCTTTTCCATCATTTCCTTAAATACGCGGAATGCAATAGCCGGTTCCGTAGTCGTGCCGGATTTACTGATCATATTAATAGAAAAGTCACGGTCTCCGATTACATCCATCAAATGTTTAATATAAGTGGAACTGATCGAATTGCCCACAAAATAAATTTCGGGAGTCTTTCTTACCTCTTTGCTTACCACGTTATAAAAGCTGTGGCGTAAAAACTCAATCGCCGCTCTTGCGCCAAGGTAGGAACCGCCGATGCCGATTACCAATAAGACTTCGGAATCGCTCTGTATCTTAGCCGCCGCCTTTTTAATCCTGTCAAACTCTTCCTTGTCATAGTCTTCCGGAAGGTCAATCCACCCAAGAAAATCGTTGCCTGCGCCCTTCTTGGAAACCAGCAGTTCCTTTGCATCCAGTGCAAGCTTTTTCATGGACTCCACTTCATGCTCCTTGATAAAGGAAGCCGCCTTGGAATAATCAAATGTTACCTTGCTCATAATCATCGCTCCTTTTCCTATTGTTGAAAAATTTACCATACCAGACAAGCCTAAGTGTACCAAATGAGGCTTAGTTTTTCAAGACTTCCTTCTCTTTGTCCCACACAAATTCTTTTTCTTCTCCCGCATTCCACTTAAAAAGAGTGGATGTGTCCCGATACTTTAAGGACATTACCATTCCTTTGGCAGACCGGATCCTGCATCGGTCTAAGACGCCATCCTCCCAGTATATATCCGCCTCTCCTCCTCCTTTTACGCGCAGCCCCTTTACAAAACCACAGTCCCATGCGGACGGAAGGGCGGGAAGGAGAAGGATTCTTTCCATATTACTCTGTACCAGCATTTCCGCAATTGCCGCCGTGATTCCAAAATTGCCGTCAATCTGAAACGGCGGGTGCTTATCAAACAAATTCAGATAGACCGAATTGGAAAACAGCTTTTCGATATTCTCATACGCCTTTTCCCCGTCCCAAAGTCTGGCATAGTGATTGGTGATCCACGCGCGGCTCCATCCGGTATGCCCGCCTCCCGCTTTCAGCCGTCTCTCCAACGTGACGCGCGCCGCCTCTGCAAGCTCCGGCGTCCCATCCACGGTAATCTGGTTGGATGGATGAAGACCGTAAAGGTGAGAGATATGCCGATGCCCCGGCTCCGCTTCCCCGTAATCCTCCGGCCACTCCATAATTGCGCCGGTTTTGCCGATTCTGGTGGGAATCAGCTTTGCTCTTGCTTCTTTGATTTGTTCGTTTAAAGAATCTTCCACTCCCAAAATCTTAGCCGCTTCGATACATTGTGTAAATAAATCCCGCAGGATTTGATTATCCATGGTCACGCCGTAAATATTGGCGCCCTGTTCTCCGTTTGGAAGGATAAAAGTGTTTTCCGGCGAAACGGATGGGCAGGTGACCAGATACCCGTCATGCTCTACCAAAAAATCCAAAAAGAACTGCGCCGCTTCTCTCATAATCGGAAAACTTTCCTTTAAAAAGTCCCGATCCAGCGTGTACTCATAGTGCATCCACTGATGAGTGCACAGCCACGCCGCCCCCATAACCCAATAGGAACCCGGTATCCAGTCATCCTGCGTCACGGTATCCCCGTGGATGTCTGTGTTGTGATGGCACACAAAACCACGGCACCCGTACATCAGCCGCGCCGTCTTTTGTCCACCTGGAACCATCTTTTTAATCAGCTCAAACAACGGCATATGACATTCCGACAGGTTGCAGCTTTCCGCCGGCCAATAGTTCATCTCCGTATTGATATTGATGGTATACTTAGAGTCCCAAGGGGGAAGCATGTCCTTATTCCAAAGCCCCTGCAGGGTTGCCGGAAGTCCTCCTTCCCGGCTGCAGGAAATCAAAAGATAACGTCCATAATCAAAAAACAGCTTGGAAAGACCTCTGTCCGCAGGTTCCTTTCCAGCGTTTAAAATACGCTGATCCGTGGGAATCCTGTCATACTCTGCAAGGTCTCCCAGATCAAAGGTAACCCTTCCATAGAAAGAACGGTAATCTTCCACATGCTTGGCAAACAAATTCTCCGGCTTTTCCTCCGCCGCCTTCTGGATTCTGTCACTGATAGAAGGCTCCAGCATAGCCGAGGGCACATGATAGGAGGTATCGCCGCAAAAGTATAAGGTAACATCCGAAGCCCCGCTTACCAGAAGGTATTCTCCGATAACCTCAATCTTTCCATCCTTGGTGTCCGCGTTGAGCATCATGGAAAAATCAAAACCGCCTTTTCCAAGATTTCCATACAGGCAAATCCCTCTGGTTCCTGCCTTTTTGACCCCGTCAAAAAACTTTTCCCTTCCCAGCGACGCTGTCAGATTTATCTTTCCCTCCCCTTCTGCATAAAGGCGCATCACCAGAACTCCCGCCGGTTTTGAAATATAAATCTCTCTTTGGTAAAGAGTCCCTCCGCTGGTAAATCTCTGGCGGTATACTGCCTTCTCCAAATCCAGCTCTCTCTCGTAATCCGTATAATCCTTAACGCCCTCAAACTGTAAAAAAATATCTCCCAAGGTCTGATAGGGATGCATACTGTTCGGACATCCCGACATGGCAAATTTTATCAGACGTTCCGCCTTTTGAATCTCACCGTCAAAAATTAATCTGCGTATTTCCGGAAGCTTCTTTTTGGCATCCGGATTATTCCGGTCCGCTCTTCCTCCGTACCATACGCTTTCTTCGTTCACTTGGAGGCGCTCCTCCGAAACACCGCCAAATACCATTGCCCCTAATCTTCCATTTCCCAGCGGAAGCGCCTCTTCCCACTCTTTCGCCGGCTGCCGATACCACAATCTGCTCATAGAATCCAACCTTTCCGCACACTATTTGAAAAACTCCGGTTACCCTTATTGTCTTTACAAATAGTATAACATATTCAGGCAAAAAATTCTTCCAGCAAATCTTCCAATTCTTCCTCACGGTTGTCCGCCTCTTTTGGCTCTTCCTTTAAAAGCTCTCTGGCATAAACCTCACGCTTCTTGACTCCCTCTTCAAGGGCGTTTTCCTTTTCCACTTCCAGCCGGGGAGAATAATGATTTTCCAGATAATCAATTAAATTTGTTTTGAGCAGATTGCCCTTTTCCTGAATATTTAAAACCCCGGAAACCGAAAAATATAAATACAATCCAAGTATACTAATCAGATAATAGGGCATAATCTGAAATAAAGTATTTCCTTCCGACAAAAGATAACAAATGGTAATCCCCGTGACCAGCACGGAAAGCATCATCATCTGACCGGAAATATGGAAAAGTCTGGATAACGAAAGCCCTCCAATACGGATTCTGTGCAGAAACTTGTCCACAAAAACAGAAGTATTGACCATCTTTCCGTTCAGCTTATAATAGCTTGCATATTTTTGTTTACACTGCTTTAATATTTTATTTTCCGTGGAAGACATATTATCACTCTGCTTAATCATATTTTGATATATCACAGCAGATATGATTTGGCATACAATACTGAAAAGCAGAAATAACAGAATTAATCCTGTAAGTATTTTGTGATCTGACAAAATAGTAAACATATTTCCTCCTTTTAATCTTTCTGTCTTGTTGATGACTATTTTGGACTCCTACAGCTGTCGTTTGCTATCTATTATAGAGGAAGGAAATTTTTAGCTCAATAATTTGACCGTTGTAAGTTCTCGCTATTTTCCTGCAATTTTTTTCTTTTATTTGCTTTTCTTGACTTTTCATACTGGAAAATGGCTTTACTTTCTGCTATACTTATCCATTAAAGAAAGGATGAGTCATTATGAAATATCAAACAAAAGGAACCTGTTCTACTTCCATTGACATTGAAGTGGAGAACGGAAAAGTCAAATTTGTAGAATTTTTTGGAGGCTGCAACGGAAACTTAAAAGGAATTGCCAGCCTTGTCACCGACATGAACGTGGATGATGCCATTACCAAACTGAAAGGAATCCGATGCGGTTTTAAGTCCACCTCCTGTCCGGATCAGCTTGCGCAGGCACTTGAACAATTAAAAGCGGAAAACTGTTAATCTGGAGGCTCCCCTATGAGCGGTTTAAATTCATCCAAAAAAATCGTATTGACCGGCGGCGGAACGGCAGGACATGTCACGCCCAATATAGCCCTGCTGCCTGAACTGCAAAAATCCGGCTACGAAATTTCTTATATCGGTTCCTATGACGGAATTGAAAAAAAGCTGATCAAGGACTATGAGATTCCCTATTACGGAATTGCCACCGGCAAATTCCGGCGTTATCTGGATATTAAGAATTTTACGGATCCCTTTAAGGTAATCAAAGGCTTTGCCGAGGCACGTAAAATTTTAAAACAAATACGCCCCAATGTAGTCTTTTCCAAAGGCGGATTTGTCAGTGTCCCGGTGGTGCGGGCCGCCGCATCTCTGCACATTCCCTGCGTGATCCATGAGTCGGATATGACACCGGGGCTTGCCAACAAGCTGTGCATTCCAGCCGCGCAGAAGGTATGCTGTAATTTTCCGGAGACTTACAAGATGCTTCCCCCTCAAAAAGCCGTTCTCACCGGTTCTCCCATCCGCGCGGAGCTGACCCGCGGAAATAAGGAGGAGGCTCTCTCTTTTTGCGGATTTTCCAAAGGAAAACCGGTAATTTTGGTAATCGGCGGCAGCTTAGGCGCCGCTTCTGTCAATAAGACAGTCCGGGAAGCGCTTCCAAATCTGTTAAAGGACTTTCAGGTTGTACACATCTGCGGTAAGGACAAAATCGACAGCTCTTACCTTCACACAGAAGGGTACCGCCAGTTTGAATATGTAAAAGCAGAATTAAAAGACCTTTTTGCAATGGCAGACCTTGTAATTTCCCGCGCCGGCGCTAATTCTATCTGTGAACTCTTAGCCCTGCGGAAGCCGAATCTGCTCATTCCTCTTTCTGCATCCAGCAGCCGGGGCGACCAGATCCTCAACGCCAAATCCTTTGAATCCCAAGGATTTTCCATGGTGATAAACGATGATGAGCTGAGCGCCGAACTTCTCACCGAAAAGGTATTAGAGCTGTACTTTACCAGACAAACTTACATTGACGCTATGAGCCGGAGCCATCAGCTCAGTTCGGTAAAGACTATCGTTAAATTAATAGAAGAAGCTGCTTCCTAGGAGGCAGCTTTTTTTATATAAGAAATTTCTTCAAAGAGCGGAAGATTGCGGAGCAATTTTCTTATCAGGTATTTAAAATTTTCTTTTCAATTAAATCGAGAACCTTTTCATTTACCTCCCGGCAGTAATCCGTCATGATCTCTTCCCCGTTTTCCTCCATATTGGAAATGTCCGCGCCTAACTGGACATAACAAACGTAATTATCAACAATCTCCATTCTTGAAGCGGATACCTTGGCAAGATTTTGAGGCTGTCCCGAATAAATCCGAAGAAGAACCTCCCTATACTGATTTAAATAATCTTCGACCATTTCTATGGATTCCTCTTTTGCCTCCACCAGAATCATCATATCCACTCCTGCCTCCGTGTGCTGGTACTCTGCAAGGCAGTCCTCATACAAATCTTCCGAAATCCCTGTCCTTTCCGCCAGCTCTTCTCTGGTCAGAAGCGTATCCGGCCAATAATTTTCGCCTATCATCACCACAACGGCGTCCCGAAGCTCGTCCATGGGTCCCGTAATCTTATACTCAGTCCCAATCTGCAGCGTATTTACGGCATCATCCTTTTCACTGCTCTCATTTACATACGCCTGATCGCTTGTGTTTTCATTTTCTGCATGATTATGGCTGCATCCGGTAATCATGAATAAAGAGACAGCGAACATTCCCAGAAGTACTTTTGCTTTCATCCTCATAACCATTCCTTTCCATGCGGTTTATAAGTTTATGTGCTAAGTATTTCCATAAATTAGACAAATTATGTAAAGTCGTGCTAAAATGGTTGGGAGGGTCTCTGCCCAATAATTTACGGAGAACAGTCATGCTTTTTAATTCTTATATTTTTATTTTTTTGTTCCTGCCTCTCACCCTGATTGGCTGGTATACCTTAAACCGATTAAAAGCTTATGAACCTGCTAAATTCTTTTTGGCAGGAATGTCGCTGTGGTTTTACGGCTACTTCAACGTTTCTTATCTGGCTGTAATTCTTGTGAGTATTTTCGCTAATTACCTGATCAGTTATCTGATGAAACGGTTTGACTCTCCGCTCACCGGCAGGATGGGGCTTTTTGCAGGGCTTCTTTTAAACCTTGGGCTTTTGTTTTACTTTAAATACTATGACTTCTTTTTTGAAAACATCAACGCAGTCTTTCATGCGGATTTTAACCTGAAACATATCCTGCTTCCCTTAGGGATCAGCTTTTTTACCTTTCAACAGCTGTCCTTTATCGTTGACCGATACCGGAAGGAAGCGCCTCACTATTCTTTTGCCGACTATCTTACCTTTGTGACTTTTTTTCCGCAGCTTATCGCCGGCCCTATCGTCCTGCACAGGGAAATGATTCCTCAGTTTGAAAACCTGCAGAACCGGCGTTTTTCTTCCGATCAGTTTGCAAGGGGGATTGTTCTCTTTACAATTGGTCTCGGCAAAAAGGTACTGTTAGCGGATATTTTGGCAATCCCGGTCAACTTCGGCTTTGAGCAGACTGCCTTTTTGGATACTCCCTCCACCCTGTTTGTGATACTTGCCTACACCTTTGAGATTTATTTTGATTTCAGCGGTTACAGCGATATGGCAATGGGGCTTGGCAAAATGTTCAACATTGACCTGCCCGCCAATTTTAATTCTCCCTACAAGGCATGTTCCGTCAAGGAACTCTGGCAGAGATGGCATATGACTCTTTCAAGATTTTTTATTCAATATGTCTATATCCCTTTAGGCGGAAGCCGTAAGGGAAAGCTCCGCACGATAATCAACACTTTTATTATCTTTTTCCTGAGCGGATTGTGGCACGGCGCCAACTGGACCTATGTGGCATGGGGAACCATGCAGGGGCTTTTAGTTATCTGGGACAATCTGGGAATCGTGAGTGTTAAAGGCGCCAAAGAAGCCGGATCGTCTCTTATCTCCATTCCAAGATGGCTGGGTTGGATATTTACCTTCTCCTTTTTCAATTTATCCCTGTTCTTTTTCAGAAGCGCCAGCATGACAGACGCCTTTCAAATGTTCCGGAATATTTTTGCTTTCAAAAACACCGGCTATCTTTTTAAGGTTACCGCCAAGTTAGACATTCCGGAATTTTATCTGTTTAAACAGGTCATTAACCTGACCGCGCCGGAGATACTGCCTTATGCGTACACGGTCTTATTCTTTTTACTGCTCATTATCAGCATTTTTGTCCTTACCAGAAAGAATGCCGTTCAGATAGTGAAAGAAAAGCCTTTAAACTTCCGGCTCTGCCTTTTTACAACGATTATTTTTGTCTGGTCCGTGATTTCCTTTTCACAGGTCAGTACGTTTATTTATTTTAATTTTTAACTCATTTGACAGTTTGCAAAGAAATAGGTGGATGGAACATGTCACAAAAATTTATAAAACATTTTTTCATACTAAGCGGTTTACTGCTCCTTTTATGCGCCCTTGCGGTTGTGGTTTTTGACCCCTTTTTTCAGTATCATAAACCTCTGCCCGGGCTGAAAACCGTGCTCACGGACAAGGAGTATCAATGCGTCGGGTCGCTGAAAACCTTAGACTACGACAGTGTTGTGGCAGGCTCCTCCGTTGCCGAAAATTATTACAATGACTGGTTTAATAAAGGGTTTGACTGTCAGGTTATCAAAGCCATCCGTTCCTACGGCGCCACTGCTGATTTATGCTATCTTCTTGGCATTGCCTTTGAGCATCAGGAATTAAAATATGTGTTTTACAATCTTGACCCCTCCGCGCTTTCGGTTGACCCGGAGACCACTTATGAGCTCACCGGCTGTCCTATGTATTTGTACGATGATAATTATGTTAATGATATTGAATATCTGCTGAACAAAGGGGTTCTTTTGGAAAAAATACCTTACCTGATTGCCAATTCCTTTATGGGAGATTACGATGAAAACGATTCCTACAACTGGGCGCAGTGGAAGGAATTTAATTCGGACATGATCTTAGGGCAGTATATCCGCAAACCTTCCGTTTCGGAAATGAAGCCTGAAAATTATTACGAAAATTTGTTAAATGCAAATCTGAATCTTTTGACCGCCCGGATTAAGGCGCATCCGGAGACAGAATTTTATATTTTTGTCCCCCCTTACTCTATGCTTTGGTGGGACAATATTTACCGGGAAGGGGAGACGGACGCATATTTATATAACATGCAGAAAGCAATGGAAACGCTGCTTCCATTAGAAAATGTTAAGTTCTTTTATTTCCAAAACGACCGGGAGATTATTACCAATCTGGAAAATTATATGGATATTCTACATTTTTCGCCGGATGTGAACCATGCCATCTGCGATTCCCTGATTGCGGGAACCCACCGGATTACCGAAGAAAATTACAGGCAGAATCTGGAACAGATGCGCGCGCTTTCGGATGAGATTGTAACGGAGCTGATTAAACCTTACGAAGATGTGATTAAAGTAGACATTTACGACCATTAAAATTTTGAAAGCTTACACGATTTCAAACGCCTGAAAAAGCGCCCAGATATAAGGAGCTCCAAATACGTTTAATGACTTCGGACCGGTAACTTTATCGGGCTCCTCCCTGAGACGGTCAAGCGCCTGCTTAAAGGTGGCTTTTGTGATCGATTTGTTGCGTCTGTCCACAAAAAGCTCTCCCCCTTTAATCACGTAGCTGAAGGGGAGCTTTTTCACGGTATAAAAGGTTTCATTTTGGTGCTCCGACAAAAGCTGCCATAAGGAGTCAATCGCTATTATATTCATTTTCATCTTTTCCTGTCGTATTTGGTAGTGTTTGGCACTATTACTATATAACAAACCATAAGAAAGGACAACCTATATGAAAAAATTAATTTCCTGGAATGTAAACGGACTGCGCGCCTGCGCAGAAAAAGGCTTTATGAATTTTTTTGAAGAGGCGGATGCGGATATTTTTTGTCTTCAGGAGACCAAGCTTCAAGAGGGACAGATAAACCTTGACCTGCCCGGCTATCATCAATACTGGAATTACGCCGAAAAAAAGGGATATTCGGGTACAGCCGTCTTTTCCAAAGAAGAGCCTCTCTCTGTCTCCTATGGCATGGGAATCGAGGAGCATGACCACGAGGGGCGGGTGATAACGTTGGAATTTGAGAAATTTAATATGGTGACCGTCTACACCCCTAACTCACAGGATGAACTCAAACGGTTAGATTACCGTATGAAATGGGAGGACGATTTTCTTGCCTTTTTAAAAGGTTTAGAAACATCCAAACCCGTCATCGTGTGCGGCGACCTGAACGTCGCCCACAAGGAGATTGACCTGAAAAATCCCAAAACCAACCGCAGAAACGCCGGATTTACCGACGAAGAACGCGCCAAATTCACGGCTCTTACCGATGCGGGTTTTACGGATACCTTCCGATACTTTTATCCTGAACTGGAAGGAGCTTACTCCTGGTGGTCCTACCGCTTCCACGCAAGAGAAAAAAATGCAGGATGGCGCATCGACTACTTTTTGACCTCAGAGGTTTTAAATGACTGCTTAAAGGATGCCCTTATTTATAAAGAGGTCTTCGGCTCCGACCACTGCCCCATAGGACTGCTTCTTGAAGACTAATCTTCTACCAGCCGAAGGCCTGCCGTGTCGGTTACGGGCAAGGAAAAAACAATGGATTTAGCCCGGGTGTTTAACCCGGCTTTTTCCATGACCGCCTGCATGATGGCGTTTTTTTGTTCTGTTCTGGTCACGATAAAGATCATTTCCTTTTCCGAGGCAATGGAAACTCCCATGAACCTGCCTGACTGCTCCGTTCCGGTTCCTTTGGCGTGAATCACCGTTCCGCCGTATGCGCCCGCTTCTCTGGCGGCATCCATGACAAGTTCAATATTCCCCTGATCTGCTATGACAACGATAAGCTCATGTGATGTTTCTTTCAAAACTGATTCCTCCTCTTTTTGATAATCCTCTTTTTCCAGAAGAAATTGAAGCGGTTTCTTACCGCCTATACTGCTGAGCGGGACAATAAAAGCGATCCCTCCGCCGGGAGCGTCAATCTTGAGCTTCCTTTGGAGCTGCTTTTTGACGTCCAGCCAGGTCTCCTCCTCCAGCACGGAATAGATAACCGCTTTTTCCGTATTTTCCATTCCAAGATAATCTAAAATATCGCTGGCGGCAGTTCCCGCACCGAGAGTCACAAACGCCACATGCTGTCCGATCTCCCAGTATAAGTCCGAATATTTCTTTGCAGTTTTTCTATCCACGATTGTAGTCATCAAATATAATTTACCCATATCCAAGCACCGCCTTTACAGTTCGATAATCTCCATATCTCCAAACGCTTCCAGAGAACCCTTCTCCGTCCTTCCATGCACTTTCCGGCGGCTGTTTTCCTTTATCTTGAATACCATTCCCATAACCTGAATGGTGATAAGGGGCGTCATTGCCACCATCGCAATAATTCCAAATGCGTCCGTTATAATATTTCCACCGAGAGCCTGACAGGCGCCCATGGCAAAGGGAAGCAGAAAGGTTGCCGTCATAGGCCCTGATGCCACGCCGCCGGAGTCAAATGCAATTGCCGTAAAAATCTTTGGCACAAAAAAGGTGAGCAGAAGCGCAATCGCATATCCCGGAACCACAAGCCACAAAATGGAAATTCCCGTAAGCACTCTAATCATAGAAAATCCCACGGACAGGGAAACGCCTATAGACAGACTTAAACCCATAGCTCTCGCGGAAACAGCGCCGGAAGTCATCTCCTCCACCTGTCTGGTAAGCACAAACACCGCCGGTTCCGCCAATACGATAAAATAACCGATTACCATGCCGATAGGAACAATAATAAAGGCGTAAGGAAGCCCTGCTATGGTCTGTCCAAGATAATTTCCGGCAGGCATAAATCCCACATTCACTCCTGTCAAAAAAAGCACAAGCCCTATATAAGTATACACAATGCCCACGCCGATTCGGATAAGCGCCTTCTTCCGAATATCCCGGGAAAAAAGCTGAAATATCCCAAAGAACACCACTATCGGCAAAAGGGAAACCGCCATTTCCCGTATGTACTCCGGAAAGCCGTGGGCAAACTGTCTCCACAGATCCACGGTATTTTCCGCCGTGACAATGGCATCCGACACCTGCTCGCTCTGTTCCGGATGATAAATCATTCCCAAAATCAAAACTGCCAGAATCGGTCCTACTGAGCAGAGAGAAACAAGACCAAAGCTGTCCTCCGCCGCATGTTTATCGCTTCGTATTGCAGAAATACCGATACCAAAAGACATGATAAAAGGCACCGTCATCGGTCCCGTGGTCACGCCTCCCGAGTCAAAAGCCACTGCCAGAAAGTCTCCCGGAACTAAGAAGGTTAATCCAAAAACAATCAGATAAAAGAGCACCAGCAGATGAGATAAGGCAACCCCAAAAAGCATACGGAGCAGCGCCGTCACCAGAAAAGCGCCTACACCTACCGCCACGGCAATAATCAATACCAGATTCGGCACGGACGGAACCTGCTGTGCCAGTACCTGCAAATCCGGTTCCGAAATGGTGATGATAAACCCCATGACAAAACTGATTAAAATAATGACCCAGAGCTTCTTGCTCTTTGTCATGATTGTTCCGACTCTCTCGCCCATGGTGGTCATGGACATTTCCACGCCTACATTAAAAAGCAGCATTCCCACCGTAAGCAGAACCGCCCCGATCAGAAAAAGCATTAAGATACCCGGGGGAATCGGCGCAATTGTAAAACAAAGCAGTAATACAATTGCCAAAATAGGAAAAACTGCTTTTAATGTTTCATTAAATTTAATTTTTAGTTGAGAACGATTAATTTTCAAAAATATCAAACGCCTTTCTGTCTTTTCAAAATTTAAAATCTGCCTATCAAATGCCGTCAGCTATAGTTTAGCATAAAATAATGACAATTCCGATGATTATTTCCATAAAATCTATAAATATTTCCCTAATAATCCTTGCATTATCGACTTTCAAGAAATATTTATTGTTTTTCAATAAATTTTTATTGACTTTCATTTAATGGAGTGATATATTGCAAATACAAGGGCGTTTGATGAAATCAGACCGTATCCATCAAATGATATGAGGAGGAATCAATATGAACGACAAATTAACTTCTTTTACCAAGATATTGCTGGACTTTATGTATTATGCGGGCATCGTCATCACGGTTTTCGTTCCGGCAATCATCCGTTTTTATGGAAACTACAACAGCTACTTTGCAAACAACATTGTTTATTTAAGTTTTATCTTTATTCTCTCCGGTGCCTTTGCCGTACTGATTATCCGGGAACTCCGCAAAATGTTCCGATCGGTTCTCATGGACGACTGCTTTATTCCGGAGAATGTTTCCAGCCTTCGCAGAATGGGAACCTACAGCTTTTGCATTGCGGCGATTACCTGCTGCCGTCTGTTCCTTTATTTAACCCCTGCCGTGATTATTGTAATCTTGGTCTTTGTGATTGCCGGGCTTTTCAGCAAGGTGCTTTCCAAGGTGTTTGATAAGGCTGTCACCTACAAGCTGGAAAACGACCTGACTATCTAGGAGGTGGACTATGGCAATCCGAATCAATCTTGATGTGGAAATGGCAAAACAAAAAAAGGGGCTGACCGAGCTTGCAAACGATGTGGACATCACCCTCGCCAACCTTTCCATTTTAAAAAACAACAAAGCAAAAGCTGTCCGTTTCTCAACCCTGAATGCAATCTGCAAGGCACTGCACTGCCAGCCCGGAGATATTTTGGAATATGTTGAGGAGGCGGAAGATGAAAAGGAATAAAGCTCCATACCGGATATGCTTTTTGCTCTTTTTATTAACTGCCTTACTTGAATGCATTATGATAGAAGCTTTTATGTGGGCAGGCTTTCACGGTTTTGGCGACCCGCCAATGATATATACCAGCCAAGGAAATTTGGCAGTTAATATATTGACATTCCTTCCCGGCGCAATATTGATAATCTTTTATGTACTAAAGCTATATCGATGGAAACTGCCTGCCGGAATTTGTTGGAAATACATTTTTACCGCTCTGTGCGGAATCGGCATAGGAATCATCCTGTTCTTTGCAGATGCCTGTGCCGGACAAATATTACAGCCATTTGTTAAACAGATCATTCGTTTGTTGGAGCACTCAGCCTGGATGGAATATCCGGCTCCGTAATAACGTTAAAGGAGGACTATCATGGAACCTGTAAATAACACCACTCACAACTTGCAGACCATGCAGACGCAGACGGAAAATAACTCTCCCGCAAAGCGGAACCCGTTGTTTCTTTTTATGGGAATCGGAAGCATAGTGTATGCATTTTTTTACACCTTCTGCCTGTACAAGAACAGCTCCGGTATCACATACCCTTTTTTCGTCGGCGGAACCTGCTTGTTTTTTTTCTTTTATTTGAAAAAGTCTGGAACCGCCGTCAAAAAATTCTCTCTGTTTCCCACCGTTAGTCTGGTACTTCTTGGCATTTCTACCTGCCTTACCGACAGCTGGGTATTACTGTTCTTTAATAAACTGGGAATTTTTCTTTTGTTTTTTTATATGGCGCTGCACAGCCTGTATCAAGATAAAGACTGGGATCTCTCCAAATATTTAGTATCATTAATCAATTTGACCTGTACCAGCCTTGCCTTTATCTTCCGCCCTTTTACGGATTTTATAGATTTTTTAAAAAGCCGGCAGAAACAGTCCGGTAAGACGGATGGAAAAGGGAAATACGTGTTTTTCGGCATATTAATTGCCCTGCCCCTGCTGCTGGTTATCATTGCCCTGCTCTGCAGCGCGGATGCAGTTTTTTCAAACATTTTTGAATATCTGTTTTCGGATTTCTTTGAGTTTTTATTTGACGGAAACATTTGGGGGATTGCCGCATTATTTCTTTTTGCCTTTTTTGCTTCCTATTGCCTTTTATGCCGGTTTTCCCACCGCAATATTCAGGAGACTGTCAAAGACAAAAGAACCTTAGAACCGATTATCGGAGTTACCTTTACCGGTATGATTTCACTGGTTTACCTGATCTTCTGTCTGGTTCAGATTGTCTATCTGTTCGGCGGGCTGGGCACTCTGCCTCAAAACTACAGTTATGCGCAATATGCAAGGGAAGGCTTTTTCCAGCTTGTGTTTGTATGCCTGATTAATCTGGCTCTGGTACTGTTCTGCAATAAACGCTTCCGCAGAAATAAGATGTTAAAGGGCATTTTAGTGTTTATTTCTCTCTGTACCTACATTATGATTGCATCCAGCGCATACCGCATGATTTTATATATTTCGGCGTATCACCTTACCTTTTTGCGGGTTTTGGTTTTATGGGGGCTTATTGTAATCTTCCTCCTGATCAGCGGAACCTTGGCTATTATCTTCCATGAACATTTTCCGCTGGTAAAATACTGTGTGATAACGGTCACGGTCATGTACCTTATTTTTTCCTTTGCACATCCGGACTACTGGATTGCGCGTTATAACCTCTCCCATGTAGATACGACGGAATCGGGGATTTCTTCATCCAGATCATACTCCGACTTCTACTACCTCCGGAATCTGTCCATGGATGCGGCGCCGGCAATTTATGAAAAGACAGACGAATTAGGATACGACAGCGAATCCACAGAAAGCCTTCATTGGTTCTATCGGTACTCCGCCAAAATTGTGCGCAAAAGCTGGGAAGGCCAGAGCCCCAAAAATACCCTTCCACAAAAACAATCCATCCGGAAATTTAATTTTTCCCGATGGACTGCTTATCAATACTATACCAGATATTATAAAGAACATGAACATTTTCAAAAGGACATTGTAGATTATGTTTATAACTTTTAAATAGGATTTAAAAGCTTATTAGCTTATCATTCTTTTCTTCCAAAACGCGGATAGCGTGATAGAACATTTCACAGATGGGTGTGGGAATGTCAAGTTCCCCGCCCATTCTTACTACCGTTCCGGCAAACATGCTGACTTCCGTGCATCTGCCATTCTCCAAATCCTGCAGGGTGGAGGGCTTATTGGCGGCAGGAAGAGCCATAACCGTTATATCCTGAAGCTCTATCTCCCTTTCTCCTATGGCAATCCCCTTCTTCTGCGCAATTGCCGCAACCTCTCTCATAGCGTTCACCCGAATCCAATTTGCGTGTTCGCTTACATGAAATCCGCCAAAGGGAATGCCGAGAAGGGCACAGGTCATGTTTTCGCCTACATTGCACATAAATTTAAACCAGATGCCGTACAGCATATCCGGGTCAATCTCATAGGGAATATCTGCCTTGTCAAATACTTCCTTTACCGCTAAAACCCTCTGAGAATATTCCTGATTTTGTATCTCTCCAAAATGCACCTTCCCGTTATATGGGTCAAAGCTGGCTTTGCCTTTCTTCATCACGATAGACATTCTCATATAGCCGTACAGAACATGTTCCTCGCCAAATGCCTCTATTAACTTTTCTTCACTGTCCACTCCGTTTAAAAGCGAGATGATCAGCGTCTCTTCTCCGACCTGATTGCGGATGTCCTCAATCGCCTGCGTCAGCCCGTAGCCCTTCACTGCAATTAAAATCAAGTCTGCTTCATTTCCCTTTTCATCGGGAGTGACAATGGGAAACTTGTAGTTTACCCCGTTAATAGTCACGCCCTCATTGCTGAGGCGCTCCTTTCTTTCTCCCTGCGCTATGACACGAAAATCGCTACCATAAGCCGCCGCAAGTCTGGGCGCAAAAAATACTCCCATAGCTCCAAGTCCAATTAAAGAAATTTTTTTGATTTGTTTCATAATCCTTCCTTTCCACGGCACATTCATAGTAATGCCGTAATAACCGCATATCTCTCTTATCCCTGCTGTGTCCCGGCACGATCCGCCGCTTTCATTTCATTTAATACACTCAAAGCAAGCGGCACTGATAAAATTAAAGTACAAATATCGGATACCGTCTGGCAGACTTCCACTCCAAACAGTCCCAAAAACCTAGGCAGAATCAAAATAAGCGGAATAAAGAAATACCCTTGTCTTGCTCCTGCCACAATGGATGCCTTTAGTGCCTTTCCGATTGATTGAAGCATCATATTACTCATTACAATCCAGGCATTTAGGGGAAAGACCAGACACTGCAGCCTGAGCGCCATAGCCCCGACCTGAATGACATCCGCATCCTCTTTTCGGAATAACGCCACAATCTCGGGCGCAAACATTCCGCAGAGAGTTGACACCGCCACCAAAAATACAAAAGCATACTTGACGCAAAAATAAAATCCTTCCCGCACCCTCTTGTACAGCTTTGCCCCGTAATTAAATCCGCACACAGGCTGAAATCCCTGCCCGAAACCGATTAACGCCGAATTTGCAAACATAGATATTCTGGTAACGATGGACATTCCCGCTATGGCGGCATCTCCGTAGGCGCCTGCCGCATGATTCAGACAGATTGACGCAATGCTTCCAAGCCCCTGCCTGCAAAGAGAGGGAACCCCTCCGCGGATAATCTCTTTAATAAAATGCCAATTCACATTCAGGTTCTTAAACCGGATCACAATGCTTCCGCTCTTTCTGCTCATTAAAATCAGCAGTACAAAACTACAGAACTGACTGGACACGGTAGCCGCTGCAGCTCCCGAAACGCCCATCCCAAACCCAAAGATAAGCAGAGGATCAAGAGCAATATTCAGCACTGCACCGGAAACAATCCCTATCATGGCAAAAGAAGCTCTTCCCTGAAATCTTAACTGATTGTTTAGCACCAGCGAAGAAGTCATAAAGGGCGACCCAATTAAAATAATGCTCAGATACTTTCTGGTATAGGGAAGAATGGTAGGCGTGGAACCAAGCGCTATTGACAGCGGATTAATAAAGATAAGACCTAAAGCCGCAATGACAACTCCGCAAAGGATCGACAAGAAAAATCCATTTGCCGCCATGCTTTCGGCCTCTTCAAATTCTTTACTCCCAAGCTTTCTGGATATGTAATTGCCGGATCCGTGGCCAAAAAAGAAGCCAATTGCCTGAATAATCGCCATAACCGAAAAAACGACGCCCACTGCCGCCGTAGACTGTGTATCCAGCTTTCCCACAAAAAAGGTATCCGCCATATTATAAAAAGAGGTCACCAGCATACTAATGATCGTGGGAAGTGCCAGTGAACAGATCAGCTTTGGTATCGGAGTGGTAGTCATCTGTGTGTATTTTTCTTCTTGATTCACAAAAACACTTCCTTTATATTAATCTTAAATAATTTCTTTCACTTGATTGATAAGACTCCAATCTACATAATTGTCCAGCTCTTCACTTACATATGGATCCTTTATATAGACAAATGATCTATTAAAAAATCTGGCTTTCTCCACTTCCTTAATACCCTCTGAAAGATTATCAGAAGTTTTTTTCAGTAATTGATATTCCTGATTATCCCACGCTCGTTCCGGGTCATAATCGTATTCATGTAATATGACATCCATTTTTGCAACGATATTTTTTAATAATAAGACCAAATCCATCAAGTCAGCTCCTCTAAAAATAAATCTAATTCATTCATTTCCAATTCAAATATAAAGCAGAGAAAGGGCAGTATATTTCCGGTACAGTGATATTCATCCAATACCCCGTAGTAAACAATTCTTTTGTCGGCTAACTTCTATTTTAAAATACAAATTTCAAAAATACAATTATTCTTTGTGATTTTGGATATTTAAGATTATTTAGAGGGGGTATGCTACATCAAATTTCGGTTTAGTTTTATTGGATAACGCAAAATTAAACTGGCAGCTTGGCTATGGTAAAATGATTTACTATTTTGGTTGTGTTAGGTTGCGCATGACCTTCCGATAAATTGCCGTTAACCATTACACAACGAGGTGCTGCCAGTACAGTAAATCATTCAACAATAGCGGAACGACCTGTTTGGCTTTGCGTTGATTCACAGAACAGCTTGTATGGAAACAAATTCTAAAGGAGCCAATTCGCGCACGCACTATCAAGCCGTGGCGAGCGCCATAAATGGCGACGTAGAATTTGTTTCCATACAAGCGTCCGTCTATCATCCTGCAAACCAAACTAATTCGAAAATCTTGAAATCAGTATAGACAGATAAAACTAGGCGATATATAATGAAATGAGAAGAAAAGTTCACATTTGAGGAGAAAATGCTATGATAAATATGGTTAAGGAATATAGGAAAGAAAGAAATATCACACAGGAGCAGTTAGCAACATCGGTAGGTATCAGCAGAAAGTATTTGTCTATGATAGAAAGGAATAAAACAACGCCCTCAATAGATGTGGTAGTTCGCTTGTCTGAAGAATTATCTGTGAATGTTGAACGCTTATTTTTTACAATACCGTCTGTTGAAAAGAAAGAATTGCCCCAATCCATAAAATTTATTGATTTGTTTTGTGGTATAGGTGGCTTTCGCTATGCTTCCAGACAAGCATTTGAACAGTTGGGAATAAAAGGGCAATGTTTATTTAGCAGTGATATAGACAAGTTTGCTACAGAGAGTTATGAGGCAAATTTTGGCGAGAAGCCGGTGGGAGATATTACGAAAGTTGACGAAAAAGATATTCCAGATTTTGAATTGCTTTTTGCAGGATTTCCATGTCAGGCATTTTCGATTTGTGGCTTGCAAAAAGGATTTGCAGATAATACCAAAGGAACGCTGTTTTTTGATATTGCCCGTATTATAAAGGAAAAGCAGCCCAACGCATTTGTGCTGGAGAATGTAAAAAATCTTGTCAGTCATGATGGTGGTAAGACGTTTAAGACAATTATTCATGTCTTGAGAGAAGAACTAGGTTACTATGTGGATTATAAAGTTTTGAATGCCCTTGATTTTGGTTTGCCACAAAAAAGAGAGAGAATTATTATAGTTGGTGCAAAAAAGCCATTTGAAATGGATTGGAAATTTGATATTGAGAATGTGAAAACTTTAAATGATATACTGGAAGATAAAGTAGATAAGAAACATTATGCCTCGAAAGAAATAGTTAGAAAACGTAAAGAGATGCATACAGCAGAAACAACGCCTGCTATCTGGCATGAAAATAAGTCAGGGAATATATCTTCTTATCCGTATAGTTGTGCATTACGAGCAGGAGCAAGTTATAATTATTTACTTGTTGATGGAGAACGAAGATTAACGCCTAGAGAAATGCTGCGGTTACAAGGATTTCCAGATGAATTTGAAATAGTTGTGTCGGATGCTCAAACTAGAAAACAGGCAGGAAATGCAATTCCAGTCAGTATGGTTGCCAAGGTGATTGAAAAGTTTATACCATTAGTTTTTTAAGGGTGTATTTTGGTGAAAAATGTGTTACACTGTAAGAAAATTGTGCGTTTGGAGGCATAGCACATGAATGGACCAAGATTAAGGACTGTCAATAAAGCAGTTGCACCGTTTGATTTAAATAAATTTCCAATAAAATTTGTGGATACGTTTGCTAGAGAAGTTGTGTATATGATGGCAACAAAACAGGCTATGGCTTTAGAAGGGAATGAGTGGGAGCAAATTTTTGCAACGTGTGTAGGAGCAGATTGGAAACCTTCCAATGTAGGATTAGATGATGTTGTTTTGGATAACTGCTGCTGGGGTGCAAAAACGGTCTTTGCAGGTTCTAAAGATATTTCTAAGCAGAAAACTGTTCGATTGGTAAGTGGAAGAAATTCACCTACATTTAGCTTTGGCGTAGATAGGATCACAAGCGAGAATCCGGATATCATAGGGAAAATGGTTTTGGATATTTGGAATGAACGTGTATCAGCGGTAAGACAAATATTTAAGTTTGTAAGAACGGTAGTATTGGTAAAGGCAAAAGATTTTTCTGAATATTTGATATTTGAATTGGATACAGTGCGTTATGACCCTGAACTGTATTATTTCAAATGGAATAAGAATAACAATTTGGAAGGCTATGAGAAAGCAACAGATATGCATAAATTCACATGGCAGCCAAGTGGAAGTCAATTTACGATTATAGAGGAAATATCAAAAGAAAAAATACATATTAAAGTAAAGAAACCAGACTTAATTGATAAGGAAACTATATTAAAAACGGTAAAATTTGACAGTTCTTGGTATACAGTTATAAAGTAGTGCGTTCAAGAATATAGGTGTGACAAAATGGCACGTGACAAAAAGATATTACGGTTGCAACGGGGAAATAATGCAGATTATTGGATTAAAAAGATTGAACGGAACAGGCAACGTGATAGGGAAAATGAAAAAAGCTCATGTTTTTAGGGTGGAATGTTGTACGGTTTTGAGGAAAAGACATTGTGAAAAACGTAAATGAATATGTGCAAGTTATAGAGGAAATGATTTTTGATAAATGCATGGATGATTTTCCTTAAATATAGGCATTTTTAAAAGCATATGATCTTGTAAAAGAATATGGGGAAGGCGTAGACCATATGTACAAGAAACTGGAAGCCACAGGGCAGAAAACCCTAAATATTATACAAACGCCTTTATGTTACAAACAGTTATATATAATAATAAACAAACCAATGAAAAAACAAATCCAGCTATTTATGCCAAAATCCAACTTTACAAAATGAAAAGGCGGATTTTGGCATTAAAAAGCTGAAAATTGAAAATTTAAATCCTCCCCATCCCCTTCAAATACAAAAGATTCAAAAGCGTAATCTCACCTTTCCACCACATCTTACTGACCGCCCATTCTTCCGGATAATCCTCCCAGTTCCAGGGAACAATATAAGACCCGTCTTCTAATTGGGTTCTCTTGATGAAAGTGCATTCGTAATCGGCAATTTCTTGATTATCCTGAAAGAAAACACTGTCCGTGGTGCGGAAATATTGGGAAGGTCTGCACACATACCCGTACTCCCACTTTTCTTTATTCTGCGTGATACTTTCCTTCACGGCTTTTCGAAGAGCTGTCTCCAAAACCACCACATCCACTATCTCCGTTTCACCCGCCTTTTTCAGATAATCCAGCATTTGAAGATAACAGCCGATGGTATGTTTGTCATTGTCGCGCTTTCCAAAAATCAACTGCTCATACGCTTCTTTCACAATCCGGCATCCGGTCTCGTAAAGTGCGCTGTCTTTATCCGCAAAACGAATGATAAACCCCGCAAGCGCCGCCGTAGGGTTATAATCATTTTCATTCCACGGACCGTCCTTTTCACTGTACCACCAAGGCGCATGGGGATAATCATTATTGCTTTTTAATCCGGTATACCAAAAATGCCCGTTAAAACATTTACCGCCTGCCAGAAAGTTCAAAATTCCCTGTATAACCGGATGCTCCCTTTCTTCAAATCCTATCTCCCTCAAAATATTGATCGCCGTCTGCACCTGCACCGGTGCAGAATTTGGATTCCAGCTGTCCGCTTCCAGTCCGTGCCCGAAACCGCCATCCTCATTCTGATAAAAGGACAGCGCATTAAGAACCGCTTCTTTCGAGCCGTTCTCAAAATGATACTGGAATCTGGCTATCTCCAATGCCCTTGCGTTCCGGTAAAGATAAGTTCTTGCTCTTTCATATAATTGCTTCATGACAATACCTTCCTTTTCTTTTTTACGAGAATTATAATAAAAATCCTTTTATCCTTCTTGTAAAAATCCGACATCACTCAAAGCATGCTCCTTTGCCTCTGTCAGGCTCATGGTATGAAACCGCTTAAAATCATGGAGAAGATGAGCCTGATCCGTATAGCCGTATCGATATACCTCATCTAATATCCGCAAGTTGGGATTCACACAAATATCCTTCCACAAATACTGATACCGGACTAAGGATGAAAGCTGCTTAGGGGAAATTCCGATATATTCCTTAAAAACCCTTTCCAACTGCCTTTCACTTACATGCATTTCCCGTGACAATTCGAGAGCTTTCAAATTACCTTTCCTTTTCAAAATTTCTCCTACCGCCTCCATAACCAGAGAGTTATAAAATCTGTTTCCTAACAGGCGGAGCAAGACTTTTTCAGCAATCCGGACTCTGTCTTTTAAATTTACCACCTCAAAAAGATGCTGTTCCAGTTCCTTCTTGATCTGTGGAAAATGCTGTCCGGCATCGTAAAATCCGTTTTTTGTGTTTCTCAAGGATTCTTTCGAAAACAGCACTGCGCTCCATGCATAAAACCGAATCCCAAATATTGACTTCTCAGCATACTTTTCAAAGGAACGCCCGCCGGATACAAAAGCCACATCATTCATTCCACAAAAACCGCTTTCCTGCGTATTATCTGTGAAATTTGTCCGAAAAATAATATCCATGCAGGTATCCGGAACCACCAGCTTATCCGGCTCCTCTCCCGGTTCATCCACATAAGGGCTCTCACTTCCCCAAAAACACCGGATATACGGCTTTAATGCCTCACAGGGTTCTATCTCCACATAACTCTTATCACGGGCAAACGGAGTCGCCGTAATAGGTTTGTATATTTTATAAAAATCCATCACTGCTCCTCCCTCGCAGAATATCCTCTTTGGTCTATCGTACAAAATGGAAAGCAAAAATGCCTTGTCAGCCAAAGCTTATGATTTTGGTTGCTATATGCTCCATAAACATTTTATCATGTTCTACCAGAATCATGGCAGGTTTCATTGTTAAAATCAACTGTTCTAATTGCATTCTGGAAAATACGTCAATAAAATTCAGCGGTTCATCCCAAATATAAAGATGCGCCTTTTTACAAAGACTTGCCGCAAGCAGAACCTTCTTTTTCTGACCGCCGCTGTAGTCTTCTATCCGCTTTTCAAACTGTATTCTGGCAAAATCCAATTTCCGCAGAACCGCCAGAAACAAGGTGAGATCAATTCCATTTTCCCGGGCATATTCTTGAACAGTGCCTCTCAACATAGAAGTATCCTGCGCGCAGTAAGAGATTACCATGCTGTTCGGCAGTTCAATCGTTCCGCCGGACACAGCCAGAGACCGCGCAAAATCATTTTGAGTGCTTTCATCCTGCTGTCTGTGCTGATTTAAGATTGCCTTGATCACGCTGGATTTCCCACATCCGTTTCTTCCTTGAAGAAAAACCCTCTCTCCCTGTCTCACCTCCAGATTAAAATGCTCTACCACCGTTTTCTTGTGACTTTCACCTTGATAAACCAAAGCCACATCATCCATTACCACTAATTTTTCTTTATAATGGGTGAGCGGAAAAAGCTTCAAATCCTCCGCTGTTTCTATATTTTTCAGCAGTTTTGACTTGTCTTCCATTTCCTTATTCTGCCGGCGTTCCAAATTTTTACGGCGCATCTGCATTCGACGGGATTTTTCACCTACATAAGCTCTCCTGTCAATACTTTTTTCAACCTTATCCGACTTAATTCCGATTTTGGACGCTTCTACCTTGTCCGCCCATTGACTGGTTTTTCTTGCGGATTCCGTAAGTCTCCGAATATCCTTTTTTAATCTTTCATTTTCAGCCAGTTCATACGCATCCTGCTTCTGCTTATTTTCCCACCATGAGCTGAAGGTTCCCTGCTGGACCTGAATATCCGCTTTATTTAAGACTAACACATGGTCTACACAGCTATCCATAAAATTTCTGTCATGGGATACCAGAATAAATCCTTTTTTCTTATTTAAATATTCTGCAAGAACCTCTCTGGATTCCATGTCCAAATGATTTGTGGGTTCATCAATTAAGAGAAAATGACCTTCCCTGGAAAACAAAAGCGCCAGCAAAACCTTTGTCTGCTCTCCGTTGCTTAGAGTTGCAAAAGGACGGTAAAATACTTCCGCATCCACCTTCAAATAATCCAGCTCCCTGCACACCTTCCAAAACTCATAGTCCGGGTCAATCTCTTCCAGAATATCAATGGTATTTCTCTCTTTGCAGCTGGTCTCAAAAGGAAAATAATCAAACTTAACAGAACTCTTGATAGTTCCCTTGTACTCATACTGCCCCATAAGAAGCTTTAAAAATGTTGTTTTGCCTTTCCCGTTTCTTGCTATAAACCCTAATTTCCAATCGGTGTCTATCTGAAAGGTCACATCTTCAAAAATATTGTCATAGCTTCCTTCGTAATAAAAAGTCAAATTGTTTACACTGATCTGTGACATGCGCATTCCTCCAATCCTAAACGCAAAAAGTGCAGAAGAAACTTCTGCACTAAAAACGCATACCACAATATCAAGCAGCGATAACCTTCATTACATATACAAAATACTAAAAAGAGTCAGATGTCTTCTTCTACACATAACCTATGAAATTTGTTATCTGATAGAAAAAGTATACATCCGCACATCTCCTTTACTGTTTGATACCACTAAATTAGCAAATAAAAGCCCTGCTGTCAACCGTCAGAATACAATTCTGTCTCTTCCCTGTTCCTTCCCGGCATATAATTTCTCATCAGCTTCCTTGATAGTAGCTTTCAGACCACGGATAAAATCATATTCCGCCAAACCAAAGGTCATGGTTATTCCAAAATCACTGTCTCCTCCTTGAAACCGCAGCTTTTTTATCTCACTGCGGATCTCATCTACCTTTGTCCATGCCTCGTCCCCGTTGCAGGCTGGAAATAATAACAGAAATTCCTCTCCGCCCCATCTTGCGGCAAAGTTTCCCTTTTTCATCTCTTTCTGAAAAATCTCGGAAATCCCTATCAGCACCTCATCACCTACATCATGTCCGTACTGGTCATTGACCTTTTTGAAAAGGTCAATATCACAGATGCACAGGCTAAATCCTATATTATTAACGGATTTACGGGATAATTCCTCCATATATTCCATGCCTTTTCTCCGATTATACAATCCGGTAAGGATGTCCGTGTTTGCCTGCACCATCAATTGGTTATTATATTCCACAAGTTTTCCTTCCAGCTTCTGCGTATCCTTGCTGAAAATAAAAGCAATCACCGATATGCACCAAAAAATCGTGACCGTATTAATGCACTGAAAACCGCTCTCCGACACTTCCGATATTTGTATCGCCGGTATTCTGGAATTATAAATAAAGAAGAGCATCATACGAAAAGCACACAAAAAGACCGCAAATAATATCTTTCCTGTATAGTGTTTGTAAGTGGAAAAAAAGCATAAAATAAGCAGAACCATAAGATAATGCTGCACTCCTATATTCCAGCCCACATAGTGAACGGTAATGTAGATCCATATGATCATGCCGACATTAAAAATCAATAAGACCGGCAGAGAATTATAACGGTACGTCATGCCAAAAATACCCACAAACATTACCGCGAATGCAATATACAGCAGGACGCCTATCGGTCTATACGATACGCTGCACAAAACGGCGCTGATCAAAAAATAGAGAATAATGGATAAAATCAGAATCCTAATTACTACAACCAGTTTTTTTGACTCATTTTCAGCCATTGTATCCTTGCCAATAAAATTACCTATTCGATTTAATAACTCTGTTTTATCCAATTTTATGCCCGCCTGTTTGATGTTTCTGTGTCAAAAGTACTATACCATAGATTATACTCCCATATCAGACGGATTGCAAATAAAATATATTCTCTAATCAGTAAGCACGAACATCCAGTATCTCCTGTGTCACAACCGTAATCGGATAATCCACGCCGTCAATCACAACGGAAGAAACTGTATCATCGTGAGCATACATTCCTTCATCCACGTATGAAAACTTATCCGGCACTTTTCCGGCTTCCATCTCCATAATAATGTCCTGAACAAGCGGTCCCTGTAGAGGATTACATTCCACGATACAGGTAATTTTATCCTTCATGATATATTTCATGGCATCTTCCTTGACGCCGTCAAAGGAAATTACCATAATTTCTCCGTTTGCAATATCCGAACCTACCTTTTTACCAGCCGTTTCAATTGCTTCTATCACACCAAAGGCTTCATTGTCATTTTCGCAATATACAATATTAATATCATCATGCTGTTTTAAAAGAGATTCCATAACCTCTTTTCCTTTTGTCTGCGTAAAATCTCCGGTTACCTCTGCAAGAAGCGTTGTATTCGTATTTGCTTCACACGCTTCCCGAAGCCCCTTTGTACGTCCAATCTGCGCCGAAGCGCCCAGCGTGCCTTGAATATTTACAATGTTTGCATTTTCAATGCCCTTTGCCTGTAGAAACTGATTAATCCACTCCCCCGCTTTAGCGCCCTCAAGTGCAAAATCAGATCCAACCCAGGCACTGTACAGGCTTTCATTCTCCACATCTACCATACGGTCTACCAAAATAACTGGAATACCCGCATCGTTTGCCTCCTGAAGCACCGTATCCCATCCAGTTTCAATCACAGGAGCAAGAACAATATAATCGACCCCCTGCTGAATAAAAGTGCGGATTGCCATAATCTGATTCGACTGCTTTTGCTGTCCGTCCTCAAAAATCAGTTCAAATCCATTTTCTTCCGTAAACGTGGATTTCATGGATTCGGTATTTGCACTTCTCCAATCGGATTCCGCTCCAAGCTGTGAGAATCCCACCACAATATACTTATCCGAAATCATTTCTTCTGAATCGGATAGATCATTTTTTTCTGTTGTACTTCCACATCCTGTAATCAGGATAAATAGTAAAAAAACCGTTGTAATTATTAATCTTTTTCTCATATTTTTTCTCACTTTTTTCATTGCTGAAAAAGGAGACAGCGGCCTTTCGGCAACTGTCTCACTTTGCCATTTATTTTAAGCTTTGTTTTTGCGGGACATAACTACGCTCTGTACAACTAAGAACAGACAAAGCATTGCCGCAACAGTGATTCCCGTCCACCAAGAGTCGTCTAAACCGGCTGATGATACGATATTCTGGATGGTGCTGAGTGAAAGCACTCCAAACAGAGTACCGATAATATTTCCTACGCCGCCCGTCAGCATCGTTCCGCCAATAATGGAGGAGGCAATGGCATTCATCTCCATTCCGCTTGCATGGGAAGGTGAACCGGAACCCACGTGAAGGAAATAAACAAATCCGCCTATTCCTGCCAAAAGTCCGCAGATTAAATGAGAGAAAAATTTTGTCCTTTTCACATTGATGCCAAGCATCAGCGCACTCTGGCTGTTACCGCCCACTGCATAAAAATTACGTCCAAGCTTCGTCCATCTGAGTACACAGAACATGATGATAACCATCAAAAGAGCGACCAAAACGCCAATTTCAACATAAGCGTCTACATAATTACCCAGCTTATTCACCGAACCAAAACCGGGCACGATGACACGGGTATCCTTCAATGCTACAAATGCTTCATTCTGCACATTAAAGGGATTTGTGTTGACAATCGTTGTCATGCCTCTTGCAAAGAACATTCCCGCTAAAGTGACGATAAAAGGCTGAATATCCAGATATGCAACTAAAAATCCCTGTACCAGGCCAAACGCAAGCCCGATTGCAACGGCAATCAATGCAGCAACAAAAACATTTCCGCCCTTAAAATCAAGATATACGGCGCAGCACATGCTGACCAGTGCCGCAACACCGCCTACAGAAATATCAATTCCGCCGGTGATCATGACAAGACTCATTCCGCAGGCTGCAATAATCAGCGCCGCATTTCCGTTTAAAATGTTAAAAAAGGTCTGCGGTTTTAGGAAACCTTTTCCCTGAAATAAAATTGCACCAATATACATTACAAAGAAAACTACTATTGTTATGATCAACAACAAGTTTGTATCCGTAAGGTTTTTATATCTTTCACGCAGCTTACCAGCCACAGATAACTTATTTGATGACATACTAAGCAACCTCCTTTACATGTAATTTCAGTTTCATATTTTTCCAGGTCTTGCTCATCCAGTCTCTCACAATAGGCGCGCTGATAACCACCAGTACAATTACCACTACAGCCTTATAAGCAGGAAGCGCATCAGACTGTACATTAAACTTGTAAAGTGTTGTGGTAAGGAACTGGATTACATATGCGCCCAAAATGGAAGCCGCCATATTAAACTTGCCGCCGCCAAGCGCATTTCCGCCGAGGGCAACCGCCAAAATCGCATCCATCTCAATATCTTTTGCCACGACAGAATAATTAATGGTAGAAAACCGGCTTACCTTGATCAGCCCGGCAACTGCAACACATAATCCCAAAATAACAAAAGCTAAAAACTTAATGAAAATAGGATTCAACCCGTTTAATTTGGATGAACTTTCATTGATGCCCACCGCCTGAGTGTACAAGCCAAGGTTTGTATACTTAAGCAAAAGCGCCGCCACTATCATACAAACAATCGCAATGAAAATCGGCGTTGGAATAGGGATTCCAGGAATATATCCGCCAAAATAACCAAAACTGGGCTCGCTGATAATAGGAAGCTCATTTCTGTTTATCCAAGCCGCAATCGAACGCCCCGCCGTGAACAAAATCAAGGTCGCCACCATAGGCTGAATCTTAAAATAGGCGACCAGTACGCCGTTAAATGCACCAAACAGCATCGCTGTCACGCAGCTTACCAAAAACGCTACAATAATAGGAGTCTGAAGAGTTTCCGGTCTGGAATTAGTACCGCACAGCACTCTGAGGACAACGCTTCCGCTGATTGCGATCGCGGCACCCACACTGATATCCTGCCCGCCTGACGCCGCTGTAACTAACGTCATGCCAATAGCAAGAATCGCCAGCTCTGAGCCGTAATCCAAGATTGTTATCAGATAGCCGGTAAGAACCGGATGTCCCGCACTGTTATATCCTAGTGTAATCTTATAAAAGGAAGGATCATTAATTAAATTGAATATTGCAAGCAATAATAAGGCTGCAATAGGAATAAATATCTGCTTCCTTAAAATTTTCGTACAAATTTCTACAAAATCTGACTTTTTTACAGTTTTACTCGGCATTATTCTTTGTCACCTCCCGCAATTGTGTTCATAATCTTATTCTGAGTCAAATCCTCACCGGAAAGCTCGCCTACCACCTTGCGGTCGCGCATGACCACTAATCTTGAACAGGTACGGAGCATCTCATCCGTTTCGGAAGAAATAAAGGTGACGCTCATTCCCTCAGAAGCAAGCTTAAGCACCAGTTTTTGTATATCTATCTTAGTCCCTATGTCAATTCCGCGCGTAGGTTCATCTAAAATCAGATATTCCGGATTCATAAGAAGCCATCTTGCAAGAATTGCCTTCTGCTGATTTCCGCCGGAAAGTGATTTGATCGGCGTATCGGCGGAAGCAGTCTTAATTCCCAAAAGCTTAATATATTCCTCTGCAAATTTGTATGCCTCTGCCTTAGTAAAAGGCTTGAAAAATCCTTTTAATACCTGCAGTGCAAGTATAATATTTTCCCGCACGGAAAGATCCCCTATAATTCCATCTATCTTGCGGTCTTCGGGAAGATAGGCAATTCCGTTTTTCATAGCATCAAGCGGTTTTGATATTTTTATCGATTTTCCATTCTTTTTAACTTCCCCGCCGATTACCCTGTCGGCACCAAAAATTGCACGGACGCATTCACTCCGCCCGGAACCGAGAAGCCCGGTAAATCCGTTTACTTCGCCCTTCTTAATATAAAAATCAAAAGGCTTGATCCCTGCATCGCTCACTAATCCTTCCGCCTCAAAAACATTCGTGGAAGCGTCTTCTTTATCATATACCGAACTCTCACTTCGAATATCCGACATATCATCAAGCTCTTTGCCAAGCATCTTTGAGACAAGCTGGACTCTGGGAAGGTCTTTGATCTCGTACTCACCTACAAGCTGACCATCACGCAAGACTGTAATCTTATCGCATACTTCATATACCTGATCCAAAAAGTGCGTGACAAAGATAATTCCTACTCCTTTTGATTTCAGATCCCTCATCAGACGGAACAGCTTTTCAACCTCCTGCTCATCCAGAGAAGAAGTAGGCTCATCTAAGATAAGCACCTTACAGTCCATATCCACCGCGCGGGCAATGGCAACCATCTGCTGAACGGCAATTGAGCAGCTTGCAAGCTGCTGGGTTGCTTTTGCCGGTATATCCAAAGACTTTAAAATCTTATCTGCGTCCTCATTGATCTTTTTCCAATTCTGTCCAATTCCCTTTGTTCTGCTTATGTACATGTTTTCCGCAACGGAAAGATTGGGACAAAGCGTGATTTCCTGATATACCGTGCTGATCCCAAGTCTCTGTGCATCCTGCGGTGAATGAATGGATACGGCTTTATCCCTTCCTTTTAAGAAAATCTCTCCTTCATCCTTCCCGTATACCCCGGTCAAAACTTTAATTAATGTTGATTTTCCGGCTCCATTCTCACCCATAAGGGCATGGATCTCACCTTCGCACAATGTAAAATCCACTCCCTGTAAAGCACGTACTCCGGGAAAGCTTTTGTGAATATTTCTCATTTCCAATACAGATTTGTCTTTCACCAGTGTATTCACCCCTTTAAATTTTTTAAGGAAAAGCGCGGAATCAGCGTATTTTCCTCACACTGCGCCGCGCTTTTATGTTTAAGCTTTTAATAACTATTAGAGATATTAGATGCCGTATGTGTTAACATCAGCTTCTGTGATGGTTGTTGCATCAAATCCCTTCTCATCCATGATAATAACCTTTTCTGCAACAGTTCCGCCGCCTTCGATGGTCTTAATAATATCATCGATGTAAGAAGATTGGAAAGGATTACACTGTCCATCATAGTTCCAGTTCTTGTTCACCAGTTCTTCCAATGCCCACTTATTGCAGTCAAATCCCATAATGATTACGTCATTGCCAACGCCGTGGGAGATGTTTGCCTTGTCAAGTGCAGCTACAGCGCCTTTTGCCATATCATCGTTTTCAGCGTAAATTACGTTAAAGGTTTCGCCAGAGTCAATAACTGTCTGAACGATCTGCTGTGCCTTCTCTGCATTCCATTCTGCTGTCTGCTGTGTAACAAGCGTCCATCCCTCGGATGCAACTGCATCATCCACTGCACTGGTACGTCCCTTCTGTGCCGCGGAACCCATAACTCCCTGAAGATGGATAATCTTGTATTCGCTAAGACCCTGTGATTTTAACCACTCAACCGCTGTCTGACCTTCCTTCTCCATATCGGAAACAATGGATGCCTCATAAAGGCTTTCGTCTGCATCAATTACACGGTCGAATAAGATAACTCTGATGCCTGCAGCCTGTGCATCCTTTAATACGGAATCCCAGCCTGCTGTACCTGCCGCTGAAAGAAGAAGATAGTCAACGCCGTCCTGAACAAACTTCTGAGCTGCCTCAATCTGCTTGTCATTTTCATTGCTGTAAGCAAAGGATGCTTCGTATCCATTTGCCTCTGTAAATTTTTCTTTTAAATCCTTGTCATTTGCTGTACGATAACCGGACTCATTAGGGTCATTATTGATAATGCCTACCTTAATTAATTTGCCCGAGCTTCCAGACCCGCTGTTATCTGCTGATGCAGGTGTATCTGACTTTCCACCGCAGGCTGTTAAAGCAAGTACCATAGTTGCCGCCATGATGGCTGCTAAAATTCTTTTCTTCATTGTCTTTCCTCCCAAAATTTTTTTCAAAGGGATAATTCCTTTGATGGTCTTATCATATAACTCATAAATCAACAAATCCATTCAGATAAATCTTGTTTTTGTTCATTTTTTTATTGATATTTTAAAAGAGTTGATTTTTCTATTTTGGAAGTTTATTTTTCTATGGTACTAAACCTATGGGACTAACCCTATAGAAACTCTTTAAGGTTCCCCTCCAATTCCTCCGCATAGGGAAGCAAAATACTTACAATCGTACCCTCCCCGTATACACTTTCAATGGAAATTCCATATTTCTCCCCAAAATTCAGGCGGATTCGTTCATTCACGTTGTACAATCCATAAATAGCATTTTCTGCAAGCGATTTCTGCTCAATCCCGTTTTGAACTTCCTCTAAACGTTCCCTGCTGATTCCGATTCCATTATCTTTGATCTGAATGATAAAAGTATCTTCATTTTTTTGACCGCTTATTACAATCTTCCCTGCTCCCCGTTTATTTTTGATACCATGATATAAAGCATTTTCCACCAAAGGCTGAATTGTGATCTTGGGAATCAAATAAATATCTAACTCTTCCGGAACACAAATCTCATATCGGAGAATATCCTGATACCGCACCTGCTGAATCTCCAGATAACTTCTCACATGCTGTAATTCCTCCCGGATAGGAATAATGTCTTTTCCCTGATTTAAGGACGTGCGGAAAAAGTCAGACAAACTTCCTACCATGCTTACTACCCTCCTTTGTTCTCCTGCTTCCGCCAGCCACACAATGGCATCCAGCGTATTATAAAGAAAATGAGGATTAATCTGGGACTGTAATAATTCAAACTCCGCTTTGCGCAGTCTTATCTGTTCCTTTTTAACTTGTTCCAACAGTTCATTAATCTTATCAATCATGGTATTCAAAGAATCACTAAGCATACCCACCTCAGCGCCTGTCTCCACGTCAGAACGCACCGATAGATTGCCCTTTGCCACTTGGTCGGTCACTTCCCCTAACTTGGTGATAGGACGGGTAATGCTCAAAGGTATGCTGTAAGAAAGAAGGATGAAAAGTATTAAAATCCCGGCAAAAGCAATAAAAGAAAACTGGAGCATATTCATAAAAAAATTCTGATACTCCGTCCGGGCAGATTGAATGTCTTTAATCTCATAATAAATATACTGAAAAATTGTCTCTCGAAGAAGTGATGTTACAATTTGTATGTCGTTTTCCCATATTTCAATATTATCCTCATATTTATTTCCTTCTAGCAGATTATCTTCTATCCGGTTCTTATAATTTTCCAGATTTGTAAGATACTTTTTGGCACTCTTTAAATAATTCATATTTTTCGATGAATCTGTCAGCCCCTCCATCTCGATTACAATGCGGGTTGCCCCACTTATCATATCGTCCAGCTTTGACTCTTCTACCGTCTTGTTTCCTACGATTAAAAGGTAGGTTTCATAGTCAAAATCCTTTTTAAAATCAAGGCTGAACTCACTGGCAACTACGACAGAATTAATCATGTCCTCGTACTGGCGGTTACTGGCATATAAATTGTAAAAACAAAAAATCAAAAATGTAATAACCGGAATCATCAGAATTAAATAAGAATACCGAATCTTTGTGGCAAGTGTGGAATTATTATACAACTGTTTCAGCCTTTGTTTCATTTACTCCTCCCCGTCCGCTGCCTTTCCGCCTCTGTACTGTGTAGGCGTCATGCCCTGCGTCTTTTTAAATAAATAGGAAAAATAATGAGGATCCTTGTAACCTACCTCCATACTGATCACGCTGCTTCTTTTACTGCTGCATCTGAGCAGTTCTTTTGCTTTATTCATGCGGTAATTCATTAAATATTTAGTAAATGTCTGCCCCATCTGCTGGCTGAATACCATACTAAGATGGTTAGGAGAAAAATTGACATGAGACGCTAAAATATTGAGGGACAATTCTTCATCTGCATAATTTTCTTCTATATAGTGAATCACTTCGTCAACAATATCCCCATATCGGTTACTGGAAGCCTTTTCACGCAGTTCTAAAGCTTTACAGATAATCCGGATTAGATAATTCATAGCATTTTGGGAACTCTGCATAATTCCGGCATTTATATCCGGCGGTTCAATTTCACTTTTTTGAAAGGAAAGCCCTTCCGCAAACTCCGCGGCACAAAAATAAACATCCATAACAATGTATTGCCGGAACATATTTGACTTTACGGCATTGCTTCCCAAATCCCTGAAAAATTCTTCCACAAAATAAACTGCTTCTTCCCGTTCTCCAAACTTTAAAAACTCACGTATTTTACTCCGGTCAATCTGTTTTAAATTCATGCTGCTAATATCGAAATCTTCTCGTTCTGTATATAATCTTTTTTCTATTTCCTGACAATTTAGTATCAGGCTATCCTTTACCAGATAGCGGTGCGCAAAGGCGCGGCTTGCACTTTCAAAAGAAACAGGCAGCTCTCTCAAACGATTTACCGGCTCGCCAATTCCTCCAAAATATCGGATATTTTCATAATCCTTCAAGATACTTTTCATTTTAATAAGATAATTATCCTGCAGCCTTACAATATCTTCTTTGGAATCCGCCTTAAAAAGAAGCGCTTTTCCTTCCAGATTTCTATCAAAAATAAGAAGTTCCTTTTCTACATAAATTTCTTCCATTTCCTTTTCAATTTTAATAAGGCTGTTGGAATACTCATCCTGGGCATGATCCATGGACTGCATTTTGATTAAGACAATGTTATACCAGATGGCGGAAAGGTCTATATTCAATTTATCCGAAATTTCAAATAATTCCGCAGGAGATTTAGAACCGGTAACCAGATGCTGAAAGAAATCCTTTCTCTCCTTAAGAAAATTCTCCTCCATCTCCTTCATATACTTTTCTTTAATTTCGCGCTCCTTATTCTTCTCCTCTATTTTGACAGCTACCGCATCAACTTCCTTTAAAAGATCCTCCCCATTAATAGGCTTTAAAAGATACTGTGCTATGCCAATCTTAATTCCTTCTTTTGCATATTCAAATTCTTCATATCCAGATAAAACAATAATCTCAATCCATGGAAGCTCCTTTTTAATTAATTTGCTCAGCATCAGACCATCCATAAACGGCATCCGGATATCTGTAATCACAATATCCGGTTTTAATTTTTGTATCATGGGAAACGCCAATTCTCCATCGCCTGCCTCCCCGCAAAAATCATACCCACGGGATTTCCAGTCAATGTTATTCTTAATTCCTTCCCGGACCACAAACTCATCTTCCACCAAAAATACTTTCAACATGTTTAATTCCGCCTTTACCACTTTTTAACTTTTTTAAACTATCATATTTTCTAAATTATAGCATTATCTTTTCCTATGCTTCAAGGGATTAACGTATTTTTGGAGTTATAAATCTGAAAATTTTATTTATTTTTAAAGATATATGGCATTTTTTAAACAAATTAATTACAAAAAACAGCGGAAAATATGTGTAAACACTATCTTCCGCTGTTTCTTTTATTAAACTTTTTGTTATGCCGCTTACTATAATTACCTATTAGTTTTGCCCATAATAAGCATTTGCACCATGCTTTCTAAAATAGTGCTTATCCTGTAATTCATCCGGCGCCGGTGCGACTTTAGGATTGATAGTTTCTGTCCGGTACGCCATTTTAGCCACTTCTTCCAGAACTACCGCATTGTGGACTGCATCCATAGCATCCTTTCCCCATGCAAAAGGACCGTGATTTTTACAGAGCACTGCCGGAACCGCCATAGGATCCCTGTCCATCCGCAAAAATTCATTGACGATCAGATGACCGGTATTTTCCTCATATGCCTCCTCAATCTCTTCTTTTGTCAGGCACCGCAGACAGGGAACTTCCCCGTAAATATAATCTGCGTGGGTAGTCCCATAGCAGGGAATCCCCCTCCCTGCCTGTGCCCAGCTTGTGGCGTAAGAAGAATGGGTATGTACAATGCCGCCAACCTCAGGAAACGCCTTGTAAATTTCCAGATGGGTAGGCGTATCGGAAGAAGGTTTAAAGCGTCCCTCTATCTTATTTCCCTGTAAGTCCATCACTACCATATCCTCGGGGGTCAGCTTATCATAATCAACTCCGCTGGGTTTAATAACAAACAGTCCGCTCTCCTTATCGATTCCGCTTACATTCCCCCAGGTAAAAGTAACCAGCCCATAACGGGGCAGTTCCATGTTCGCCTCATATACCTGCTTTTTTAATTCTTCTAACATTGGTATCCTCCATATTTTTCATTAAAAAAATTATTTTTTTAATGTATCTACTGCCGCATGCTCAATGGCAAGCCCTGCCATATAACGCTCCATAAATTTCTCAAAGCCCTCTACATCCTCTTTCACAGGCTCCATCTTACTGCCGCTCTGTCCGGCAAAGATTGTCTGGTTCAAAAATTCCTGAAGGCTTTCGCCGTCTTTTTTGTTCTGCATATAAGAAGCAAGAAGGGCAATCCCCCAGGCTCCGCCTTCCCCTGCTGTTTCCATAACAGATACCGGCGTATTCATAGCCGCAGCCGCAATCCTCTGTCCTACGCCTTTGGTCTTAAATAATCCGCCGTGGCCAAACATTTCATCAACCTTAACATCTTCTTCTTTAAATAGAAGGTCAAGACCCGCCTTTAACGCCGCAAGGGAGGAGTATAAATGAGTCCTCATAAAGTTTGCAAGCGTAAAAGAATCCTCTGCACGGCGTACAAATAGGGGAGCACCCTCATCAAAGCCGGTAACCGGTTCTCCCGAAAAATAGTTATAGGAGATTAAACCGCCGCAATCCGCATCCCCTTCCAGCGCCTTATTATAAAGCAGGGAAAACAGTCTATTTTTATCTACCTTTGCACCAAGGCAGTCTGCAAATTCATCAAACAGATTTACCCATGCATTTAAATCGGAAGTACAGTTGTTGCAATGCACCATTCCCACCAGCGCGCCATCCGGCGTGGTAACAAGGTCGATTTCCGGATATACCTTTGTAAGCTCCTTTTCCAAAACAATCATAGCAAATACCGAAGTTCCTGCGGATACATTTCCGGTTCTCACCGCAACGCTGTTTGTAGCCGCCATGCCTGTTCCCGCGTCTCCTTCAGGAGGACAAACCATGATGCCCGGCTGTAATTTTCCACTGGTATCAAGTAAAGCTGCGCCCTCTTTTGTCAATTCTCCAGCATTTACTCCGGCTGTCAATACCTCGGGGAAAATATCCTGCAATTCCCATCCAAATCCTTCCGGTTTAATCAATTCATTAAACCGCTCCACCATCTTCTGGTCAAAGTTTCCAGTTTTAATATCAATCGGGAACATACCGGAAGCATCTCCTACGCCAAGCACTTTCTTTCCGGTCAGTTTCCAGTGCACGTATCCAGCCAGCGTGGTAAAGAAAGCCACATCCTTTACATGCTCTTCCTTATTTAAGATTGCCTGATACAAATGAGCAATACTCCATCTCTGAGGAATATTATAATTAAATTCCTTTGTAAGCTTCTGCGCCGCCTCCTCAGTAATGGTATTTCTCCATGTGCGGAAAGGAACCAAAAGGTTATCATCCTTGTCAAAGGCAAGATACCCATGCATCATAGCAGAAAACCCGATAGAACCAAAGGTAGTGATAGATACCCCATATTGTTCCTCCACGTCTTTCAATAAATCCTGATAACAGTCCTGAAGCCCTTCCCACACATCTTCCATGGTATAAGTCCAGATTCCGTCCACATATCTGTTTTCCCATTCGTGGCTGCCTGCTGCCAGAGGAGTTCCTTTCTCATCAATCAATACTGCCTTGATTCTGGTAGAACCAAACTCAATACCTAAAGATGTTTTTCCGTCCATAATCATTTGTTTTGTGTCCATGCTTTATTTCCCTCCTTATTAAAATTTACGTTCATGATATTCTAATAGTACAGCTTACATTACCAACATTACAAGCCTTTTCTATAGATTAATTAAAACTGCATCCTTAAAATCAGTAATATCAAAATAAAGATTTCCCATTTTATTCCCTGTCACTGATGACACTTTATAAACCCGATAATCTTTCTCCTCCAGATCCGGACTGCTGAACACGGCAATTTTAAAATCATTAGGTGAACTAAAAACAGTAATCGGCTGATTTTCTTCATCCGTAATCATAATCAGTTCTTCTCCATGAATCTTCTCGTCAAACATAAGTACCAAAAATTCCTGCTTTGACTCATCTTTCACTTCATCATACATATTCCCGCTTCCAAATACAATCCCTCCGTTAATATAAATCCCCTCGTCAGAATCCAGCCCGCTGTCCATACTGTCCGAATTAGCACAGGAAAACACATAACCGCCATTGACCACCAGATAACCGTTAGAATCCAATCCGTCTCCTTCCTCTCCAAAACCGGAATTACAAATTACGGTTCCCCCGTTTATCGTCAGCACAGATACTTGGTCTTCATTGGTATTGATAGAATCATTGGACGCATTGATTTCAATTTCGCCGCTTTCAATGGTCAGGTGAAGGTGGCTGGAAATCCCTTCCTTTTGAGCATTGATGATAAGCTTTCCATTTTCATCAGAACGGATATTGAAGGAAACAAAGCTTTCAACTGTCCCGTCAAACTTATATTTCTTTTTTGCACCGCCATTTTTAATGTCTTTCTTAGTAGTTCCATCCTCATAAATCCTTGCAACGTAAGACCCGTTAATAATATTTTTGCTGTCCTTGGCAAGAATAAGATTAAACCCAGCATTTGAAGTGTCTACATCAGGTTTTGCCTCCTTTTTCTTACTGCTTCCACATTCATAGGCATTATAAACTATAATAGATGGCGCAACAGTGCATGTTATTTCTGCATTGTTTAAAATCAGATTCACCTTTGCACTGGGATTATCCTCTGCATCTTCTCCAAGGTCAACAAATATCTGACCTCTGGAAATCCTGCCTGTCACCTCATAAGTTCCCGGCTTTGTGATTGTGATTACTGTATGCTGCGCCGCCTCTTCCGGACTATGGGCATCCTCCTCACCGCCGTTCCCGTAGGTCTCCCCCTGTCCTTCCCGGTAATAAATAATCTCATTTCCTGCATAAACTGCATCTCTTTTATTTTGGGAAATAGATTTTCCATCAACAAGAATTTCCTGATCGGAAAGGGTAAGATAAGTGACCGTTTCACCAGTTTCTTTTCCGGAACAGCCAGAAAAAACAGCCGTCATGATTAATAATAAAAATAAATTCGTTATTCTTTTCATCCGAAACCCCTTACTCAAATTCAATATATTCAAACTTAAAACCATCTGCCTTAAATATTTTTCTTATATAAAGATTATCAGAAAACAATACTTTTTACGAGAACAATTTACATGCAAATTGCAACTTTTCCTTACATTTTCAGAAAAAAATGTCATTTTTCCTTGATAGACATAAAAAATGATTTGTCCTATAATGCAATTAAAGATAACAGGAGTATGAAAAGTATGCTGAATGAAAATTTATTGACCCTAAGAAAACTCCATAAATTATCCCAAGAATATGTAGCAGACCAAGTCGGGGTATCCAGACAGGCTCTGGCAAAGTGGGAATCAGGAGAGACTTCTCCGGATATTTACAGCTGTAAAGCTTTGGCAGATTTATATGACGTATCTTTGGACGATTTAGTCAACTTTTCCGAAGAAAATACAGGGCTTCCCGTACCGCCGAAAGGAAAGCATATTTTTGGAGTGGTCACGGTGGGGGAAAAAGGACAAATCGTAATTCCCAAGAAGGCGCGGGATATTTTTGAGATTAATCCCGGAGATCATCTGGTAGTCTTAGGCGACGAGGAACAGGGAATTGCCGTAATTAAAGCTTCGGAAATGCAGAAATTAGTACAGAACATTCAAAGTTATTTAGAAAACAAGGATAAAAATAATTAGAATCTATCAAAAGAAAGGAATCCGCTATGAGTAAAATCGCATTTTTTTGTATCCCTGCACACGGGCACACAAACCCCACATTAGGAGTAGTAAAGGAACTGATCAGCAGGGGAAATGAAGTCTGGTATTATTCTTATGACATTATGAAAGAAAAAATCGAATCCACAGGGGCAAAATACATTTCCTGCGACCCTTATGATATTCAAATGCAGTTAAAGCCTGAGGACGCAGACCGGGTGGGAAAAGATATTGCTTTTTCCACGGAAATCCTTGTGAAAACCACTTTGGCGTTGGATGAGGCAATCTTAAAAGATATGAAAGCCTGGAATCCTGACTGTATTGTAGGGGACTCCGTTGCCACATGGGGAAAGCTTACCGCCATGAAGCTTGGCGTTCCCTTTATCTGCTCTACAACTACCTTTGCGTTCAATAAATACTCCGCAAGAATTATGAAGCAGGATATTGGACAACTTTTCCAAATGATGTTTTCCATGGGAAAATCCAAAAAATTTATCCGCATGCTTCAAGAAAAGGGCTATCCGGTCAAAAATATTATTTCCATCGTACAAAATGACAATGACACCAATACGATTGTCTATACTTCCCCGGAATTTCAGCCTTTTTCGGAAACCTTCTCCGATAAGTACTTATTTGTAGGACCTTCCATACCCAAGGCGGAACAAAGCAGAAAGCAATCCAAGCAAAAACACATTTACATTTCCCTTGGGACAGTAAATAATCAGGTTACATCCTTTTTTAAAAACTGCATTGAGGCGTTTAAAAATACCGATTACCGTGTAACCATGTCTGTAGGAAACATTATTGACTTAAAGCAGCTTGGCGAGATTCCTGAAAATATCAAGGTGGAGAGAAGTGTTAACCAGATTGAAGTTTTAAATCAGTCGGATGTGTTTATCACCCACTGCGGAATGAACAGCGTAAGTGAAGCTCTTTATTATCAGGTGCCTTTAGTGTTATTCCCCCAGACTAACGAACAGGGAGGAGTGGCATACCGGGTCAACGAATTAGGCGCCGGAAAATATTTAAAAGAAAACAATGCTGAATCTATCCGTGCTTCTGTGGAGGAGGTTCTTACAAATCCTTCTTACAAACAAAATGCAGTTAAAATTGCAGAGAGCTTTTTCCGGTGCGGAGGCGCTAAAGCTGCTGCTGATTTTATAGAACGGAAAGCTGCTTTTCACTAAAAATATCACCACATCAAAAAATCTTCCAATATCATTAAAATAGCTGCGTACCCAGAAACGGAACGCAGCTACTATTATTTTAAACAAAATCTTTTCCAAAAATACTTACATCATATCGGAATCCTTAGAAACCTCACTCGCCACCGCGCCGGAAACGGCTGCAACAGCCTGACTCTTTTCATCATCCGAAAGACCTGTAAAATTAATATTCTTATTAACTTTAGCATCGTAGGTTCCTGCCTTCACAATCTCTGCAAGGTCAATACCAACTGTCTCTCTCATGGTTTCAAATAACTTTGTCATTACGCCGGGAACATTATCTGCAACGGTATTTACGCCATTATTTCCGTCTCCGCCGATAATTGTAATCTTATCAATCTGAGTGAGAGGTTCTGCAATTTTGCCGGCAATATCAGGAAGAACCTGAATCAACATCTCCGCCATAGCGGCGTTGTTGTATTTCTGGTATGCAATTGCCTTCTTCTCCATTGCTTCCGCTTCTGCAATACCTTTTGCACGGATTGCCTCTGCCTCCGCTTCACCCACCATGCGGATACCTTCTGCTTCCTGCTCCTTGGCGAATTTTTGAGCTTCCGCGGTTGCCTTTAATGCTTCCGCTTCCTTCTCACGCTCGAATTTTTCAGCTTCCGCATTCTTCATTCTTGTGTACAATTCTGCTTCCGACTGCTGTTGACGGGCAAACTTATCCGCTTCCGCTTTTTTCTTAATTTCAGCGTCCAAAGCCTTTTCTTTAACCTCTGCTTCACGCTGCTTTAAGATAACTTCCTTTTCCTGCTTGGCAATGCTTGCCTCTTGAGTAGCTACCTCGATTGTCTTACGCTGTTCCTGCTCCTGAATGCTGTAGGCAGCATCAGCTTCCGCACGTTTGGTATCTTCCATCTTTTGGAGTTCTGCCTTCTGCAGGGCAAGCTCATTATTCTTTTTAGCGATTTCCCGCTCAGCGTTGATTCTTGCGTCATTTGCCTGTTTATCAGCTTCCGCCTTGGCAACTGCGATTTCTTTTTCGGCTTCCGCTTTGGCAATAGCGGCTTTCTTCTTTATCTGTGAAATATTATCAATACCAAGATCGTCAATCACGCCGTTGCCGTCAGCAAAATTCTGGACATTGAAACTGACAATGTCAAGACCCATTGCCGCTAAGTCAGGTTCTGCGTTTTCTTTGACCAGATTAGCAAATTTCTGTCTGTCGCTGACCATCTCTTCCAGTCTCATGCGTCCGACAATCTCTCTCATATTACCTTCGAGAACTTCTCTTGCAATGCTGGCTATGTACTGGGTATTCTGATTCAGAAAATTCTCCGCTGCAAGGGCAAGCCTGTCTTTTTCACTGCTGATCTTAATATTCACGGCAGCATCTACCTGAATATTAATATAATCCGCAGTGGGTACTGCATTTGATGTTTTTACATCAATAGCGATTAGCTTAAGGCTCAGCTTATCCATTCTTTCAAAGAAAGGAATCTTGATGCTTGCCTTACCGATAATCACCTTTTTGCGCAGACCGGAAATAATGTAAGCGGTATCCGGCGGCGCTTTCTTGTAACCGGTTATCATAATAACCAGTACAAGAATAATTAAAATTCCTGCAATGATAAGACCTAACATTTGTAACCCTCCATTTAATTTTATACTATCCAATCAGCCTACGCTGTTTGAACCTGCTCCGGTTCTTTATCTTTTGAATAAAGAATCTTTAAAATAATCGGCGTAGAAATTGACGACACAATAATCAAAAGAATTACCGATGTAAAATAAACCGGTTCCAAAAGCCCTACGGAAAGCCCTCTCTGCGAGACAATAAGAGCAACCTCCCCTCTGGTCATCATGCCAACTCCGATTTTGAGCGCATCATTTCCTTTAAATTTACACAGCCTTGCCATAAGACCGCAGCCTATAATCTTACTGATAAGACCAACAAACACAAAACCAAGCGAAAACAGCATAATGGAACCTGATATACTGTCTATGTTAGTTTTTAATCCGATACTTGCAAAGAAAACCGGACCAAAAAGCATATAAGAATTGACATCTACTTTTCTTTCTATGTAATCGGAATCTTTAATAGAACAGAGAATAATTCCTGCCACATAAGCCCCTGTAATATCTGCAATTCCAAAATATTTTTCAGCCACATACGACATAATAAAGCAGTATGCTACTCCGGCAATCGGAATCCTTCTGGTGTGTGGATACCTTTTATCCACTATCTTAAAAATTTTGTAAGAGATAAACCCAACAATAACTGCAAGGATAAAGAACAAAACCGTATTAATAATCACTTTTAAAGGGCTGGAATCCGGGCTCTTTAATCCGATTACAAAAGTAAGAACAATAATTCCTATTACATCGTCAATAATTGCTGCGCTTAAAATAGTAGTGCCTACTTTTCCTTTCAATTTTCCCATTTCTTTTAATGATTCCACTGTAATACTTACAGAAGTAGCCGTCAAGATAGTACCCACAAAAACAGCCTTGTAAAATTCTTCCGAACCCCAGGGAGCCATTCCATAATAAAGCATATAAAATCCGGCACCGAATACAAGGGGAATAAAGACACCGGCACAGGCAATCAGCGCTGCAATGGGTCCCGTTTTCATCAGGTCTTTAATGTCTGTTTCAAGACCCGCCGAAAACATTAATAAAATAACTCCTATTTCTGCCATTTGTAAAAGAAAATCTGTCTGGTTTACCCAGCCTAAAATACCAGGCCCTATAATCAGACCGGCAATAATTTCGCCCACAACCTGAGGCGCCCTTAATTTTCTTGCTATAATGCCGCACAGCTTCGCCATGATCATAATAATAGCAAGATCCTTAAACACTAGATAAGTTTCCATTTTTAAACTCCTCGTTACTTAAAATCCCCATCAGAACATCAAATGGGGATTTTGTTTATTACTCCTCTTCTTCTGTAGGAAGAGTAATCTCCTCTTCTTCATAAAAATCTAAATCCTGATTTGAAATTTCTTTCATTTCCTCATCAATACCCTCAACTTCGCGGTCTATGTCAAAAACCTTTTCCCGGACTTTTGCAATCTGTGCAACTGTCACATCCTTATCAAGATTGATCAGTTTCACGCCGGAAGTAATGCGCCCTAAAATGGAAACATCTTCCATAGGTATCTGAATAATGATTCCGCCGGTTGTGATCATCATAATTTCATGGTCATCATTCACTGCCTTTACGCCAATCACTTCACCGGTTTTTTCCGTAATCTTATAACATTTAATTCCCTTTCCGCCCCGCTTTTGAACTGTAAACTCATCCAGATAGGTGCGTTTGCCCATTCCCTTTTCGGAAACAATCAGAAGGGAATCGCCCTGATGATCAAGCTGCATTCCCACAATCTCATCATCGATGTTTAAATTCATGCCGATTACGCCCATGGAGGTTCTTCCTGTAGAACGAACATCTGTCTCCTTAAAACGGATACACATGCCATATTTGGTAACAAGGAAAATTTCCGTATCCTTATCCGTTACCTTTACTTCAATCAATTCGTCATCATCCTTAAGATTGATTGCCGCCAAACCGTTTTTGCGGACATTACTATATTCTATGACACTGGTCTTCTTAACAATGCCCTTTCTGGTAACCATAAAGAGATTTTTGCTCTCTTCATAATCTTTGATAGGAATGATAGCACTAATCTTTTCTCCCGGATTTAACTGTAAAATATTGACAATGGCAACCCCTCTGGAAGTGCGGCTTCCCTCTGGAATCTCATAGGTCTTTAAACGGTATACCCTTCCAAAATTAGTAAAAAACATAATATAATGGTGAGTCGTGGTCATCAAAAGGTCTGCAATAAAATCATCTTCTATAGTCTGCATTCCTTTAATTCCTTTACCGCCCCTGTGCTGGGATTTAAAATTGTCAATGGTCATTCTCTTGATATATCCCAAATTTGACATGGCAATAATAGTATTTTCATTGGGAATCATATCTTCCATGGAAATATCAAAGGTGTCATAACCAATCTTACTCTTCCGGTCATCTCCGTATTTGTCGGAAATTTCTTTAATTTCTGTCCGTATTACGCCAAGGAGCACCTTTTTGTCAGCAAGAATTTCTTTTAACTGCGCAATCTTTAAAAGGAGTTCCTGATGCTCATTTTCAAGCTTCTCTCTTTCCAATCCGGTAAGAGCACGAAGTCTCATATCAACAATTGCCTGTGCCTGCGCATCCGTAAGCCCGAACCGTTCCATCAGACTTTCTTTTGCAAGCTGTGTGGTACGGCTTCCTCTGATAATCCGGATTACCTCGTCAATGTTATCGAGAGCAATCAATAACCCTTGTAAAATATGATCTCTTTCTTCCGCCTTATTCAGGTCATATTTAGTTCTTCTGGTTACTACTTCTTCCTGATGGATTATGTATTCTTTAAGCATATCCAGAATATTCATGGTCTTAGGCTCGCCGTTTACCAGAGCAAGCATAATAATTCCAAAAGTATCCTGCATTTGTGTATGCTTAAACAAATGATTTAAAATAATATTTGCATTTACATCACGGCGAAGCTCAATAACAATCCGCATTCCTTCTCTGTCAGACTCATCCCGAAGATCCGTGATACCGTCTATCTTCTTTAACTTGACAAGTTCGGCAATCTTTAAGATTAAATTTGCCTTATTTACCATATAAGGAAGCTCCGTGACAATGATACGGTTCTTTCCGTTAGGCATGGTTTCAATATCCGTAACCGCACGCACTCTCACTTTACCGCGTCCGGTACGGTACGCCTCTTCGCTTCCTTTGGTGCCTAATATGATTCCCCCGGTAGGGAAATCCGGCGCTTTAATAATAGACAAAACTTCTTCGATTTCTGTCTCTTTATCATCGATAATCCTGTTATCAATAATCTTAATAATTGCTTCCACCACTTCTCTTAAATTGTGGGGAGGAATATTGGTTGCCATACCTACTGCAATACCGGTAGTTCCATTGACAAGGAGATTCGGATAACGGCTGGGCAGAACAGAAGGTTCCTTTTCCGTCTCGTCAAAGTTCGGCACAAAATCTACCGTATCTTTATTAATGTCCGCAAGAAGCTCCATGGATATTTTGCTCAATCTTGCTTCCGTATAACGCATAGCCGCGGCGCCGTCGCCATCCACGGAACCAAAATTTCCGTGCCCATCCACCAAAGGATATCGGAAAGACCAAGGCTGCGCCATATTGACCAGCGCACCGTAAATAGAGCTGTCGCCGTGAGGGTGATATTTACCCATGGTATCACCGACGATACGGGCGCTCTTTCTGTGAGGCTTATCCGGACCGTTGTTTAATTCAATCATGGAATAGAGGACTCTTCTTTGAACAGGTTTCAGTCCGTCTCTTACATCGGGAAGCGCTCTGGATGCAATAACACTCATGGCGTAATCAATATAAGAATTTTCCATGGTTTTCTGCAAATCCACATCATGAATTTTATCAAAAATATTATCTTCCATTCATACTCCTAACCAGATTACTTAAATATCAAGATTCTTAACAAACTTTGCATTTTCCTCTATAAATTCACGTCTCGGCTCTACCTTGTCGCCCATTAAGGTAGTAAAGGTAAGGTCAATTTCCGATTCAGCCTCCTCGTTCATAGTAACGCGGAGAAGGATTCTTTTTTCCGGATCCATAGTGGTTTCCCAAAGCTGCTCCGGATCCATCTCACCAAGACCTTTGTACCGCTGAATCTTATTATTCTGGTCACGTCCCACCTGCGCAAGAATATTGTTTAATTCTTCATCACTGTAAGCGTACCAGACATTTTTATTTTTTTCCAGTTTATACAAGGGAGGCTGAGCAAGATAAACATATCCCTGCTTGATCAGCTCCGGCATAAACCGATAAATAAACGTAAGAAGAAGAGTTGCTATATGCGCGCCGTCCACATCCGCATCGGTCATTAAAATAATCTTATGGTATCTCAATTTGGATATATCAAAATCCTCATGAATACCCGTGCCAAATGCTGTGATCATTGCCTTAATTTCTGCATTAGCATAGATTTTATCAAGCCTTGCCTTTTCTACATTTAAAATCTTTCCGCGGAGAGGCAGAATTGCCTGTGTTGCACGGCTTCTTGCAGTCTTAGCGCTGCCGCCGGCAGAATCTCCTTCAACAATATAAATCTCACAATTTTTTGGATCCTTATCGGAACAGTCCGCAAGCTTTCCGGGAAGGGAAGCCGTTTCAAGAGCTGTCTTTCTCCGGGTGAGGTCTCTTGCTTTTCTTGCCGCTTCTCTTGCCCTCTGGGCGAGAATAGATTTTTCACATATCAGCTTTGCAATAGCAGGATTTTGTTCAAGGAAATAAGTAAGCTGTTCGCTTAAAATATTGTCCACTGCATTCCTTGCTTCGGAATTGCCAAGCTTCTGTTTTGTCTGGCCTTCAAACTGAGGATCTTCAATTTTAACGCTCACAATAGCGGTAAGCCCTTCCCGAATATCCTCACCGGAAAGATTCGGCTCACTTTCTTTGAGAAGCTTATTGCTTCTTGCATAATCATTAAATGTTTTGGTAAGAGCATTCCGAAACCCTATCAGATGAGTACCGCCCTCCGGCGTATTAATATTATTTACAAAACTATAAGAGCTTTCCGTATAAGAATCGTTATGCTGCATTGCCACTTCAACATAAACATTATTCTTGCTTCCCTCAAAATACATAACATCATTGTAAAGAGGAGTTTTGCTCTTATTTAAATAAACAACAAACTCTTTGATTCCGCCCTCATAATGAAATTCTCTCTGTATGGGCTTTTGTCCCTCTTCTACCCGAAGGTCTCTCAAAATAATATGAAGCCCTTTGGTGAGAAAAGCCATTTCCCTGAGACGCTGTTTTAAAACATCAAACTCATAAACCGTTGTCTCCTGAAAGATGGTTGCATCCGGCTTAAAAGTAACCTGTGTTCCTGTCTTTTCTTTTTTACATTCTCCAATTACTTTTAAAGGATAACAGACATGCCCTCTCTCATACCTCTGCTGATAAACCTTGCCGTCCGTAAAAACCTGAACCTCAAGCCAATCAGATAGAGCATTTACGACAGACGCGCCTACTCCATGAAGTCCGCCGGAAACCTTGTATCCGCCGCCGCCGAATTTACCGCCGGCATGAAGAATCGTGTAAACAACTTCAACTGCGGGAAGTCCTGATTTGTGATTAATTCCCACAGGAATCCCTCTTCCGTTATCAACAACCGTTATGGAATTATCTTTGTTGATAGTAACTTCAATGGTATCACAATATCCTGCAAGCGCTTCATCTACAGAATTATCCACAATTTCATAGACAAGATGATGAAGTCCCCTGCTTGAGGTCGTTCCGATATACATACCCGGTCTTTTTCTAACTGCTTCCAATCCCTCAAGGATTTGAATTTGATCTGCTCCATACTCATTCATATTCATATTATCATTATTCATACTAATAATCTTGTCCTTTCATTTCTGCAGCGCCATTTGTTATCTTATAAACTCTGTTTATTTCAAAACGATTGTTGATAAATTCATCCAGTCCTGTACAGGTAATAATTGTTTGAATATTTCCAATGCTGTTTAACAGATAATTTTGCCTGTTGCTGTCAAGCTCCGACAATACATCATCAAGCAAAAGAACCGGAGTATCCTTTGTCATTTTTTTGACAAGCTCAATCTCTGATAATTTTAAAGATAATGCAGCGGTTCTCTGCTGACCCTGAGAACCATACTTACGAATGTCAATCCCATTTACAATAAAAGAAAAATCATCTCTGTGCGGACCGCAGGAAGTAAGTTTAAATTTAATATCCTTCTCCTGATTATTTTTTAATTTCTCCTCAAAATTAATGACTTCCACATCAGGTTCATACTTAACAACTAAATCTTCTTTTCCGCCGGATAATCTTTTATGTATCTCTCCGATAATTTCACACAACTGTTCTGCAAATATCTTTCTTCTTTCAATAATCTTACTTCCATAAGAAACAAGCTGGGAATCCCAAATATTAAGGGTTTCCTTAAGCCCCTGATTAAAATATAAGTCTTTAAGAAGTTTATTTCTCTGATTGATAATCTTATTGTAATTGTTTAAATTATATAAATAAAAACTGTCCAACTGACAAAGCTCCATATCAGCAAATCTTCTTCTTTCAGAAGGACCGTTTTTAATAATTCCTAAATCTTCAGGAGAAAAGAAAACAACATTTAAAAGACCAAGGAGCTCTGAAGCCTTTTTTATCTTCTGACCATCAATGGCAATTCCTTTTGACTTATTTTTACGAAGATGCATATCCACTCGATATTCTACATCTTCCTTGTTAAGGTAAGTTCTGATATGTGCTTCTTCTTTACTAAAATTTACTACTTCTTTGTCTTTGCTCCCTTTGTGAGATTTTGTAGTGGCAGAAAAATAGATTGCCTCAAGGACATTTGTCTTTCCTTGCGCATTATCGCCATAAAGAATTGTCGTTCCTTTATCAAAACTAATATTTAATGCTTCATAATTTCTAAAATCAGCCAACTCAAGAGATTTAATGACCATTTTAAATTTTACCCAACAGCCTTTCTGTCTTCCGTTTAATTAATTATTTTAACCTGATTTCCGTTATATTCAATAAGATCTCCATCGTAAAGCTTCTTTCCTCTTTGCAATTCTGTCTGACCGTTTACCTTAACCTGACCATCTTGAATTATAAATTTTGCATCAACGCCGGATTCCGCCAAACCGGAAAGCTTAAGCGCCTGACCTAGTTTGATGAAATCATCTTTTAAATGAATTATTTCCATTTTTTCTCCTTATAAACGATAATATTTACGATACGGTAGTAAAGTTAACAGGCAGAATCAAATAAATATATTTCTCTGCAACATCCCTGATAAAACAGGGAGCTTTTGGATTTACGAGGTAAATATCAATCTGCTCATCGTCAATTACACGCAGAGCGTCAATCATGAACTTTGGATTGAAACCAATCATAATGTCTTTTCCTTGTTTGGAAATATCAATCTCTTCATTCATGCTTCCTACCGTGGAATTAATCTTAAGCTCCATCATTTCATCGTTGATGGTAATGATGATTGGCTTTTTATCCCCTTCTTTTACAAGAAGAGTTGCTCTGTCAATACATTCTAAAAGCTCTCTCTTATTAATTGTAACCTTTGTCTCATAATCGCTGGAAAGCATCTGGTCAATCCTAAAATATTCTCCTTCGATTAATCTTGAAACAACAGTGGTGTTATCAAATTCAAAAATAATATGTTTTCCGGTAAAAAAGATTCTTAAATCTTTGTCTGTATCTCCGGATAAAATTTTGCTCACTTCACTTAAAGTTTTGCCTGGAACGACTACCTTTCTGGAAGGATAGCTGTCTTTTAATTCTATCTTGCGGATAGAAATTCTGTGACCGTCCAAAGAAACCACCTTCAGCTCATTGCCGTTAATCTCAAACAATTCTCCCGTCATAATTTTATTATTATCATTATCTGCAATTGAAAAGATTGTCTGTCTCACAACCTCTTTTAAAGTAAATTGAGAGAGTACAATAGAATCAATTCTTTCAATGGAAGGCAGATAAGAGAAATCTTCACCGGATTTTCCAATAATTGTAAATTTTGCCTTTTCACAGGTAATGTTTGTTTTCAGGGAAGCGTCGGTCTCAATAGTAACATCGCTGTCAGGAAGTTTTCTGACAATATCAAGAAGAATCTTTGCATCAAGGGCAATTTGACCTTTTTCTACAATTTCTCCTTCTATGATGGTTTCTATTCCAAGTTCCATGTCATTAGCAGTCAGCTTTATGCGGTTGTCAGAGGAGTCTATCAGGATACACTCTAAGATAGACATTGTTGTTTTGTTAGGAACTGCCTTAGATACGGTTTGTACACCATTTAACAAATTTGATTTGCTGCATACTAATTTCATTTGCAAATTACTTCCTTTCTTTTCGCGTGCGAGTCCTATTTATTAATAATTAATTTAATCATATAAATAATAATAAGTGTTAATATGTGTATAACTCTTTTATTATACTATTTTTCAAGAAAAAATGAAATGTAAAACGCGTGGATAAATAAAAAATATTTTAAGGAAAACTTTTCAATTATTCACAATTGATTTTTTTGAGGATAATGTCAATTTTATTTTTAAGGTCCTCGTTTGTTTTAATATCCTCAGTTATTTTTTCGATTCCGTGGATAACTGTTGTGTGATCCTTCTTTCCAAGCGATTTGGCAATGCTTTGGAGAGAATCAGGCGTCAGTTCCCTGCACAAGTACATACATATCTGCCGTGGAAGGACATACTCGGAGTTTCTTCTTTTGGAAACAATCTCTTCCGGAGTGATGGAAAAATGTTCCGCGACAGTCTCAATGATAAGCTTATGGGTAATCTGTCTTTTTTTGTCGGGGGATATAATGTCTTTTAAAGCTTCCTGAACATTGTCCATTGTTATTTCTACATTATTTAATTTAGCAAAAGCAATTACTTTGTTGAAAGCTCCCTCTAACTCTCTGATGTTTGATTTAATGTTAGTTGCTATGTATTTAAAGACCTCTTCATTAATGTCTTTATGATAGCTTTCCGCATTTTTTTGGAGGATTGCCATCTTGGTTTCATAGTCCGGCGGCTGTATATCTGCAATCAGCCCCCATTCAAATCTTGACCGGAACCGCTCTTCTAAGGTTTCCATTTCTTTTGGAGGCTTGTCCGAGGAGAGAATGATTTGTTTTCCTGCGGAGTGAAGCACATTAAAGGTATGGAAAAATTCTTCCTGAGTACTTTCTTTTCCTATTATAAATTGAATATCATCAATCAGAAGTACGTCTACGGTTCTATATTTTTCTCTTAACTGGGTCATTCTGGAAGCATTACCGCTTCGAATAGACTCGATTACTTCGTTGGTAAATTGTTCAGAAGTAACATACAAAACCTTCATATCCGGATTTTGTTCTAATATAAAATGCCCGATGGAATGCATAAGGTGTGTCTTTCCAAGTCCCGCACCGCCGTACAGGTATAAGGGATTGTAAACAACGCCCGGTGATTCCGCTACCGCAAGGGAAGCAGAATGCGCAAATTTATTGTTGCCGCCCACTACGAATGTATCAAACCGGTACTTAGAATTAAGGTTTGCGTTTTCGTAGTTGATATTGTAAATATTTCCCTGTGACGCCGCCTCTTCTTCCGCATCCTTTTCCAATATAAAAGAAATATCATAGGTATGATCCATCATTTCAGAGATGGTCACTTGAAAATAACTCTTGTATTTGGAAGAAATATATTTGAGAGCGTGTGCCTGATCGGATGGAATCATAATCGTCACAATATCATTTTTGACACTGTGATAGCTTAAAGGTTTCACCCATGTGTTGTAGGAAATGTCTGAAAGATCATATTCCGTCCTCAAAGTTTCTTTAATTATATCCCATTTGTCTCTGATTATATCCATTCTAATAACCGTGCCTTTCTCTCAGCCTGCGATATTTGAGCCACAGGCACAAATTTGCAATTTAAAAATCTTAGATTTTTAAATCTATATCCCCCAAAATATTAGCAAACAAAGAATACTCAACTATATCTTAATATAAAACAAGTAAAATTTCAAATTATTTTTAGTTTACATAAAGTTGAAAGGTTTTAATAGTATTTGTGAATAACTTTAATTTTGCAATGAACAATTTACACATTATGAAAAGGGTGTTAATTTATTATCATTATGGATAAAATAATAAGTTATCCACAAGTTTTACACAATATGTGGATATTATTATGTAAATTGAAATAAAAATTTTTTCTATATTTTGTGGTATAAATTCTGTTTTAGTTACTATATATTGGGGTAGTAAAAATGACGATTTTAAGGGCTATTTTGAGATTTTTTTTTATCTATATTTTTATGTTTTTTACTTGACGTAAAGAGTTTAATTTTATATAATCGATATGATATTTTCCATAAAAGGCATTGTTTTGTGTCTTTTTGCAATGAGTCTAAATATTTGTCTGCCTTATTATAAATTAAGGTTCAGTAAAGGAGGTGCATGCAGCATGAAAATGACTTTTCAGCCTAAAAATAGACAGAGATCTAAAGTTCATGGTTTCAGAGCCAGAATGAGTACTCGCGGCGGAAGAAAGGTTTTAGCAGCCAGAAGAGCAAAAGGAAGAAAAAGATTATCAGCATAGGCCGCGCAAGTGGCCTTTTTTTCTATCAATGAGAAATTAAAATATGAAATACAAATTTTCGCAATCGTTAAAAAGCAACATGGATTTTCAGCGTGTTTACAAAAAAGGCAGATCTTATGCTAATAAGTATTTAGTCATGTATCTATTGGAAAATAATCAAGAGATGAACAGGCTGGGAATCAGTGTCAGTAAAAAGGTCGGAAACAGCGTTGTCAGACATAGAATTACAAGATTGATAAGAGAAAGTTACAGGCTGCACGAAAATATATTTAATAGTGGTTTAGATATAGTAGTCCTGGCGAGAACCGGCGCTTCTTCCATCACTTATGCGGAAGCAGAGAGCGCTCTATTACATCTTGCAAAGCTTCATAATATATGTAAGCATTGATGCAGAATATTGTGAAGGAATCAGAAAACAGCATGAAAAATTTATTTATTATATTGATTAAATTTTATAAAAGATATATTTCTCCTCTTAAATCAACCAAATGTCCTTACTTTCCTACCTGTTCGGAATACGGATTGGAAGCTGTTGAGAAATACGGAGCTTTGAAAGGAGGATTTCTTGCTTTGTGGAGAATTATAAGGTGTAATCCTTTTTCAAAAGGAGGTTATGATCCTGTACCATAATAAATTTAATTGATAGATAAGAAACAGGAGGAAATAAATTGACAGGAATTGTTTTGACGAAATACGATGGTTTTATATTAGGACCAATCGCAAGAGTTTTGGGACTCCTCATGGAAGGAATCTTTAATATTTTGAACTTGATTGGAATCCCAAATGTAGGTTTGTCAATTATCATTTTTACCATTGTTATTTATTTATTGATGATGCCTCTTACCATCAAGCAGCAAAAGTTTTCTAAGCTTTCTGCAAAGATGAACCCGGAGCTTCAGGCTATTCAAGCTAAATACAAAAACAAAAAAGACAATGATTCCATGATGGCAATGAATGAAGAAACCCGCGCGGTATACGCCAAGTATGGAGTTTCACCCAGCGGAAGCTGTCTTCAGCTTTTGATTCAGATGCCTATCTTGTTTGCCTTGTATCGTGTTATTTATGCGATGCCTGCTTATGTAAGTAAAATTGGAGATACCTTCCGTGTTCTTGCAGATAAGATTATAACCGTTGATAAAGCCGGATTTTTGCAGAATTCCGGAGTGGATTCTATAGCAAGAACGGTAAGCATGTACGGCAAAAACATTACAGAAGGAAATATTCAGAACGGAATTGTAGACGTTTTAAATATGCTTTCCTCTTCTGATATGGCAGCCATTTCAGAACATTATGGGCTTTCTGCTCTCCAATATAATGGAAGTTATATTTTTAATCAGCTTAGTTCCGCGGGAGAAGTAATTCAAAGAGGTCTTATTGACAGATACAATAATTTCCTTGGAATCAATATTTCCAACTCTCCTTCTTATATGGTGAATCAGGCATTGAATGCAGAGGGTGGAATCCAGTGGCTAATGATTGTTGCGGCTCTTCTTATTCCTTTATTATCTGCCGTAACACAGTGGATTAATGCAAAGCTGATGCCGCAGGCGGCTACAGATGATAAGAATAAAAATGACCAGCAAAATTCTATGGCTCAGTCAATGAAAATGATGAACACCATGATGCCGATTATGTCTGCTTTCTTCTGTTATACGCTTCCTTCCGGTATGGGTCTTTACTGGATTGCCGGTTCTGTTGTGAGAAGCGTTCAACAGATTGTGATTAATAAACATATTGATAAGATTGATATGGACGAATTAATTAAGAAAAATCAGGAGAAACAGGCTGCAAAACTTAAAAAGGCAGGAATTGATCCCAGTACTTTAAACAAAAATGCAAATATAAGCACCAGAAACGTAAATGCTCCATACAAGACTTCTATGTCAACCAAAGCAAAGGTAAATCCTCTGACACAGGAAGAAAAGGATGAAGCTATGAAGAAGTCTACCGAGTATTACAATAAAAATGCAAAACCCGGAAGTATCGCAGCCAAAGCAAATATGGTAAAACAATATAATGAAAAAAATAATAAATAGGGGGTAATTATTATGGACTATATTGAAATTTCAGCAAAAACAGTTGCAGATGCCATTACCGATGCTTGTCAAAAGCTTGAGGTTACCAGTGATAAGCTGGATTATATCATTGTAGATGAAGGTTCTTCAGGCTTTTTGGGAATTGGTTCTAAACCTGCCATTATCAAAGCAAAAGCAAAATCTTCCATAGCAGATAAAGCAAAAGATTTTTTGAATGAAGTTTTTGATGCTATGAAGATGGTTGTTGTGATTGATGTTAAATATGATGAAGAAAATAAAAATCTCAGCATTGACCTCAGTGGGGACGAGATGGGCGTTTTGATTGGCAAGAGAGGACAGACACTTGATTCTCTTCAATATCTGTTGTCTTTGGTAGTAAACAAAGATTCGGAAGACTATATAAGAGTTAAAGTTGATACGGAGGATTACCGCAGAAGAAGAAAAGAAACTCTTGAAAATCTTGCCAAAAATATTGCATATAAGGTTAAGAGAACAAAACGTCCTGTTTCTCTTGAACCGATGAATCCTTACGAAAGAAGAATCATTCATTCTGCTCTTCAAAATGACAGGTACGTTACCACTCACAGCGAAGGGGATGAGCCTTTCAGAAGAGTTGTTGTTACCCTTAAAAGATAATATAAGAGAGAGGCTGCTGCACAAACATTTTCTGCAGCAGCCTTTTTAAAAAGGGAGATTTTTATGAAATCAGAAACCATAGCGGCAATTGCTACTCATCCAGGCAATTCAGGGATTGGAATTATCCGGGTAAGCGGTGAAGATGCAGTATCAATAGTTGACAGGTTGTTTGTAAATAAAAAGTATCAGCCTGTCCTTCAAAATATGAAGAGCCATACTATCCGTTATGGTTTTATTATTGATGAAAATAAAAGTATGATTGATGAAGTGATGGTTTCTTATATGAAAGCTCCCAACAGCTTTACTACTGAAAATACAGTTGAAGTAAATTGTCACGGCGGCATGCTGGTGATGAATCAAATTTTGGAGCTTATTATTCGGAATGGAGCCAGACTTGCCGAGCCGGGTGAATTTACAAAACGTGCCTTTTTAAATGGAAGAATTGATTTGTCGGAAGCGGAAGCTGTTATGGATGTGATTTCCTCTCAAAATGAGACTGCCCTCAAAAATTCACTTAGCCAGCTCAGAGGCTCTATTTTTACCAAAATTAAAAATTTGCGGGAAGCTATTATTTATGAGACTGCTTTTATTGAATCTGCGCTTGACGATCCGGAGCATATCAGTTTAGAGGGATACCCTGAAAGATTGATGCAAAAGGTAGAATCGTTATCTAAGGATATTAATAAGCTTATATCCACCGCGGAAAATGGCAGGATTATTAGGGAGGGAATTAAGGTTGTTATTGTGGGTAAACCAAATGCCGGAAAATCTTCTCTATTAAATATCTTATCCGGTCAGGAGAAAGCAATTGTCACAGAAATAGCCGGCACTACAAGAGATGTGATAGAAGAAAATATTAAATTAGATGAAATAAATCTTCATGTAATTGACACGGCAGGTATCCGTTCTACAGAAGATTTTATTGAAAAAATAGGAGTGGAGAAATCAAAAGAATATGCAAAGGATGCGGATTTAATTATTTTTGTTGTGGATTCTTCCTCTCCGATAGATGAAAACGATAAACAAATTATAGAAATGTTAAAGGAAAAGAAGTATATTGTATTATTTAATAAATCAGATTTAAAATCAGAATTTTCTGTTGAAGAGCTTACAGATACAATTAAAGGTATTATTGGAGGAGATGCGGTAATTATCAAAACCTCCACAAAAGAAAATATAGGAATTGAAGATTTCACAGCAAAAATAAAAGAGATGTTTTTTCATGGTGAGATTAGTAATAATGATGATCTTGTGATTACAAATATGCGTCACAAAGAGGCTCTTTTGGAAGCATCTTACAGCTTAAATCAAGTAATGAATAGTTTGTCAGCCGGGCTTCCGGAAGATTTTTATTCCATTGACCTTATGAGCGCTTATAAAAGTCTTGGCAAAATTATCGGGGAAGAAATTGAAGATGATCTGGTAAATGAAATTTTTTCAAAGTTCTGCATGGGAAAATAAAATTATTACAAAGGAAAAGGTGTACTGATTATGAAAATTTCTGTTTTTTATGAGCATATTTTAGAAGCGGCAGATCAGTCCTCCATGAGTGTTTTGGATATATGTAAAAAATTGGCATCTCATGGGATTATGGGAGTAGAAATTGAAAACAAAAGGCTTGACGGCAAAGAAGAGGAAATCATGAAAATGCTGAAGCAGACAGGCATGGAAGTAAGCTGTGTTTATGGATTTTTTGACTTTTCTCACCAAGAAGATATTAAAAACGGATTGAATCTGGCAGATTTAGCAGTAAGAGTTCATGCCAAAAAGATTATGCCAATTCCCGGTTTTATTACAGGAATAGAATTATTTCCCTTTATCAAAAATAAAAAACTAGAAAAAATGGTTTCCGCCCTGACTTCTATTTGTAATTATGCAAAGGAAAGTAATATTACAGTTGTTTTGGAAGACTTTGACGACAAGAAGGCACCCTATTCCAATGCAAAAGGGCTGAAATATTTTTTAGATCATGTAGAAGGTCTTAAATGTGCTTTTGATACCGGAAATTTTCTTTACAGTGAAGAAGATTCCTTTGACGTTCTTCCTTTATTTATGAATAAAGTGTCGCATGTTCACTGTAAGGACAGAACGTTTAAACCAAAGGAAGGAGAAATTTCTCAAAAAACAATTCAGGGAAGAGAAATGTTTTCTTGTGCTGTTGGCAGTGGTTGTATTAAAATGAAAGAAATCATTGTAAAATTAATTGAAAATGGTTATGACGATTATTTTGCAATTGAGCATTTTGGTTCTCTTTGTCAATTAGAAGATATGTTAAAGTCTGCTGCATGGATGCATGAGTTTTAGTTATAGTTATTACTATATAAGGAAGAAAAAGATGGAGTTAATAGAAAAGGTAGATGTTTGTGTAGTAGGAGCCGGACATGCCGGATGCGAAGCGGCTCTTGCCTGTGCAAGATTAGGACTTGAAACAGTTATATTTACGGTCAGTATCGACAGTGTTGCATTGATGCCCTGCAATCCCAATATTGGCGGTTCTTCCAAAGGTCATCTGGTAAGGGAATTAGATGCCTTAGGCGGTGAAATGGGCAAAAATATTGATAAGACATTTATTCAGTCAAAAATGCTTAATATTTCTAAAGGTCCTGCTGTTCATTCTTTGAGAGCGCAGGCTGATAAATCTGAATACAGCCGGAGCATGAGAAAGGTTTTGGAGAATCAGGAGCATCTCACCTTAAAGCAGGCGGAGGTGTGCGAGTTATTGTGGGAAGATTTGGATTCAGTTCCCGGTAAACCCTCCAAAAAAATTACAGGCGTTAAAACCTTTACAGGTACAGTTTATGAATGTAAGTCTGTGATTCTCTGCACGGGAACTTATTTGAAAGCAAGATGTTTATGTGGAGAAGCGATTACTTATACCGGACCAAACGGTCTTCAGGCTGCAAATCACCTGACGGATTCACTTATCGCTATGGGAGTGGAAATGCGCCGGTTTAAAACGGGAACTCCGGCGCGGATGGATAAGAGAAGCATTGATTTTGCTAAGATGGAAGAACAGACCGGTGATGAAAGGGTGGTTCCCTTTTCCTTTTCAACAAACCCTGAGGATGTGCAGATTGATCAGGTTTCCTGTTATTTAACTTATACAAATGAGAAAACTCATGAGATTATCCGAAACAATCTTGACCGTTCTCCAATTTATGCAGGAATTATCGAAGGAACGGGTCCTAGATATTGCCCCTCTATTGAGGATAAGGTGGTCAAGTTTGCAGACAAAGAGAGACATCAGGTATTTATAGAACCGGAGGGAATGCATACAAATGAGATGTATGTGGGAGGAATGTCTTCCTCTCTTCCTGAGGATGTACAGCTTGCAATGTACCGGACAGTGCCCGGACTTGAAAATTGTAAAATTGTCAGAAATGCTTATGCAATTGAATATGACTGTATCAATGCCGGACAGCTCTATCCCACTTTGCGGTTTAAGGATGTGGAAGGGCTTTACAGCGGAGGGCAGTTTAATGGAAGCAGTGGTTATGAGGAGGCGGCGGCGCAGGGATTGGTTGCCGGAATTAATGCAGCAATGTGGATTCTTGGTAAGGAGGAGCTTGTCCTTGACAGATCGGAAGCATATATCGGCGTTTTGATTGATGATCTTGTGACCAAAGAAAATTTTGAGCCTTACCGGATGATGACATCCAGAGCAGAGTACCGGCTTTTACTTCGTCAGGATAATGCGGATCTGCGTCTTATGGAAAAGGGGTATCGGGTTGGTCTTATCTCAAAGGAACAGTATGAAGCTGTAATGAATAAAAGAAAAATGATTGAAGAAGAGATTTTTCGTCTTAAAAATACCAAGATAGGAGCCTCAAAGATTCATCAGGAATTTTTATCAAGAAATGGAAGCGCAACGCTGAAGACTGGTACTAATTTAGCGGAATTATTATGCCGTCCTGAATTAAATTATCAAATTTTAAAAGAAATCGATCCGGAGAGGAAACCTCTTTCTGATGATGTTATCTGGCAGGTGGAAATTGAAATTAAATACGAAGGTTACATTGAAAGACAAATGCGTCAGGTAGAACAGTTTAAAAAGATGGAGCGTAAACTGATTCCGGAAGAAATCGATTATGATGATGTTCCCAGCCTTCGTCTGGAAGCAAGGCAGAAATTAAAAAATTTCCATCCGGTGTCACTTGGTCAGGCATCCAGAATTTCAGGAGTTTCGCCTGCTGATATATCAGTTCTTCTTGTGTATCTTGAACAATACAAATATAAGCACGGAGGAGATAAAGTTGCAGGAAAAATATGATATGACAGGATTTCAAAAAGATATTTTGTCATTTGGCATTCAAATTGAAGCTTCTCAGATAGACCAGTTTTTAAAATATTATAAGCTTCTTGCGGAATGGAATACTTATATGAACCTCACTGCAATTACGGATTTTGAGTCAGTGCTTCAAAAGCATTTTGTTGACAGTTTATCTTTGGTAAAAGCGGTGCCGGATTTAAATCAGGTTTCTTATTCTTTGATTGATGTAGGAACGGGAGCCGGATTTCCGGGAATACCACTTAAGATTGTTTTTCCAGATTTAAAAGTAACTTTATTGGATTCCTTACAGAAACGAGTTTTATTTTTGGAAAAGGTAATATCCGAGCTAAATCTTCAAGACATTAAAGTAATTCATGGGAGAGCAGAGGATTATGCCAAGCCTGGACAGTTGAGGGAGGAGTTTGATCTGTGTGTTTCAAGAGCAGTGGCGAATCTTTCTACATTATCCGAATATTGTCTTCCTTTTGTTAAAGTTGGCGGCGCTTTTGTATCCTATAAATCAGAAAAGATTACAGAGGAATACGAAAAGGCAAAATCTGCAATTAAAACTTTAGGAGGAAAATATGAGAATCAAATTGAATTTTTTCTTCCGGGGTCGGATTTATATAGAAATTTGTTTCTTATCAGAAAGGAAAATGTTACGCCTTTAAAATATCCAAGGAAAGCAGGGACTCCTTCTAAGGATCCTATTTCATAAATTTTATTAAATTTATAAAATTAATATTTTTTTTAAAATTTTCCTTTTCTAAATATTGTTTTTATTATATGATTAACATAGATATTTTTTTGGAGGATACGGATAATTGAATAAGGATAAGATTTCTGTCCTTCAGGAGATATATGATAAATGTCTGAGGGATCGTATAGACACAAAAGAAAATATTCAAAAAATGACGGACCGGCTTTCAGAGATTGAATTGCATTTAAATTCAATCCAGCAGGATGATGAATTTGACTTGAAGGTTTTCTCACCCCGGAAGTCTAAAGATTTGTCCATAGAAAAAGAACGCATTTCACAATTAGAAAATGAGAAATACGAACTTGAAAACAGCAAAAGAAAGCAGGAAGCAGAATTATCTAAGTTAGATACACAAATAGAACAATTAGAGCAATTGATTAAAAATTTTAATGATACACGTTTTAAGATTATTGATGTACAGGAGAAGGAACGGCAGAGAATTTCAAGAGATTTGCATGATTCGACGGTTCAGAATCTTACGCATTTAATACATAGGATAGAATTAAGTTCCATGTTCATCGACCAAGATAAAGTGCGTGCTAAATTGGAATTAGAATCCTGTATTAAGATACTTAAGACTTCAATAGAAGAGATACGTGAAACAATTTTTAATCTGCGTCCTATGACTTTTGATGATCTTGGTTTTAGACAGTGTGTTGAAAATCTAATTGCCAATATGAAGCTTAATTACAGAAATTGTGATGTGGAGCTAAATGTTTTTGAGTTAGATCAGTATGAATGGAAGATTAAGAATAAAAAGTCAATTAATCTTTTTCTTGTGACAGTGTATCGAATTATACAAGAAGCAATTTCAAATATTATTAAACATTCAGAGGCTGATAAGATTTCATTGGACATTAAATGTGTTGATACAAATTGTGTACTAATCATTAAAGATAACGGCAAGGGTTTTTCGGTTGAAGATACTTTGGATCAGAATGAAAAGCACTTTGGGTTATCGGATATGCAGGACAGGGTCAATCTTTTAAATGGAAATATTAATATCATTTCTGAGTGTGGACATGGAACAGAACTTAAAATTGAAATTCCTTTAATATAAACTAACGATTAGGAGAAGACAATATGAGTATAAAGGTAATGCTTGCAGATGATCATGTATTAATGCGTGAAGGAATTAAACATTTATTAGAGTTTGACGGAAGTATCGAGGTGATTGAAGAAGCAAATGATGGAATTGAATGTTTAGAAAAGCTAAAACATAAAAGACCTGATATCTTGCTTTTGGACATTAATATGTCCGACATGAATGGTATTGAGGTATTAGAAGAACTTAAAAGAATGAATGATCCTTTAAAGGTTTTGATGCTTACCGTACATAGCGAAGTCGAATACCTTGTCAAGGCAATTGATATTGGTGCGGATGGATATATTTTAAAAGATTCTGGATCACAGGAATTAAAACAGGCAATCGATGTTATTATGGGTGGAGAATCATACATTCAGCCAAGTTTGCTTCCGGCTTTAAATTCCAGATTGATAAACAGAGACATCGATAAGGAAAAACTTGAATCATTGACAAAACGTGAAATGGAAATTTTGACGCAGGTTGCCGGTGGAATGTTTAATAAGGAAATAGCTATTAACTTAAACATCAGTGAAAGAACTGTCAAAAATCATATATCAAATATATTTAAAAAGATTGATGTATCTGACCGGACTCAGGCAGCAGTATTTGCTATCAGAAATAATATTGTTAAGCTTTATTAGAGCAAGATTTAAGGGAGTCACATAATGTGGCTCCTTTTATTCTCGTGAGCAACGAGTCAAAGTCATGTTTGCTGTGAGGTATTTGACTAACAAGCTGGTTTATGAAGTATGATGATAGGGTTGGAGATGTTTCACGTGAAACATTTTTGATATTGAAAATATTGGACACAAGATAATGTTTCACGTGAAACATTTTACCCCAAAATCTAGTGTCCTATCCCGTGAAACATACCAAAATAATCCAAATATCGTCGTGAAACATTGAAGATAGGAATTTTGAGCTATACAAGATATTGTATATAATTATTTTATGAGTACAATTTTTCTTTTCCATCAAAATCTTGTGGAATATAAAATTCATAAGTGATATAATCATCTGGACAAGCTATTATGAGGAGAAAATATTTTAAGGATTATCTGATGGAGAACTGGAAGGAGAAGTATGGGAAAAACAATTGCAATTGCAAACCAAAAAGGAGGAGTAGGTAAAACTACTACTTCTATTAATTTATCTGCATCATTGGCAGCGAAAGGAAAAAAGGTTTTGGTCATTGATGCTGACCCGCAGGGAAACACTACAAGCGGATTTGGTATTGAAAAAAATGATTTGGAAAACACAATTTATGAATTGATGTTGAGTGAATGCTCTATTAAGGAATGTATTTTAAATGATGTGATACCCGGCGTATCTATTATTCCATCTAATGTAAATCTGGCGGCGGCAGAAATTGAGCTGATTGGTATTGACCGCAAGGAATATATTTTGAGAAGAGAAGTTGAATGGATTAAAGACAATTACGATTATATTATGATTGATTGCCCTCCTTCATTAAATCTATTAACTTTAAATGCAATGACCACCGCGGATACGGTTCTTGTTCCAATCCAGTGTGAATACTATGCGCTGGAAGGATTAAGCCAGTTAATACATACAATTAACCTTGTGAAAGAGAGATTGAATCCTGATTTGGATATGGAAGGCGTTGTGTTTACTATGTTTGATTCCAGAACAAATCTTTCCACACAAGTAGTAGAAAATGTTAAAAATCATTTAAGTCAAAGGGTATTTGAAACTGTGATTCCCAGAAATATCCGACTAGCTGAGGCACCAAGTTATGGAACGCCAATTAATATGTATGATGCAAAATCAGCGGGAGCAGAAGCATATATGATGTTGGCGGACGAAATTATGAACAGAAAGGATGAATAATTATGGCGGCGGCAAGAGGATTGGGTAAAGGGTTAGATGCACTGATTCCAAGCGGAATCAATGAGCCTGTCAGTACAGGAAAATCTAAAAAAGAAAAAACATCAGAAAATCAGTCCGGCGAGACAATGGTAAATATCACTAAGGTTGAGCCGAACAGGGAACAGCCCAGAAAGAATTTTGATGAGGATGCGTTAGAGGAATTATCAGAATCCATCAAGCAGTTTGGTCTGCTTCAACCTATTCTCGTTCAGGATCGCAAAACATATTATGAAATTATCGCTGGAGAAAGAAGATGGCGTGCCGCCAAAAAAGCAGGATTAAAAGAGGTTCCGGTTATCATTAAGAACCTGACGGAACAGGAAATTGTTGAAATTTCCCTGATTGAAAATATCCAAAGAGAAGACTTAAATCCGATTGAAGAGGCACAGGCGTACAAACGTCTTTTGACTGAATTTAATTTAAAGCAGGATGAAGTTGCTGAAAGAGTAGCCAAGAGCCGTACAGCAGTTACGAACTCTATGAGGCTTCTCAAACTGTGTGACGATGTACAGCAGATGATTATTGACGGCATGATTTCAACAGGACATGCAAGGGCGCTTATCAGTATTGAAGATCCGGAACAGCAATACATGATTGCACAGCAAATTTTTGATGAAAAGCTGAGCGTACGTGATGTTGAAAAGCTTGTCAAAAATCTGAATCAGCCGCCGAAAGAAAAGAAAACTGTTGCCATTGATAAGAGCTTAGAAGCAGTATATCAGGACATTGAAGAAAATTTAAAACAAAAATTAAGTACAAAGGTCAGCATCACTTCCAAAGGAAATGGAGCCGGTAAGATTGAAATTGAATTTTACAGCCACGAGGATTTAGAAAAACTCATGGATCTGCTGTCCAAATAGCTCGACAAAATAACAAAAGAGACAGAAAGGTACAATTGATATGAATAATTCCTTTTTAGATGGAATTGGTCTTGGAAATTTGGATATGGGTATTGTAATCTGCGCTATGCTGGCGATAATATTAATATTACTGATAATCAGCATAGTAAATGTATGTTCTATCCATAAAATGACCAAGATCTATAAAAAGTTTATGCAGGGCAAAAGCGCCAAAAGTTTGGAGCATGAGATTGTAGGTCTCTTTGAGGATAACAAGTTTCTCAAAACTGCAATTGAAAAGAACAAAAAGGATATCCGTACCCTTTTCAAAAATTTTGAATCTGCATTTCAAAAGTTTGGCGTAGTCAAGTATGATGCATTTAATCAAATGGGCGGGCAATTAAGTTTTTGTATTGCCCTGCTGGATGAAAATAATAATGGATTTATCCTCAATTCTGTACATAGTGCAGAAGGATGTTATTCTTATACAAAAGAAATCAAGAACGGAGAGTCTGGAATATCATTAGGGAATGAAGAAAAAAAGGCATTAAATATTGCTATAGGAGTTAACGAGTAGTATTGAGGTGATGCAATGAAGTTGTGTAGGGTGGATGATTTAAAAGGCGGGGAAATATTAGCCAGAGCAATAATGACTTCGGAATTTCGTGTTTTATTATCAGAAGAGATAACATTACAAGCCGAATATATTGAAAAGATCAAAGAGTTTGGCATCAGCGAAGTATATATTAAGGATGAAGAGCAGGTGCATGGACAGGAAGTTGTCCTTTTAAAATCGGATGCTGAAAGTATTTTTCATGAAAAGGTAAAATCAATTTTGGAAAAGCATACTTACAGCAAGAACGATGAATTGATGGAGCTCAGCAGAACGGCGGATCATATCATATCAAATATTATGGAAGAGGACGAGGTAGTTGAAAAGATATTTGATATTAGGGAAAGAAGCTCCGACATCTATGAACATTCCATCAGTATTTGTTCCCTTGCAACTTTGATTGCATTAAAGCTGGGTCTTTCTCAGGAGACGGTGCATGATATTGGCGTAGGCTGTCTTTTACATGATTTGGGATTGCGTTATCTCACCATCAATTACGACAATCAGGATATATCGAAGTTATCTAAGGTAGAATTGGCAGAATTTAAAAAACATCCGGTTTACGGTTATTCTGTATTGCAGAATGAAAATTGGATTTCAGATGTAAGCAAGAATATTATTTTATGCCATCATGAGACTTTAGACGGAGAAGGGTATCCGCTTCATGCAAAAGAGATTTCCTTAGAAGCACAGGTAGTCGGCATCTGCGACAGCTTTGATGAAATGATCTGCGGAATAGGGCGCAAAAGAATTAAAGTGTACGAAGCGGTGGAGTATCTTAAGGTTTTCAGAGGCGTCAAGTTCAGTGCAGATATTGTAAATGTATTTTTGGAGTTTACCGCCGTATATCCTGTGGGAAGCCGCGTGCTTTTAAGTGATAAAGCAACCGGAACCGTAATCAGGCAGAACAGAGAATTTCCGGATAGACCGGTAGTTCAGATTATTAAAGATAAAAATGGTAATGCTGTAAACAACCCTAAGATTATCGACCTTATCAAGATTAATCATGTTTTTATTGAAAAAGTACTCGAATAGCCGAGAATAAATAAGGGAGGAAATAAATATGATAGATATTAAATTTTTGAGGGAAAATCCTGATGCAGTAAAAGAAAATATCAAAAAGAAATTTCAGGATGAAAAGTTAGCGTTAGTGGACGAGGTAATCACTCTTGATCAGGAAAGCCGTAAGGCAAAACAGGAGGCGGATGACCTCCGTGCAAACAGGAACAAGATTTCCAAAGAAATCGGCGCGTTGATGGCTCAAGGCAAAAAGCAGGAAGCAGAAGAGAAGAAAGCGGAGGTTGCAGCCGGAGCAAAGAGGCTTGTAGAGTTAGAAGAGCAGGAGAAGGAATTAAACGAAAAGATTACAAAAATCATGATGGTAATTCCAAACATTATCGACCCCAGCGTGCCTATCGGTAAGAATGATACCGAAAACGTTGAAATCCAAAAGTATGGAGAACCTGTAGTTCCTGATTTTGAAGTTCCTTATCACACAGAAATTATGGAGAAATTAAACGGAATTGACCTCGACAGCGCCAGAAAGGTAGCAGGAAACGGATTTTATTACCTGATGGGCGATATTGCAAGACTTCATTCGGCGGTTATCTCTTATGCAAGAGATTTTATGATTGACAGAGGATTTACCTACTGTGTTCCTCCTTTTATGATTAGAAGCAATGTTGTCACGGGAGTTATGAGCTTTGCAGAGATGGACGCCATGATGTATAAGATTGAGGGAGAGGATTTGTATCTAATCGGTACATCGGAGCATTCCATGATTGGTAAGTTTATTGATACGATTATTCAGGAGGAGGAGCTTCCTAAGACATTGACCAGCTATTCTCCCTGCTTCCGAAAAGAAAAGGGAGCGCATGGTCTGGAGGAGAGAGGCGTTTACCGGATTCACCAGTTTGAAAAGCAGGAGATGATTGTCGTATGCAGACCGGAGGAGTCTCCTATGTGGTTTGATAAACTGTGGCAGAATACCGTTGACCTATTCCGCTCTCTGGATATTCCGGTAAGGACGATTGAATGCTGTTCAGGAGATTTGGCGGATCTTAAGGTAAAATCATATGATGTGGAAGCATGGTCTCCCAGACAAAAGAAGTATTTTGAAGTGGGAAGCTGTTCCAATTTAGGAGACGCTCAGGCAAGAAGATTAAAAATCCGTGTAAATGGAGAGAACGGAAAGTATTTTGCACATACATTAAATAATACAGTAGTTGCACCCCCGAGAATGCTGATTGCATTTTTGGAGAATAATCTTCAGGCTGACGGATCCATCAGGATTCCGGAAGTGCTGCGTCCCTACATGGGTGGAAAAGAAGAAATCAGATAAGAAAGCTGATTGGAGAAGGAGGTGATATCCTTGCATAAATACATGCGTTCAATAGGTTTTAGCAAATTGACAGATAGAAAAGAGCTTCAGAAGCTTCTTACCGATGTGGTAGTTGAAGGCACGGAACGTTCTTATACTTCCAATGGAGAGGATGCGCTCTTAGCAGAGTTCGGCAGGGATTTTACCGAAGTAGTGGAAGGTTCTACGGTTGACACGATAGGAATTTCTGTATGCGGTGAATTTGACAGCGAAGACAGGTTCACCTATGATTATTATTTTCCTTATCTGAAAGGAAGCATAATAAGCTCCGAGGAGGATGTCTCCGTAGAAAGACATGCGGCTCAGGAGTCCTATGCAGGCGTATGTGATGATGTGAGAATAGGCGTTTCCCTTATCTTTTACCTTCAAAATATGATTCCCTATGTGAAAGCCCAAAATATGGGAATCCTTCCGGTCAGGGGAACTACCTTAATTTTGACGGCGCTTTCCACCAAAGGCACGATTATGATGCCGATCATTAAAAGTGAGAAGGATCTTATCAAAAATAAAAAGGTGACCACCAACAGAACCCAGCTTTTAAATGCGGCGCGCAGAGGCGACGAGGAGGCAATTGAAAGTTTGACGCTCGATGATATGGACACATACACTGCCATATCCAGAAAGATACAAAAAGAAGATGTTTTTAGTCTGGTGGATACCTGCTTCATGCCTTACGGCGTTGAGTGCGACCAGTATTCCGTTTTAGCCGAAATTGTGGAGTGCAGTCTGCTTAGAAATAAACTTACTGAGGAAGAAATTTATCTGATGACCCTCAGCTGTAACGATATGGTATTTGACCTTTGCATCAACAAGGAAGACCTTTACGGGGAGCCTGCCGTGGGAAGAAGATTTAAAGGAATCATCTGGATGCAGGGATATATTAATTTTCCAAATTAGCAGAAACCGGGTTAGAAACAGTTGTCAGGATATTCAATTTATGTTAAAATAGCATCGTTGTGAAAGAGGCATAGAAGCAGTGCCGGTTCCAATATGGTTTCCAATAAGGTTCCCATAAGTGTTCCCTTAGTTAAATGGATATAACAGGAGCCTCCTAAGCCCCAGTTGTGAGTTCGATTCTCGCAGGGAACGTTAAAAGGCTGTAAATTCGGTTTATTTCTGAATTTACAGCCTTTCTTGTTTTTGATTATTCTTCTATCAAAGTAAGCTCAGCATTACCGGATAAATTAATAACCGTATCCTTTCCATCTTTAGAAGCGCCGCTGCCCGAAACACTTTTATTTACCAGACGGACGGTGTAATCTTTATCGGAAACAATAGATATTTGAATTTCTTTTCCATTCTTTTTCGCAGTAATGGAAATTTCTTCTTTTTGATCCATGCCGTAAACGACAGATGATGCACAGGCGCCGTCTGTAAGAGCATAAATCCGAATTTCAGCGCCGTCGCCGTAGTCATAATCCGGCTTCTCATCACAGGAACCAAGCACCACGATGGAGTTTTCTTTAACCATCAGAGGAATACTGAGATAGCTGTGTTTTTCGTTAATCCAGCATCCGCCCTGTTTTACTTCGCCGGTAAAAAGATTTGTCCAAGTTCCCTTTGGCAGATAGTATTCTGCCATGCTTTGGTCATTGAAAATCGGTGCAACTAAAAGATTGTCGCCCAGCATATACTGCTTGTCAACGTAGTGACAAGTCTTGTCCTCCGTAAATTCCATTACCATGCTTCTCATAGTAGGGATACCGGATTTGGAAGTGTCAATTGATGTCTTGTAGAGGTAAGGCATTAATTTTGCCTTAAATCTGGTAAAGAATCTGACAACATCCACCGCCTCGTCATCATAAACCCACGGTACCCGGTAAGAAGAGCTTCCGTGAAGTCTGGAATGAGATGAGAGCAGACCAAAGGCAACCCATCTCTTATAAACGTCTGCGGTAGAGGTATTCTCGAATCCGCCAATATCATGCGCCCAGAACCCAAATCCGCTCATCATTAAGGAAAGACCGCCGCGGAGGCTTTCTTCCATGGACTCATAATCGGACCAGCAGTCACCGCCCCAGTGTACAGGGAATTTCTGACCGCCCACCGTTGCAGAACGGGCAAACAGGACAGCTTCTCCCTTTCCGCGTTTTCTCTCTAATAGCTCAAAGACGCATTGATTATACAGATAGGTATAATAATTGTGCATTTTAACCGGGTCGGAACCGTCATAATATGTAACATTTTCGGTAGGGATTCTTTCGCCAAAATCAGTTTTAAAGCAGTCAACTCCCATATCAAGAAGAATTTCCAGCTTGTCCTGAAACCATTTCCATGCCTCAGGATTTGTGTAGTCCACAATTGCCATGCCTGCCTGCCACATATCCCACTGCCATACCTGACCGTTAGTGCGCTTGATAAAGTACCCCTTTTCCATTCCCTCGTCAAAGAGAACCGATTCCTGTGCAATGTAAGGATTAATCCAGACACAGATATTTAAGCCCTTTGCCTTAATGCGCTCCAACATGCCCTTAGGATCCGGGAACACTCTGCTGTCCCATACAAGATCAGTCCAATGAAACTCCTTCATCCAGAAGCAGTCAAAATGGAAGGTTCGAAGAGGGATCCCACGGTCAAGCATTCCGTTTACAAAGCTCATAACTGTATCTTCGTCATAATCAGTAGTAAAGGAAGTGGACAGCCATAATCCAAAAGTCCAAGGTGCAGGAAGGGAAGGCTTTCCGGTCAAATCGGTGTATTTAACTAAAACCTCCTTCATGGTAGGGCCATTGATTAAGAAATAATCAAGATAACTGCCCTTTACGGAAAATTCCGTCCGGGTAACCATCTCCGTTCCCACCTCAAAAGATACCATCTCCGGATGATTGACCAAAACGCCGTATCCTCTGTTTGTAAGGTAAAAAGGAATATTCTTATAGGACTGCTCCGTGCTGGTACCGCCGTCAGCGTTCCAAATATCTATGCTTTGTCCGTTTTTGACAAAGGGAGTAAAGCGTTCACCCATACCGTAAACCAATTCTCCCACAGAAAGAGAAAGCATCTGACGGATATAAGTTTCCTCATCATCGCCTTTATCATAAGGAAGACCTCTCCAGTCTGTTTTCATCAGTGCCAAGTCTTTGCCGGAACTTTTGGTAATGACCTCATCACCTCTTAAATAAGTCATGGAGCAATCTGCCTTTGTTATCACAAGAGAAGTATTCCCGCTGGTGATTTTAATTTCTTTCTCAGAGTCCTCTGTCTGAAGGGGAAGCTCTTCAGTTAACTGCAGATCAAATGAAGGTGTATCGACAATAGCGCCTTTATAGTGATAGGTGCGGACACGAAAAATGTCCGGTGCAGGGGAGGTGATTTCCAGAGTCAGATTGATTCCGCCTAAAACATCTCCTCTTTCTTTAATGTGAATAGTAGGTGCAAGAAGAGTGACTTTTTGTTCCGTTATGGTGGTAAAATAAACCTCCTGAGGAGCAAAACAGCCGCATCCTTCTTTTTGTAACCAACAGCCGTTACTGAATTTCATAGTTTGCCTGTCCTTTCTTTGTACAATAAATTTATTCCCGCGGGCAACGAGTCAAAGTCATGCTTACATGACCTTGACTCCTTTGCAGGAAACATTTGTCTATCATTATAAGGGAAAAAAATTTGTTTGCAAATAGTACTTTTCAATGTTTACAAAAAAAATTATGTCGTTTACTATAAAAGAAAACCAGATAACGGGAATTAAATATGAAGGAAAAGGAAAAATCAAGAAAATTCAATATCTTTAAGAGAGCGAATATTAAGCAGCAGCTTTATGCCATTTACATTATCGCAATTGTTCTTCCGATTACAATTATTGGAAGCTTCTTGGTGGTCAATACATCAAGGCTTCTGACAAGTTATCACCGGGATCTTTTGGAATCGGATAATCTGAGGGTAAAAACCATATTGTTTGAAATCACAACACAAATTTATAACATATCGGAGGAGTTGGCGTTTGATGACGGATTGAGGGAAATGTTAAGCTACAGCTACTACCAGCGCGCTAATTTTGAAAAAAGAGCGTCAGAAATCACAGTGCTTGACAATTACAGTTACAATCATGCGGAGATTGACGGGATTGAAGTTTATACGGACAACCCTTCTTTTATGGAATATAAACAATTTCATAAGGCGGATGAGCAGATTGAAAATTCCAAATGGTTTCAAAAGGGATGCTCCCAGTCCAGCGTGTTTTGGTATCCTATGGTAAGTGAGGATAAGTATGGAAACGAATATTGGAATTTGTGTCTGGTTCGGAAGATTCCCCTAAAAAACAGTTCTCACAACGCCGTTTTGGTAATCAGGGTCAGTGATAATTATTTGAAGACCCGAATCAACAGTCAGGAATATTCGGCAATGATTTCCGTAGATACGGAACCGATTTTTTTTAGTTCCGACCGTGAGCTCTATGGGTCAGAGCAGCCCGTGGAGATTGACTATGACGAGGATTATTTTCAATATGTAGGGACGCAGAAGATTGGAGAAAAGAATTGCTTTGTGGAAATGTCCACGCTCCGCATGTATCAGTCGGATTCCAGAATTTATATTTTTACCATGAATGACCAGGCGTACAGCAGTGTCAGAAATGTTATTTGGATCTGTCTGCTCATTATTCTACTGGCGATTTTAATCCCCGGAATGATTATTCATTATTTTACGATATACTTTACTTCCAGAGTTTTAACGCTGCGTCAGGCAATGCATCAGGCAAGCAATGAGGACTATGAAATTGTTAATTCCGTAAGCGGTCAGGATGAGTTATCGGAAGCTTTTTCCGATTTGGAAGTGATGGTGCAGAAGATTAAGCAGAAGGATGCGGAGATGTACAAGTCCCGCATTGATGAGAAAGAATTGCTAACTGCCCAGCAGGCTATGGAGTTTAAGATGCTGGCAAGTCAGATTAATCCTCATTTTTTGTATAATACATTGGAAACAATCCGCATGAAGGCGTTTACCGTGGGGGACAGGGAGGTCGCTACAGCGATTAAGCT
>JAMPGL010000079.1 GCA_023663945.1 Lachnospiraceae bacterium | reverse complement strand
CTGCTGCGCTTTTTAGTGAACGAGAGTGGGGCGACGTAGAAGTTATTTTTGATACCGAGTGGTCGTTTTGATAATACGCATAATCAAACTAAACCGAAACTTAATGACCCTGCACACCAGCATCACCACTCAATAGGTCAAAACCTCATATCCATCGTCCGTCACCGCCACCGTGACCTCCCACTGTGCGGAGGGCTTCCGATCCTCCGTATATACCGTCCAGCCGTCGTCCTCATCAATGTAGATTTCGCTGGTTCCCATATTTACCATGGGTTCTATGGTGAATACCATTCCGGGCACCATCAGCATTTCCGTGCCCGCCTTAGTCACATAACTTACAAAGGGTTCCTCGTGAAATTCCAGCCCTACGCCGTGGCCGCCAATATCCACCACAACGCTGTAACCGTTTGCTTTTGCGTGGTCGTTGACCGCCTGCGCCATATCCCCCAAAAAGTTCCAAGGCTTTACCATGGTAAGCCCCTTTTCGACACATTCTTTTGTCACCCGCACCAGCTTTCGTTTCTCTTCGCTCACTTCGCCAATACAGAACATTCTGGAAGAATCTGAAAAATATCCTTTGTAGAGGGTAGACACATCCACATTGACAATGTCACCCTCTTTGAGGACTACCTTATCGGAAGGAATCCCATGACAAACTACCTCATTGATGGAAGTACATACGCTTTTGGGAAATCCCTCGTAATTGAGGGACGCCGGAAAGCCTCCCATCCGGACTGTGGTATCATGTACCACATCGTCAATCTGCTGTGTGGTCACTCCCGGACCAATCATCTTCTCCACTGCGTCTAAAACTGCGATATTGATAACGCTGCTCTCTCTAATTCCCTGAATCTGCTCCTTGGATTTCAGCATAGACCGTTTGGGTACGATATGCCCTTCCAGTTCATAATGATGAATTTTCTCGTCAAACGCCATATGGCATGTTTTGTACTTTTTACCGCTCCCACACCAACAAGGCTGGTTCCTTCCCATCTTTTCCATTGATTATACTGCCACTCTTTCTATTGTTTTAACATCCGGCGCTTTCATCCTGACTGCGCACTCCCTCTTCAAAGGCTTCCTGAAATTTAGAAATATTATCAGGGATGCTGTTTTTACGGAATACGCCCGAACCGGCAACAAAAACATCCGCACCGGCTTTCATGACCTCTCTGACATTTTTCTTGCCTACGCCGCCGTCCACCTGAATCTTGACGTTCAAACCATGACCGTCAATATACTCCCGCATTCTGCGGATTCTCTCGTAAGAGCCGGGGATAAAGGGCTGTCCCCCAAAGCCCGGCTCTACGCTCATAATCAGAACCATCTCTATCTGATTCAGATAAGGAAATACCTCTTCAAGCGGTGTCCCCGGTTTAATGGATATTCCCACTTTAGCGCCGCACTGATGGATTTTGTCGATGAGTGCCTGCACATCCTGCGCCGCCTCCAAATGGAAGGTAATTCCATCCGCACCGCATCTGACAAATTCCTCTATGTATTTTTCGGGATGTACAATCATCAGGTGTACGTCAAAAAACTGACTGCTGACCGGTCTGATTGATTCAATCAAGGGCATCCCAAAAGAAATGCTGGGTACAAAAACACCGTCCATCACATCAATGTGCAGATACTGTGCTCCTGCTTCCTGCGTTTCTCTGATCTGTTCTCCCAGCTTGGTAAAATCCGCTGCCAAAAGAGAAGGGGCTAAAATGTACATATCGTTCAACCTTTCCACACGGACGTGCTTATTTCAGGAAATCTCTGACCTGCTCCGCGATTCCTTTTCCATCCAGTTTGTATTTTTCAACTAATGCCGCCGCCGAGCCGGACTCCCCAAAAGTATCCTGCATGCCAATCTTAAGCACCGGCACCGGATAAGCCTTGCAGAGTGCATCGCATACTGCGCTTCCCAATCCGCCGATTACCGAATGCTCTTCCGCCGTAACCACCTTGCCGGTCTTCTTTGCGGAACGAACGATCAGCTCCTCATCTAAGGGCTTTATGGTGCAGATATTAATAACCTCCGCGCTGACTCCTTCCGCCGCAAGCATATCAGCCGCTTCCAGCGCATTGCCTACGCAGATTCCGGTAGCAACAATAGTAAGATCTGTTCCCTCCCGAACCAGAGTTCCCTTGCCAATCTCAAACTTGTAATCAGGCCTGTCGTTAATAACCGGACAAGCCGCACGTCCAAACCGCATATACACGGGTCCTACGTACTCCGCCGCCGCCTTGACTGCCGCCCTTGCCTCGATGTCATCCGCCGGGCACATAACCACCATTCCGGGAATTGTCCGCATTAAAGCAATGTCCTCGTTGCACTGGTGGGAAGCCCCGTCCTCACCTACTGTAATCCCTGCATGGGTTGCGCCGATTTTAACGTTTAAATGGGGGTAGCCCACGGAATTTCTAACCTGCTCAAACGCTCTCCCTGCCGCAAACATAGCGAAGCTGCTCACAAAAGGAATTTTACCCGTGGTGGCAAGCCCTGCCGCGATGCCTACCATGTTGCATTCTGCAATTCCGCAGTCAATATGCCTGTCAGGATAAGCCTTTTTGAATACACCTGTCTTGGTCGCCGCCGCAAGATCCGCGTCCAAAACCACCACCTGGGGATTTTCTGCTCCAAGCTCTACCAGCGCGTTGCCGTAGCTTTCTCTGGTTGCAATCTTTTTTACTGTATTCTCTGCCATTATGCTTCCTCCTTTAAAAGCTCTTCGCCGATTTTGTTCAAATCTGACATTGCAATCTCATACTGCTCGTCATTAGGTGCCGTGCCGTGCCACGATACATTATTTTCCATAAAGGAAACGCCTTTGCCCTTGGTGCTGTGGGCAATGATGGCGGTGGGCATCCCCTTTGTCTCCCTTGCTTCCTTAAACGCCGCGCGGATCGCGTCAAAATCATGTGCATCCACGTTGATCACATGGAAGTTAAATGCTTCGAACTTCTTGTCAATCGGATAAGGCGAGCAGACATCGGCAATCGCGCCGTCAATCTGCAATCCGTTGTTGTCAACGATCACCACCAGATTATCCAGCTTGCGGTGCCCTGCGAACATGGATGCCTCCCATACCTGCCCTTCCTCGATTTCGCCGTCTCCTAAAAGAGTATATACTCTGTAATCCTTCTGATCCATCTTTGCCGAAAGCGCCATTCCTACCGCTGCGGAAATGCCCTGCCCCAAAGAACCGCTGGACATATCTACACCGGGAATATGCTGCATACAGGGATGTCCCTGAAGATAAGAACCCAGCTTACGCAGCGTAACAAGATCCTCCACCGGGAAAAATCCCCTGTGTGCTAATGTGGAATACAGCCCCGGCGCCGTATGCCCCTTTGACAGTACAAAACGGTCTCTGTCCTCCATCTTTGGATTCTCCGGGTCGATATTCATCTCCTCGAAATACAAATACGTGTAAATGTCCGCCGCCGACAGAGAACCGCCGGGGTGTCCTGCCTTCGCGCTGTGGACTGCCGTAACAATGCCCTTACGCACTTCATTGGCAATTTTCTTGAGTTCCAGATTATTCATGATTACCTCCATTCCCGTGCTCATATCATAGAATATGTATGTGTTTTGCGGCTAAATTTCAAGCCATAAATATTTTAACATATCACAATTTCAGCGTCTAGACGATATTCCTGCCAAACACTATTCATTTCTTGCTATTTTTAACCGTTTCGATTCATCATACGAGCCTAAACTACTTCATTTTTGCATTTTTTATTCCCCAGGCTTCATATAATTAATGGAATACTTCTGTGAGGTTACCAGCTTGTCCTTTCAAAACAAAATGACCCGAAAACAGTGGGGAATCTGCCTTACAAGTCTTGCTCTTACCGCCGCTTTGGCGCTTTTTGTTCTATTTTTTACAAATGATACCCGAAAATTCCGCAGTTTCTCCCGGGAGCTGTTCGCATCTGAGCTTTCCGGAGATACATTAAGCCTTCATTATACTCTAGCATATCCCGAAGAATACGGTATCAAGGAGAGCCCTGCCCTGCCATCCTATCAGGCTCCCTCCGCTGAAAATATCACCTACATTCAGTCTCTTTTAGATAAACTGAGCCATATTTCCCCGTCCCGCCTCACGGAAGACGATGCCTACACTTATGATCTGCTGACCCGTTATCTGACACTTCAGCTTTCGGGAATGGCATTCCCTTACTATGCGGATCCCCTCTCTCCTTCTTCGGGAATGCAGTCCTCTTTGCCGATTCTGCTTGCCGACTATACCTTTCGTTCTGCAAAAGACGTGGAGGATTATCTTCATCTGCTTGACCAGACAGACACCTACTTTAAACAGCTTGTTGCATATGAGCAGGAAAAGGCAGAGCAGGGGCTTTTTATGTCCGATGCCGCCGCCGCAAAGGTGATTGAGCAGTGTACCGCCATTATGGATTCTGAGGCTCTTTCCTCCGGAACCCACTTTTTACATACCACTTTTGTGGAACGCATCAATACCCTGCTGGAAAAAGAAATCATCAGTAAAGAGCAGGCAGAGCAGTGGATTTCCGAAAACGACCGTCTCCTCACTACCGTTATGGCGCCTGCCTACGAGGAAACCGCCGATGCGTTTACCATCCTTTCCGGCAGCGGCCAAAACGAAAAGGGACTTTATTATTATCCTAAGGGACAGGAATACTATCAATTTCTGCTCGCCTCCGTCACAGGCACAGACCGAAGCCTCCCGGAAATCAAGCGGATGCTTTTTGAAGACTTTCAGCAGAACTATCTTGCCCTGTTTGCGCTCCTTGGAAAATACCCGGAGCTGTCCGCTGTAAACTCCGGCGAAGACTTAGAACTGCCTTTTGAATCTCCTAAGGAAATGTTAGAAGATTTGCAAAACCGCATGGAGGAGGATTTTCCTCCCTATCCCCAGAGCGCAGATGACTTTTATCCGGTCTGCACCATCAAAAAAGTGTCCTCCTCGATGGAAGAATACTCCAGCCCCGCTTATTACCTTACTCCGCCCATGGATGACCCGGAAACAAATATTATTTATATCAATCAAAAAAGCCAGCCGGACTCTCTATCCCTTTATACCACCCTTGCGCATGAAGGTTATCCCGGCCATCTGTACCAGACCGTTTACAGCCATCTTTATTTTGATGAGCAGGATACCTCCCCCATCCGAAGCATTCTCCACTACGGGAGCTATGTAGAGGGCTGGGCTTATTATGTGGAAAATCTGTCTTACTTTTACGCCCAGTCCATAGCCGAAGACCAAATTCAGGCGGCATGGTATGAAGCCTGCCGCCTGAACCGAAATCTTCAATTATGCATCTACTCCCTTTTGGATATTGCCATTCATTATGAAGGAGCAGATCTGTTGCAGGTTCAAAAAATACTCATGAGGGTTGGTATCACCTCCGCCGAAACCACCCGCGCAATCTATGAATACATCGTGGAAGAACCCGGAAATTACCTAAAATATTACTTAGGATTTTTGGAATTTCTAGATTTAAAATCGGATGCGCAGACGCTTTGGGGGGAACTCTTTACCGACAGGGCTTTCCACCAATTTATCTTGGAAGCAGGTCCCTCTGATTTTCGGGGACTTAAGCAAAAGCTGTCTGCTTCTTCTGCGAACTATTTTACGCAGATCCGGAAAGAAAATTGAATGTCCTGCCCCCCGTCAATATGGTAAGGCGGCTGTACATCTGCCCCCCAGCTGTCAATTCCGCCTACTCCTCTGACCGCGCCGTACACGGTAAGCACCGTCCTTCTCTTTGGAGGAAGCTCCTCCATATGAGTGGCGTTTTCCAGCTCACACGCCGTATAAGGCAGGCAGGAGAAAGCCAGCCCGTTCAGTTCAAAATGCAGCTCTCCTGTTGTCTCCTCCTTGCGGGTATTGTCGAGCTCCCTGCTCCTGTACACGGTGACCCACTCCGTATCCATGTGCATCCCACAGTCCTGAGGTACCAGATAAGGAGTCACCGGAAGCCCCGAAATCTCATAAGTTCCTTTTACTCCGCCCGCTTTTCTGTCCGGATAAGTTTCCCCGGACAAACCCTCGTAGACAAATCGATCCGCGCAGGCAGGCATAATAAAGCGCAGTCCAAACACCGGAAGCTCCGGGAGCTCCGGCTGTCCGTGATAATGCGCCGTTACGGTAACCGTACCATCCCCAGCCACCAGATAGACAACCTCCACCTGCGTTTTAGGGACTGTAATCGTCTCATAAAAATAAGTAATCTCCACATTCTCTGCGGTCTCACTGTCACAATATTTGTTATTTTCTGGTGCGCAGGGCAGGGGGATTTTCCTGCCGTCCACGCAGATTTTCCCTCCTATGCACCGGATAAACTGATCCGCCGCCAGCCACATGCCGCTCTTTAAAGGAAAACCGTTTCCACGGTCATTATCTGTTGTTGCCCTCCAAAAGGCGGGCGCAGGCACCCGGTACAGCCATTCCTTCCCATCAATCGCCAGAGATTCCATCCCTCCTCTTGCATAGGAAAAAATATAATGAAAGTTCTTATTCTCCGCTTTCCCGCCAATTCCTAATGTCACATCTCCATATACCACCCGAAGGGAGCCCCCCGGCGCATCTGCATGAACGGTTTTTAACTCAGTTGTGCAAACCATAATAATACCTCACTTCCTGCATTGCCGGTTTTTCAGTTCTATCGGCAAACACGATTCCATTTCCGGAAAATTCATAGTCAGAAGGTCTATCATCAAAGTCCCCTCCGTAACGGAGCGCCATCTGTCCGGTCACAAAATCCTTTACATATACCGCCTGATCGATAAAATCCCAGATAAATCCTCCTTGATACATGTCAAACTCATCAATCAGAGCGATATATTCCTTCATTCCTCCAAGGGAATTTCCCATGTCATGCATATATTCGCATAAAAGATACGGCTTCTTGGGCTGATGCTCCAAATAATCCCGAACCTCCCCCGGCGGTGCATACATACGGCTTTCCACGTCGGAGATCGTGTCTTCGTAATCCCGGTTCTGGCATACGCCCTCATAATGAACCAGCCTGCCGTCATTTTTGCCTTTAAAATATGCATTCATGGCTTCTATATCATCTCCGGCATAGGACTCATTTCCAAGAGACCAGAATAAAATAGAGGCATGATTTTTAAAATACTCAAAATTACTTTTTGCCCTGTCCAGAACAGCCTCCTTCCACTGAGGAAGCGATCCCGGAACATTCCATGAGGGCTCCGGCGTGCCCATCTTCTGCCAGGAGCCGTGAGACTCTAAATTTGTTTCCGACATCACATAAATCCCGTTCTTATCACACAGGTCATACCAAAGAAGCTGATTGGGATAATGACAGGTTCTCACTGCATTAATGTTGTTCCGAAGAAAGCACTGAATATCCTCCTCCATCTCTTTCCTTCCGATGCACCTTCCGCTGTACGCGCTCCATTCATGACGGTTTACCCCGTTTATAATCAGACGCTTCCCATTTAAATAAATCACCTTATCGATTATTTCAAGCCTGCGGAAACCAACCGGATAAGGAACAATCTCTATTAACTTCCCCTCTTCATCATACAATCGAATCAATAACTGATATAAAAAGGGACTATGATGCTCCCACGGTTTTACCCTGCCGACTCCCTTTTGGGCAAGCTGAAAGGATACCTCCGCAAAATCGGAATCCTGCTTCTCCGAAAGTGCACTGGCGGAGTCTATCGGATGATTCTCCGAAAGTGCATCGGCGAGGTCTATCGGATAATTCTCCGAAAGTGCATTAGCAGAGTCTATCAGCTGGCTCTCCTCGAAAAGCAGATTTCCATCCGAATCGGCAAGCGTAATTTCCATCCGTCCTTTCATGCCCTTTTGCAGAGAGAGCTTCATCTCCATTCCTATACTTCCCTGCTCGTCCTCTGCAAGCTCCGGCTTAATCCAGAAATCCTCCACATGAATCTGCGGTTTTGCATATAAAGAGACATCCCGGAAGATGCCAAAAAACCGGAAAAAGTCCTGATCCTCCAAAAAGGCGGCTGAGCTTCTCTTATGCACTTCCACTGCCAGACGGTTTCCCTTCTCCCTGATATAAGGCGTCAAATCAAATTCTGCCGGTACAAAGCTGTCCTCCGAATATCCCACAAAACAGCCGTTAAGCCACAAATACACAGCCTGCTCCACGCCCTCAAATCGAATGCAGACCCTCTTCCCCAAAAGTCCCTCTTCCAAATCAAATTCCTTCACATACGAACCTACCGGATTGTAGGGGGCTTCGCTGAACATTCCCTGCCAATTGGCTTTTCCGCCTAATGAGTAAGCAGGTCTCCGGTACACATGCCCCTCCCAGGGGTACATGGTATTAATGTAATGAATCTTGTCATATCCCGCCATTTCAATGTGGCAGGGAACTTTAATCTCATCAAAACCGGAGAGGTCAAAGTCCTCTCTGTAAAATTCTTTCGGACGCTTCCTGGCACATTCTGAATAACAGAACTTCCACGTTCCGTTTAGCGGTTGAATCAGAGAATTTACTTCCTTTTCCATCTCATTACTGTCACAAAAATGACTGTGGTCACTGTGGGCAGGAATCCGGTTAACCTGAAAAACTTCCGGATCGTCGAGCCAGATAAGTTGTGGGGTCATTGGTCTACCTCCTGATGTGTAATTTTCTATTTAAATTATAAGAGATAACGGGGAAAACAACAACTTATATTTTGCGTGTGTTTGTGCTTAAATTTCGGTTTAATGTGGTAAAGGAGGGGGTGAAAAACGGACGCTTGTATGGAGATTTATTTCTACGTTGCCACGCTCTCGCTCACTAAAAAGCACAGCAGTACTAGGTTCGAAAATACCTCACCAAGTACTGGTGCTTTTTAATGGGCTCCTTTAGAAATAAATCTCTATACAAGCTGTCAGTGACTAACGTATCTTTACCAATTGGCA
>JAMPGL010000078.1 GCA_023663945.1 Lachnospiraceae bacterium | reverse complement strand
AGTTATTCTTGATACGAGTGGTCGTTTTGATAATACGCCTAATCAGACTAAACCGAAACTTATTAGCTTTCATAAAAACCAAAAGGACTGGAATCGACCAATCCTTCCGCCAACATATTTAAAAACTCAGCTATTATAGTAATAAACTGGAATACTCTTATATTTTATCCCTGCATTCTCACACAACTCATAAAAATCTTTTTCTCGTCCGCTCTCTTCATACTCATAAAAACATTGATAAAGTTTATGGTAATACAGATATGTTTCCACCAATTTCTGCGGTACTTGTTTATCGGCTAAAATCATTTCTGCCGTTTTAATTGCTTTTTCATAAGCTTCTCGTGTAATAATGCATCCATCCGGAAAATGATGCGATCCATAATAAAGCTGTTCCAAAATTTCATTGAAATAAAGATCAACCGTTTTTTGGTCACAGTCTTTGTGATTATATGCTTTTTCCAACACCTCTACCATGTCCAGCTCTAACTTGGAATCAAACGGGTTATAGCATTTTTCAAACAACTGAAACGCCCATCTCATATGCGGCATCATTTCCAATCTGCACTGGCTTTCCAAATATTTCCACACAATCCTTCCAAGAGCATGGGGCAGGCTTCCATTCCCTCTGTTCAATAACCGGGAATGTTTATCCTCATCACAAATTTCCCGGCAAAATCTACACAAAACTTTATCCAAATCATCTTCTGATACCGAATGCTCAAATTCATTTACAAAATTGCTTATATATTTATTTGCCTGTTTCTTCAATCCCTTTTCGTACATGTCCAGATATATATCAAGCCCGTCTGATAAAATCTCATACACGCTTTGTTGTCTCTCTTTGCCAATTTCCACATTCATTCCTCCAAAAAAATAGAGTTTTCTTTTATCTGCTGCTCTACTTTTATAGTTAATCCTTCATATATCCCTACTGGAATATCAGTTCCGAATGAATATTCCTCCACTGATTCTTTTTCAAAGAAGTAAACTGTAACACGCTGTTTTATAGGATCCACAATCCAATATTCCCTAACGCCTGCGGTGCGATATTTAAAAAGTTTCGTAAAATAGTCCATCGGCTTATTTCCATGTGAAACAATTTCAATAATCCAATCAGGTGCGCCATGACATCCTTTATCGTCTAATTTGGACGGATCACAAACTATAGAAATATCCGGTTCTACATAATTAAAATTATCTTTATCTAAAAATACTGCAAACGGAGCAATATTAATTTCACAGTTTCCATTTTGAGAATCAATATAATCTGCAATCATCCTGCTCAAAGAAAGCAAAATCCGCTGATGTATTCTGCTTGGCGGCGCCATATAATAAATTTTCCCGTCAATCAGCTCAGCGCGTTCTCCATCCGGCAATGCATAAATATCATCAATCGTATATACAACTTCATTATTCAGCACATTCATTCTTCAGCACCTCTGTCTTTGATTCTATTATAGTCATTTTTTACGTCAAATACAACTGACTTTCATTGGAATTGGACTCAAAAAATAAAAGCCTGAAACGCCTCTTCTAAGCTTTCAGACTTTTGATAATGCCGGCGATGGGACTTGAACCCATACGTTGTTGCCAACAACAGATTTTGAGTCTGCCGCGTCTGCCATTCCGCCACGCCGGCATGTGCTGTAACAGCCGAATAATATAATAGCATATCCGGCTGTTATTGGCAAGTTTAAAAATGAATTTTATTATAAATATCTAATCCTTCAAAGGTTGAAAAATAATCTTTCGGCGTTTCAGCCTTCCGGATTAATTCCACGCTTCCGTCTTCCCGAAGAAGCAGTTCCGCGGATTTCAGCTTTCCGTTATAATTGTAGCCCATAGCGTAACCATGTGCACCGGTGTCGTGAATTACCAGATAATCCCCCTTCTCAATTTCAGGGAGCATCCTATCGACGGCAAACTTATCATTATTTTCACAAAGAGAGCCTGTCACGTCATACTTATGATCGCAGGCGGCTTCCTCTTTGCCAAGTACCGTAATGTGATGATACGCTCCATACATGGCAGGGCGCATCAAATTCACCGCACAGGCATCCACGCCGATGTATTCCTTATGGGTATGCTTTTCGTGAATTGCCCTGGTCACCAGCTGTCCGTAAGGTCCCATCATAAAACGTCCCATTTCCGTATAGATTGCCACATCGCCCATTCCCGCAGGGACAAGCACCTCCTCGTATACTTTGCGGACGCCCTCCCCGATTATCCGAATATCATTCGGCTCCTGCTCCGGCGTATAAGGGATTCCTACACCGCCGGAAAGATTGATAAACTGAATGTCTGCGCCGGTCTCCTTCTCCAGCCTGACCGCAAGCTCAAACAGCTCTTTTGCCAAAACCGGATAATAATCATTAGAAACCGTGTTGCTTGCAAGAAACGCATGAATGCCAAAATTCTTAACGCCTTTTTCCTTTAAAATCCGGTATCCCTCAAACATCTGCTCCGTGGTAAAACCATATTTGGAGTCTCCCGGATTATCCATAATTCCGTTACTCATCTGAAATACCCCGCCGGGATTGTACCGGCAGCTCATAGTCTCCGGAAGCTTTCCAAGAATATTTTCCACAAACTCAATGTGCGTGATGTCATCCAAATTAATAATCGCTCCCAGCTTTGCCGCATACGCATATTCCTCCGCAGGCGTGTCATTGGAAGAAAACATAATATCGCTTCCCGTGATTCCCATTGCCTCACTGAGCATCAATTCTGTCAGCGAAGAACAGTCGCAGCCACAGCCATACTCCTGCAAAATGGCAATTAACGAAGGATTGGGAGTTGCCTTAACTGCAAAATACTCCTTAAATCCCGGATTCCACGCAAAAGCCTCCTTCACTGCTTTTGCATTTTCCCGAATCCCCTTTTCCTCATATAAATAAAAAGGCGTGGGATAGGTCTTCACGATCTCCTGTACTTTTTCCTTAGTCACAAATGGTATCTTTTTCATTTTCTCCTCCTACAAATTCTCAATCTGCCAATCGATAGGCTCTACCCCGTTCTCCTGTAAAAACGCATTAGTCTGGCTGAAATGCCTGCATCCAAAAAATCCTCTGTATGCGGAAAGCGGACTCGGATGAGGTGCTTTTAAGATCAAATGCTTTGGATTGGTAAGCATGGGAATTTTGCTTTGAGCCGGTTTGCCCCAAAGCAGATAAACGATGGGACGCTCCTGCGCATTTACCGCCTGAATAATGGCATCGGTGAAATGCTCCCAGCCTTTTCCCTGATGAGAGCCTGCCTGATGCGCCCGGACGGTCAGCACAGTATTCAACATAAGGACTCCCTGATCCGCCCACTTTTTTAGGTAACCGTTGTTGGGAATATAACAGCCCAAATCGTCCTGAAGCTCCTTATAAATATTCTGTAAGGACGGCGGAAGCTCCGGCTGGTCGGGCAAAACAGAAAAGCACAGACCGTGAGCCTGATGCTCTCCATGATAAGGATCCTGCCCCAAAATCATCACCTTCACATTGCTTAAAGGGGTAAAATGAAATGCGTTAAAAATATCATCCGCCGGCGGATAAATCACGCGCGTATTGTACTCATTTCTAACAAACTGATATAATTCTTTATAATAAGGTTTCTTGAACTCATCCTGAATACAGGTGAGCCAGTCATTGTCTATCATTGCCATCGTCTTGTCCTCTTTTGTGAGCCGGTCATAACCTGACGGATATTCCCTGACCTCTTAAATATTCCTTTACTTCCCGAATTTCCAGCTCTTTATAATGGAATAGAGAAGCCGCCAAGACCGCCTCCGCCTTTCCATCCAAAAGTGCTTCCTTAAAGTGCTCTTTCGTGCCGGCGCCTCCTGAAGCAATCACCGGAACCGGCACATTCTCGGCTACCGCTCTTGTCAGTTCAATATCATAACCGGCCTTGGTTCCGTCACAGTCCATACTGGTAAGAAGAATTTCGCCTGCGCCAAGCTCCGCCGCCTTCATTGCCCACTCAACAGCGTCAATTCCCATATCGACACGTCCGCCGTTTTTAAAAATATTCCATCCTCTGTCTGCCCGCCTCTTGGCATCGATTGCAACTACCACGCACTGGCTTCCAAATTTGTCAGCGGCGTCGCTGATTAACGCCGGATTCATGATTGCCGCAGAGTTGACCGCAACCTTATCGGCGCCCTCCCGCAGAATCATTTTAAAGTCATCCACGGTTCTTATCCCTCCCCCTACGGTAAAGGGAATAAAAATCGTTTCCGCCACTCTGCGCACCAGCTCCGTTTTAATCGCTCTGGCGTCGGAAGATGCAGTAATATCCAAAAAAACAAGCTCATCCGCTCCTGCCTTGTCGTATTCCTTTCCAACCTCAACCGGATCGCCTGCATCCCGCAGATTTACAAAGTTTGTTCCCTTAACCACTCTTCCGTTGTTGACATCCAGGCAAGGGATAATCCGTTTGGTATGCATACCCTGTTCCTCCCTTCCCTATACGGCAATAAAATTCTTCAAAATCTGCAGTCCCACTTCAGAGCTTTTTTCGGGATGAAACTGACAGGCAAAAAGATTATCTTTTTCTACAGAAGCATGAATAAGCGTTCCATACTCTGTAACTGCCTTTACAATGCTCTCATCCGCCGCCTTCAGATAATAGGAGTGCACAAAATACACATAGGCTTCCTCCATGATTCCACGAAACAGCTTTCCGTCATGGGGAAATTTCAGAGAATTCCAGCCGATATGAGGGATTTTCAAGTCCTCCTCCGCAGGTATCCGCAGAATTTCTCCCTGCAATAACCCAAGTCCCAGAATCCCCGGACTTTCCTCACTTCGCTCAAAGAGCAGCTGCAATCCCAGACAAATTCCTAAAAAGGGTGTTCCATTTTCCACTATTTGATGAATCAAATCTACCAATCCATAGGCGTGCAGCTTATTCATTGCGTCGCCAAAAGCTCCCACTCCCGGCAGGATCACTCGCTCTGCGTGAAGCAGCGTATCTGCATCTCTGGTGATCACTGCCTCCTCTCCAAGTGCCTGCAATGCCTTTTCCACACTCTTTATATTTCCTGCATCATAATCAATGATTGCTGTCATTTTTAAACCTTTCTAGCCGTCAATGAGCCCTTCCTCTTCTGGGAGAATATCCTGCGGTTCTGAGGGTTCTGCCAATTCCTCAGATTCCGCCTCTCCCTGATTAGAACCGTCCTCCGTTTCTCCATAAGCAGTCCCATAAACAGCTCCGTGAAGCCTTCTGGTATAAGCTAAGCTGTCATAAGTATTAATTTCTATGGCTTCTTCTGCCGTGATGCCGTAATCTGCATTCAGAATATCGCAAATCTGCTGATAAAGGGCATCTACTTCTTGGCGGACACCAAATTCATCCGCCTCTGCAAGCGTCTGATAACACTCCACTCCCTTAAGCAGTGAATCCAAAGCCTCCAGCTCCTTGCCCATAGCAAGATTATTCTCATAAGACTCGATTCTGCGCTCCATCTTGCGTACCGTCTGCGCTCTGTTAAAAATCAAAGAGTCGCTGGAATTTAAATTTCGATCATACAGCAAGGTGTAAACTTCCTTATAATCACCTGCATTATAAGCGTCTCTGGCAGCTTTCTTATCTGCATATTCAGGCAGGAAAAAGCTGAGCAGGCTGACGCTTCCAACAATCGTAGCGCAAAAAGCAATCAGCACAAGCAGGCTCTTTTTACTTAAAACCTTAACTTTAGGTCCTTTTTCTTTGGGCTCTTTTTCTTTGGGCTTCTTTTCTTTTTTGGGTTTCTTTCCCTTCTTGCCTTCCTCTTCGTTCTCTTCCGCCGCTTCGTCTTCGCCCTCTGCTTCCGCTCCCTTGCCCTTTTTCTTTTTATCTCCCTTTTTACTCTTCTTTTCTTTCTTTTTACTGCTCTTTTTATCCTCTTCTTCCAGCTCATTCAGAATTTCTTTATTCTCTTCTGAGATGGGCTCCGGCTCTTCCTCTTCCTGCGTAAGTGCATGGAATAAACGAGCCAAAAAGCCGGGCTTCTTCTCTTTTGCCTTTTCCTCACCCTCCAATGGAGCTTCTTCCGTTGTTCCCTCTAAAGGCGATTCCTGCTCTATACCGGATGCATCATCACCCGCGGCATTCTCCGGCTCTTCGCCCATAGTCTGCGGAGCATCACCCTCTTCCGGTACAGCTTCCTCGGTATTTTTTTCTTTTTCAATAACAGCGTCCGCCACTTCAAAAGGCACTACCAGCTCTGTGGGAACCTCTCCCTCCTCGTCTGCCTGCCCTTTTCGCTTTTTCCTGCCAAAGAATCCTCTTTTCTTCTCCGGCTTATCCTTCTTGGCGCGCTTTTTCTTTTTCTTGGAAGATTCCTCTTCCTGCGCCGGCTGTTCCTCTGTATTTTCTTCCTGAGACGCTTCATCCGCAAAGCTTTCGTCCAAAAGCCCCGCAAAAGGATCCGCCGTGGTCTCCTCACTTTCACTGCCGCTTTCGATTCCCTCCAGCAGCGCAAGCATGTCAGCATCGGCAGATTCCCCTCCGTCTGCATGTTTCAATAGACCGCTTATCTCCTCAAGCTCATCATCCATATCACCCATTCCGTCCAGCAAATCCGAAATATCCATCTCGTCCATGCTGTTTATTGATGCGTTAAGGTCTGAATCATCTTCCGGTATGGCATCTTCTCCTATCAGATTTTGCAGATCCTTCATCCACTCTTCATCATCGGAAGAGGAGACGGATTCCCCAAAAGACGGCTCGCCTCCAAAAGAGGAAGTTCCGCCCGAGAGCATGTCATCCCCAAAGGATAAATTCTCATCTGAAAGTATACTGTTCTCAGAAGACATATTATTTTCCGGAAACATACTGCTCTCTGAAGACATAGCATTTTCCGGAAACATACTGTTCTCTGGAGACATAGCATTTTCCGGAAACATACTGTTCTCCGAAGGCATAGCATTTTCTGGAAACATACTGCTCTCCGAAGGTATATTATTCTCTGAAAACATATCATCATTATTCTCAGGGAACATGCCATCAGAAAGTATACTCTTTCCTGTCGTTTGGGACTGTGCATTTTCGGTTATTGATTTTAATAGATTGTCCAAATATTCTTCATCAGTAGCCATTTCGTCAACCTCAGCTTTCCTATTCCATTACCTTATTAGTTTACCACACTAAAAACCATTCGACAATTCCTTTAAAAAATCTTCCGGGCTTTGACAGATTCCAGTCCCTCTATCCTTTAATTCCTCCGTCATCTGATACAAACGGCTGTGCACGCGGAACAACTCCGCCTTTTGATTAAAAAAAGTGATTTTTTCAAAAGGCCATCGGACCACGGTAGGATACTTCATTCCAACACCAAGCTCCAATACACAAACATTTTTATTGACAGTTCCCTGCAGCCATTTTTTATAAATCTGCCACTGCTCCAAATAGCCCTCTTCCGCATAATTCTCCGCCTCCACATTATTAAAGACCAGCGGGCTTTTGCAATGCGGGCACAGCGGAAGAATACTTTCTCTGCTCTCATCTACGCCGGCTTTTAACTGCTGTAAAATTTCCTGTGAAAATTCGTATAATTCACTTGTACATTTTTCACTGCATTGCAATCTTTCATAATTGCCGCAAGGTTCCACTATGCGCTCCTTATTAAGCGTTGAATTATGGATTGCCCCATCCATGCAGAGGGAAACAATAAAATAATTTTTATCCTTTAGGCATTTTGCAAGATTATCATAAAACTTGTTCTTATGCTGTTTTATCTCATCCAGCATCCCTCTTTTTATAAAAGAAGCAAAACGCATATCCACGCCAAGCTGTGCGCATCTCTCATCTGTCTTTAACTCTTTGCACAGATCAAGCTCCTCACCTAATCCAACTAAAACAAGCTCTGCCTCTTTTATCTTGTCAATGATATGTTCCAGTTCCTTTTTTGACACTTTCCGCTCTCCTGCTTTTCTATTAATTTCTGCTGACTTTTTCCTTTGGACGCCCTTGCGCATAATAAAAGCCGGAAATACTTCCGGCTCTTACCGCCAAAAAAACTATCAAATTACTTCTGACCTACCAGATCATCAATCACTCTTACAAGATTAGCAATCTCCGGCTTAGAAAGCTGTGCATCTGCTCCCAATGAATTGCCCTTTCTTCTCATATCATCATTTACCAATGACGAGAAGATAATCACCGGAATATCCTTTGTCTGCTCATCACTCTTAACCAGCTTGGTTAATCTGTGTCCGTCCATAAGAGGCATTTCGATATCTGTTATGATACACTGTACCGTCTGCTTCAGGGTTCCTTCCGCCTTGGCTTTGCAGATTACATCGTATGCTTCTTGTCCATCACAGGTATGAATCAGATTATCATATCCCGCCTGCTTCAAAGACTCAACAATCAATCTGTTCAGTAAGACAGAATCCTCTGCAATCAGAATCGGAACGCTGCTTCTTCCTCTTACACCCATCTCTTCAATCTCGCTGACCTTAAGCCCTGTCTCGGGATTAATGTCCGTTACGATCTTTTCAAAATCCAAAATAATAATCAATCTGTCTTCTATCTTTACAATTCCAGTAGAAATGCCTTCTTCTGCACTGGATACTGTTGCGCCGGGTTTAATAATATTTTTCCATGACACTCTATGTATCCCTCTTACCTGATCTACATGAAAAGCAATATCAAGCTGATTGAAATTCGTAATGATAAATAACCCACCGGCTTCTGACACGCCGCGCTGTAAACAATTCTTAAGGTCAATTGCCGTAATCATAGTATCCCTCGGCATAAAAATCCCTTCAATACTAGGATGCGCATTGGGCACTGGCGTCACCGTCTGGTAAGGTATTATTTCTTTAATCTTTGCGACATTAATACCATATGCATTCCCATCCAATACAAATTCCAAAACCTCCAGTTCATTCGTTCCGTTCTCAAGAAGAATCTTAGTATCCATCCCTATAACCATGCCTTTCTGTGTTAATATGAAAAACTTTAATACCTTTCGAAACAATTATATCATAAAACTTTTTTTCAAACAATATAAACATAAAAAAAGCTGACTAAATCGTCAGCTTAAAATTCTTTATCATACCTTCAAAACCGAACACCAAGATCCGTATCTGACACCTTAAGCTTTCCGCAGGCTCTTTCCCGCCTGCTTTGGTCAAGCTTCCGGCCTATTAGTGCCTGTCAG
>JAMPGL010000077.1 GCA_023663945.1 Lachnospiraceae bacterium | reverse complement strand
ATGCAAGCTTTTGCAAGTCCGAAATGGCAATTTCTAATGTCGTTAACTATAAAGGTGAGAAAAGACGCGTGGCTGACCTTATTTTCCAGCGATGAGCCGGACAAGATTGCAGAGCTGATAAAAGCATATCCGGAGTTCCGTGAGATCTATAAGGAGGCGTACGGGATTTGTCTGAATGTGGAGAGGGTGATGGATATGTTCTCAAAGGAACTATATGAGCTGGATAAGAACACCGTGCAGTATATGATTGACGAGATGCAGGAGACGATTGACCAGCAGAAGGATAAGCTTGGGGAACAGGAGTCAGCTATAAGTAAGCGGGAAGCAAAAATAGATGAGCAGAACGCAAAGATAAGGGAACAAAATTCAGAAATTAGCAGACAGGAAGCAATGATACAGGAACAGAAGCAGACAATAGACGAAACATGGAAGCACGGAATCAAAAATGCAGCAGCTCTTTTAAAAAATTTAAAGATGCCGGAGCAGGAAATCAAGACTCGCATTTGTGAGCAGTTTCAAATCAGCGCAGAACAGGTGCAGGAATTTTTGGTATAAAAAGAAAATGATGCAGCTATGATGCATCGGGCATGTAAAATGGCAGTGCATAACAAGATGCGGATAAAGTCTGTTTTGCATTGCTTTTTAATGCCGTTAACTATAAAAGCTTATTATACGAATCTCAGCGAAAAGATTTACTTTAAAATACTGGTATTCAAAAAGAATAAAATAGTGTAAAATAAGGAACGTAGCATTTTTTTACGAGTCATCCGGAGGGATAGGATAATGGATATATTTAGTGTACTGACGATGATAGGCGGACTGGCACTGTTCCTATATGGTATGCAGGTGATGGGAGACGGGCTGAAAAAGGCATCCGGCGGTAAACTTGAGATGATTTTGGAAAAGCTCACTTCTAACAAACTGATGGCAGTTCTTTTGGGTGCCGGCGTCACGGCGCTCATTCAGTCTTCGTCAGCAACGACGGTTATGGTGGTAGGTTTTGTAAATTCCGGAATTATGAAGCTGTCTCAGGCAGTGGGAGTTATTTTGGGCGCCAATGTGGGCGCGACGCTTACGGCGTGGCTTTTGAGCCTTACCGGCGTGGAGGGTTCCAACTTTTTTGTGCAGCTCTTAAAGCCGTCTTCTTTTTCGCCGATTTTGGCAATTGCGGGGGTAATCCTTCTGACAATGGGAAAACGGGAACGACAAAAAAACATTGCATCGGTTATGATTGGATTTGCCGTGCTGATGTTTGGCATGGAAACCATGTCCGGCGCAGTAAAACCGTTGGCGGATCTTCCTGAATTTACGAATATTCTTCTGGTATTTTCCAATCCGGTTCTGGGTATGCTGGTAGGGCTCATCATTACGGCGATTATCCAGTCGTCCGGAGCGTCTATCGGTATTCTGCAGGCATTGTGTATGTCTGGGGCGGTCAGTTATTCTACGGCAATCCCTATTATTATGGGACAAAATGTGGGAACCTGCGTGACGGCGATTCTTTCCAGTATGGGCGCAGGCAAAAATGCAAAGCGGGCGGCGCTGATTCATCTTTATTATAATATTATTAAAACAGTAGCTTTTATGGTGGTTTTTTATGCATTAAATGCAGTGTTCCATTTTTCATTTATGGACAAGTCCATTAACGCGCTGGGAATTGCGTTTATCCATACGGCGTTTAATATTGCGGCGGTGATTATTATTTTTCCCATCAGTTCTGTGCTGGAAAAGCTTGCTTATCTGACGATTCCGGAAAGCGAAGAGGAGCAGGAGGAAAAGGAATCGGCAAAGAGAGAGATCCAGATTTTGGATGCAAGATTTTTAAATACGCCGGGGCTTGCGCTGGAGCATTGTAAAAATGCGGCGGTGGACATGGCTAATTACGCCAGGGAAGCATTATTTTTGGCGATAAGCCTGCTGGATAAGTTCAGCGAAAAAGAGTCGGAGAGAGTGATTGAACTGGAAGATTTGGTAGACCATTATGAGGACGGACTGGGGAGTTACCTTGTCAAGCTCAGCAGTAAGCACCTGACGGAAAAGGACAGTCAGGAGTTGTCGGTGCTTTTGCACTGCATTGGGGATTTTGAGAGAATTTCAGACCATGCGATTAACATTATGGAATCAGCGAAGGAAATGTATGAGAAGGATCTTTATTTTTCCAAGAAGGCGCAGGAGGAACTGTCCATTTTCACTCATGCGGTAAAAGATATTATCAATACTTCCGTGAAAGTGTTTGAAGAGGAAGATTTAAAACTGGCAAAGACCGTGGAGCCTTTGGAAGAGGTAATTGATTATCTCAATGCAGAGATTAAGAAACGGCATATTAAAAGGCTGCGCAAAGGAAAGTGTACGATTGAGATGGGGTTTGTCCTGTCAGATCTGTCAACAAATTATGAGAGAGTTTCCGATCACTGCTCTAATATAGCAATCTGTCTGCTTCAGTTAAACGAAGAGAGCTTCGGAACGCATGAATATCAAGGAACATTATCCGCCAAAGGAGGAGAAGCGTTTCGGATAGAAGTGAAGCGGCTTATGGAACAGTACAGTCTTCCATAAAATTTTTCATTTAAATTGACAGAGTCCGTTTTATAGTACCGCAATAATGTTATTCTGATTATAGAAAGAAAACAGATCAGAAACAGGAGGCGGAATTATGAAAGGATATTTTGTTCACAACGGTTATATGGGAATGGTAGAAGGCAGATATATGTTGTTTGCCAGTGAAGAGGATTACCGGGATTATATGGATAATCAGTAGTCAGGGCATGATTGTCCTGCGGGTGACTGGCGTGCAATGAAATGAGAAGGGTACGGAGCATTGGAGGGTCAGCGGATGGCAGAGCGACTTGGGAGAGATTATTTTTGCCGGCCGGCGGATGTGCTGGCTGGAGATTTGATAGGGAAGCTGCTTTGCCGTAAGACGGCGGATGGAATATTAAGATGCCGAATTATGGAAACAGAATGTTACTATGGAGAAGAGGATACGGCGTGCCATGCCAGCAAAGGCAGGACAGAACGGACTAAAATCCTTTATGAAAAGGGCGGGACTGCGTATGTGTACCTTTGCTATGGAATGCATTTTCTCTTTAATATTGTGACAGGCAGTGAAGGGCATCCGGAGGCGGCGCTTATCCGGGGAATAACCGGTTATAATGGACCGGGCAAGCTTACCCGCGCAATGCAGATTGACAAAAGGCTGAACGGGGAGGATATGGCGGTTTCGGACGAGCTTTGGGTGGAGGATGACGGCTGCCGCATTCCGGTTCGGACAGACAAGCGTGTGGGGATTGATTATGCGACTCCTGAGTACCGAGATATTTTGTGGCGCTATATAGCAGACGACGGAACATACCATCCGGCTAAATGATTAAAACTGAATACCGCTAAATAATGAATCATGTGCAGTTAATTTACGCGATGACTTACAGCTATTCAGAGGGTTTCGAATCCTCTATACTTGAAAGAAACTAAGCTTTTTGGATAGGAGATTTCAAGTATGCAGGATGAAAAGACAAGTAACAAGGCAGAAAAATTGGCTACGCAGATGCTTCTTGATATGGGAGTTCCGGCTCACTTGAAGGGGTATCGTTATGTGAGAACTGCCGTAGTCATGGTGGAAGAGGACATGAGCGTTGTGGGAAGCGTGACCAAGCTTCTCTATCCGGAACTTGCAAAGCGGTATCATACCACAGACTGCAAGGTTGAGCGGGCAATCCGGAATGCCATAGAGGTATCGTGGGCGCGGGGAAACAGGAGCACATTTGAGAAGCTGTTCGGCTATTGTGCGGAAAGCGGTCAGGGAAGACCCACCAACAGCGAGTACATAGCAGTGGTGGCGGATGCCGTGAGAATACAATTAAATAAGTAAATACCCGCATTCTCCTTATCGAATGACGGGTATGGAGAAAGGCGGAAAATTATGGACAAACCTGCAATATGCGGAGGAACGCCGGTGCGTGAGACTCCCATTTATTATGGGCATCAGTATATTGACGATGCGGATATTAGGGCCGTAGTAGATGTTATGAGGCAGGATTTAACCTGCGGTCCTAAAATCAGAGAATTAGAAGAAAAGCTGTGCCGGATAACCGGCGCTAAGTATGCGGTAGCTTGCAGCAATGGGACTGCGGCGCTTCATATTGCGGCTTTGGCGGCGGGAGTTTCGGAGGGCGATGAGGTTATCACAACCCCCATTACTTTTGCGGCGTCGGCGAACTGCGCCCTGTATTGCGGTGCCAGACCTGTATTTGCGGATATTAATGAGGAGACCTACAATATCGATCCAGCCTGCGTGAGGGCGCTTACCACAGAAAAGACCAAGGCTGTGGTGGCGGTGGATTATACGGGGCAGTCGGTGGAGCTTAAGGAACTTTTGGATCATTGCCATAAGCATGGCTTGGTCCTTATTGAGGATGGCGCACATGTGATTGGCACACGGTATCAGGGAAAGTGTAACGGTTCCATAGCAGACATGACGACCTTCAGCTTTCATCCGGTAAAGACGGTTACCTGCGGTGAGGGCGGAGCAGTTCTTACCAACAGTGAAGAATATTATCGGAAGCTGCTTTTATACCGCTCCCATGGAATTACAAGAGACCCGGAACTGATGGAGCATGAGCCGGATGGCTCATGGTATTATGAGCAGATTGCCCTCGGGATGAATTATCGTCTGACGGACATTCAGGCGGCGCTCTTAATCAGCCAGCTTGACAAGCTTTCCATGTTTTCTGCAAGGCGCAAACAAATTGTAAGAACTTATAACGAGGCGTTTTCCAAGCTTCCGCAGATCGTCATTCAAAAGGAGATTCCAGAGTCAGACACCACAAGACATCTGTATATTCTCAGGCTGAATCTGGACAGGCTCCGTATCGGAAGAAAGGAATTTTTTGAGGCGCTGAAAGCTGAGAATATCTGCTGTAACGTACATTATATTCCAACTTATTATTTCCCTTATTACGAGAAGCTGGGGTACCGGAGGGGAATATGCCCCAAAGCGGAGAAGCTTTATGAGGAGATTATCAGTCTGCCTCTTTATTATGCAATGTCGGATCAGGATGTGCAGGATGTGATCTGCGCCGTGACTAAGATAGCGGAGTATTACCAAAGCTGAGAAAAGATGAGGATGGCGTATGGAATTAAGTATCATTGTACCGGTTTATAACATGGCGGCGGATGATAAACTCGTCTGGTGCCTTAATTCGCTTATGGGGCAGACGATTTCCGATTATGAGATTATTGCTGTGGATGACTGTTCCACGGACAACTCCTTGGAAATATTGCGTGAATATGAAGAGAAATATCCGGACCGCTTCCGTGTGATTGCCTCCCCTGTAAATCAAAAGCAGGGAGGAGCAAAGAATCTTGGGCTTGAAACCGCAAAGGGAGACTGGATTGGATTTATAGACAGCGATGACTGGGTGACGCCGGATTTTTATGAGAAGCTTCTCGGCAGAGCAAGAGAAACCGGAGCGGATATGGTGGGATGTGATTATCACTTGACCAGCGAACACAGCATGAAAATCGGGCAGATTGTACACAACAATAAAAGAGAGCAGACAGGCGTTTTGACCAAGGATAAGTACCGTTCTCTGATTTTGGACAGCGGAAGTCTGGTGGTGAAGATTTATCGAAGACATATTATTTTGGACTATCCGAATCGTTTTCCGGAGAATATTTTTTATGAGGATAATGCAATCGGCAATTCCTGGATGCTCCGCGCAAAGCATTTTGAGTATTTGGAGGAGCCTCTTTATTATTATTATCAGCATGACACGTCCACGGTTCATACGATTACAAAGAAGCGTTGTGAAGACCGGATGGAAGCAGCCAGGGTGATGGTCAGGGAGGCAGAGGAATTTGGATTTTTGAAGGAATATTATCCGGAAATTGAAAGCAGTTTTACCACTTTGTTTTATGTGAATACCCTATTTTCTTATATGGCTGGCGTACCAAAGAAGGAATACGGCTTTGTGAAAAGTTTGGGAGAGGAAATGAGGCAGACGTTTCCGGATTTTATGAGCAATCAGTATTATCAGGAACGGGTTCACGAGGAGGAGCGGAAGCTGATCCGGATGCACATGAAATCCACGTTGTATTTCATGCTGTACTATAAGCTGCTTTGGACTTACCGCAGATTGAGAAAGAGGCTGGGAAGCAGTCAATAGGGAGGAATGAATAGGGAGGTTTGGCATGAAAGCGGCGGTAATAGGCGCGGGAGAGGAATCGCTTTATACAATTAATAAGGCGCATGAATATGGAATTGAAATAATCGCGCTGGATGGAAATCCCAAGGCGGAAGGACTTGACGCGGCGGATACGGCTATGGCGGTGGATATCTCCAAGGAGGATGCGGTAATTGGCGCGCTTAAAAAGGAGCAGCCGGATTTTGTACTGACTGCCCCCATTGGAAGATATTTGACCACTGTCGGGGCGGTGAATGACGCGCTGGGACTGCCCGGAATCAGCCGGGAGATGGCGGTCTTGTGCACGGATAAATTTTTGTTTCATCAAAGAATGCAGGAACAGAAGCTTCGAATGGGGCGCTGTTATTACGCTGAGGGAGGAAGAATAACGGATGTATCCGGAAGGATTTATCAAGGAGAGAAGGAAATTGGCGAGGAGCTTTTGCTGACGTTTCCGGCAATCTTAAAACCAAGATATGGTTCCGGAAGCAGAGGGATATATATATTGAACAGCCGGAAACAGCTTATGGAAGCGCTGGAGGCTGTTTCGGGCGAAGCTTATGTGCTCGAAGAATGTGCACAGGGAGAGGAATATGGCGCAGACGGAGCGGTGATTGGGGAGCAGTTCTATCTGGTACTGCTCCGCAAAAAGGAAAATACGCCGCTTCCCGCAAGGCAGGCGGTAGGGTATTTTTCGGTTTCTCCATCGGATGGATTATGGCAGGAGGTACAGGAGTATATGGAAAAGACCGTCGTTTGCCTGGGATTAAAAGAATGCCTTTTTCATGCCGATATTATAAAGACAGAGCGGGGGCTTTTTGCGGTTGAGATGTCGGCAAGACCTTCCGGGCACAATCTTCATAACTTTTTTACGCCGTTATGCACGGGGGTGGATGTAGTTGAGGAGTATATCCGGCACAGGATAGGGCTTCCCTGCCATTTTGAGACGGAGAAAGTAAGACCGATGCTGATTCACTATTTTGACCTGCAAGGAAAAGTAAAACAAGTACCGAATCAAGAGGAAGTGCAAGAAGCGCTCAGTGTCAAATTAGTAGAATGGAAGTGCCGAATCAGAGAAGGGGAAGAATTAGCGCCTGTAACAGACGGGCATTCTCTTATGGGAAGGGGCTTTTTTGTGCTGGAAGGCGGGGACAAGAGGGAGCTCCGCCGGCAGGCTGAAAAGGTCAAAAGTTTCTTTCAAACAGAATGATCAAAGGCTGAGGACTGTCTCAGCAATCTTTAAGCTGCCGTTACCGTCAATCAATCTGCGCATGGTCTCATGTGCGGATTTTCTTTTGGCGTAAGAATCGCGATTCGCTTCCGTCATTTGGGAGAGGAAGCGGTGAACCGTTTCCATGACGGATTCCATGGAGGTGCGGATGTCACCGGCACAAGGGATAATAGATTCCGATGCAAAGGCATTTGCCGCGGGAATTTGGTTGTCAGCCATCGTATAGCTGATGGATGGCAGACCTACAGCGCACAGTTCATATAAAGTAGTACCGCCGGCAGAAACGGCAAGATCGCATTCCGCCATAAAGGAAGCCATGTCGGTAATGTTCTCATAAAGCGCAAGTGCAGGGACGGATCCGGCAAGGGAAGCGAGGGCTGTTTTATCGGGACTCATATATCCAATCAGGATTCGGAAGGTGACGCCGGAAGAGACGGCTTCATCCCAAAAGGGCGTTTGGCGCAGGAAATCAATCAGGCGGATGCAAAAGTGGAAAGGGTCGCTTCCGCCTGTAGTGATTAATATATTTGACACTTTTTCCCGGACAGGGATTTTCCGGTTTGAAAACTGGTTCCGGAGAGGAGCGTACTTTGCGCCTAAGAGCAGTTTATGAGCGTTTTGATAAGCGGAGCGGTACGATGGAAGATTACAGTCTGAAATCACGTCGTAATTGATCAGCAGATCCACCGGATAATCAAAAAGCATCAGGTCATCCAGATAAACAACCTTGGCAAGGGTTCTGATCTGTGCCAAATAGCTTTCGGTGACAAAATAGGAGTCAAGAAATAAGATTGGATTTTGCTTTCGGGCTTCGCCAAGTATCGTGAGAAGCTCCGGAAGCTCATTCTCCAATTGGTCATAAGCGGCGCCAGTCAGGCGGATAATGGGAAAATCAGCGGACAGCTTTGTCTGCAAAAGAAAAACACTTTCCGCGTCAGAAACAAGAAAACGAACTTCCATGCCTAATGCACGGCAGGCACCAGCAATAGAAATGCAGCGCAGCAGATGCCCGGATGCAATTTGTGAGTTTCCGTCTGCCCGAAAGAAGACTAATCGATCAGTTCCCATTTTAACGGAGTTCCTTTCTTTAGGAATGTGTTTGCTTTCTTTCCTAATATTTCCTCATAGTACATGGTATGCAGTCCGCAGCCGGGGCGGATGGAGCGGACGTTTTCAGGGGTCAGGCGCTCCCCGGCGGCAATATCTTTTACCGCAAACAGAGAACGGGAACCGCCGTGCTCCAGTTTTTGTGTGTCGGTTAGAACATATTCGCCGCTTCCAAGCGCCTTTTCCATAATGCGGATATCGCGCACCATTGCGGCAAACTCTTCCGGCTCCATAGAAAAAGTGCTGTCCGGTCCGCCGTCCGCACGGCGCAGGGTAAGATGTTTTTCTACCATTTTGACGCCTAAAGCAATGGAACCGGCAGAAACAATCGTTCCCATGGTGTGGTCAGAAATACCGGTCAGACAGCCGTAGGTTTTAGCAAGAGCCGGTATGACATTTAAATTGACAGCCTCGTAAGGAGTGGGGTAAGAAGATACGCACTTTAACAAAATAATATCTTCATTGCCCTCTTCCATGCAGGTGCGAAGCGCCCGCTCAATATCCTCCGGATAAGCGATTCCGGTAGCAAAAATAATGGGCTTATGCAGTTTTGCAATTTTACGAATCAAAGGAATATCATTAATCTCATAGGAGGCAATCTTGTAGGCTGGAACCTGCATTTGTTCCAAAAAGTCTACAGCCGTAAAGTCGAAGGGGGAGGAAAAGCATTCCATGCCTAATTTTTCTGCTTCCTCTTTTAGCTTGGGCTGCCATTCCCAAGGAGTATACGCCTCCTGATAAAGCTTGTAAAGAGTAGTGCCGTCCCAGATAGTGCCCTCGTTAATTTGAAAACAGGGGTCGTCGCAGTCAATGGTAATCGTATCGGCGGTGTAAGTCTGCAGCTTCACTGCATCCGCGCCTGCTTCCTTTGCCGCATGAAGAATTTCTAAAGCACGTCCATAGTCTTGGTTGTGGTTTGCGGACAGCTCTGCAACCACAAAAACAGGAGATGTTTCGCTGATTGTGTGGGTTCCGATTTTAATTTCCTTGTTCATGAAAGACCTCCTGTGCCTGCAGATTTCTATTTGTCTGTAGATTTTCGATTGTCTGTAGATTTTCGCTTGCCTGCAGACTTTCGCTTGCCAGCAGATTTCTGTTTGCCTGTAGATTTTCGTTTGCCATCAGTGGGATTATCGGCTTGGCGGCATCTGTTTCCGTAAAGTTTTTCTGCATAAATTCCTCGTTGGTCCAAGCCTGCCGTGCAGTAAAGAGAGCCCCATCCGCATGCTCTACGTAAACAGCCGGAAAATAGTTGATAAACAGGGGATTTAAGCATATCGTATAACCGCCGGCGGTATCGTAAATAATCCGGTCGCCCGGAAGCAGGGCGGCTTCGTTTGTGATTTCAAAAAGCCGGTCGTATTCCATACAGGTGGCGCCGCAGACCCACTGGGAGGGTTCCGTATTTCTTGTGTCCGTATCCGAACAATATTCCATATGATGAGGATAGACGTGTCTGGTCACCATGGGATTTAAATTTGTCCGGCTTCCGTCTGTTATCACAAATTTCTGACCGCGTATCTCATTAATATCAATAACGCTGGTTTCAAAAGTGACAGCGCGCGAAACAAGGGAGACGCCGGGTTCCACAATTAAAACGGTTTTGGCGGGGTCAAAAAATACAGATAATTCCCGGCAGATTTCCTTAAAATAATCCCGATAATCGGGTTTGTCATCCCTTCCGCCAAAATAACCGCCGCCCATATCGATATAGTCAAGAGAAAGTACATATTCCCTTGCAATTTGAACCGCCATTTTTGCCAGGGCAGCAAATACCTGTACAGTGCGCGATTGGGTTGAGGAGTGAAGATGCAGTCCGGAAACCTTCACGTTTGAAAGCTTGTGAAGCCGGTCAATCGCCGCCTTCAGCCTGCCGTTCTCGTAGCAGTATCCAAATCTGCCGCTCTCAGAAATCAACGTCTCCTCCGGACAGAGCACCGCGATATTGCAGTTGACGCGCACGCCTATTTTAAAAATCCGGTCAGGATAACGTGCGCTCAATTCTTCCATCCAATCAAGTTCGTAGTTGGAATCCAGATTTACATATCCGCCGGAGAGAAGCACGGATTCAAACGCCTGACGGTCTTTGATGGGACCGTTGTAGATTAGATGCCCGGCAGGAAAACCTAGGCGGACTGCCAAGTCGTATTCAGGACGTGATACAATTTCTGCATAAAAGCCCCGTTCCTTGAGGTAATGAAGCAGCCAGGGGAGAGAGTTGGTCTTGACGGAATATCCGGTAATATAATTTCCCCAGTTCTGGGTCAAGGCTTCTTGTAAAAGGAAAATATCATATAATAAATCTTTTTCCCGGATTCGGAAAAAAGGGGTTTGAAGCTGTTTCATTTTAATCTCCATTCCGCCGCCTTTCAGTTGGCGGCACAAATAGTAATGA
>JAMPGL010000076.1 GCA_023663945.1 Lachnospiraceae bacterium | reverse complement strand
TGTCTCTGCCTGTTTTGCGGCGGAAGAGGAGGCTGATGATTTGCTGCTGTCAGGTGGATTGAATTCTATGTTCACGGGGTCTAATTCAAAGCTGTTTACGTCATTTAGGAAGTCCTGTTTCAATACTTCCATCCGGTCTGCCACCATGGAAAGAGCAGTGGTATACCCTTCTGTTTCAGCTTTCTCATATGCAGCCTTCAGTGTTATCAGTTCTGCAAGTGATTCCGTTGCAATGCCTGCCGACTGTGCAAACCGCATTACATTTTGAATGTCTGCTTCCGTGTCAAGCATAGTTCCATTCACGAGCAGTTTCTTTAACTGTAATGCTGCAAGGGCAGTACTGCAATTGCCTACTTCTGCCTGTTCTGCCATAAAGGCAAGCGCTTCAGTGTCGGTTGCCTCCGCAAGTTCTTTCCCTTCCAGTGCAAGGTATTTCTTTGAAAGTGCCAGTTCTTCATTTTTAACTGCCAGTGCTTCCGTGACGACTTCTTCCGCATTGGATACGCCCATCTGTTTGAGCTGTTGTTTGATTGCATTGGCTGTCTCATCATTAAGCTGTTCCAAAGCGCCTGTGCTGTAGAGGTATGCGGTGGCAAGGTCATTGAATGCCTGCTGTACTTCGTCTGCTGTGGAGCTTCCGTCCGTGAGCACGGCAAAGAAGGGTTCAAGCTGTTCTGCGTCAAAGGTGACGCCGATTTCTTCCTCAATTTCCGCAAAGGATTTCCGCAGTCCTTCCAGCATGGAGTTGTCCACGGCTTCAGGGGAGAATAGTCTGTTCCCGTTGTCATCAGTCTGGAATACTTCATTGTAGGCTTCACCAAGTTTTGTGAACTGTGGTTCAAGCTGTGTTGCGAGTGTGGAGATGGAAGAGGAGAGAGTTGGAATAGAAATAGGGTTTTCAAGGTTAAAAGTGTCACCTTTAACATTATCCTGTACAATACCTAATTCAACCAAAAGGTCAATAAGTTTCTGTACTTCATCTGCCGATTTATCTGTGCAAATACCATACTCAATAGCTTTATCAATTAATGAGTTAAAAGCGCTGTCAGCAATAACAGCAGATTCATCATCAATTATTCCAAGTAGGTCAGTAGCAGTATATTTTTCACCGATTTCTTTTGCTGTGTCATCCAACCCTTTTACGTTTGCTTCTAAGTCAAACTCAAAAGCCCACTTAGAAAACTCTGATTGCAACTCTGGATATAATGATTCAAAATATTTTTTTATTGGCTCATCAGATGCAGAAGCAATAACGCTATCATTAATGGCATCCATGAATTCCTGTTTTGCTTTTTGTACTTCTTCTTTATTTCCAGAATTTTGAGCAGATTCCAGTTGTGCACGCTTTTGAAGTATATTAGCATATTCATCTGAATATTCAGAATCATATTTTATTAGTCCTTCAATATAAGTTTGATAAGTTTGTTGGTGCTTTTCCAATCCTTCATCAAATGTATTTTGTATTTTATTGATACTATCAATAGTTTCCCTACGATATTCTTCCCAAAGTTTTCTATCAGTGATACCATGAGCATAAAATACATCTTCTGATATATCAATATAATCTTGCCTAATTGCTTCTAACTGAGATTTTATTTCATCTGGTGTGCCTGTGACATTAAACATTGCAAATGTCTTGTCGAGATTATATTTCGTCTGTATCGTTTCATCTATTTCTTTCTGAATTGCTTGTATCTCTTCACTAAGATTTGCGTTTCGCATATCCATAAAAGAAACAGTCTTTTCAGTTTCCATATAATCTATTGCTTGGTCTAATCCAGATTTGCCCCAAGGCAATAACTTATTCCAAAATGTTCGTTCGTCAGCTTTTGCAACCCAATCCCTATATGCTTTTTCATTTAACTTATCTAAAGCATCTACTTGACCATTGATTGCTTCAGTAACAGATTCAATAGCATTTTTTTCATTGCCAAATTTCCCAATCAATTCGTCCTGAATTGACATTAGTTCTGTACGTTTTGTCTTAGTCTCTTCATAAGATAAGTTTCCAGATTTTAGTTCTTCATGTAATTCGGATAATTTCTTTTTGTAATCAGCAATAAAATCAAGTTCGCTCATATATGTTTCAGTAGCTTCCTTGGTTGATTGTATAGCATGTTCTTGTGCTTGCGCTAATTCGGATATTACTTTTGTTATTGCAGTGATGGCAAGCACAAAACCTACATTAGCCATAACATTCATTGCGACTCCGAGAGCTTTTGTTGAAACAGAAGCCGTATTCATAGCGTTAGATACATCTTGTATATTCTTTTTCCCTGTTACAAGATCGTTGCCCATTCTCTTAGCAGCAATACTACATCCAGTCATGTTTTCATTCCATGCTTTAGTTATACGCTGGCTTTTAGTAAGACCATCATTTGTAACTTCGATTGCTGAGTTAAATTTTTGTAATGCCTGATAATCTGTTTTTGAAATAGAAGTTTGAAATAAGCTATTCTTAACTCCTAATCCGTTTGCAAAGTCTTTCTTAATATCTCGGAATGATTTGTTTAATAAACCAAATTGCTCGGTCAATTTTTTAGCATCTTCGTTTATTGTTCTGAATATCATACTATAATTTATGGCTTGTGGAGAGCCAAGACTGTGACTTGTGGAGAGTCACGGCGATTTGTGGAGAATCGCTTATATACTTTTTGACAGAACAATGGTATAATCAAACTATCAACCAATTTTTAAGGAGTGACTTATGAAACTGGATAAAAGGTCAAAAATATTTATTATGGTGTTATTCTCAATAATTCTCGTTCCTGTAATTATTATTGGTAGTATAAATTATACAAAAGAACAAAAATTAAAAAACAGAATCGAAAACAGTAAAACTACAAGAATTTTAACATTAAATAATATTTCTACAGCAATCACATTAGATGAACTTTTTGAGATAGAAACTTCTAAGGAATATACAATTGAATACCATGAATTAAAATTTGAAAATGATCCAAATAAAAGGGATTTTGATATTGAATTTACAAATACATCAATCTATGGGACTCATTGTGTTATGGAGTATTTCTTTATTGATGAAAAACTAAAAAGTTGTCTCTTTAAAATAGATACTTCTCATTGGATGCCAAAAGACATATATGAGGAGCTTGTCAAATTAAATGGTGAACCTGATGAGACTAATATTGATGATAAAAGTTTTTATTTAAAAACATACATTTGGTACGGTAAAAATGGTACTATTACATTTGACAAACTTAATAATGATACAATAGAGTTGTATTTTGAAATATTCGAGTAAATTACAATTAAGAGAGGAAAAATATATCATGAAAATTTGCTTAAAATGTAAACAACTTTGCAATGATGATACACTAACAAAATGTAATAATGGCAATGGCATCTCTTGCACCACCTTTACCATCAATATATGACGATTGTTTTGATAGCCATGATTCACTGGACAATACTTCGTTCTGAAAGTTCTTAATGATATCATTTCCGTCAGAATCCTTGCCTGATACAAGCAGCATGTTATAGGCTTCCTGTTGCGCTTCCTTATAGGTATCCCTTAATTCTTCTACATTGCCCTTAAGGGATAGGATAGCGTTGCCTTCGTCAGTATAACCCTTAACGAGTTCAGGGAACATATCGGCAATCTGGCTTACAATCTTGTTATATTCAGCATATTCATCTGTGGTAAGTGATACGTTTTCGCCAAGGTTGTTTACGCCTTTTGACAAGGTTTCGTATTTGTCTGCAAGTTCTTTAATTGTTTTGGCGTTTGCGTTTGCTTCAGATAGTGCTGACTGGTAGGATGACATTAGGGAATCTACGCGTTCTTTATAATGCTCTGCCGAGTGGACAAGGTTATCTATGCCTTTAGCTACTAATCCGATAATCTGACCGATTGCCCACATAGCAATCATGTTGCCTGCAGTTGCAAGCGCTTGGAGTGCTATTTTACCTGCTTTAGCGGAAAATGTCTGTGCTTGGAGTGCTTCATTTTGAGCGATAGCGGAGGCACGGGCTTGTTGGTTGGCTTTTACTAGATCTTCACCTGTAAGCTTGGATAGGTCATCGGTGTTTTTGATAACGTCAATAAGATATTTATTTCCACCTTTACAAGTTTCAAAGAATTGGTTCCAAGTGGTTTCACCATTTTTTATACTTTTATCCAAATTAAATATTTCATTAATCTTTTCTTTTGCTTCATCCAAATCTAGTTCAGCAATATAACTATCAATATTTTCTTGGGATATAATTTCTCCAAGAGAGTTTTTAATCCAACCCTTATCATCGTCTTTTTTAGAGAAAAGATTATTTTTTAAACTTTCCCAAAACCCAACATCTTTGTCAAAGTTATCAAGGTTATCAATAACTGATTCAAAAGCATTATTTACAGCAGTTTCAAGTTCATTAAACGATTTTCCCCATATACCTATTTTTGATGTCCATTTATCAATTTTACTGTCAAATGTTTTTATAATATTTGTAACTTGTGGAGAATTACTAAAAGCAGTTTGTGGAGCTCTGCTTAAAAGGCTGTGGACACCTTTAAAAATGTTTGATATAATGGATAAAAATGGTATCAGAAGGTGATTTAATGCTTTGTTACTGCAATAAATGTGGTAGAGTAGTCAGTCTGTTAAAAAAAGAATTAAATGAGCCGTGTGATTATTGTCGAAATATTACACAACCCGTTCCAGACAAATATCTTAATGACAGTAAGATTTTTATCAAAAAAGAATTAGAACAACAATTCATCAACGAATGTATAAAATCTTCACCAGAATTTGACCAATATTTATTCGACCATAGAGACAAAGATTTATTTAATCGTAGAATGGAAGACCGGGCAAAACTAGAACATGGTAAAGCAGTCTTGGAAGGTCGAGACAAAGGTAACAAATTTGGCATTGAGTGTCCCTACTGTCATGCCACAAATGTAAAGAAAATATCCACTACCTCTAAGGTGGGTGGAGTGGCGCTGTTCGGTATATTGGGGCTTGACAGAGCAGGCAAACAGTGGCATTGTACCTACTGTAACAGTGACTTCTGACTTTTCTCCGTTTCTTTCCACTTACGGCTAGGAGAATTCCTTGCATTGTCCTGCTTCCTTCCATGTAACCATGGCAGCCATGAAGAAGCGGGAGGGCAGCATTACCCTTTTGGTTTATACCCAGTCACGGGCGGGTGGTCCTTCCCGGTTTCGAGTACCTCTTACAAGCCTTGCGGCTCAGAACCGTTTATACTCTGTGAACACTTCCATGTCCGGCATATGCCGGATTTAGGGGGTCCGTTGCTGATTGGTGGTCTTGCCCTTTGGGGCGTCGTTACTTGGGGCTTTCGCCCGTAACCAACAGTATGTTTTTTTGCCGTTGCCGGCATCCTTTTCGGAGTGCGTTCACGTCCGCCGTTTCCAGCCGCGTTGTAGCCATACTGTACTGTACATTCACTATGAAAAAGCTTCCCAGCACTGGGAGATGGCGTCTCCCAATTACGGTTCGTTTTATAGAACACCGTGGGCTGACAGGACCCACACATTCCTGCCCTTGCGGCTGTATTGCGTGCTGCTGGGGCATGAAGGGCATATCCAAAACAATTCATGCGTTTGAAATCCGTGCACTGACACGGCGTTTACCGGTGTTCTGTAAGCCGGAGAATAAGCCTGCACCCAGCCCGACGGTTCCGAGGGAGCCGAGGGCGCCCTTAGTGGCGTCATGCAGACCGGAGATAAGACCGGTCAGATTGTTGAAACCGGAGACCGGTCCGGCTGAAGGCAGAATCTTTTCAACGGCAGTGCCGAAAGCCCCCCAGAGCTTCAGTATGCTGCTTAATGAGCTGCCGGTAGAGCTCTCCGCCTTTTTTAATTCACCGGACATTTGGGAAGAAATGTTTCCGGATATTATCTTTGAGATATCACCAAATAATTTTTCTAAATCTTTCTTCACGCTATGCAGGCTCTGCAGGGACTTAGCATCCGCTTTTACCTGAATCTCCAAAGGCTTTAACTGCCCTTCCATTTTAGCAATGTCTTTGTTAATGTTTTTTACCGATTTGGCTTTGTCCAGAACTGCCTGCAGTGCAATTGTGGAAATGTTGTCTGTTGTAGCCATTTAAATCCTCCCTTTCTGAGCGGCATGGCTCTTCATAAAAGGGAGAGCCATGCACTTAATGAATTGATTGTCTTTTACCAGCCGGAACATATGATTAACTTGGAACATATGCGACGATCGTATAGGTGCCGCGGTATGTTGCCGGTTGTGTAGAATGATGCATGGCAGTTATGGATACGGTGGCTTCATCGGATGTGTAACTGCTGACGGATATATTTTCAATTCCTCCATATCCGTCGCCGGAAGTGAGCTTAACGTCCCGGACGCCTAAAATTCTGCTGCCTGCGCCAAAGTAGTTTTTAACAGGGGATGTCGTAGAGGTGGTGCGGGGATTAGAGGGATTTGGAACGCCGGCAGTGGCGCCGACGGTTATAGAAAACGCCATGCTTCCGGTTTTGATATTCTCAGAATTTATGGTATCAAAATCATTCTTTTTAAAAGGGATAACTGTATCCGCACCTGCCTTTATGTAGCCATACCTGCCTGCGGCATCGACGCCGAAGGTCATGCCGCCAAGGCTGGTTTTTAGTTCGTTTTGCACATTTGTGACGTCGTTTTGTGTGCTTTTCACATCGCCTGCAAAGGTATCCATGGATTCCTGCAGGGTGCTGCCGTCATTCATTTCCACGGAATCGGATTTTGTCCATTCGGAACATAAGCGGTATCCGTCTGCTGTGCGCAAGTATTTCTTAAATTTTTTATATCCTGATAAAATACTCATCTTATTTATCCTCGCTTTCAATATAATCATCTTCCACTGGCTGCATCCAGAAGGTTTTGCCTTCCATCTCTTCTGCAGTGGGTTCGGTGAGAGAGTAGTATTCATTTGGCGCCGCCGTTTTATTTAACAGGTAGAGCTGTATTTTTCTTACTTTATCCTGAATTACATTGAAAACGGCGGCGCGGAAGCCTTTCTTGTAATCTGCGTTATTCAGTAAGGCGACGGCTTCCGAAAATCTGTTTTGTGCCACTAAATTTTTATGCCGTTCCGCAGTAGTCATATCATGAATACTCATATCACTGTGCGGAACAAAGGAAATGTCTTTTGGTTTCATGCCTGCCTCCTAATATTCCTGATACCAGCAGCTTCCCTCGTCCTGCGTGGGAGGCTCGGTGTCGGATATGATTGCCGTGATGGTGGACAGCGCGGCGATGCCGGTGTTGTAAACCTCTTCTTCCAGATAATTCAGATATCTGGCATTGATGAGATAGGGTTCAAGGGCTGTCCGGTTTGCGTTGAGCAGTACGCCGGCGGCTTTTAGGTCGCCCTGTTTTATGCAGGTATTGTACTGGTTGACCAGATTGATGACATTGTCATCTATGTCTTTACGCGTGCCGGCAGCAATACATTCGCTTGGATAATTGCTGCCAAAGGTTCTCTGATAGTTCATGGTTCCTCCTATTTTGCCGTGCAAACGGCGAATCTGTTTTGCTGTGCCAATATGTTTTTTTGTTGAGAATAGCTTTCTAAGCAGTTTTTGTCAGTCAGAATACAGCGGGTGGAATCTGTGTAAAGTGATGGTGGAGGTCATGCTCTCCAAATCATGGGATACAGATTTCACAATGTATGAATGCGCTTCAAAATCCTGCTGTTTTTGATAGGATACCTTCACGTTGACATCTAAAAAGGGTATCATTTTTGTGGTGAGGGTGACGGTGTCGTTGATAGTAGAGGACAGCCGGTTATGGTAAAAGGCATTTGCCATGGCGGTCGTATCAGACATGATGTTATCAAAATCATCGCCACATTTTGTCTCAAATAAAATACCCAGTTTCTGTATGGAAAAGGGATTGTCCGGCTCCACGCGGAAAGTGACGGTCTTACAATTGTATCTATTGGAAAAATATTCTTTTGTGTAAATTTTATCTTCAGCTTGTCCGGTCAGCACGCATAATGCATGAGGCTGAAATTCGCCAAGATAATAGGCGGCATATGCACCGTTAAGGTATACGATTTTAACGCAGCATGTGGTTCCGGCTGTTATGGTCAGGCTGTCAATGGTATCTGTTGTATATTCCTTGTAAATAGGAATGGCAGACAGGGAGTTGACGGACAGGTATGCGGGGACGGTGTCGGAAGAGGGCGCTGTGAACGCCACAATATCCCCGTGCGCGTATGCGCTGTATCCGGAAAGGGACAGCTTGTATGTACCGCCGGAAACCGTACAGGAGTCACAGTGCCGGTCAACCGCGTAGGTTTTACCGAATACTTCCGTAACATTTCTGACGGCGGTAATGTCATAATTGACATCCTCGGCATTTTCAGCCAGCAATATCTGCTGCAGGAAATCATTGTCCAGTACAGTGGGCTCACTATTACAGGAAGGTATCATATTGAAACAGAAATTATTGTAAATATCAAAATACATTTCGCAATTCGGGTACAAGTCCCGTATGTCGTTTAATATTTCGCTGACATGACAGCCGCAGTTGTACTCTAAATCGTAGGGAAGCTGGTTCCAAAAAGGGTTTGCCAGACGGTAGGCTTCATAATGGGGATTGTCGATATCCATTCCGTAAAATTCGCCAATGTCCTGTAGAATATAGTTTTTCAGACCAATATCCTGTAAAATACCAAGAGCTGCCTGCCGGATAGTGATTTTTTCCCCGTTGCCGTCAAGATTCGGTATCAGGATTGTAGGGGAGCCGCCTATCTGCCCGTTCCTTGTGCCGTCCAGTTTGGTAAACCAGTCAGATAAATCCATGGTGAGGGTGTTGGTAAGCGCATCGTAGGCGGTATTGGTTCCGGTAATGGCATAGGTGCCGCATTCATACCAGATATAGTCTGCCAGACGGATATGATAGATGCCAATCTGTAGCTGCAGGTCGTATCCAATCAGGTTTTCAATTTTTTGTTCCACATGAATGGATTCATATGACAGGGTATCCGGATGGAGGGTAAGGGAAAAGGTTCTTCTGACATCGGATTCGGAATCAATACTGTAGTTTCCTGCACCTGTAATTCCTGTGACAGTGTCCATTACCCTGCCGTCCTTCAATAGAAAAATCCTGTATTTGTAGTTCAGGTTTGACTGTAGAAGAGCAGTTTTGTCATTGTTTGTAATATTGTATTTCATTTTATTCCTCATTTCTGTGCGTGCTCTTGATTTGGCAGCGTTAATATCACGTAGGATAATTTTTTTAAAACCACCAACGCGCATCTACATCGGACAGACCGCTTTCATAAAGCGCTTTCATGTCGTTTACATCGCCGACTTCGACCCATTCAAAAGCGATGCTTCTTAAATCCCTGTGTCCGTTCTGGGAATCGGTCGGGGCGCCGGTAACGCGAATCATCCATATACGCCCGTCGCAAATTTTCAAAATAAGGGGTCTTTTGTTTACGAGCCGCTCCTTCAACTGTGTCCGATAGTGCAAACCGTCATCCGGTTTTATCTCCTCGCTTGTCTCATCTATTTGTATGAAGCTGCCTGTAATGGAGCCGCTCTCATAGTTGATATCCGAATTGGAGACAACGGATACATATTTGCTGTTTAGAAGCTGTAACACCTGATTTGCCATATTTCTGCTGGTGTCACATCCGTCCACGTCATAAATGGTTCCATACAGGCAGTCTTTATCCGTGATATAGTAGCCGTCAAATTCGGAATACACGTTGTCGATGATGAAAGAATTCTCGATGCCGTTGGTGTAAGAGGAAACGGAATACTGGTATTCGACTCCGCTGCGCGCGTATTTGTCGGTGAAGGAAATATCAAAATCGGAGATTTTATTTATTTCTTTTACATAAATCGTTACCCAGTGCGTGCTTCCGAGCTCCCTGCGCTTAATGATAACATGGTCTGTATTGCGCAGAGAAAATCCGGTATTGCCGGCGTCAAATTTTTCTTCAAAATTCGCGTTTATCTTTGTGTTGTAATCCCACTCGTCCGTGATATCCGTTACGGACATGGATGCATCCGACGAAAATATTAAGTGGTTATAAGTGCCGTCAAACAGTTGCACCGCCGTGATTTCGGTTTGATTTGCGGCAGGTGGATACAGCGTGTTTTCTCCACTGAAAAAAGCGTTTCCTAAAAATATCATAGTTCTCCTCCATGTGTCATTTATTTGTGATAGGCGCTCAGACTGTAAGCGGAGTTTATGTGCTTTGCTTCAAATACAATAAAATCGTCGTCATCGTAGTTCAGGTTTACAATTTCAATGATGTTTCCCTCCGCAGTGACAAGATAATCGCCTTCCGTTGTGGAAATACATGCTTTGGGGAGCGGGCAGTATAAAACATAGCTGCCTGCCTGCAGCTCACAGTAATACAAATCACATACGCGCACAATGCCTAAAGTAAGCGCGCCTTCTTCTGTCCGTAGAAACGTGCCCAGCGGCAGTTTTCTGGCTTCGACAAACAGAGAAAAATCCCCGTCAAGCGAAAAGCCTTCCTTGTATTTTAAATAATTGTCTCCATACAGAGTCACGGTATTGCCTTCAAAAAAGTAATTGTCATTTTTTAACTCGTAGCCGATGGATTTGATGTTGGTTTTTATGGTAATATACCCGCGCCGGTATTCGTTTTCCAGCACAAGAATTGCATTGGTAGGGACGACATTATAGTCAACCGTCACAGCTATGTAACCTGTGTCAAGCTTATAACCGTGTGCTGTTTCACCGATGGCGCGGAAATAGTAAGCGGAATGATTCTGTAAGCCGCTGAAGGAGTAGTGCATATGCCCGTCCGTATAAAAGGTATCGGAATGGTTCAGTATATTGCGATTAGAATCATACATAAAAAACTGATAGGATTTCAGCGCCTCGCCTTCCGGCTGGAGATAGGAGAGGGGAAGCATGATGCTTGCGTTTTTACACACTGACGGAATATCGGCTATCGCAAAAGCAGGTTTTGTATAGCAGTAGAACAATGCGCTTTCCGACAGGTCGCTCTTATTATTGTCTGCGTCAAATACCTGTACTGCCGCCGTGTAGCGCCTGTCGGCTTGCAAGGTGCCCGCGGGTATGGTGTGCGTAAGCTTCATGGTAAGCAGAGTCCTATCATAAACAGTTTCAAAGGTTTCGGGATTGGTAATCACTACCCGGTTCCTGACGGGCTGGCTGCCCGTATAGGTGAAACAGATGTCATATGGTTCTGCAGGGTCAAATACGCCTATCACCATGAGGGAAGGGGTGGGGAGAGGGTGTACTGCCGTGGTTTTATACTGCAGCGGTTCTTCCGTCTGTTTCGCAACATTATTCATATCAGAAGCAGTCAAAGAATTTGTTGCCATTGTTAAGTTCCTCCTCGTATTATAAAGTAGTAGTTTTTATAGTCCCTCTCCAAGGACTGTATGCTA
>JAMPGL010000075.1 GCA_023663945.1 Lachnospiraceae bacterium | reverse complement strand
AGGATTGGATTGCCGATGAGAGGAATGCCGGAATAAGGGAGGGCGAGCGAAGAGGCGAACGAAGAGGTGAAAAAAGGGGCATCAAAAAGGGAGAAGCGCGATTTGCCAGTCTGACGTCAATATTATTAACGTCTTGCAGACTGGACGATTTAAGCAAGGCTGTGTCCGATGAATCCTATCGAAATTCTTTGTATCAAGAATTTGCACTGTAAACTTTAACCGTAGATTAATTGCGTGTGCAGAAAGTATAAATTGATATTGACTTTATAAAAGAACACGGGGGCGGTGCAGTCATTATTTTGACGGCAAAGCCCCCTTGTAATACCTGTCGGCAAAGGGTAGAATAAGTAAGTGGAAGTTTATGCAAAGGAGTGACAGGAACATGGCTTATATTGATGATTATCCTTATTTATACGAGACTCATATGCATACCAGTCAGGCAAGCAAATGTGCCGATTCAACAGGAAGAGAGATGGCGGAGGCGGCAAAAGCGGCGGGGTATGCGGGAGTGATTATTACTGACCACAGCTGGTATGGAAATAACTGCATTGATTCCTCCCTGCCCTGGGAGCAGTGGATAGGGATGTTCGGCAAGGGATATGAAGATGCCAAAAGATGGGGGGACGAAAATGATTTTTCCGTATTTTTTGGATATGAGGCAAATTATGATGCCACGGAATTTTTGATTTACGGCGTGGATATAGAATGGCTGACTGCGCATCCGCAGATAAAGACCGCATCTGTTAAGGAACAGTATGAGATGATTCACAGCGCGGGCGGGCTGGTGATTCACGCGCATCCTTTCCGGGAGGCGGGATATATTTCCGAGATACGCCTTTTTCCGGAATATGTGGATGGGGTGGAAGCTGTGAATGCCACTCATTCCTGTCATTTAAGTGTCCACCACAATAATCCGGAGTTCGATGTCCGCGCCCGTGCTTACGCCAGAGAACATCATCTTCCCATGACCGCAGGTTCGGATGTCCACAGCACCCATATTTTGGGCGGCGGTATGGCTTTTAAGCGGAAGCTGGAATCGATTCAGGACTATTGCAATGCGATTTTGACAGGGGAAGATTATCTGATGACCAATGGAGAGACGTGGTTCGACCCAAACGGTTTCCCGATAGAAGGATAGATAAGGGAAGGACTGCGCTTTGCTGGGCTAAGGCAGAACTTATGGCGTGCAGGCACATAGGGAAAACGACATTAGAAACGAGGAAAAGTATGAGATTTCTGCATATTTCCGATTTACATATCGGGAAAGTGGTGAATGATTTTTCCATGCTGGAAGATCAAAAATTTATTTTGGAGCAGATTGCCGGAATTGCCGGAGCGAACCATGTAGATGCGGTGGTTATTGCCGGTGATGTTTACGACCGTGCCATTCCTTCCGGAGAGGCAGTGCTGTTGTTTGATCAGTTTTTGACGGGGCTGTCGGAGCAAAAGATTCCGGTGCTTTTAATCAGCGGAAATCATGATTCTCAGGAACGGCTCAGCTTTGGAAAAGAATTGCTAGGAAAACAGGGAGTTTACATTGCGGGAATAAAGGAAGAGGATTTGGTCACGGTGGAATTTGAGGAAGCATCTTCGGATTCTGCTTTGGATTCCACTTTGGATTTCACCGAAGAGAAATTTCTGACGCAGTTTGTGCTTCTTCCCTTTTTAAAGCCGTCACAGGCGGGAGCCTCCAACAGCCAAGAGGCTGTGGAGAAGATGCTTGCGCGGTATTGGGAGGAGGAACGGAAGCAGGCAGGAAGAAAGAACGGGTCAGGAAGAAAGAGGGAGTCAGGAAGAAAGAGCGGATCAGAAAAAAAGAACCGCGTGCTGGTGACGCATTTTTTTGTTACGGACAGCGGCAGGGCGCCGGAGCTTTCGGACAGTGAGACTACCATTCATGTGGGCGGGATTGACAATGTGGAAGCTTCTGTTTTTGAGGGGTTTGACTATACGGCATTAGGGCACATTCACAAGCAGCAGCAGGTGGGAGAGAGACCCGTCTGGTATGCGGGAGCGCCGCTTGCATATTCCTTCGGAGAAATCCGTCAGCAAAAGGGCGCACTGCTTATCAGCATTGACGGGCAGGGGCTTTCGGAGGTACAACCGATTCCGCTTCGTCCCATGCGCCGGATGCGCCGGATCAGCGGAACTTTAAGTGAGCTTTTGGCAAAAGGACAGGAGGACGTGCAAAAGCAGGATTATATACAGGCGGAGCTTTGGGATCAGGGAGAATTGATTGACCCCATTGGAACGCTCAGAAGCGTTTATCCCAATGTGATGCAGATTTTACGGAAACCGGCAGGGCAGGATGAAGAAAAGCAAAATTATGAATTATCGGAGAACCGTATTCGGACAGAAAAAAAGGATGCCTTGGCATTGTTTGAGGATTTTTATCAGGAGGTTCGGGAAAAGCCGCTTGCCGAAGAGGGGAAACGGATAGTGGAAGAGCTGGTAAAGGAATTAGAGGGACAGGAAGGAAGCAAAAAGTGAGACCGGTCAAACTCGTAATCTGCGGCTGGGGGCCGTATAAAGAAAAACAGGAAATTGATTTTCAGAGGCTGGACGGGAGGGGATTGTTTTTAATCACAGGACCCACCGGAGCAGGCAAGACGACGGTTTTTGATGCCGTCACCTATGCGCTGTATGGGAATATGAGCGGCGGAATGCGGGAAAAAACCAGCGTGCGCAGTGATTTTGTCGCTTCGGATGTTCCCACTTATGTGGAGCTTACCATGACTCATGACGGCAGAACATACATTATCTATCGGAACCCGGAGTATCTGCGTCCGCGGAAGCGTTTGGAGGGGCTGACCAAAGAAAAAGAAAAGGCGGTGCTTACCGAACCGGACGGAAGAACGGTGGAAGGTGGAAATGAGGTGACAAGGCGGGTGCAGGAGATTCTTCGGCTGGATTACCGCCAGTTTAAACAGCTTTCCATGATTGCCCAGGGAGAATTTGCAAAACTGCTGACAGCGTCTCCTAACGAAAAAACTAGGATTTTCCGGGAGATTTTCGGAACCGACCTTTATGAGAAAATGGCTTCTTTTTTAAAGGGACAATCCGCATCGGCATATCGGCAGGTGATGGAATGCCGGCACAAGATGGACGAGGATATTGACCTGCTTACAAAGGAGCAGACATTTACGGGTGAGCAGGCATTTACGGGTGAGCAGACATTTACGTATGAGCAGACATTTACGGGTGAGCAGATATTCACGTGTGAGCAGACGGGATCCGGAGATGGGTCTCTTACGGATAAAACGGTTAGGGAACGCTGGCAGGAGCTGACCTCCTCCGGAAGCTATTATTATGACGGGCTTATAGAACTTTTGGAACAGCAGATGAAACGGGGCAGGGAGGAGTTAAAAGACAATCGCAGGCAGTTTGCCAAGGCGGAGAAGCAGGTTCAAAAGTATACGGAGCAGACGGCGCAGGCGGAAAGGGCGAAAAGCCTTTTGGACAGATTGAAGTCGGAAAAGTTAAGGGGGGCGGAGCTGCAAAAGGAGGCTGTAAAGGTTAGGAAGCGAGAAAAGCTTCTGGAAAGGCAGGAGGCGGCGGCAGCTCTTAGAATAGAAGAGACCCGGAAGCAGACAGCGCAGGAATATGTATCTGAGCTGGAAAAGCAGATTCAGGAAAAAGCAAAAGAAATCCAATTGCTTGCAAGACAGCAGGAAGAGGGAAAGGCGCTCTATGAAAGCCGTGATAAGCTGCAGACGGCGTACCAGCTTGAACGGGAAGTGAAAAGGCTTTTCGGACAGGAGAAGGAGCTTCGGGACAGCAGTAAGCAGGAAAAAGATAAGTTATGTAAACTACAAAGGAAATATTTGCAGGCGGAAAAAGAGGAGGAGGACGCCAAAAGGATTTACGAGCAGGCGGATAAACAGTACCGGCATGGAATGGCAGGAATTTTGGGAGAGGAACTGGTGCCGGACATGCCCTGTCCGGTATGCGGATCCGTGCACCATCCGGTTCCGGCAAAACGGGAGCAGAATGTTCCGGATGAGGAAAGCGTCAGAAGGCTGAAGACTCTTTTTGAGGAGAAACAGCAGGCACGGATTGAGCTTCACGGAAAAACCACTGCATACCGCGCAAAAACAGAAGAGCTGGACAGACAGTGCAGTGCGTGCGGCAGGGAAAGAGAAGAAGCGGAGAAAGCCCTGCAAAAGGAAAGGAAGCTTTTGGGTAATTATATAGAGAAGCATACAGAGGCGGATTTTCGGAGACAGCTGAAAGAGTATGAGCAGATAGTAACGCTTTTGGAAGAAAGGCGCAGTGTTCTTGACAGGCAGAAGGAAGAACTAAAGGTGAAAGATCAGGAAGCGGCGGATTTATGCGCCGGATGGGAGCGTCAGATTCTCACGGCGGGATTTACCGGCGAACAGGATTACCGGGAAGCGCTTACCGACCCGGAAGAACTGCACATGCTCCGGGAGTCCATTCAGGATTTTAAGCGGGAGTATCATACCAACAAAGAGATGCTTATGCACCTGCAAAAAGAAACAAAAGGCATGAAAGAAGAAAACTTACAGCAGATTCGGGAAAAGCTGGAAGAGAGCAGGGAATGGAAAAAGTCGCTGTTAGACAGGCAGATAGAGCTTAACAACCGCACCCATAGAATGGAGGAGAGTCATGCTTCCCTTGTTCAAAAGAGAGAACAGTTAGCCGTCCTGATGGAACAGTATAGTCTGCTGAAAGATCTGGATGACGCGGCAAACGGAAATAACAAAAGAAAACTAGTGTTTGAGCAATATGTGCTTGCTTCTTACTTTGAAGAGATTTTGAGGGCGGCGAATATCCGCCTCCACCTGATGAGCGGCGGACGGTATGAGCTGCGGCGCATACAGCAGGTAAGCGACGGCAGAAGTAAGGACAATCTGGAAATCGAAGTGATGGATTATTATACAGGGAAATACCGCTCTGTCAAAACATTGTCCGGAGGAGAAAGCTTTAAGGCGTCGTTAGCGCTTGCCTTGGGAATGAGCGATGTGGTGCAGGCGGGCAGCGGGGGAATCCGCGTGGAGACCTTATTCATTGACGAGGGATTCGGAAGTCTGGATGAGGAATCACTGGAACAGGCGTGCCTGACTCTGCAGACGCTGGTGGAAAAGGACAGGCTCATCGGGATTATTTCGCATGTTCCGGAATTGGCGGAAAAAATTGAGAATCAGATACGCATCCGAAAAACAAATGCTGGAAGCAGTATTGAAGTTATGGTATCCTAAGAGTAAGGAAACAGAAGTAAAACAGAAAAGAGGGATAAAATGCAGAATCAGTATGATGTAATTATTATAGGTGCCGGCCCGGGCGGGATTTTTTGCGCTTACGAGTTGATGGATAAAAAGAAAGATTTAAAGGTGCTTATAGTAGAAAAGGGACGTTCTATCGAAAAGAGGCAGTGCCCGAAGCGCACCACCAAGCAGTGCGTGGGATGCCAGCCCTGCTCCATTACCACCGGATTCGCGGGAGCCGGTGCATTTTCGGATGGAAAGCTGTCGCTTTCGCCGGATGTAGGGGGAAACCTTCCCTCCATTCTGGGATATGATGAGACTGCGGATCTGATTAAAGAATCCGATGATATTTACTTAAAATTTGGCGCAGACACGGCTGTTTACGGCGTAGATAAGCAGGCGGAAATACGGGAAATCCGCCGAAAATCAATTGTTGCGAACTTAAAGCTGGTAGAATGCCCGATCCGCCATCTGGGAACCGAAGAGGGATACAAGATTTACGAGAAGCTCCAGCACCATCTGGAAGAACAGGGAGTGACTTTGTTATTTAACACTATGGTGGATGAGATTCTGGTTGAAGACGGCAGGGCAAAGGGAATCAGAACCAATCAGGGAGAGACTTACTATGCGGATGAGATTGTTTCGGCAGTAGGCAGGGAAGGCGCTGACTGGTTTAAGGATAAGTGCAGGGAGATTGGGATTGAGACAAAGCCCGGAACGGTGGATATCGGCGTCCGCGTGGAGGTTCGTGATGAGATTATGCAGACCTTAAATGAAAATCTGTATGAGGCAAAGCTGATTTATCATACGCCGACCTTTGACGATAAGGTGAGAACCTTTTGCACCAATCCTTCCGGAGAAGTGGCGACGGAATATTATGAGGGCGGTCTGGCGGTAGTAAACGGTCATGCATACAAATCCAAAGAATATAAGACCAGCAACACCAATTTTGCGATTCTGGTGAGCAAGAACTTTACCAAGCCTTTCAAAACCCCTATTGAGTACGGCAAACATATCGCGCAGCTGTCTAATATGCTCTGCGGAGGCAAAATTCTGGTGCAGACCTTTGGAGATTTTAGAAGGGGGCGCAGAACCACGGAGGAAAGACTGTGCCGCAACAACCTGATGCCCACGCTTAAGGACGCGGTGCCGGGAGACCTTTCACTGGTATTTCCCCATAGAATTATGGTGGACATTGAAGAAATGCTTTTGGCGCTGGACAAGATTACGCCGGGAATTGCGGCGGATGAGACTCTGCTCTATGGAGTGGAGGTTAAGTTTTATTCAAACCGCGTGATTGTGGATAAAGACTTTGAGACCAGCATCAAGGGGCTTCGTGCCATTGGTGACGGAGCCGGAGTGACAAGAGGCTTACAGCAGGCATCCGCAAACGGAATCAGCGTTGCAAGAAGCATTCTTAAGGGGATTTGCTCATGAGAGGGCTGAAACGAACGATTTTTGCTATTTGCTGTCTGTTCCTGATGCTGCCGATGGGCGGATGTCAGTCCAGCGATACGGATACGAAGCTGGTACTGTACACAGGGTTTAAAAAGGATGAGGTGTTCCGCATAGAAACCATGTCCTGCATGCTTCCGGAGATCATGGTTTACCTGACCAACACTCAGGATCAGTATGAGAGCGTGTTTGGCAGGGAAATCTGGAAGACGGACTTAAACGGCGTGACATTAGAAGAAAATATAAAAGAGACGGTGCTTGCTCAGCTTGCCCAGATTAAAACCATGAATCTGCTCGCCCAGAAGTACGGAGTGACATTAGATGAGAATGAGCTTAAGATGGTGCAGGAGGCGGCGGAGGAATACTATGAGTCCCTGAACGAGACCGAGCGGGACATCCTTCAGGCGGACGAAGAGACGATTAATCAATTGTATGCGGAATTTGCACTTGCCAATAAAGTGTACGAATATATCATCAAGGACATTAATCCGGAGATCAGCGACGACGAGGCGCGGAACATCACGGTTCAGTATGTTTTGATCAAGACCTATATTAGAGACGGCACCGGCAAAAAGATTGAATATACGGAGAACGCCAAACAGGATGTGCTGCGCCAGAGCGAGCAGATTCTCGAAATGGCAAGGCAGGATGACAGTGACTTTGAAGAGCTGGTTCTTCAGTACAGTGAGGGGGAAAAGGGAAGCATTTCCTTCGGCAAGGGGGAGATGGAACCGGCTTTTGAGGAGGCGGCTTTTAATCTGGCAACCGGTGAGATCAGTGAGATTGTGGAGACCGGACAGGGATATAACATTATTAAATGTATCAACACCTTCAACAGGGAAGAGACGGACGCAAATAAAGTAAAGATTGTGGAACAGCGGCGGGAGGAGGTATTCGGACAGGAATACGACGCCTTTATCACATCTCTGACCAGAACCTTAAACGAGCCCTTGTGGGAAGAGATTGCCTTTGTGGAAAATGAGGAGGTTACAACCAGTAATTTCTTCGATATTTATAATCAGTATTTCAGTTAATAAAAATTTTAGAATTACAGAAAGCCTGTAAATACGGTGGTTTGGACGAATTATTAGCACTCATTATTAATGAGTGCTAATTTTTGCTTGACTTTTGGCAAAAAGGGAACTACACTGTTTTTTAAGATAAGGTCGTACAAAGAGGAAATGAATAGAAAAAGGAGTGATTTATCGTGGCGGAAAAACACGGAAACTTATCGATCAACAGTGAAAACATATTTCCTATTATCAAGAAATGGCTGTATTCAGACCATGATATTTTTTTCAGAGAGCTGATTTCCAATGGATGTGATGCGATTACCAAACTGAAAAAGCTGGATATGATGGGTGAATATCAGCTGCCGGAGGACTATAAGGGAAAGATTCAGGTGGTTGTCAATCCGGAAGAAAAGACGCTGAAATTTGTTGATAACGGTATCGGCATGACAGCGGATGAGGTGGAAGAATACATCAACCAGATCGCCTTTTCCGGAGCAACGGATTTTATCGAAAAATATAAGGACAAGGCAAATGACGATCAGATTATCGGTCATTTCGGCCTGGGATTTTATTCGGCGTTCATGGTTGCGGACGAGGTGCATATCGACAGCCTTTCCTGGCAGGAAGGGGCAAAGGCGGTGCACTGGGAGTGCGATGGCGGAACCGAGTTTGATATGAAGGAAGGGGACAGGGCGGAGGTCGGCACGACAATTACCTTGTTTATTAATGAGGATGTGCTGGAATTCTGCAACGAGTACAAGGCGAAAGAAGTCATCAAGAAGTATTGCTCCTTTATGCCTACGGAGATTTATCTTTCCAAGGAAAATACAACGGAGACACAGACCATTGATGCAGACGAGAAGCTGGATACAGACACAATTGTAGAAGAGCTTAAGCCGGAAAAAGAAGAGGATAAGTTCCGCTATAAGATTACTAAGCGTCCGGAGCTTTTAAACGAGACAATGCCTTTGTGGATGAAGCATCCCAATGATTGTACCAAAGAAGAATATCTGGAATTTTACCGTAAGGTATTTCAGGATTATAAGGAGCCCTTGTTCTGGATCCATCTGAATATGGACTATCCTTTTAACCTGAAAGGCATTTTGTATTTCCCTAAGATTAATATGGAATACGAGTCCATTGAAGGCGTGATCAAGCTTTACAATAATCAGGTATTTATCGCGGATAACATTAAGGAAGTGATTCCTGAGTTTTTGATGCTGCTTAAGGGCGTGATTGACTGCCCTGACCTGCCGCTTAACGTATCGAGAAGCGCGCTGCAGAATGACGGATTCGTTAAGAAGATTTCCGATTATATCACAAAGAAGGTTGCGGATAAACTGTCCGGCATGTGCAAAACGGAGAAGGAAGAGTATGATAAGTACTGGGATGACATCAGCCCCTTTATCAAGTTTGGCTGCTTAAAGGACGACAAATTCTGCGAGAAGATGACGGATTATATCCTGTTTAAAAATCTGGACGGTAAATATTTGACCCTCCCGGAATGTCTGGAAGTCAATAAGACGGATCCGGATGAGGTTTCTGAGGATGCACCGAAAGAGGGAGAGGGCGAAGACAAGCCGGAGGTGGTAGACGCGGACGGCAACGTTGTCAGCGGCGATATCGCTGAGAGCGCGGATGACGAGTCTTCGGAAGAGGAAGCAGAAGAGGAAAAGAAAGAAAAGGTTATTTATTACGTGACGGATGAACAGCAGCAGGGACAATATATCAGTATGTTCAAGGCGGCTAAGATGGATGCGGTGATCCTCACCCATAATATCGACCAGCCTTTCATCTCCCAGCTGGAAGCGAAAAACGAAGGAATCAAATTCCAGAGAATCGATGCTGACCTGACGGACTCCTTTAAGGCAAAGACCAGCAAAAAGACAGAAAAGGAATTGGAGGAGGCATCGGAAGCCATCGGCAAGGTAATGAAGAAGGTTCTGAAAAAGGACAAAATTACCATTAAGGTGGAAAAGCTGAAAAATAAAAAGATTGCTTCCATGGTTACCCTGTCAGAAGAGAGCCGGAGAATGCAGGATATGATGAAGATGTATTCCATGCCGGGAATGGACATGGGCTGTTTTGGCAAAGAAGGGGAGACGCTGATCTTAAATTCCAACCATCCGCTGGTTCAATATATTATGGAAAATACAGACGGAAAGAATGTGAGCATGATCTGCGAACAGCTTTACGATTTGGCACTTTTACAGCATGCACCGCTGGAGCCCGAGGCAATGAGCAAGTTTGTGGCAAGAAGCAATGATATTATGATGCTTCTCACAAAATAGGAAATAGCACTTAGAAGGATACCTCTGCATATGATATGTTAAATAGATATGCAGAGGTATTTTTATGCCTGAAAATAATGTTAATAATGCGCAGATGGACACGCAGAGTCTGGGACAGCTCCAAATTAATGTAACCTCACAATTAGGGATGATTCCTGTTTCGGATGCAACCGTGACCATTTCTTATACCGGGGTTCCCGGGGTGACCGTGGAACAGTTACAGACAGATTCTTCGGGGCAGACAGCGGTCATTGACCTTCCGGCGCCGCCGCTTGAATACAGCATGGAGCCGGAACAGGCGAACCAGCCTTATTCCGAATATAATATCCAAGTAGATGCGCCGGGCTATGAGTCAGTTTTGGTATCAGGAACGGAAATCCTGCCGGATGTGACGGCGTTACAGCCGATACAGATGATGCCGCTTGAAACGGCGCCAACTCAGGAGGAGGAGGTAATCGTTATTCCCGACCACACACTGTATGGAGAGTATCCGCCGAAGATTCCAGAGGACGAGATAAAGCCTGTGGATGAGAGCGGAGAGATTGTGTTAAGCCGGGTGGTGATACCGGAATATGTGATTGTCCATGACGGCGTCCCGGATGACAGCACGGCTCCCAATTATTATGTAAAATACCGGGATTACATTAAGAATGTGGCGTCATCGGAAATCTACGCCACATGGCCGGAGGCAACGATTTATGCCAACGTGCTTGCCATCATGTCGTTTACGCTTAACAGGGTTTATACGGAGTGGTACCGCAACAGAGGGTACAATTTTACAATTACATCTTCTACTGCCTATGACCAGAAATGGATTCGTGGAAGAAATATTTATTCCAATATCGGCAGATTAGTGGACAGCATTTTTAACAATTACCTTTCAAGACCGGGAGTGAGACAGCCGATTTTTACATCTTATTGTGACGGACAGAGGGTAACTTGCAGCGGTTTAAGTCAGTGGGGCTCTAAATATTTAGGAGATGAAGGATATTCCGCGATTGAGATTATTCGTTATTACTATGGGTCTGATATGTATATTAACACGGCGGTGAGCATCGCCGGGGTGCCCTCTTCCTGGCCGGGATATAATCTGACAATCGGCTCATCCGGGGAAAAGGTGCGTCAGATACAGCAGCAGTTAAATAGGATTGCGCAGAATTATCCTGCGATTCCAACGATAACGGCAGACGGGGTCTTTGGATCGGCAACTGCAGAGGCAGTCAGAACCTTTCAGGGAATCTTTAATCTTCCGGCAAATGGAATTGTGGATTTCCCGACTTGGTATAGCATTTCAAATATTTATGTGGGAGTCAGCAGGATTGCGGAGCCGTAAGGCATATTTTTATGAAACGGCTTCATTTTGGAAGGGATTAGGGGTGGTGGAGGAATGTGGTAAAAGAGGGGTGAAGAACGGACGCTTGTATAGAGATTTATTTCTACGTCGCCGCGCTCCCGCTCACTAAAAAGCACAGCAGTACTAGGTTCGAAAATACCTCACCAAGTACTGGTGCTTTTTAATGGGCTCCTTTAGAAATAAATCTCTATACAAGCTGTCAGTGAATAACGTATCTTTACCAATTGGCA
>JAMPGL010000074.1 GCA_023663945.1 Lachnospiraceae bacterium | reverse complement strand
AAATCTCCATACAAGCGTCCGTTTTCTAAACTCCCTTTACCACATTAAACCGAAACTTAACTTCATAGCGTAAAATCGATTTGCAAAGAAATTCCTCACAAAAGGATACCCCCTCTTATAAGTTTAATCCGGCAGGGGTTCTAAAAATCCTTGCACAAATCCGGCAAATACACTATACTATAAGCATAAGGGAAAGTCTCGACTTGCATGTAACAAGTTTCTGCATAGGAAAGGAGTTTTTATGAGAATTTCAGGAGTACAAAACGCAAACTTCCTATATGGAAAAATAGCCAGTGGCAGAAGGATTCAATCGGCAGCAGATGATGCGGCAGGGCTTGCTATTGCGAATAAACTGAAAAGAAACAGTAATGGACTTGATGTAGGGGCTTCTAATATTAATGATGGGATTGGTGTTGCTAATATCAAAGAGGGAGCGCTGGGAACCATGCAGGAGTCTTTACAGCGTATCAGGGAACTCAGCCTTAAAGCATCTAATGGATTGTACGGCGATTCCGAAAAGAGTATGATTCAAGGCGAGATTGACCAGCTTTTATCAGATATTCAGCACACAGCTGTGGGAACGCAGTATAATGAGATGCAGTTGCTTGACGGCAGTATGGCGGATATGAACATTGCCACGAATGCAGACGGTTCCGGTCTGAAAATCCAAATGGAGAATGCGACTTTAAAATCTCTTGGATTAGAAGGATATAATGTTACCGGTGAATTTGACATTGGGGTTATTGACTCTGCTATGGAAAAAATAAGTGCATCGAGAAGCAGGCTGGGAGCTTCAACAAACGCACTGGAACATGCCTACAATTATAATACGGGAGCGTCTCTTAATCTGACGGCTTCCAGAAGCCGGATTGAAGATTTGGATATGCCGATGGCAATTTCTGAGCAAAAGAAAAATAAACTGCTTGAAGATTACCGAATGGGTATGCTTCGGAAAAAGATGCAGAATGATTCCATGGTTACAAGGCTGTTTGGCATGTGACAGAAGAATAATAGAAAATAGCGACAGCGCAGGAAATGATTTCCTGCGCTTTTTTTGATGTAATAGGAAATTCTTTCAAAAAAGATAATTGCTATCACCACATTTTTCAAATCGATCACCTTGCCGCAGCAGACGGGTGACGAATGAATGTCCGTAAAAAAGCATATAATTCCGTAGTGGGGTGCATGTGGTGAGAGGAAAAATCTTTAAGCAAAAAGTAAGAAGATGGGGAGCCGGAGCACTGCTTGCTGCGTGCGTGGCAGGAAGCGTTATCTTTGCAGTTGGAAACAGGGATGTTGTTTCATGGAAGCAGGAAAACAACTTAATCAGCGCCTTTTTCAAAAGGCAGATGGAAAGGGCTTATTTTCAGATACCGTCATTTTTGGAAGAAGAAAAAGGAGAAACGGACATTGCAGAGGGATTTTTGACGACTTGGATGCAAAACCAATTGCCGTTATTTCAATATGTAAAGCAGGAGGCAGGCATAGAGCCGGCGCCGGAGGATACCATGATGGCGGAACGGATATTGCAAAAGGAAGGCGTGGACGAAGATTACAAAAATATTGATGAGGAAAATTTAGATTATGGCAAAGACGCTCTTCATATAGAAAACAGTGTGCTTATAGAAATGGAACGGGAAAATAGTTTACATAACACGGAACTTGAACAGGCGTTAGGAGAAGAAAACCGTCAGGCACAGAAAAATGCGGATTCGGAGGGAGATGTGAGCAAACCATTTCAGACTGCGGTCTATCCGGCTTATACCTACGACTGGTCGGAGGAATGGAATTATGAAAATTTGATTTCAAATTTTTATGCGGTGGACAGTTCCACGTCCTTAAAAGAGGAATATATGGATTTGGACCGGCTTCTTCATCAGGATTTGGCGGTGGATAAGGATACGGAAGGACCGCAGATTTTGATTTATCATACCCATTCAAGGGAGGGGTTTATAGATTCGGTGGAGGGAGATTCGTCAACTACCATTGTAGGAGCGGGGGATAAACTTACCAGTCTGCTTCAGGACAAATACGGGTTTAAGGTTCTTCATCACACCGGGCAGTATGACGCGGTGAGGGAGGATGCCTACGCCAATTCTCTGCCGGAAATCGAGAAAATTCTGGATGAGAATCCTTCTATTGAAGTGGTAATTGACCTGCATCGGGATGCGGTTTCGGGGGACAGAAAGCTGGTTATGGACTTGCAGGGCAGACCTACCGCCAGATTCATGTTTTTTAACGGGCTCAGTTATATCCGCAAAAGCGGAAGCATTGATTATCTTGAAAATCCCTATATTCAGGATAATCTTGCTTTTTCCTTTCAGGCGCAGGTGGCGGCGAATGAGTATTATCCGGGGATTGCCAGAAAGGTATACTTAAAAGCCTATCGTTACAACCTTCATTTGAAACCGAAAAGCATTCTGATTGAGCTTGGAGCCCAGAATAATACGGTGGAAGAAATTATGAATGCCTGTGATCCGTTAGCACACATTCTTGCCATTGTACTTAATGGTATGGTATGATTAAGTCATGCGCGGCAGAGCGCGATAAGACCAAAGGAGACAAGTATTATGGCACAGATTGATCAAAGTAAGATCAGAAATTTCTGTATTGTGGCACATATTGATCATGGCAAGTCCACATTGGCAGATCGGATTATAGAAAAAACGGGGCTTTTGACCAGCAGGGAGATGCAGGCGCAGGTTCTTGACAATATGGATCTGGAGAGGGAAAGGGGAATTACCATCAAAGCTCAGGCTGTCCGGACGATTTATAAGGCGCAGAGTGGGGAGGAGTATATATTTAACCTGATTGATACTCCGGGACATGTGGATTTCAATTATGAGGTTAGCAGAAGCCTTGCCGCCTGTGACGGCGCTATTTTAGTGGTGGATGCCGCGCAGGGAATCGAAGCTCAGACATTGGCAAACGTTTACCTTGCGCTGGATCATGATTTGGAAGTTTTTCCAGTGATCAATAAGATTGACCTTCCCAGTGCGGAACCGGAGCGGGTCAAGAATGAGATTGAGGATGTGATTGGCATTGAGGCGCAGGATGCCCCTCTCATATCAGCCAAGAACGGTATCGGTATTGAGCAGGTATTAGAGGCAATTGTGGAAAAGATTCCGGCACCAGGAGGGAGTCCGGAGCATCCGCTGCAGGCACTGATTTTTGATTCTGTCTATGATTCTTACAAAGGGGTTATCGTCTTCTGCCGGGTGATGGAAGGAAGGGTGAGAAAGGGGACAAGCATCCGCATGATGGCAACCGGCGCCCGGGCGGAGGTAGTGGAGACCGGCTATTTTGGAGCCGGGCAGTTTATTCCCTGTGAGGAGCTGAGCGCAGGAATGGTTGGATATATCACTGCTTCCATTAAAAATGTAAAGGATACTTCGGTGGGGGATACGATTACCGATGCGGACAATCCATGCAGTCAGCCCCTTCCCGGATACAAAAAGGTAAATTCCATGGTCTATTGCGGGGTATATCCGGCGGACGGCGCAAAATATCCGGATCTTCGGGATGCGTTGGAGAAGCTGCAGTTAAATGATGCGTCATTGCGCTATGAACCGGAGACCTCTATTGCCCTTGGTTTTGGTTTTCGATGCGGTTTTTTAGGTCTTTTGCATCTGGAAATCATTCAGGAGCGTTTGGAAAGAGAATATAATCTAGATTTAGTAACTACCGCACCGGGTGTTATTTATCGGGTGCACAGGACAGACGGAGAAATTATTGAGCTGACCAATCCTTCCAACCTGCCGGATCCATCGGTAATCGAATATATGGAGGAGCCGGTGGTATCGGCGGAAATCATGGTGACAACAGAATTTATCGGACCGATTATGGAGCTTTGTCAGGAGAGAAGAGGCAGGTATTTGGGAATGGAATATATTGAGGCTTCTCGCGCGCTTTTAAAGTACGAGCTGCCGTTAAATGAAATTATTTATGACTTTTTTGATGCTTTAAAGTCCCGATCCAGAGGCTATGCTTCCTTTGACTATGAGCTGAAAGGCTATGAGCAGTCTGAACTGGTGAAGCTGGACATCCTGATTAATAAGGAAGAGGTGGACGCATTATCCTTTATTGTTCATAAGGACAGCGCGTATGAGCGCGGAAGAAAAATGTGTGAAAAGCTGAAAGAGGAAATCCCGAGGCATTTGTTTGAAATTCCGATTCAGGCGGCAGTGGGCGGAAAGATTATAGCAAGAGAGACCGTTAAGGCGATGCGCAAGGATGTGCTTGCCAAGTGTTACGGCGGTGATATTACACGAAAGAAAAAGCTCTTGGAAAAGCAGAAGGAAGGAAAGAAGCGCATGCGCCAGATTGGCAGTGTGGAGGTTCCGCAAAAAGCCTTTATGAGTGTGTTGAAGCTGGACGACAAGTGATGAATCCTGTGAATAAAGAGTTAAGCATTTATGTTCATATTCCATTTTGCGTGCAGAAATGCCTGTACTGCGATTTTTTGTCGGCACCGGCATCCGACGGGGTGAGAGCGCGCTATGTGGAGCACCTTATTCAGGAAATAAAAGAGGAAAGCCAAAGTTATGTAAACTACAAGATTAAAACAATCTTTCTGGGGGGAGGAACGCCCTCCCTGCTGGAACCGATGCAGATTGCAGGGATTATGCGTGCCCTTGGAGAAAATTACCGGTTAGAGCCGGACTGTGAGATTTCCATGGAGGCAAACCCGGGGACATGCTCTCCGGAGCGCGCCGCGGCGTGGAAAAATGCTGGAATCAACCGGGTCAGCATAGGGCTTCAATCTCTGAATAATGCAGAACTTAAGGCGCTGGGAAGAATCCACAGCGCGGAAGATTTTTATGACACCTATGAAATGCTGGTTAAAACAGGATTTAACAATATAAATGTTGATTTGATGTCGGCAATTCCCGGGCAGACCATGGAGAGCCTCTGCGATACGATTCACAGGGTAACAGCTCTGAAACCTGCACCCGCCCATATTTCCGCATACAGCCTGATTATCGAGGAGGGAACGCCTTTTTATGAGGAAACGCCGGTATTGCCGGAGGAGGATGCGGAACGGGAAATGTATAAAATAACAAATGATATGCTATTCTGTGCAGGGTATCACAGGTATGAGATTTCCAATTATGCCAGAGAGGGGAGTGAGTGCAGGCACAATAAGGTGTACTGGCAGAGAGGCAATTATGCAGGTTTTGGGATTGGCGCAGCTTCGCTTGTAGAAAATGTCCGTTTTGCAAACGGAAAAGATTTGAAAAGCTATCTGGAAAGAGGTCCGGTGAAGGAAAATCGGCAGGAGTTGTCCAAAGAGGAGCAGATGGAGGAATTTATGTTTCTTGGCCTCCGCATGATGAAGGGGGTAAGCGGGGAGGAGTTTCAAAGGCTTTTTGGAAAAACAATAGAGCAGATTTATCCGGGAATCGTCGAAAAACACATTAGAAACGGGCTTCTCAGACGGTATTATGACTTGGAAGAGAAGGAGGAGCGGATTGCGCTCACCGAGACGGGAATTGATGTGAGTAATGTTGTCATGGCAGATTTTTTGTTGATATAATAAATAACAATTGCTATTTACGCCGGATATTTGTATAATAAAATTATTGGAAAGGCACTAGGATACCTGACGGGTCATAGAATATTAAAAATGACTTTGGGGGCGCTCTTGTGAAAACTTTCAGGCAGCCATTATCAGCGGCGGAAGAGGCACATTACATACAAGTGCTGCAAAAGGGAGATTGTAAGGAAGCTGCTGCAGCCAGAGAAATCCTGATCGAGAGGAACCTGCGTCTGGTGGCCCACATTGCCAAAAAATATCAAAATGTCGATGAGGATATGGAAGATTTAATATCCATCGGCACAATTGGTCTGATCAAAGCGGTGTCTTCTTTTGACGCCGGAAAGGGGAAGCTGAGCACGTACGCTTCCAGATGTATTGATAATGAATTGCTGATGCTGCTTCGTTCCAAAAAGAAAAGCTCCAGGGAAGTATCGCTGTATGAGCCGATTGGAACAGATAAGGAAGGAAATGAAATCAGTCTTCTGGATATTATTGAGCACGATCAGGAAGATATTACGGAACAGATGGAGCTATATGAGAATACCAAAAAGCTTGCAGGACTCATTGACAGGGTTCTGACAGACCGAGAAAGAGAGATCATATGTCTTCGCTATGGTCTTTTGGGAGGAAAAGAGGTTACGCAGCGGGAAATTGGAGATGCGCTTCACATTTCCAGAAGTTATGTGTCGCGCATAGAAAAGAAGGCGCTATTAAAACTCAGAGAGGGGTTTTTGGGCGTGTAATGGGGGACGAAGGAATGCAATTTAAAAGAACCGAAGAGTTAAAAAGGGGCATGAGGCTTGCACGGCCGATCTATAATAAGAACGGAGTGCTTTTGTATGAGCGAAATTCCAAGTTGACGGAACAGGGAATTGTCAGTATCAAGAATTTCGGCATGATTGGTATTTATATTCTTGAACCGGCAGAACCTGTGCCGCCGATGACGGAGGAGGATATAGAGTTTGAGCGTTTTCAGACTATCCATGTTTTTGCCATTCAGGATGAGATTGAAAAGATACTGGCAACCGGGAAAAGCTCCAAGCTGCAGGTAATCACTGCCAATATCAGTAAAAGCTATGGCCATTTGGATAATAAGATTCATTTTATCCAGAGTCTTAGAAACCGGGAAGATTTTTTGTACAGACATGCACTTAACACGGCAATCTTAAGCGCAGTGCTGAGCAATCGCCTGAAGCTTAAGGCGGATGCCAGACAGGATATTCTGACGGCTGCGATTCTTCATATTTTGAAGGATTACGAGATGATTGAAAAGATAAGCTTTTCCAATCCGAACGTAAAAAGATTCTGCCAGCAGGCAGACCGGATTATAGAAAGCGAAGAGGCGGGCAGGCTGGATAATTCCACCAGATGGCTGAAGGGCTCTCAGGTGCTGGCGGTATCGGAGGTGTTTGACAATATGACCGCAATGAGCCTGGAACGGACTCCGGAATCGGAAGTGGCGGCGATTAAGCATTTATTGGAGCTTCCTATGGTTTATTCTCCGGAAGTGGTACAGGCTTTGATGGATTCTATTATGATTTTGGATGCGGGAGTCTGCGTGGAGCTCAGCACCGGCGAGAAAGCGCTGGTTTTGGCGGAAAACCCTCAGAATATTTTGAGACCGATGGTGTTGTGTTTTCGGGATAACTCTATTTTGGATCTCAGGAGCCGGTCGGCGCGGAATATAGAAATAAAGGATATTATGAAGACGATGGATAACCGTCATGTTATGGATACAGATATGCTAAAAAAATACAGCGGAAAGAAAGTTGAGGTTTTGTAGGATGCCTACCATTGAGGAAATGCTGAAAATTGCCAAAGATGCAGGCGCATCGGACGTACATATTACCGTCGGAGTACCACCCAAAATGAGGGTCAACGGGAAGCTGATCACCATGGATTTTGAAAGGCTTCTTCCGGCGGATACCAAACTGCTTTTGGACGAAATTATGACAGACCAGCAAAAACAGCGGTTTGAGGAAAACGGAGAGTATGATATGTCCTTTTCCATTATCGGACAGGGAAGATACCGTGCAAACGCCTATAAACAGCGCGGGTCTGTGGCACTTGCCCTCCGATTGGTGGGAACTCAGGTTCCGTCGGCGGAATCGCTGGGGCTGCCTGCTTCCGTGATTGACCTTTACCAGCGCAAGCGCGGGCTGGTGCTTGTGACCGGGCCGACCGGAAGCGGAAAATCTACCACGCTTGCCTCTATCATTGACAAGATTAACAGCAGCCGCGAATGTCATGTGATTACTTTGGAGGATCCCATTGAGTATCTTCATCAGCACCGGCTTTCCATGGTTAATCAGAGGGAGATTGGTTTGGATTCCCGAAATTACGCGGCGGCTCTCCGTGCGGCTCTGCGTGAGGATCCGGATGTGATTCTGGTGGGTGAGATGCGCGATTTTGAGACCATCAGCGTCGCCATCACAGCGGCGGAGACCGGGCACTTGGTTTTGTCCTCCCTGCATACCATTGGTGCGGCAAGCACGGTAGACCGTGTTATCGACGTATTTCCGCCTCACCAGCAGCAGCAGATTCGGGTGCAGTTCGCAAACGTGCTTGAAGCAGTGGTTTCCCAGCAGTTGATTCCCAAAGCGGACGGAAGCGGACGTGTGGCGGCTTTTGAGGTGCTTCACGCCAATCATGCAGTCCGGAATCTGATTCGTGAGGCAAAGTCCCATCAGCTTATGAGCGTGATGCAGACGAACCGTAAGGCGGGGATGATTGCTATGGATGAGGCAATTATGCAGCTTTATGCCGGGGGGCAGATTACCAAGGATATGGCGGTTCAGTTTGCGCAGGATCCTGACGCGATGGCAAATAAACTTCATTAAATTTTAAAATTTCTATTGCATTTGAAGCAGATCTCCTGTACAGTATAAGTATCTGAAACAGAGAGGTCTGTTTTTCTGTTGGCATAAAATGGTCTGCAAGAACTTTATTTTATGCCGGAATCAAGGATTTTCTGACAGAAATTCTTAAATTTTCCGATTTTTCACGGATTAACGGCTGGGGTCAAATTTGTTTGATTTTAGGCACAGATGCAGAAACTATGATTTGGTCAAAAAGGAGGTGCGGATTGTTTAGTACAGTTATATCGGGGGCTGTTTACGGGATAGACAGCTATCTTGTCCATGTGGAGGCGGATTTATCCTCCGGGCTTCCCTGCTTTATTATGGTGGGAAATCCGGGCAGTGAGGTGAAGGAGGCAGGGGAGAGAGTGCGGGTTGCGCTAAAAAATTCCGGCATTCAGATACCGCCCATGCATATTGCGGTCAACATTTCTCCCGGTGATATTAGAAAGGCGGGGACGGGTTTTGATCTTCCGGTGGCGGCTGCAGTTCTTGCCGCTATGGGGAAAATACCGCCCGACAGTGTGAAGGACAAGCTCTTTTTGGGAGAACTCAGCCTTGACGGAGCGTTAAAGCCCGTCCGAGGGGTTCTTCCGATTGCGGCATGCGCCGTCAGGGAAGGAATCCGCTGGGGAATTGTGCCGAAGGAAAATGCCGGGGAGGCGGCTGCAATCCGGGATATGAAGGCGGTAGGGGCAGAGAGCCTCAAACAAGTGATGGAGTATCTCAGGCGGTCGGAAGCGGAGCGGGATCAATTTCTTCCGCCTGCCGGACAGATTGGCTGGGAGGAGGCGGTGAAGGAACAGAACCGTGAAAACAGTCTGGATTTTGTGCAGATACAGGGACAAGAGCAGGCAAAGCAGGCGGCGCTGATTGCGGCTGCGGGGTTTCACCACATGCTGATTGTAGGACCGCCCGGAGCCGGGAAAACCATGCTTGCAAGAAGAATGCCGTCCATTCTGCCTCCTCTTTCCGAAAAGGAAAGCATGGAGGTGTCCGCTTTGTACAGTATTTCGGGGAAGCTTGACAGAAGAAAAGGGCTTGTAACACAGCGTCCCTTTTTAAGCCCGCATCATACCATCTCGCCTCAGGCACTTTCGGGCGGAGGAAAAATCCCAAGACCGGGAATTGTGAGCCTTGCCCACCGGGGAATCTTATTTTTGGATGAGCTTCCGGAGTTTAAAAGGCAGACATTGGATTTACTGCGTCAGCCCTTGGAGGATAAAGAGATTCAGATTGCCAGAAGCAGCGGATTCTTCACTTATCCGGCGGACATGATGATGATCGGAGCTATGAATCCCTGTCCCTGCGGGTATTATCCGGATCGCAGTAAATGCCGATGCACCCCTCACGAGAGGCACAATTATTTGAGCCACCTTTCCGGTCCGATTCTGGATCGGATTGACATTTGCGTCCCGGTCAGGAAGGTAGAGATTGAACAGCTTCAATCGGACAGTAAGGGGATGAGCAGCGCGGTGATGCGGAAAAAGGTCATGGAAGCAAGAGAGGTGCAAAAAGAACGTTATCAGGGGACTTCTTATCAGTTTAATGCGGATTTAAAGCCGGGGGATGTGGAAAAGTATTGCATTTTGGGGAGTAAAGAGAAAAAGATGGTGGAAAAGCTGTGGCATTCCATGAATTTCAGTGCAAGGTCTTATCACCGGATGCTGAAGATAGCAAGAACCATTGCCGACCTTGCAGGTGCGGACGGCATCAGGGAGGAGCATTTGATGCAGGCGGCGTGTTACCGGCAGGGGGATTTGCTGGAGAGGTAAGAAAAAAAGGATTGGCCAGAAGGGAAGCGGTAAACAGAATTGGACGAAAAGGCAAAGGAGCAGAGAAGTTTGCTGGAAGGGCAGGAGAAATAGAAGGTCTGCTTGAAAATTAAGAGAAGCAGAGGCTTGTGGGAAAGGTAAAAGGATATGGATGAGGAAAAGGCGTATCAGTTCTGGATTCATAATCTGCCGGAAATTGGAGACAGGACAATTGAGAAGCTGCTTTCGGCGTATGGAACCGAAAGGGCAGTTTATAAAGCGGTAAAAAAGGATATTGGAAGGTTTCTCGACGAGGAAAAAAAGAAAGGTGTTCAAAGGTTTACGGAAAAATGGGATCTGCAGGGAGAATATGAGAAGCTTCTCGAAAAAAAGATTTGTTTTTTGACCCGGCAGGATCGGGACTATCCGCTGCGTCTTAAAAAGCTTAAGTTTCCGCCCTATGGAATTTATTATATGGGGAATCTGCCCGAAGAAGAAAAACCGGCGGCGGCAGTGATTGGAGCCAGAGAATGCTCAGAGTACGGAAGCTTTGTGGCAAAAGCCTTTGCCGATAGGTTAGCCAAAGCGGGAATAGTCATAATCAGCGGCATGGCGCGGGGGATTGACGGAATTGCCCAGCAGGGGGCAATTGACGCCGGAGGGGTGACCTATGCGGTTTTGGGGTGCGGAGTGGATATTTGTTATCCGGCTTCTAATAGGAAGCTTTACGAAGAGATTTTAGCCGCCGGAGGAGGGATTTTGTCAGTGTTTCCGCCGGGAACCATGCCCCAAAAAAGAAACTTTCCGGAGAGAAACCGAATTGTGGCAGGGCTTGCAGACATTCTTCTGGTGGTGGAGGCAAGGCAGAAGAGCGGCACGTGGATTACGGTAGATATGGCGTTAGAGCAGGGGAAAAATGTGTATGCCGTGCCCGGACGGCTGACGGATCGATTAAGTGACGGGTGTAATTTATTAATCCGGCAGGGAGCAGGGATTGCACTCTCACCAGAGGACTTGATAAAGGAGGTAGAAGTGCTGACTAACCGGAAAGGAATGCTCCTGCCGGGGGAGGCTGAAAGCGGAGAGGCGTTTAATCAGCAGGAGGAAGAGGGAATCTATCAATTTCTGGACTTTACCCCTAAAACGGCGGATGAGCTTTTAAGGCAGGTGCAAAAGGCGGGAAGAGATGCGGAGCTTTCGGAAGTGCTGTCGGAGCTTATCCTGCTGTGCGTGGAAGGAAAGGCAAAGCAGGAGGCGGGATGCTATGTGAAGGTGGGAGGGGTGTAGGGGGTGGAAAGTTAAATTTCGGTTTAATGTGGTAAAGGAGGGGGGAAGAACGGACGCTTGTATAGAGATTTATTTCTACGTCGCCACGCTCTCGCTCTCTAAAAGGCGTAGCAGTACTAGGTTCGAAAATACCTCACCAAGTACTGACGCCTTTTAAAGGGCTCCTTAAGAAATAAATCTCTATACAAGCTGTCAGTGACTAACGTATCTTTACCAATTGGCACTTTTGCTATAGTCGAATGATTTACTGTACTGGCAGTGTTGCGTTGTGAGGTGGTTAACGGTAATTTATCGGAAAATCATCATACAACGAGGTACTGCCAAAACAGTAAATCCTCTTTCACCATAGTCAGGCTGCCAGTTTGATTTTGCGTCTTCGGAAACCAAACTCGTATCAAGAATAACTTCTT
>JAMPGL010000073.1 GCA_023663945.1 Lachnospiraceae bacterium | reverse complement strand
AAAAGGAACATGACACGGGGCTTTCCTGCATCCGGGACTGCAAGGCTGAACTGTTCCCTTCTTATTCTTCCAGATTATCACACAGGCTGATGACCAGCACATCATCCACCGAAGGATTCTTTACAAAGAAATTGATGGTTTCCACCCTGCGGTAAATTCCGTCATCCCCAATCTGCCGGGTAATCAGGCGCACACACTTCTCCCCTCTTTGATACGCCGCCATCTGATTGGCAATGCTGAACGTGGTTCGAAACGCCTCCTGATCCTCCGGATGCATTGTGGAAGCCCCATGGGCGATCAGCTCCTCAAAAACTCCCGTAGAAGGACAGGACGTGGATGAAAAACTGTCGTAAGCCATCATATAAAAACTGTTCCGCGTCAAATTAGAGAAAATCACAAGCGGATACTTGATAAATATCGCATCCAGCAATAACTGCGTTGCGCTGGAAGGCGCCTGCACCAGCAGAATATCTTCCATTTCGCTAAGCTCAGTCTGGGTTTTACATGCATTTATAAAATCAGCTTCCGGCATGGGCTTTGCAAACAAAAATCCTTGAATCTTTTTACAGCCGCAGGTTCTCAAAAATCCAAGCTGTTCCCGGGTCTCCACCCCTTCCGTAACCGTGGTGAGCTTTAAGCGGTGCGCAAAATTAAAAATACTTTCCAGCACAATCCGCTCCTTCTCGTCTTCACAATTCCTGCTGATCAATGATTTATCAATTTTAAGAGTGTCAACATCCACATCCTTTACAAAGCTTAAATTGGAGACCCCGCTGCCGAAATCATCGATTGCCACGCAGAATCCCTCTTTCCGGATGCTCTCCACCAGCTTTCCGATTCCGCTTTCTTCCTCCACAAAAGCGGACTCCGTAAGCTCAGCCTCAATCCATTTGTGATCCACTCCATATGTATCTACAATCTCCCGAAGCTTTCCCGCAAAATTGTCCTCATACATCATATGCATTCTGGAAAAGTTAACTGCTATGGGAACTTGGGGAATCCCCTCCTCCTTCTGCTTGTTTAAGAAAATGCAGACTTGCTTTAACATATACCAGTCAACCTCCAGAATGGCGTCGCTCTTTTCCAATTCCGGAATAAATTCTACCGGCGGTACGATACTGCCATCCGGCTTAATCCACCGGATTAACGCCTCCGCGCTTACAAGACGGTTGGTAAGCGCATCATACTGAGGCTGATAGTAAGGAATCAGTTCATGATTTTCCATGGCTTTTTTTACATTTGATAGTAATTCATTCATTTTGCTTCCTCCTTAATTTTACTTTTGTTTGTCTCTGTCTGCAGTTTTCCTATTTGAATCGGCTCCTTCTTTTCCTGCTGGTACAGCCGGTAAAGAAAATACGCCGCCAGTAAAATAAAGCCAATGCCGCCTGCCAGCCCTGTGGGCGCCGGACCGATAAATACGTTGAAAGGATCTTCCAACGAGGTAAACAGCATCCCCGCCGCCGCAAATCCGTTCAGCATCCCATGCCCCAGCACAGCCGGGATACAGCTTCCTGTCCGGATAGTCATATAAGAAAAAATAATTCCGATAACCGTGCAGAACACACACATTGCTAGGATTCCCGCAATCGGGTAGCCCCGGTATCCCACGCCGTAATTATGCCCCATAATAATCAAAGGCATATGCCATATTCCCCATATCATGCCGCTCAGCAGCAGGGTAGGAACAATTTTAAAATGATTTAGCAGCTTCGGAAGCAGGTAGCCTCTCCACCCCCACTCTTCCCCGAAACAGTTTAACAGGTTGGCAAAGGGGGATAAGAAAAATCCCATGACCAGCTGCGCTGTCACTGCCTGCCGGACAAGTTCCGTCCCGACTTCCTCATTTTCGCCCGCCTGTCTGGAAAGCTGCAGCGCCGCATACCCCATCTGCGGGTCAAATTTGCCCGGAAAGAGAACAAAATACACTGCCGCGCCAAACAGGATCAAACCGCCGATTCCAAACCATGACAAAGCATAATACCTCAAATTTCCCTTTAACCTCAAATGAATCATCATGGTTTTGCCCACAAACGTTTCTCTGGTGATCATTCTTGTAAGAATCACTCCAAATGCAGGAAAAAACATTACTCCCGCTTTCAACAGCTGGGCAAACATTGCTGACTGTATATCCGCGCTTCCTGCAAGCGGCATGATCAAAAAGATTTCCACGCCGTAAGTAAGCGTAAAGGTGATGAACAGATAAAGCCATATTCTCTTAACGCTCAGGTTCTGCTCTTCCTGCTCCTTCTGGGATTCCTTAAACCTGCTGCCCAGATTACTCATGTTTTTCATGTCTGCGGCTTCCTTTCCTTCCATTCATGTTTTTGCTTATCCTGAACACTGATTTCCCTGCCAATCTGTACCTCAATCAATTTGATTTCCGTATCGGCAATAATCGTGTGCCGGCATCCTGCGGGAAGCTCTACCACATCTCCCGGCGCCACCGTCTGTTCCGCGCCGTCCACCACCGTTCTTCCCCTCCCGGAAATCACGGTCCACACTTCATCACGCCTTTCATGGCTGTGATAGTTCATGCTGCACCCCGTATTTAAAGTAACCTTGATGGTCATGCTCTCGTCCCCAATATCAATCACCCGGAAGCTCCCCCATGACTTTTCCGCAAACATAATCTGCTGGTCAATTTTGTCCACATAGGGTTTAATATAGCTGGACTTTTCTTTGTCCGAGACCAAAATTCCTTCCGGGCTTGCGGAAATAACCGTATTTTTAAGCCCCATGCACAAAACCGGCACGTCAAGTTCATTAATCACATGTACGTTTTCACATGCATCTCCAAATAAAACCTTGCCGATGCCCGCCTCCTCCATTGCCTCCGTAAGTGTATTCCATGTCCCAAGATCCTTCCACTTACCGGCAAAACGCATCACCTGAATATTCTTTTCCTTTTCCGCCACGGCATAGTCAAAACTGATTTTGGTCAGTGTCTCATAACGGTCATATAAGTCCTGATAATCCTGAAAAGGAATCAGCTCATGCGCCTTTTTCAGCATATATCCCAGCCGGAATGCAAAAACGCCGCCGTTCCACAACGCCCCCTGACGGATATACTCTCTGGCAGTCTCAAGATCCGGCTTTTCCTTAAAGGTGCTTACCCTGCTTACCTCCGTTTCATCCTCCGGTATCACATAGCCGTACTTTTCACTTGGGTACGTGGGTTCCATTCCCATCAGGAGAAGATCCGCGCTCCCCTTCCCCGCAAGTTTTCCAAGCTCCAAAAGAGCGGCAAAATAGTCCTCGTCCACATAAGGATCCACCGGGCAGATTACCACCGGCTCCTCCTCCGAAACCTTCTTTACGTCTGCAAGCCAGGCGGATACCAGGGCAATCGCCGGAAAAGTATCTCTCCGGCAGGGCTCCACGCAGACCCCCACTGCTGTGCCAAGCTGATTGTGAATTGCCGAAACCTGAGTTTTGGAGGTTGCAATGGTGACCGATGCCTCCCCGTCTATACTGCATATCTGCCGGTAAACCCGCTGCACCATGGATTCATATTCTCCATCCTCTGTCTTAAAAATCTTGATAAACTGCTTGGATCGAATATCATTGGACAACGGCCAGAGTCTTTTGCCGGAGCCCCCTGATAACAATATTATATTCATCTATCTGCTTCTCCTTACCCCTTTTATCCGTATCCACATAAAAAGCACCCCCAAAGAGACACCTGACAGGAAACCGCAAAAGTCAATCCACACATCTCCCACCGAGGCTGCCCGTCCCTCCATAAAAAGCTGAAAGGTCTCATCTAACAACGCCGTCAAAACTCCAAACAACGCCCCGTGCCATATATACCGGCGGAGCGGAAGCTCATATGCCCATGTCACGGCAGTTACTAAAACTCCCTCCACCACATACTCCACAAAATGAGCAAGCTTGCGTATCATCGTCTCTGCAATGGCGCCCCCTGTAGAAAACCAGTCATTCACCGCCTGCGTGAGTCTGAGGCTCCGGCTTCCCGATAAGCCCGCTGCCTGCAGGGAATTGTGCCAGATAAACAACGTGCACAGGCACAATAGCAGAGGTGCTATGGTTCTTCTGTTCCAAACGGAGCTTTTTCTTTTATCTTCTTTTTTGTCAAAAAACATGTTGGAATTTCTGTCTCCTCTAAAGCAAGTTTAAGTATTGTCGTATGACATAGTTAACGACAAATATAATATACCCTATTTTTTCCTTTTTGCATAGAAAAATCCTGACAAAGAAATTATTACTTTCTTTATCAGGATTCATTTCCGCCATTTTATAAGCTTCTTTTACTCCTTGACGCCGCACGGATGGAGGTGGCGTAATCGCATTGCCGCTTACCGCTTTCATGCTGTCGGCACTTCCCTGCCGTTTGATACCATTTTGGCAATCTCAAACCCTCCCTCCGGTTGCTATTTTGAGCCACAGGCAGGCGTTCTCCACAAAAGTCACTAAAATTAAAAGCAACAATTAAAAAAGCTGTTTAGCTGACTTATTATTGCATATATTTCCATATATTCTGCATATAAAAACCGAAAAAATATGCAGAAATCTAAACTTAATCATTGATTTTCTGCATATAAAAAAGTATAATAATATGCAGAAATGGAGGATTCAGTATGAGAAAATTTGATTACTCTTTTTTAAATAGTGGTTTACTTCCTGCAAAATTGATTAATCTAACATCTAACATTGCATCGCTGAAGACTATGGCTGGCGTCCGAAAAGAAGAATATATGCAGATTTTTACAGAGCTGGAAGCTGTTGCAAAAGTACAGTCAATCAAGAGTTCTAATGCCATCGAGGGAATTGTCACCAGCGATGAGCGTATCGCTGCTATCGTCAATCAGAACAGTGCTCCACTGAATCACAATGAAGCTGAGATTGCAGGATACAGAGATGCTTTGAACGAAATTCATTTAGGGTTCTCTAACATTGATTTTCGGCAACGGGACATTTTACATTTACACGAGATGATGCTGTCGGTTGCTGGTTATGAGTTTGGTGGTCAATATAAAACAGATGATAATGTAATTTTGGAGGTGGGTGCAGATGGAAACCGCCGTGTGCGTTTTCGTCCAACACCCGCCAATGAAACGCCGGAAGCAATGGAACAGCTAGAGCTTGCATACCTCGCGGCCAGGGATGATGCGGACATCAACCATCTTCTCCTTATTCCTTGTGTGATATTGGACTTTCTCTGCATCCATCCTTTCCGTGACGGAAATGGCAGGATGTCCCGTCTGCTGTCCCTTTTACTGCTTTATAAAAGCGGATATGACGCAGGCAGATATGTATCTTTTGAAGAGCAGATCAATAACTATAAGACATATTATTACGAGGCACTGAAACAATCCTCTATTCATTGGGAAACCGGAAATAATGATTATGTTCCTTTCATCGAAAATTTTCTCTCTATGTTGTATATGTGTTACAAAGAACTGGATAAGCGGTTTGCGGTAATTCATGGGAAAAAAATCACGAAGAAAAACCGCATTGAGGCAACCGTACTGAACAGTCTGATACCAATGTCCAAAGCAGAAATCTGTAGAATTCATCCGGATATCAGCCCGACAACCGTTGAGGCGGTATTAGGCGCAATGGTTAAAAGTGGGACTGTTAAGCGGATTGGCACATCAAGAATGGCACGGTATATAAAAACGTAATACAAGTCTTTATTCCCGCGAGCAACGAGTCAAAGTCATGCTTGCATGACCTTGACGACTGCCGCGAGGGTCTAATACCCCGCAGCTTGCTGCGTTACAAGTTTGATGCCCCGTCAGCTTGCTACGGGGTATTTGACTGTCCAGCCATAGATCTATACTGTATCCGCGTTCCATATAAACCGTCTCCCAATTCGTTTAGTTGTACCTACTGCCTCTATCATAAGCTATCGCTTATAAATATTCAACCCTTGCATATGCACGAAAGCCTTATGTATACTTTACTGTCATTTTGGAAATTGAAATTTATATTATAAAATATTTGAATGTTGACTTGATTGCACACAACAAAAGAGACCCGATAATGGGTCTCTATCAATGTTACACTCTGTTTGGGAAATATCCTTTTGTGTTTAACTTTAATTCCCTGTCTTTTATTTCTTGATATAATGTGTCTACGGTTATATGTTGGTCTTGCACTATTTCATATAATTTATCTACTTTTTCCGATATTGTAAGGTTCTCATTTTTCTTTAGCCACCAAAACAATATCAAACTTAAATCCATGTACTTTGTTGCTGGTATTCGCTCCTGCTGTTTAGGCCAGTATTTTGCTATCTCTGAATGGAGCGCGTTTATTCGTGCTAGGTTGAATGCCCCTTTAGTATGCTTGTCTGCTTCTATCTGTTCAAGCTGTATATTTTCTTTAGATGCAAAACTCGGATACGCGTTATGACTGTCCGTTACCATGATTGCGTCCCTTGCGAACTTTCCGTGCAGATTTCTTTCCACATCATCTGCTTCCAGTCTGCCTACACAGGTTGGACTCATGTATAAATTGCCCGTTCTGTCTTTGCAGGTCAGAATACAGGTCTGGTCTTTGCTTATGCCCCGTAAGTATGAATCTCCGCTATATAAAAGATAATCCAATCTTTCAGGGTCTTTTTGCAATTCGTCATAAACGCCTGCTTTCATAAGCCATTCTATTTTCTGTTCGCGGCTCATATGATGTCTTGGCATACGATTCAGTGTATCTAAAAAGAATTGTGGGTCACGCTTTCCCTTGAATGATACAGTCACATAGTATTCGTCACATTCTGCTATATCTACGAAACTGTCTTGACTGCCATATAATACCATGAGGGCGTAACATATTTTCTGCTTGTTAATCCATGCCGACGACCGTGCTATACCCACATTTTTAGCGATTACTTTTATTGACTGATTATTTACCACACCGCGTATCAGTTCTTTCCACTGGTCTACGGTCAATCTTGAATTGCTTGTGATTGCTCCAGTCGCTGTATTAAATGTCTTTCCGCAATCCTTACATATAAACCTCTGCCTGCCGCTTACTTTTCCATGCTTTTTGGTGTTGATACTTCCGCAATGCACACACGGGTTAACTTCACTTTTGGGTGTATCACCCTTATCTTTTTGTGCTTCAATTTTTGATTTCTTTGCTTTCATAAGCGAAAGCAGTTTATCAAACTGTTCTTCACTTAATGTATCAATACTGTCAAGCAATTTATCCAGCAAATCTGCCATAGTCAAGCCTCCGATTATATGGTCGGAAACTTCGTTACTAGGGACAGCTTAGATTTCTCAACAATGCCTCTTTTTGCAATGCCAGTGCCTTTTGATGGTACATTCCTGCTTTCATTTGCAATTCCACTGACTCCTGCATACAAAGACTGGCTTCATCAAACTGGTTTATGATCTCGTTTTTGAGCTGTTCTTTTGTAGATATCTGAGGTCGTTCACTATCTGTCTCATATACTTTAACTGCTCTTAATGCCAGGTCTAAATTTTCTGTTATACATCCAACCATTATGCCCATTAAACCTTTATGCTGGTCATTTATTAGCTTTTTTGTGCTATATAGATTGTCGAGTTCTTTAAGCTGTGATTCAGCGATTATTTCAACACCTAATTTACGGGCATATAATTGGGCTTCGTGGGTCATTCTGTTGTTTGTTACGACTACTGGATATCCGTCACCACCAAAATAATGATAGCCCGCATAAACCTGTTGGATAGCTTCTTTTCCTAGTACCCTGTTATGAAACTTACATTGTATATAAAATTTATAAATCTTGGATTTAAGAGCCTTGGTGGCTATTATGTCTACACCATTGTCATTTCCACCTGTTAAGTTTGCACTGAAACAAAAAATGTTTAATATACCTTGGAACCATCGCTCAAAATCATGTCCAGTTGTACAGTTTTTAGGGTGAAAACCATCATCAAATATACTCGTGCCTGTGTTCATACTCAATCCTCCTAAGTTGTTAAAATTTGTTAATGTACTTAGGAATACTGACAAGTGTCTGAACTTTACCCTTGATGGTTTTTGCTACGTGGTCAATAATATTAAACGTGTTTGAGGTGTTTAGTGACGCCTATGCAATGAAAGTTCCCGAACCATATTCAATTTTCGGTATTTTGTATGAAGTGCATAAAATATGGTGGCAAATTTCTACATTCCGGGCATAGAACTATGACATAAAAATAGACGATGGTTTTGAGCCATCGTCTAATGCTTGGTTGATATGTAGTTGTTGTATCTTGGTAATGCTCTGCATTACTAAAGTTCACACTTTTCAAAAATTTGTCATTGACTGTTCGACAAACTGGAATTTATCTGTCTTTCCGAAAATACTCAATGCACATAATAACTATGCCCAAAGCCAAAATGATAAGTGATATAACAAGAGGAACAATTACCCCCAACTGTGAAGCCGATGACCAAAAACGACTACCAGACCAATCCGAAGCCAAATTAAACTGCACATAAGCCCCAATTGCAATCGCCCATACGGAACTTACAACCGCTAAAAATCCACCGATAACTACCCTTTTCAAAATTCGCTACCTCCTTGCAAATTCCGATTTGTCATTGATACCATCATACCATAAATGCAAAGATTCTGCTACTCATATTTGTCATAATCTTGTATTTTTCAAAATTAAAGGCCACATATCCTTTTTGAATGTGTGACCTCCTTATTATGCAAACTAAGTTTAATTCATGGGCTTGATTGTCTTTTCAATGTAATCTATTTCCTCTTGGGTGAGGTTGTATTTTTCATAAAGTTGTTGGTCTGTCCATGGGTGGGTGAAATCTTGCATAGGAACATATTTAAACGTGCTCGCGTAAACACGCTGGTCTGATTTCCTTTGTAGCACTAACGTTCTAACAAATTTAGTACATAAATATGATATAATGTTTTCACAATACTCTTTACTTGTTATATTTCCTATTAGTATGTATGAACCATTACATACCGTGTTAGGTTCTCCATAAAATGGTTTATATAATACAGAATATGGAAAATTCAACATATTATCACTAGCTGTATTTATAAATATCTTATGCTTATCTATAAGATGTTTATTTTTAGTCACATCTTCCTCGCTTATGTATCCTACTCCTCCGCCCTTCATTTCGTTACCAGTTATAAACATGATTATATTGTTTTCTTTACTTTGTATAATGCTACCTTTTTCATTGGTAGGTATTCCAAATGGTACAGTTGCGCTGATGACTGTATCCATATATTGCACTTTTGTATTTTTAATTTTTGCTATTATATTAGCTGCTATTGTATCCCTTATAAATATGTCACAATCATTCTCTAACATATACCTAGTACTAACTTCCTGTCCACTATCTCTATGTCTTATTATTTTACAAGGTCCATCATACATTTTATCATATAAATAATAGCAACATCCTCCCATTACATAAACTGTATCTCCAAATAATTCGTTTGTATTTGGATAATCATGAAATTCTAACAATTTATTACTCGTAGTTAATTCTTGTCGTAGACTTTCTAATCTTTTATTACCAGCATACCATCTTATTGGTGTTATTACGCATACGAATCTTTTTGATACCTCAATTGCTCCCATTACAAATTTGTCATATATTGATATTGCTCCAGAACCATTTCCACCTCCATTGCTTTGTTGATAGGGTGGGTTACTTATTACTACGTCAAATGTCATATCTTCTTTCCTAAATCCTTTCTTGACTAATGCCTTGTAGTCTGTGGTTTTGTCTGCCATGAGTTGAAGATATCTGTCTATGCAGATTATATTGGTTCTTTCTGGTAAACAGCCATATAGGGTTCTCATGCTTATCAACCATGTTGTTTGGGTGGTGGCAATTCCGAATAATTGGTTTTCTAAAATGTTGGTTAGTCTGTCAGATTTGTTGGGAAGTTCTTTTATCATTCTGGGGTGGTTCATTAAGCGGTCTCTTAGTGTTGTGAGGAAACGGGCACTTTTACATGCAGGGTCTAGGAACTTCATTTTATGTAACTCAAGTTCTGGATTATTGTCTAAGTCTTTGTTGATTGATTCAAATAGTAGATTCACCATATCATCTACTACATTTTGAGGGGTGATGATTTCGGAACTGCTGAGTTTTGTAATGTCTAATAAGTTGAATATGTCCATACTGTTGACCTTTCTGAAAAATAATTTTTTCTGTTCTATACTGGAATGCTATGAAAAAGGATTCATACAGGAAAATATGCTTTTCAATACAAGAACCTATCAACTTGATTATTGATAGGTTCTTGGGTTTACATAATTATTGGAATGTATATTTACATTTGGGAATGTATATTTATACACGCTTTTTAAGGGCAACAAATAAGCGAATTGGGATTAAACCGTTCCTCTGTAGTCCGCAAGCCTGTGCCCGATTTCGTCCATGTCCATGAAATCAGCAAGCGACACCTTATTCCCATAATCAAGCAATGCCGTTTCATAGAATATCCGATTTTTTTTCGTCACTTTCTATGCGATATGGCAAAACAAATGACAGACACGCTCAGTAAACAAAGCAGGACAATATATCCTTCCTAACAGACTATTTCCAGATACGATAATTACCGCTCAACGCAAGGAATGCAAAAAAGTACAGGCAGTTGTCGTAATATCTGCGCTCTCCAGTGCGGAGCGGCTGATTCCAAAGCCGTTCTACCCACTGCCATGCTCTTTTTGTCTCTTCCTCATCCGTGGAATTTCCAATCACCGCCAGTGCTCCCTGCGCCGTAGCCGCCAGCATTCCTACCGGATGAAGCGCCTCGCCTTTAAGGGGCGTCCCGTCAACCTCATAGATTTTCCAAGGTTCCGCCTGCCTGTCCAAAAACTGCTGTAATCTGCCGGGTGCCTTTTCTTGTCCGCAGCAGATGCCGAACCATTCAAAATCCAGCCCGATATTGGCAGCCGTCCGGTAAGCATCGCTGTAAAACCAGTCGTGGCGATCCTCCGTCCAAGGCAATGGACGACTCATGGGGCTCCCGTCAAACTCCGCATATTCTGCGCACATTCCTGTCTCCTTATGACATGCCGCATTTAAGTAGTTCCTGCTTGCCTTCGCCGCTTCTGCAAAAAATTCCCGGTCTTCCTCATCCGCCCACAATGCAAAAAGCTCATAAAAATGCGGCAGATGATAAGAGGGGTCTGTAAAACTGCTTCCCGGCACAAATAAAATCTGCTTATTCTCATGATTCCACATGGGTTCGCCCGCCCTGCCCCCGCAGCCTTTGTGAATACACGCGTGAAGAATCTTTCTTGCCTGCCGGGAATAACAATAAATCCCTTCTCCGTCTCCCCATCGGTTGGACGCAAAAAACAGCGCCATTGCAAAAAACTCCTCCCCATCCGGCGCAGGGCCGTGTGCATTCTTTTGTCCGTCAAGTCCGCAGGACCAGGCAAAATATCCCTCGTTTTCGCCCTCGTCCATCCACATATAAGTACACGCCCATTTCCAAATCCTGTCAAACTCTTCTTTCTTATTCATCTGGACACAGATCATCATTCCATAGGACATCCCTTCTGTCCGCGCATCATGGTTTCCTGTATCCTCCAAGAACCCCATATCATCACCTGCCGGATGATAAATCCGCTCTTCTTCACTTCCATAAAAAAATGTGTCCCAAATCTCTTCAAGTCTTTGATTTACGGCGTCTATAGATTTCCCGCTTTCCACAAAAAGATTTCGATACTTTTCCGTTTCAAATGCTTTCATCTTGTTCTCCTTCTCGGTTCGCAATATAATCATATCCCTGTTTTGATTGTATCGAATCTGGAAGGGGTTGTCTTTCTTATTTCTGCTTCTTTGTGGTCAGTTTTTGCTATTAAGTTTCGGTTTAGTTTGATTAGGCGTATTATCAAAACGACCACTCGTATCAAG
>JAMPGL010000072.1 GCA_023663945.1 Lachnospiraceae bacterium | reverse complement strand
ATTTTTAGTATATCTTATTAGCCACTCCCGTTACAACTTTATTATAGCACTTCAAGGTAGTAATAGATGAAAAAGTGGATCAGGTAATAAAAGAGACCTGTATAGAGATTGGAAAGAGGTATGAAATAAACTTTCTGGAGATAGGGACAGATAAAGACCATGTCCATTTTCTTGTGCAGTCAGCACCAACCTATAGTCCAGTGCAGATAACCAAGATAATAAAGAGCATAACAGCGCGAGAAGTATTTAGCAGATGTCCAGATGTAAAGAAAAAATTGTGGGGAGGAAATTTCTGGTCATCAGGATATTATGTGGCAACAGTGAGCGAACATGGAAATGAGGACGTAATAGCAAATTATGTAAAGAATCAAGGGAATGAGTATAGGAAACTATTTAGGAGTGAAGGGATAGAAGGACAAATAACTTTATTTGACATATAAAGACAGTGTTGGAGGAAATCCTATACCCCGCTTTTGAGGGAGCAAAGCGAGCGAAAAAGTCAAGTGCTGTGAGAGGCGACGCAGGAGCCGTTCACAGTGCTTGAGTGCTTGCACCGGGGTAGTTGATTTATGCAGTCAGATAATTTTTCATAACTTTCAAGGCGTTTTTTTCCAGTCTGGATACCTGCGCCTGAGAAATTCCAATCATATCGGCAACTTCCATCTGTGTTTTTCCTTCAAAAAAGCGGAGGCTGATGATCTCATACTCTCTATCGCCAAGTTTTTTCATGGCCTCGCTTAAGGAAAGATGCTCCACCCAGTTTTCTTCTTTATTTTTTTTATCACTGATCTGATCCATCACATAAAGGGTATCACCGCCGTCGGTAAAGATTGGTTCGTACAGGCTCATGGGATTTTGAATGGCATCTAAGGCATAGACAATATCCTCCTTGGAGATGCCGATTTCGGATGCAATTTCGTTGATGGTAGGTTCCTTCATATTTTGCTTGATGAGATTTTCTTTGGCATAAATAGCTTTGTAAGCGGTATCCTTCAAGGAACGGCTTACCCGGATGGAGTTGTTGTCCCTGAGAAAACGCCGGATTTCTCCGATGATCATAGGCACGGCATAGGTACTAAATTTTACGTTAAGTGAGGAGTCAAAATTGTCAATTGCCTTGATGAGTCCGATGCAGCCGATTTGAAACAGATCGTCCACATTTTCGTTGCTGGCTGAAAACCGTTTAATGACGCTTAGAACCAGACGCAGATTTCCTTCGATATATTGCTGTCTGGCCGCAGAATCTCCTTCCTCGATTTGTTTAAAGAGTCGTTCCTTTTCCTCTGCTTTTAAAAGAGGCAGTTTCGCCGTATTAACACCGCATATTTCCACCTTTCCCTGCGCCATCTGTAAGAATCCTCCTGCTTTGTTTTTTCAATTTTCTTCCGTAATAAAATCATGCACCGAATGATGAGAAAATATTCATCAGCAGATATTTAATGGGAGAAAATGTTTACAGGCGGATGTCAAATGCCTAAATCAGCTTTAGCGGTTCTAAGCAGGCTGTTTGGCTCGCTGCTCGCGGAAATAAAAGAGACCGGAAAGCGTATCGGGCTTAATCCGGTCTTCATCTTTTAATATATTTTTAGGGGTGAACTGCCTTTTCAACAATGCCAAATCCCAGCGGGTAAGGTCCAGTGTGGACGCCGATGGTAGCGCCAATCTGATAGGTGGGGATTTCCTTGATGTCATATCCCTGACTTTGCAGGACGGCAAGGGCGTGGTCGCGGAATGCGGTTCCCTCCTCCTTATCATATCCGTAACCGACGGCAATGCTGTAGCACTCGATTCCTAAGCTGCTTTCTTTTAAATATTCCAGTAAAAGGTCTAAGGCTTTTTGGGTGGTGCGTTTCCGGCCGCGGTCAATGCCGGAAGGGAATATTTCTCCCTGTTTTAGGGTGATTACGGGGCGTATATCCAGAAAACCGCCTGCGGCGGCTGCAACTTTTCCGATTCTGCCTCCATGCTTTAAGTATTCCATATTTCCCACGGTAAAGAAGATTCGCCCGGTGCTTTTAATCTCTTCAAGACGCTTTACGGCGTTGGGATAAGAAACGCCCCGGTCGCGCAGTTTAACGGCTTCCAGTACATAAATCCCCTGCAATACGGTATTGATCGTTGCGTCGATAACCGTAATCTGTGCCTTGGGATACTGTTCCAAAATCTGTGCCCGTGCATTTAATGCAGACTGCATGGAACCGCTGAATTTGGTGGTGATGCAGATGCAGATTACGGGAGTTCCCGCTTTGGCAAAAGGAAGAAATACTTCCTCGTAGTCATGGGCGGATGGCATGGAGGATTTGGGATAGACTCCCTTTCGGTCCACCATCTGTTGATAAAAGTCTCTGATATTTATTTCTACATTTTCTTTGAGATAGATTTCGTCATCGAAAGATACATAAAACGGAACTACAGTGATATTTTTGGCTTGTGTAAGTTCCACCGGCAGGTCGCAGGACCCGTCGCTGATAATATGAAATGCTTCACTCATAAAATAATTAAACCTTCCATTCATCGTATTTTGTGCGCAGCGTTCCAAAAGAAAAAACAGCCTTGCAAAGCTTTGGCAAGTCTGAAAAGACAATTCCCAAATTCATTATAGTAAACGATATAACAAATGTCTCATTCCGCTTCCTGCAAAATCCATACACGTAAGATTTTGCAGGAGCGAAAAGGACATTTCTAATGTCGTTAACTATAGCTATAGAATACTACGTTTATTAGAAAAAAGCAATTAGTTTGGATATAAAAATCATATTTTAGAGTTTTCCAACCTGCACTTTGTAGTTATTCAAACTATGTGGTGAAGTGGATTGATGGATTTGGGCAATGGAAACTTGACAAAAGAAGCAGGCAGAATTTGAAGATAGGAGCAGGAAATGTTATACTGATAAGGCATGGATAAAAGAAAGTTGGTTATGGAATGAAGAAAAGACAGTTTAGCATGGTTGTTCTTCTTTTGCTTGTTGGAATGCTGACGGCGTGTTCTAAGGCGCAGGATCCTATGGAAGAGCTGCTTAACGACCCCTATGGAGATTATCGGGAAGAGGGCGGTGAAATTGCTTTTGTATATGACGGCGTTCTGGCAGATGGCAATTATAATGAGGCTATTTACGAGGGAACCCGGATGTATGCGCTGGCGGCGGGTGTATCCTTTTCCTGCTATGGAACAGTGGATGGTTCGGCAGAAGAGCGCAGGGGGGTCATAGAGCGTGCGGCGTCAAATAAGGCGCAGATTATTATCTGTGCAGGGCATGATTTTCAGGAGGCAGTGATTGAATTGCAGACAAAGTATTCCGAAGCCTTCTTTTTGCTGATTGACGGAAGCCTGACGGATGTCGATGGGAATAAAATAGAAATTGCAGAGCATGTACACTGCGTTTCCTTCAAGGAAGAGGAGTCCGGTTATCTGGCAGGCTATACGGCGGTGATGGAGGGATACCGGAACTTTGGTTTTATGGGAGAAAAAAAGGAACCTTCCGTGGTTCGGTATGGTCATGGGTATCTGCAGGGGATTCAAGATGCCGCAAAGGAGATGAAGGTTCAAAATGTGACGGTAAATTACTGTTATTCGGATTCTTCCTTATCCGCGCGGGCGGATGAGGAGACGGCTTTGCAGTGGTACGAGACAGGAACGGAGGTTATATTTGCCTGCGGAGGAGCTCTATACGAAGTAGTGTTTAAAGCGGCAGAAGAAACGGACGGAATGCTGATTGGCGCAGATGTGGATCAGAGTAGAATTTCAGAACGCTTTTTGACCAGTGCTGTTAAAGATTTGACGAATGGAGTGATTATTTCGCTGGATGACTACTATGCTTCCGGCAGAAAGTGGCCCGACGAGCTTGCAGGGAAGCAGGTGCGTTACGGTGCAGAAGAGAACTGTGCTGGAATACCGGTTTGGGATACGGAGTGGAGATTTCAAAAGGTGACAAAGGAAGATTTTTGGAAGCTGTATAAGAGAATACGCACCGGAGAGATTAAGGTGTCTGATGGTATGGAAGGGAAACCGGGCGTGACGATAGCGGTAAATTATTTTTAGAGAGCGGAGGAGCTGCGTGTGTACAGAAAGATCAGTATAAAGCTGTTGGGGATTGCAGGCATTTTGGGTGCAGTTTTCCTTGGATATGGATGCGCTGGGCAGAAACCCGCCAAAAGTGAGTCCGGCAGTGAACCGCGGGAATTGACGGAATATGCGCTGGGACAGGCGGTTTTGCGAGAGGATGAGCCGGGAAAGGTAGTATACTCGTTAACGATGCCGCAGATTCCGGAAAGCGATGACGCCAATTTGTATTTATTTGTAAAAGATTGCTATGAAAATGCAGAGAAGCTGGAGGGGAAGCCGGTCGTTTCCTGGCAGAAAGGGAGAGCGAGTGAGATTTCCTTTGACTATAAGGATAGTTATCTGTTTGCGCAGTTTATTCCGGCGCTTTTCATAAACGGAGAATATGTACCGATAGGAACAGGCGTTTATCTGAGTAATCCGGAGCTTTTGGCAAAGAATAAGGAGGAGCCGCCACAAAGCGGTTCCAAGAAGGGGCTTTTGCTGGATCCGGCGATGCTGGGAAAGGAAGAGCTTACGGATTTAGGCGTGAAACACGCCATGTACAATATTCCCCTGTCTGTAATCATGGGAAAGACCACAAACAGTGATTATCCGACTATCATTTATATATATGACGGAAAAGACTATGAGTTTAACGGGGCGGCGGTAAACAGCTATGACGGGCTGTTTGCTTATCTGACAGCATTGGATATGTGTACTACGGCGGTGGTCTTAAACGACTGGAACGACGCCTGCGTGCAGATGATTCATCCGTCAGCCAGAAATAAAGACAGCGGCGCATTATATTATATGTTTAATACCGTGGAAGAAGAGGGAGTCAAAATGCTTGAAGCGGCGGCTTGTTTTTTGGCGGAGCGTTATTCCGGCGGAGAGCATGGCCTGATAACAAACTGGGTGATTGCAAATGAGATTAACCAGCATAAGACATGGAATTATTTAGATACAAAGGACACGGCATATTATGCCGGAGAATTTGAAAAGGCGTTTCGGATTTTTTATCAGGCAGTTAAAAGCAGCTATGCATACGCGGGAGTGTATTTTAGCATTGACCATGAGTGGAACAGCAACGGCGGTCATAACCGGGTGTATTTTAACGGGAGGGATTTGATTGAGCAGTTTAATATAGCGGCGCTTCGGCACGGAAATTATGATTGGGGAATAGCGATTCACCCCTATCCGGATCCTCTTACCCGTGTCAATTATTGGTCTCAAGAATATGACAAAACACAGGATGTGCCTATGCTTACGATTATGAACCTGAACGTGCTGACGGATTTTTTGAAGCAGGAGGAATATCGAAACCCCGAGGGGCAGGTGCGGAGCATTTCTATTACGGAGCTGGGATTTTCTTCCCGATTCGGAGAAAAACTGCAGGCGGCGGCATTTGCCTATTGTTATTATATTGTGGAGGCAAATCCCTACATAGAGGCGCTGATTTTAAACAGACAGACCGATGCACCGGAGGAGGTGGTGCAGGGACTTTCTATGGGAATTTATGAATATGATGGTTCAGAAAAATTTTTAAAGGATATTTTTCGATATATTGATACGGATCAGGCTCAGGAATACACGGAATTTATGTTAAATATCCTGGGAGCCGAAAGTATTGAGGAAGCTCTTGAGTGGGCGGATTATCAGTGACATGCCGGAGTTGTCATGATTTCCGTGGGCAGTGGGTCAAGGCTGTTGACTTGTTGAACTTTTTTGGATTTAGTGGTTGACATTTAGGCAAAACAGTATTATCATGAACATATGAACAGTTGTTCAAATGATGAAATGATAAACTTCCTGTATTCATCAGGACAGATGAAAGGCGGTGGGAAAATGGCAATTCATGACGTGGAGTGCTGCGATACATTTCAGACACATGAGGAGCTTCTCAAACTGGTATCTCAAAAGATGCCTGAGGAGGATGAGCTTTATGATTTGGCGGAACTATTTAAGGTATTCGGCGATTCTACCAGAATCAGGATTTTGTATGTGCTGTTTGAGGCGGAGGTGTGTGTGTGCGACCTTGCTGAGGCGCTCAACATGACTCAGTCAGCGATTTCTCATCAGCTTAAGATTCTAAAGCAGAATAAGCTTGTAAAGAGCAGACGGGAAGGGAAATCAGTATTTTATTCTCTGGCGGATAATCATGTAAGGACGATTATCGCTCAGGGAAGAGAGCATATCGAGGAATGACGGGCGCTGTCAGGTGCGTTCTTCGACATTATGCAAGAGAAATAAAATAGCAAAGAGAGGGAGAAAACTATGAAGAAAAAATTTAAACTGGAAGATTTGGATTGTGCAAACTGTGCGGCAAAGATGGAGGATGCCATCAAGAAGATTGACGGAGTAAACGATGCCAGCGTAAGCTTTTTGGCGCAGAAGATGACGATTGACGCAGTGGATGAGAGGTTTGATGACATTATGAAAGAAGTAGTGTCCGTCTGTGCCAAGGTAGAGCCGGATTGCAAGATTTTGCTTTAGAGAGGTGTGTTTTAGCTATGACGAAGAAGCAGAAAAAGATGCTTGCGCGCATTATTCTTGCGTTTGTATTATTTGCAGTTCTTCTTGTCTGTGAGCATACAGGTCTGTTTGCGCGCATAGAGCATACGATATTTTTATTTTTGATTTATCTGGTGCCTTATCTGATTATCGGTTATGACATTATTTATAAGGCGGCAAGAAATATCAGCCACGGTCAGGTGTTTGACGAAAACTTTTTGATGATGATAGCGACCTTTGGGGCGTTTGGCGTGGGAGAGTATTTGGAAGCCGTTGCGGTAATGCTTTTTTATCAGGTAGGGGAGCTGTTTCAGGGGTACGCAGTGGGCAAGTCCCGCCAGTCCATCTCCGATATGATGGATATTTGCCCGGAATACGCCAATATAGAGGTGGATGGCAGATTGACTCAGGTTGACCCGGATGAGGTGGAGCTGGGGAGTGTGATTGTGATTAAGCCGGGAGAGCGGATTCCGTTAGACGGCGTGGTGATCAGCGGAGAGTCCTTTATCGATACGGCGGCGCTCACCGGAGAGTCGGTTCCGCGCAAGGCATCGGAGGGCGACGAGGTGATCAGCGGATGCGTCAACGGAAGCGGAACGCTGAAGGTGAAAACCAGCAAGGAATTTGATGATTCCACCGTTGCAAGGATTTTGGAGCTGGTGGAGAATGCCAGCAGTAAAAAGGCAAAGGTAGAGAACTTTATCACCAAATTTGCAAAATATTATACGCCGGTGGTGACAATCGGTGCCGTGATTTTAGCTGTTTTACCGCCGCTTATCCTTGGCGGAGGCTGGGGAGAATGGATTCGGAGAGCCTGTATATTTCTGGTAATTTCCTGTCCCTGCGCACTGGTGATTTCCGTGCCTCTTGGATTTTTTGGCGGAATTGGGGCGGCTTCCAGGATTGGAGTGCTGGTGAAGGGCAGTAATTATCTGGAAGCGGTTGCCGAGATGGAAACTATTGTGTTTGATAAGACAGGAACATTGACTAAGGGTGAGTTTAAGGTTCAGACCATCTCACCGGCGGAGGGCAGTAAGGAGGAGCTTTTGGAGCTGGCGGCGCTGGCGGAAGGTTATTCCACCCATCCGATTGCCGGTTCTATCCGTGAGGCATATGGAAAAGAGCCGGATATTGACCGGGTAGGGCAGGCGGAAGAAATTGCAGGATGCGGTATCTGCGTGCCGGTTGACGGCAGAGAAGTTTTGATCGGCAATGAGAAGCTGATGAAAGAGAGAAACATTGCATATGTTTCGGATGCAAGTCCGGGAACCATTGTGTATGTGGCGCGTGACGGAAGATTTGCAGGCTCCATTCTTATATCTGACAGCGTAAAGGACGGCGCCGCCGAAGCGATTCGCGATATGAAGCGCGTGGGAGTGAAAAAGTGTGTTATGTTAACCGGAGACCGGAAGGAAGCGGCACAGGCGGCAGCACAGGAGCTGGGACTGGATGAGGTTCATGCGGAACTTCTTCCCGGCGACAAGGTATCTAAGGTGGAAGAGCTTTTGGCTCGTCAGGAAGGAAAGGCAAAGCTTGCTTTTGTAGGAGACGGAATCAATGACGCGCCGGTGCTTACCAGAGCGGACATCGGGATTGCAATGGGAAGTATGGGTTCGGATGCGGCAATCGAGGCGGCGGATGTGGTCTTGATGGATGATGACGTGAAAAAGATTGCGTCTATCGTGCAAATATCCAGAAAAACTTTGTCGATTGTTAAGCAGAATATTGTGTTTGCCCTTGCAGTGAAGGCACTGGTGCTTTTGCTGGGAGCGTTTGGCGTTGCCAATATGTGGGAGGCAGTGTTTGCAGATGTGGGGGTTTCCGTGATTGCGATACTGAACTCTATGAGGGCGTTGAAGGCGTAAGTTTCGGTTTAATGTGGTAAAGGGTGGTTGGAGGACGGACGCTTGTATGGAGATTTATTTCTACGCACCATGCATGGTGCGTAGAAATAAATCTCCATACAAGCTGTCAGTGAAAAGCGTATCTTTGCCAATTGGCACTTCTGTTACAGTTGAGTGATTTACTGTACTGACAGTGATGCGTCCGTTTGAAATTCCCTGCAAACCAAACTAAAACGAAATCCCTTGAACTTTCCTTATTTTTCAAGGCTTTAGAGCCTTATATAGTGAAATGATATGTATTTTCCCTTGTTTTTGCCCTTATGGCATTTTACAGGGGAAAGTTTTTGTGAAATTTTATTCCAACTTTATTCCCAATATGTTATGATTTAAATGTTGGGAATAAAGTTGGGAATAAGTACAAAGAATCTGCTATGAGCAGGTATAATGATAAGTGACAGGAGGTATTTTGATGAAAAGGATGAAAGTATATCTGGATACTTCGGTAGTCAGTTATTTGCATCAATTAGATGCACCAGAAAAAATGTGGGACACATCTTGCAGGTTGCGATGTAATAATTTCTTGGAATTTTAAGCATATTGTCAATGTAAAAACAGCCAAGGGTGTGAAAATCATAACAACGATGGAAGGATATAAAGATTTGTTGATATATCCGCCGTCAGCATTATTAGAAGGGGAGGATGAGTATGATGATGACTGAACCAATTGTGAGTAAGAATTTTGATGTTGAGAATATACGCAAAATTAGGGAATATAATTCCCTGCACCATATTAAGATGACACTGGAGGAAATCATTGCAGACACAAAGAAAGGGGCAGAAAGAATCATAGAACTTCTTCGGAAAGAACAGCGCGTCTGATATCAAATAGTTCGTGTGAATGGAATATATAGTTTATATGTTATCAAAGAGCTGTGAACTAAATGTATGCGGAACAGCTCTTTTTGTGTATGCTATTGCGAATATCAGCTGGATTGTCCGTATTTCAATCAGTTTTTGTTGTACGTTGCCAATTTGTAGTATAAAATGTATTGAGAAGGGATTATGATTGATTTATGAGTAAACTTAAAAACAAAGTTCCCAAATATATTGCGGTTAAAGGCAAAGATATAGATTAAAATAATTTATTTGTTTGCAATGTTTCTGAATTTACGGATAAAGAGGGTGGCTTGAGTGACAAAACGAGAAATTTTTGTTACAGACGGCGGATTGATAGTATGTGTGCTGGCTGATGAGGCTAGAAAAGATTATGTAGAATTACACATACAGTTAAATGGAGAAACATCACTATATTTGAACCCGCGATCAAAAGATATGTAAGATAAGGAAAGTTCCTTTTCGGAATTGTGTACTCACTAAATCCGAGCTTATAATTATGCATTTCCATGTGTAAAAGCATATTCGACTATTTTCCATGTATTGAAATAAAACAGTAAAATATAGTATGATATATTATAAAATTTATAGAGGCAAATTAGGGGTTTTGAGAGGCATATTATGACTATAAAATTGTTTTGGCAAGCAATTATAAAATTTATAATAGGTGTTTTGATGGTTGGAATTCTTTTATTCCTCCCGGCGGGTACTTTTGACTATTGGCAAGCGTGGCTATTGATTGCAATACTTTTTATTCCTATGTTTTTTGTGGGCATTGTTATGATGTTGAAAAGCCCAGAATTGTTGCAGAAAAGATTAAATGCTCACGAAAAAGAATCCGAGCAGAAACTGGTTATAGCACTTTCTGGCACTATGTTTTTAGCGGTGTTTATTGTTTCGGGGCTGAATATTCGTTTCGGTTGGTTCATACTGCCAACATGGATTTCTTATGTAGCAGCAGGTATCTTCTTGTTTACTTATATCCTTTATGCAGAAGTCCTTAGAGAAAATATGTATCTTTCAAGGACAGTGGAGGTACAAGAAAATCAGAAAGTTATTGATACTGGATTATATAGGATAGTTAGACACCCAATGTATATGGCAACACTGTTTCTTTTTCTTTCGATGCCGCTTGTTTTAGGGTGTATTTTCTCATTTCTAATTCTATTGCTTTACATTCCAATCATACGAAGGAGAATTAGAAATGAGGAGGAAGTGTTGGAACACGGATTAGCAGGGTATCTTGAATATGAAAAAAAAGTAACATACAGAATAATACCTTATATTTGGTAGACAAATTCTTTAGGCTAGAAGCGTATTCGACTATTTTCCGTACATTGAAATAAACAGTAAAAGCATTTTCAAGCACTCTTGCAATACACGTATTCAGTTCTTCCGCATGTCCGGCATATCATTTCACTGTGCTATTTATTTTGTTATGATTATGCTGACTACTAGCCGATAAATCTCATCTTATTTACGAATGACTTTCCTCATGCCCGAACCACAAAACTCATGCGGAATTATCTTAAATCCCATTTTCTCATAAAATGTTTCGTTTCCCTTTTCTGCTATCAATTGTATGCCGGAACGCCCACCGATTGGTGTTGTCCTATCAACATATTCAATTATCATACTGATAATTCTTTTGCCGATGCCCTGTTTCTGATAATTTGGATGTACTACAATATCAGCTATCATATAATACATTCCGTCACCTATCAATCTCCCCATTCCAATAGTTTGATTATCATCAACCGCAATTACTGTGTATAGACTGCTGTTAAGAGCTTTTTGTGTCTGCTCTTTTGAAAAAAGCAGCCATGCGACACTTTCCCTTAGCTTACAATAATCCTCGTAACACAACGCATTTTCTTTATATTCCATGTGCCTTTCCTCCGATACTAACTTTCTGGCTTATAAATATGCTTTTCACTCAAATATGGATTTGGAAATCCTCAAAATAAAATATCCCGGCTCCCGGCTTTAACATTCCCTTGTCGGCTAATTCGCTAAATGCTTTCTCAATCCTCTCAATGATGCCAACAGAAACATTAAGCTGATGATGTGCGGGCAAAAGCCGCTTTATCTCCAAAGATTTTACTTTTTTAACAGACTGCCAAAAAAGGGAGGGGTTAGTTGTCGGATAAAAAGCGTCAAGGCAGCCACTATATATTAAATCACCCGAAAATAAATATTCCCTTTCTGGCTCATAGAAACAACAATGCCCCGGAGAGTGTCCGGGCGTGTGAATGACAATTAGCTTTCTGATCCCTAAATCTATGCAATCCCTGTCCCGTAAAATTCTTTGTGGTGTTCCTTGAAAAATTTGATAATCGTCAATATTAAAATCGGATGGAAATTTGCAAGGCTTACACATAAGGTTCTGCTTTACTGTTTGTAGTGGCATCGGAAATTCGACAGAAAGCCAATCTTTTTCTGCTTCATGAACCGCAATATTATCAAAATATTTATGCCCTCCAATGTGATCCCAATGTATATGTGTTGTTGCAGCCATAACAGGGAGTGTTGTCAAACTGTCAACAATCTCTTTAATATTCGCAATTCCTAAGCCAGTGTCAATTAAAACCGCCTTTTCAGCTCCGCATAGTAAATAGCAATGGGTTTCCTCCCAATGGTTGTACTCGCTGATTGCAAATGTATCAGCATCAATCTTTTCGACTGTAAACCAATCTTCCACTTTATCACATCCCCTAAATCCTTTATTTGCACTGTTGCTATGATACCATTATCACGCCTGTATTTCTATCAAATTCACATTAAATTTCGGTTTAATGTGGTAAGGGATTAAAGACATTGAGCGGAATATCTCGATTAAAACA
>JAMPGL010000071.1 GCA_023663945.1 Lachnospiraceae bacterium | reverse complement strand
CCCTTTCTCTTACTGTATCCTGAACTCCCCTCCGGTAAACAAAAATTCCATTTCAGCCACACTCCGCATCGGAATCTTTTAACATTCCGCATGTCCCCCCTTTTCTTTTACACTCTTTTGGGAAAAGTGTTCCTATTTGCCGTTCTGTAAACAAGATTTGTATACTCAATACTTCAAGAGATAAAATCCCCAAACACAGTTGCTAAATTCCCCAGCAGCAAATTCTTTCTCCTGTCCATCAATAATAACTGTATAGATATGAAATTCATGTTCTTGATTATATAAAGGGTCTCGAACTGTGACAGATTTGTGCGTGTTCTGCCACTTGTAATCAAATATATTGACACCAAATAAAGTAGCGCTTCCATCAAAGCCCGTTGTTTCATGTTGCCATGTTCTGCTTTTCCACATCTTCATCGTGTTTTCCCCCTACAAAGCCCAATTTGTTGACATCATTATAACCCATTTTTAACGGGTACACAATTCCAAAAAGGGAGTTCTTTTATGCTACTGAAATTTGTATATTAATCAATTCACTTTGCATAATCGACAAAATTTAAACCTAATCGATAAAAAACAGTGCAGAACAGGCTTCATGCCACCCCCGTTCTACACTGTTATTTTACATCCCTGATGCATCATAATTGCATCACTTTTGCATCATAGTTGCATCATTTTCCTTTTTATGTCTTTTAAATCAAAAATTCCTGCACTTGGTTTTCACTGATTTGAAACTGCTCACAAATGCGAGTCCTAATTTCCTGATCCGGTATCTCGTCAATCATATACTGCACGGTATTCTTATCCAGCTCATATAATTCCTTTGAGAACATATCCATCACCCTCTCCACATTCAGACAAATCTCATACGCCTCCTTACCTATCTCACGAAACTCCGGATATGCCTCTGCCAGCCCGATCTTATTGATTCTCCTTTATCTGAAAATACCTCTCCTTAATCAGATTCTGCGTATACGCCCCAATCCGCTTCTGCTCTTCCTTGGGAAGCTCTTTCACGTAAATCGGCTTGCCGTAATCCAAGATCACTGTCGTCTTTTTGATTTTGGGAAGGTGATCCTCAAAAATATCCGCCGAATTATAAATCGTCATAGGCACAATCGGACAGCCTGTTTTGGCGGCAATTTTAAAGCTTCCCTCATGAAACTCCATAAAGGTATGGTTTACTCTGTTTCTGGTTCCCTCCGGAAAAATACAGATGGAAATGCCAGACTTGACCTTTTCGATTGCAGTGAGAATCACCTTAAGCCCCTGCTTAATATCGTTTCTGTCCAGAAACAGACAGTGGAGGTTTCTCATCCAATTAACCAAGAGCGGGTATCTGAGCATTTCCTTTTTGGCAATATAGCCGGTAGGTCTGGGAACGCGCACATAAGTAATCAGAATATCAAAATAGCTTCTGTGATTTCCGATATACAAGACCGGCTCTTCCTTGGGTACATTTTCTTCTCCCTGCACGATCACCTTGGTTCCGGCGATAAACAGACAGCACCTGAACGCCCAGTTCACAATTGCCAGAGAGCTTTTATTCTTCACTTCCATATTAAACTTTCCAATAATCCACTCCGCAATCAAAAGAGGGATACTGCACACCAAAAATAAGACTACAAAAATCACCAGTAAAATAAATCGTATCATATGTTCTCTCCATCTTGAATTTTTTCAACCACTTTCTCAAACTGCATTCCATGGGATGCTTTCACCAGTATGGTGTCCCCGGGCTTTAAAATCGTGGGAAGGTGTTCCATCATTTCGTCCCGTGTGGGATAATAGTAGGCTGATATTGTGCTTTGCCTGTCATTTGCCTGCGCAAGCACCTGTTCATAAATATGCCGTGCAAGCTTTCCCGCACAGACCAGCACGTCAATCCCTTTCCCAAGCGCATAAGCTCCGATTTCTCCGTGAAGCTTCTCCTCATCCGTTCCCAGCTCAAACATATCGCCCAAAATCGCCGTCTTGCGCCCTTCCGCCGTAGCCAGAAGGTCAAGCGCCGCTTTCATGGATACCGGATTTGCATTATAGCAATCGTCAATCAAAATGCCATCCGCAAGCTCCATCACATGGCTTCGTCCGCCTACCGCCTGCACATCCAGAAGTCCCTGTTTCACCTCATCCGCCGTAAGCCCCATCAAAAACCCTGTTCCAGCCGCCGCAAGCGCATTCCACACCATATGCCCGCCGGGCAGCGGAATCTGAACCGGAAACACATGCCCGGAAGCGTGGATCACCGCCTGAGTTCCCAGAAGCCCTTTATTTACAACGTCAGAGGCAAAGATATCGTTCGCCGTCCCAAGCCCAAACCTGACAGGGGCGTGGGAGCCTTTTTGCGTTATCTTAATGAGCTGGTCGTCATCTCCGTTCACCAGAACATAACCCTCCGGATTCATATAGTCAAAAATTTCAGACTTGGCACGTAAAATTCCTTCCCGGCTTCCTAAATTTTCCAGATGGCACTGACCGATGTTGGTCAGCACGCAGATATCCGGTCTGGCAATCTTACTCAGCCTGTGCATCTCGCCAAAATTGCTGATTCCCATTTCCAGCACCGCCGCCTCATGCTCTTCCCGGATGGAAAGTACGGTGAGCGGAAGCCCCACCTCATTATTGAAATTTCCCTGTGTTTTAAGCACCCGGTATTTCCGGGAAAGCACTGACGCAATAAATTCCTTGGTGCTGGTCTTTCCCACACTGCCGGTAATCCCAACTACCGGAATGGTAAGCTGTTTTCGGTAAAATTCTGCAATTTCCTTAAGCGCCGTAAAAGAATCCTGAACCAAAATATAAGGCACACGGCAATCCTCCGGGTGACGCTCGCATACCACGCCCAGTGCTCCCATCTGCCCCGCCGCAGGAATAAAGCTGTGTCCGTCAACTCTCTCCCCTTTCGCTGCAACAAAGATTCCGCCCGGCTCCATCTTCCGGGAGTCAATCACAACACAGGACGCTTCCCTGTCCGCTTCCGGCTGTGATTCCGCGTGGTAAAGCGCGCCTCCGCATGCCTTTGCAATATTTTCCAAGGTCATATTTTTCATGTATGCCTTTTTCTTCAACTTCATTTCCTCCTTATGTTATTCCCGAAGCGCCAAGCGCAGTATCTCTTCACACAAATCTCCAAAATTCATTCCCAGCGCCGCCGCCTCCTGAGGAAGAAGTGAAGTGGGCGTCATTCCCGGAAGGGTATTTGCCTCCAAGCAGTACACCTCTCCTGCCTCACTCATCATAAAATCCATTCTGGCATAGCTTTTCAGACGAAGCGCCGCAAAAACCCTTTCCGCATATTCTTGAAGCTCTCTTGCCTTTTCCTCGCAGAGCTCCGCCGGGCAGGTCTCTATCGTTGCCCCCGGCTGATATTTATTTTTATAATCATAAAAACCGGTAATCGGTGCAATTTCAATCACCGGAAGCGCCTTTCCATCTATAACGCCCACGGAAAATTCCCGCCCCTTGATATACTGCTCCACGATTACCTCATCATCGTAGGTAAAGGCTTCTTTAAGCGCCCCCTCATAATCCTCCCTGCCGGATGCAATGGCAACTCCCACGCTGGAACCGCCGCAACAGGCTTTGACCATGCAGGGAAATACCGGCTCCTGTTCTTTTTCCTGCCCCCTTTTCAGCCGGAACCCGGCAGGGGTGGGAATCCCGTACTTAGCAAACAAATCCTTGGAAATTCCTTTATTCATGGAAATCGCGGAACTCAAATAGTCGGTGCCCGTATAAGTAATTCCCATCAGGTCAAAACACGCCTGTATCTTTCCGTTTTCTCCGCTCTCCCCATGTAGCGCCAAAAAGACCACATCCGCCTCCTGACAGAGTGCAATCACATTAGGACCAAAAAAGTTCTTTTGACCATCCGGGCGCATAGCTTTAATCTGCTCAATATCCGGATTCTTTTCTGAGACAGTTCCCATCTCTCCCGCCCAGTCCTTTTCCATCTCAAAAACCGCTTTTACATCCACGCTTCCGTTTTCTTTTAAGCCGGGCGCTTCCCCCTCGTATCCCAAATATACATCCAGAAGAACCGCCTGATGCCCTCTCTCCTTTAAAGCCCGGTAGATTCTGGTTCCTGAGCTTAAGGACACGTCTCTCTCGGAACTGATTCCTCCTGCCAAAACTACGATTTTCATACTGACCTCCATTATTTTTAATCTAACCTCCATTATTTTGCATGACCTGCCACAATCTCACTGAGCATAAAGATCAGCCGGCTGTTCGCCTCAAACTGCTTCATGATTCCCAGCGTCTCTCCTGCCTGAGAGTCATAATTATTCCCTTCATTTTCGATATAGCAGACTGCCTGCTCATTTCTCCCCATCAGGTAATGAAGATGGTTTTCAATCACAATGTCATATTCATGATTGGAAATCATATAGTCTACCATGGTCAAATACATCATATTCCGGAGAAGCTTAAGATTATGCTCATTTCCTTCCCCTTCTTTAACAAGATAGGCAGAACCCCTTGCCTCTGCCGAGATTTCCTCCGCTTTCAACATTAATTCCTTGGTGATCTGCTCACACAATTCCAAATTTACCCGCTGTTTTGTGGATATATAAGTCACATATCCCAAAAAAGTCACCTCATCGAAATCGCTTTCCTCTTCCGTCTGCTGTAAATACTCTGTAATATACCGACGGCAGGATGATAATCCCGAAGCACGGTATAATTCTGCGGCCGCGGCAAACTTCCATGGATCCGCCCCGCTTATTTCTTTTTCTCCGTTAAGCTCCACATATTTCCATGCGCGGTCCGCCGCTTTCAGGCAGTCCGTGGCAAACGTCTTCTCATAATTTTGATACAAATAACTGAATTTTGCCAGCACCGATGCAAATGCCTTGGCAGACTCTATATCCGCGGGCTCCACATAAGAGAGGGTTCCGTTTCCCGCTCCCTGTTCGTAGACGGTCACGCCCCGGTACACCGCCCCCGAAGACGGATCCTGCATTTTTAAAAGCCACTCAGCCTCATAGCGGATCTCGTCCAGAATATCCGGGATTTCATTTCCGCTTTCCGGGATTCCCATGTCATCGCCAAAAGCGCCTCCATATAATTCGTATGCTAACAGCATTACCCCGATGTTTTCCGCCGCCGTTACCACTTCTTTAGAGCCCGCCTCGTCCTGATGCCATCCGCCGCTCACGTCCAGCGAAACGGATATATCCTCTCTCAGCGCCGCATTTCCGATATGGCATGCATTGTGCGCCCTCTCTCCTGCAAATTCGCTGGTCAGTGACATCCCACAGCGGTTATAATAGTATTGACGGCATGCTTCCCTGAGCAACTGTACATACAAATCATCCGCCACCTGAAAGGTGTAGGATCTTCCCAAAAGGGGAGCTTCCAGATAATAAGCGCCGGGCGTGGTCAATGCGGAAAAGTCCCCGTAACACAGCTTTCCCTCCTCCGCCGGTTCCTGCTCCTCCTCTTCTAAGAAGCCTATAAACACCGTCTCCCCGGTTTCCTCCTTTATGACATAAAATTCCTCCGGCAGTTCCTCCCCCCGAAAAACTGCCGCCTTCGTACCGCTCGTTATGTAGCCTAATTGATTGACCAGTATATTCGGCAGACTCACCGGCACCTCATAAGCCAAATCCGGTTCCTCTTCCATACTGGTAATTCCAGGCTCTTCTTCCTTGACACTCTCCGTAACCGGCGGTGCTCCGCAGCCGGTCAGCAGAAAAATCAGACCGACCGCAGCCGCTTTTTTTATCCTGTACAAAGCCATTGGTTCCCCTATACGTTTTCTTTTCATTGTTACCTCTGTTATTATACATTTTTTTCACAGGCAGGTAAAGAAAAGCTTTCATCCGCATAGACAATTCTTCCTTCTATCATGGTACACATGCATTTTGCCTCCACTTTCAGGGGACATCTGTCAAAAATTGCAATATCCGCATCCTTTCCCGCCTCCAGCGAGCCGACCCTGTGATCCACCCGGCAGATTTGCGCCGGATAGATAGTGATGGATTTTAACGCCTCCATCTCGTCAAGCCCTGACTTGACCGCCAGCCCGGCACAGATGGGAAGGGACTGAATCAGGGATACCGGGTGGTCTGTCGTGATTGCCGTCTTCACACCCGCCTTGTTTAAAATGCCTGCCGTCTTAAACGCCATATTCTGCACTTCTATCTTGCTTCTGCTGGCAAGATCCGGTCCCACGATCGCCGGAAATCCGGACTCCTTCACTTTCTCCGCTATGATGTGCCCCTCACTACAGTGATCTAAAGTCATGGAAAGACCAAACTCCCTCCCAATCCGGATTGCCGTCTGAATGTCATCCGCCCGGTGCACATGCGCCTTTAAGGGAATTTTGCCTTCAAACACGGGCACCCACGCCTCATAGTGAAAATCCTCCTCCTCTCTTTTTAAGGAGGAGCATTTCTTTTCATAATATCTCTGTGCCTTAAAAAGCTCTTCCCGGAGCATCGCCGCAATTGCCATTCTGGTTGCCGGGGACTTTCCCTGTCCGGAATAATTTACCTTTGGATTCTCGCCGAATGCAATCTTCATTGCCGCCGGAGAGAGCACCAGCATCTCATCAATACATCTCCCGCAGGTCTTAACAAAGGAAAAGGTTCCGCCCACCACATTTGCGCTTCCGGGACCGATCATTGCGGATGTGATCCCTGCTTTCACCGCATCGTCAAAGGCGGCGTCCATGGGATTAATGGCGTCTATGGCGCGGAGCTGCGGAGTGATGGGGTCTACCGTCTCATTGCAGTCATCTCCCTCCATCCCTTTCTTTTCCTCCGTGATGCCCATATGGCAGTGCGCCTCAATCAGCCCGGGCATCACCAGCCGTCCGAGGGCGCTTACCACCGTCACATTTTCCGGCAAAGGAAAAGGGGCTCCATTTATCATAGGCCCCAATTCGATTATTTTTCCATCTTTTATGCAAAGGTATCCCTTTTCCCATATTTCGCCGGTCATTGTCATTACTTTTCCGCCAACAATATATATCATTATCATCTGACCTCTCTGCAAATTAGTTTAGTTTCATCATCGGATTGACCGGCGTTCCGTCCTTGGTCAGCTTAAAATAAACGTTTGTGCCTTCCACGGAAAAATACTTTGTGGGAGCCGCCACCTCTGCAATAATATCTCCTGCTGCCACATAGCTTCCCTCTGACACCAGAATGTTGGTAAGCTGTCCGTAGGTGGCTTCATAGCCGCCTCCTAATTCCATAACGACAGCGTTTCCAATCTGAGGATCTTTGAAAACACTTTTTACCTTTCCTGCTGATGCGGAAGTAATAAGATCGCCCTCGTTTGCCTGAATGATAATCGCCGGATTGTATTTATACTGCTGTAAGGTAGAAAAATATACCGTCTTATCCATGCTGTAGTTGACCAGAATATTTCCCACAATCGGCCAGATCAAAGTATCCGAATCGCTGAAGGTAAGCGCCGGCTGCATTGCCGTTGACAGTGCCGGCGTGCCCTCCTGTGACTCTTCATCCTCTTTAATGTCTCCGCCGGAGGGTTCAGGCGACGGCTCTTCCTTTTTCTTCTCCTCCTCTGTCCCCTTTGCTTTATTGCCCTGCGCCTGATCGGCGCCCTCTGACATGCTTTCGCTTTCGGACTGATCCGGATTCTCTACCTTTTGGGAATTTGTCTCCTGAAAATAAGGGTCATAGTCAAGGTCATCCGCTAAGGAAGCTCCTCCCGTCACATTTTCAGCAAGCTGCGCGCCCTCTTCCTGCATGGAACCGGCAGCCGTATTATTTTCAATGGCGCTTAAATCCACCACATAACCATCATCCTGTCGGCTGTTATTTCTTCCCAGCCACAGCCCCGTTGCCGTCAGTGAGCCCAGAACCAGCACGGATGAGGCAATCATAAGAAACCGTTCTTTTGAAAAACTTCTTCTACGTCTTCTTCTCATCTTAATAACTTATCTCCTTTCAGTTCTTATGGATAGTTTTGCCCCTTTTTCCTGCTTTATTCAAATTTTGAAATTGTTGCCTCCTTAAAAAAATAATTTAAAATCTCTGTATAGTCCTCCCCCTTCTTTGCCATCTCATTAGCCGCAAACTGACTCATGCCTATTCCATGCCCTTTTCCATGCACCAAAAACAATATTTTGTGGTTTTCCTTTTTAATCTGAAAATCGGCGGACGGAAGCCCGTACTCCGCCCTTATCTGTTCCCCCGGCACAAATTCTTCATTTCTTTTCACATAAAGAACATAGCCTGCGCGGTCCCGGTATAAAGTGGTTTCACACTCCGCCGTCTCTTCTTTTACCCCCTCTTTTTTTAAAAGCTCCTCTTCCACAATTAATTCCTTTTGACACTGCTCCCAAATCCTCTCAAACTCCCCCTCATAAAAAGTGACCGTATGAGAATAATCCGGCGAAAGAAAGTCCCGGTCGCAAAGCACGTTTTCCAGATAAGGATACTCCGTAAGCTCCAAGTCCTCCGCATCCCTTGTGGAACCGTTGCTCACCGCAAAATATGCTCCGCTCACCGCCTCTTCCTGATAGGTAAGGCAGATTCCCCCGGTTTCCGCCGCCGCCTGCCGGAAATTCTTGGAAAGCGTTCCGCTCCCGTAATCCTCATCCGCCAAAAAAATATCCTCATTCTCCCCTTTTTGGGCATAAATTTCCGAACGGATTAAAACCGCCTGCGCCTTTAGAGCTTCCATCTCATAACTGCTGTCTATGCTTCTGGAAAGCTTATCCGCCACATACATTTCAAGAGGAATCTTTTCCACTCCCGCCACCGTCTCATTGTACACATAGACACGGCTTTCCTTGAGACGTTCCTCTACTCTTTCCGCAGTCTCATCCGTTTCCTTCCCAATATTTCCAAAACACAGGGTAAGAAAATAAGGTAAAAACAGCAACAACAACAAAAACAAAAGAACCGTTCCGGGATTTTTAAACGAAAATCCCGATACGATTCTTTTATGTTTGACAGTTTGAAAGACTCTAAGTTTTTTCATAGGGCACCTCTCATACCAATCTATGAAAGGCGGTTCCTATTCATGCTCAATAAATACCGCATAACCTGTTTATGCTGTTTGGGAAAATCCTGCATCTTCCTTTCCGTGCAGTGCCATATCTACATGCTGGACAGTTCCCACTGCCCCGCTCTCATACAAGAAAATTCCTGTTTTTCTGATCAGCGCGTTTACCTGATTGTCTTCGCCTGTGAGCGTGAAGTCCGTGGAAGCATTTTGAAGACAGATTGCGCCTACTCCCTTTTCTGCCAGAGAATAAAGCTGCTTGTTTCCATTCTCGTCCATCGCCCAAATCCTCAGCTTATCCCAGATTTCATCGCCCTCATCGATAAACCCGTTATGGTCTGTATCATATGCCGCCAGATCTTCAAAGCCGTTTCCGGACTTGGCTCCAAATAACTCTGTACCGTCATTAATGATTCCATCTCCGTTTTTATCAAGGGCTAAAAAACCGCTTTTCGCTGAAAGCTGATTAATCTCATCCAGCTCGCCGTCCCCGTCTAGGTCAAACAAAAACGTCTGGTCTGAAAGCTCCGCAATATTGCCGTCCAGATTAATTACCAGCGGATCGCATACAGCCGTCTTTTTCATGCTCACGGTCTCCTCGTAATACTCCTGAAAGCTCCGGCTCATTTCCAGATTGAGATTAAACGAAATCTCCCTTCCATCCGCACACCGAACCGTTCCCTGCGTGGTGAATCCGGTATTTTCTGTTTCCTCATGATAATACTGTCTGACAAGCTGATAGCTGCGGATGTTCACTCCGGAACCAAACAGCAAATCCTCGGAAGACAGCTCCTTGATGTTCTGCTGCTCACTGTCCTCTGCGGATAATTCCTGATCCCAGACACTGCTTCGCCTTCTGCCGGGAAAAAGAATATCCATCAAAAAAACAATACACTGCTGTCTGATGTCGCGGAGCTGCTTTGCCGCGTCATCGCTGTTTACCGTGCGGATATTTCCTGAACGGATAGAGCGCAGTTTGGACTGCATTTCGTCCAAACGGTCTCTGAGCTCCTCACTGGTGTACTCTTTTTCTTTTGACTGCGTCTGCTGCTGCTCCTCGTCGGTTCCAAGCAAGTTTCCAAACAGAGCTCCGGTTCCGTCCTTAAGGCTCTGTCGTCCATTTGCAATGATAATTCTACTGACTCTTCCCGATACGGAAGAAAATCTTCTGGCGGATTCCATTCCTATATTGCTGGAATCTATTCGCATTCTTCCTCCTTTTCAAGTCCCTTGCCTCTACTTCCCCTCCTTGTTCCATAAAAACAAAAACGATATACATGAAGGCTGTCCCTTTCCTTCCGTATACCATCCGTGGCGACTAAATTCTTATTTGCAGAATGCCCTGGCCATAGGTACCTGCACTATATTTATCGACTTAATTGCAAAAAAATTTAGCCTCCTGCATAAGCATTATTATAGAACAAAATATTGCCCTGGCGTTACCCGGTGCAGAAATGAGGTTGCATGAATTCATCCATCTCCATCAAAACAATCCTGATCAAACTGCCTTTAAAGCTTATTCAGGGAGCCCTGATTGGACTCGGCTCCGCATTGCCCGGCATTTCTGGCGGCGTTCTCAGCGTGATATTCGGCGTTTACAAGCCCGTCATGGAACTCCTTGCCGACCCCCTTGGGAAGGCTAAAACACTGCTTCCCCGCCTTCTTCCGTATTTTGCAGGCTCCCTTTTAGGGTTCATGGGCGCCGCCGGGATTCTCTCTTACTTTTTGGAAAAATACCCTGCGCCCTCCGTCTGCCTGTTTGTGGGATTGATTGCAGGAATGCTTCCTTCACTCTGGAAAGAAGCCGGTGCAAAAGGCCGCAGCCATTCTTCCATCCTTACCACGACTGCCGCAATGATTTTTGTGTTTGTGCTGTTGTCCCTGCTGAATGCCTCCTCAATCGCAATCACGCCGGGATTCTTCTGGTACGTCTTTTGCGGATTCTGCCTTGCCTTAAGCATTATTGCACCGGGCATGAGCTTTTCTACCCTGCTGATGCCCTTAGGTCTGTACACCCCCTTTGTGGATGGAATCGGCCACTTAAACGCAAGCGTACTTATTCCCGGCGGGCTGGGGTGCATTTTGACAATTGCGTGCTTGGCAAAGACTGTAGATTCCCTGCTCACCAAACACTACAGCCTTTCTTTTCACGCAATATTCGGAATTGTTACCGCCGCTACCGTCATGATCATTCCCTTTGAAAGCTTTGCCCTCTCCACAAGGTCATGCATGGTCAATGTCTTCTGCTTATCCGCCGGAGTCTTTATTGCGGCTTTGTTAGAGCGGGCGGGGCTGGGGTAGTATTTTAATGTTTTTTAACTTGTCTGCAACAATGCAGTCAAATACCCCACAGTAAGCTGACGAGGCATCAAACTTGCAAACCCTTGGGGGGGACTCTATCAGACAGTCCCTCTTACGCCATATCAGCCTCTCTGTACAACAATTCTCTGTACTTCTGGTCTTTGACTGCTCTCATTAAATCATCATTCCTTCCAGCTTCCATAAGAATCTGCACCAGTCTGGCAAGGCGGTTTTCACCTGCAATTTTTCCTTCTGCAATTCCAGCAATACGTCCACGTGCCTCTCCCTCTGCCAGTCCAACAATGCGTCCATGCGCTTCTCCCTCTGCACGTCCCTTTCTTTCGTACTGGTCAAATAATTCACATACCATAATCTCATCCTCCTCCTTGATTCCCTGTTCCTCTACCCATTGTTCGATATTTTCTATGTCCGTGTCACCGGAAAGCACCTTAATCATTTTAATCAGGGCTGACTTATGCTTGATTTTCCTTTCGGAACGGTAAGTATTTCCCTCCGCAAGATAGTCCAGCACAATCCGCATGTCGCTCTGAAACCGCTCCCGCTCTTCCTTACTTAAATGTCTCATCTCGTAAACGTGAAGGTTTAACTCATCAATATACTTCCATTCCTTCTGCGTAAGCTCACGCTTTTTAAACAACTGCCGGAGATTACGACTGCTTTTCCAGCGGGGACTGCCCCAATACAATACCAGCCCTATCACCGGAAAGATTCCCTTTGCCTTTCCCTCATACTGCTCCCGGTAAGCGCCTCCCACGTAACCAGCCTTGCGGAGAAGCATCTTTCCGTCAGTCCGGCTCTGGTTGGCAATCAGGTACATTACATTGATCCTGTCTCCGGACATCTGGTATTTACACAAATCCTCGTATTGAGTCCGGAGCTTTTTCTCTCCCTGATAAATACTTTCGGTGGGTCCGGCTAACAGTGCATCCGCCTGCACCACCTCTTCCCCTTGGTACAAAAGTGCATTGAGCACGTCCGCCGTGACATCCGGAAATGCCAGAAATTCCTTTTCCACTATGTCCT
>JAMPGL010000070.1 GCA_023663945.1 Lachnospiraceae bacterium | reverse complement strand
TGCCTGTCAGACGGCTGTTTACATAGCAGGGAACAAAACCAAACTGTGTCTGGAATGCAGGCCAGCATTTGCCGGCAATTGCAACATACTCACGATAGCCCTTGTGCGCTTCCACCCAGTCAAGCAGGGTCAGTTCATACTGAGCCAGCTTCGCTAAGATTTCAGGCTTCTGATTGCCTTCGCCCAGCTCTTCTTCCATCTCTTTTACCTTTGCAGGGATTCTCTCATCACCCTCATGCTTATTAAACGCTTCAAACAGGTCAAGCTCAGAGTTCTCTTCAATCTCAACGCCCAGATTGTAAAGCTGCTTGATCGGTGCGTTACATGCAAGGAAGTTCAGCGGTCTCGGACCAAAGCTGATGATCTTTAAGCTCTTTAATCCAACGATTGCTCTTGCAATGGGAACAAACTCATTGATCATGTCTGCACATTCGTCAGCGGTTCCTACCGGATACTCCGGAATGTACGCTTTAACGTTGCGGAGCTTTAAGTTGTAGCTTGCATTCAGCATACCGCAGTAAGCATCGCCGCGTCCGCCTATCAGGTCATTCTGTGACTCTTCCGATGCTGCAATAAACATAGCCGGTCCGTCAAAGTGCTTTGCAAGAAGCGTCTCGGAAATCTCAGGTCCAAAGTTTCCAAGATATACGCAAAGTGCATTACATCCTTCCTTCTTGATGTCCTCTAATGCCTGTACCATGTGGATTTCGCTCTCCACGATACAAATCGGGCACTCATAAATATCGGCAACATCATATTTTGCCTTGTACGCCTCTACCAGCGCTTTTCTTCTGTTAACGGACAGAGATTCCGGGAAGCAGTCACGGCTCACCGCAACGATTCCAATTTTCACTTTGGGTAAATTGTTCATTTCAATTCCTCCTGTTTAATTGAAAATAATATATCTTATCAGGGAGAAAATAGTCTTCTCCCTGACCTGCTGCACAGATTTACTCGTTAATACAGAGATTCTTTCCTACAAGACCCATAGGACTTCCCTCCGGCAGTCCGCCTTCCGGGTGGCCCAGCAGCCATTTGTTTTTGGCAGTCAAATGTCCATCCTCTCCGCCTGCATGCGCCTCGTCCAAATCTAAGTTCGTGCCTTTTGGAAGCACGATAGCAACCTTAAATCCGGCGCCGTCTACTCCGCAGGGTGCATAATGGAGGGAGGTTGCATATACTTCCACCGCCGTCCCCTTGGGAACCAAAAATGCCTCTACCAGGGAAGTGTCATAGGTATAATCCTCGGTAATGTCCTGCTGGCTTCCCAGCATTAAAATCGCATCGGTTGCCGCTACGTTAATCTCGGAGCTTCTGTGATATTCAAGCGCGTTTAACATGGAGTTATGTCCGTTGCAGTACCCGATTTGAATCGGAAGCTCCCCGTATGTCTTATCCGTCAGCTCCTTCATTACCGGAAGCGCCTCAAGCTCAGCCAGTCCGGGAACGTACTCCACGCCTTCCGGAAGGGGCGTCGCCTCCTCCATGGTCTTCACTAACTCCGAAAAATCAATGCCCTCAACAACCTTTCCATACTTTTTGAAACGGTCGTCCGTTACACTGTAAACTTTCATACCCTTCTCCTTTTCTTTTATAGTAAATGGCAATTTTAATGCCGTTCACTTATTTAATGATTTCAAACAGAGGCTTACATGCGGGATAAATCTCTTTAAACTGCTGGTATCTTGCTTCGTACTTCTCTACCAGCTCCGGCTCCGGCTCCACGGTGTCAATGATCTTCACAATCTTTTCCGCCGCGGCCTCCACGTCTGCATACTCACCGCAGGCAACCGCCGCCAGCATAGCTCCGCCAAGAGCGGGACCTTCCTCGCTCTCAATCACGTCCACTTTCAGATTCAAAATGTTCGCAATCATCTTTTTCCACAGAGGGCTCTTAGCTCCGCCGCCGCAAATCTTGGTTCTTTCCAGCTTAATTCCCAGCGATTTCGCCACTTCAAGGGAATCGCGGAGTGCAAAGGCAACTCCCTCCAATACCGCCTGAGTCATATCGGCTCTGGATGTGTCCATGGTCATGCCGATAAACGTGCCTCTTGCATTGGGATTATTGTGCGGAGATCTCTCACCCATCAGATAAGGCAGGAAATACACATGGTTTTCGCCCAGCTTCTCAATTTCCTTCTGCTCATCCGCATACTTGTCAGTTCCAATAATATCTTCCATCCACCACTTGTTGCAGGATGCTGCGCTCAACATACATCCCATCAGGTGGTAATTGCCGTCCGCATGGGCAAACGCATGGAGCGCATTGAATTTGTCCACGCCGAAGGTCTTGGATGAAATAAAGATGGTTCCGCTGGTTCCCAGGGAAATATTGCACATGCCCTCTCCAACGGTTCCGGTTCCCACTGCCGCCGCCGCGTTATCTCCGGCACCTGCCGCCACCTTTACGGTCTCAGGGATTCCAAGCTCCTTTGCTATTTCAGCGGTCACTGTGCCTACGCACTCATAGCTCTCATAAAGCTTGGGAAGCATATCCACGGTAATTCCGCAGATGTCGCACATTTCCTTGGACCAGCAGCGGTTCTTAACATCCAAAAGAAGCATGCCGGAAGCATCGGAAACATCCGTGCAGTGAACCCCTGTCAGCTTGTAAGCAATGTAATCCTTCGGGAGCATGATCTTTGCAATCTTTGCAAAATTTTCCGGCTCCTTATTCTTAACCCATAAGATCTTCGGTGCGGTAAAGCCGGTAAACGCAATATTGGCAGTATACTCAGAAAGCTTCTCCTTTCCGATCACATTGTTTAGGTAATCGCATTCCTCGTAAGTTCTTCCGTCGTTCCACAAAAGTGCCGGACGGATCACTTGATCCTCCTTGTCCAGAATTACAAGTCCGTGCATCTGTCCGCCGAAACTGATTCCGGCAACCTGACTTGCATCCGCCTCTGCGATCAACTCCTTAATTCCCTCCATAGTCTGAGCAAACCAGTCCTCCGGTTTTTGTTCCGACCACCCCGGATTCGGGAAATAAATGGGGTACTCTTTAGATACAATCTTCTGAATCTTACCTTCTCCATTCATCAGAAGCAGCTTCACAGCGCTTGTACCTAAATCAACACCTATGTACAGCATGATAACCCTCCTTTTCTCTTACATGATTTTATTATAGTAAACTTTCTTTGCGAACACAACCGAACTTTTTATAGAAAAATAGCATTTTTTTGTTTCATAAAAATATTGTACAAAAAAAGAAAAGAAACGACTACTCAATAATTGCTATCCGGCAGTCAATTTCTTTTCAATTCTTTTACAAGCTTAAATTATCTTCGGGGAACCTGCATTCCCTCTATACATACTTTTTTAACGTGCTGCGCACGGCACCCTTTCCGGCTGTAAGCTCCTTCAAATAATTGCACACCTTTCCGGCAAGTCCCGCCTCATACAGATCCACGCCGAAAATCTGCTTCATCCTAAGAACCTCCGCCACCCGGCTTTCCACATCCTGATCTGGCTGTAAGCTCAGGTCTTTTACATAAGGACATACGGTGGCGAGAAGGGGATCGGGACTTAATTCAAAGGAATTACCCTCATCATCCACTGCCATCAAATAGCGGAGCCAGCCTGCAAAAACAAGCGGAATCATATCAAGGCTCTCTACGTCCAGTTCCGCTGACCTCTGATAAGCTTTCACCGTCTCGCCAAAGCGGATGGCAAGTTTCTGAGAGGTATCCGTTGCAATTCTCTGCGGAGTATCCGGCATAAAAGGATTGGGAACCCGCACGTTGAGCACCGTGTCAATAAACTCTTTGGGATCCAAAATTCCGGGATTTACCACTACCGGAAGCCCTTCCACGTAGCCAATCCGCTGAACCAGCTTTACCAGCTCCTCATCCTTTAATTCCTCAGAAATCTTATGATACCCCAACAGGCAGCCGTACACCGCCAGCGCCGTATGCAGAGGATTTAAGCAGGTGCAGACCTTCATCTTTTCTACTTTATCAACAGTCTCTCTTGTGGTAAAGATCACTCCTCCCGCTTCCAGCTTCGGCCTTCCGTTGGGGAAATCGTCCTCCACCACCAGATATTCACACTCTTCCGCATTGACAAAGGGAGCTACGTAAGTGTTCTTGGATGTGATCACCGGTTCTAACCCTTCCACTCCGTCCTCCGTCAAAATCTGCTCCACGGAAGCATCCGGTCTGGGGGTAATCTTATCAATCATGGTCCAGGGAAAGCTGACTTTCTGTTTGTCATTCACATAAGCAGCAAAGCCCTGTTCCGCCTGCCCGTTTTCCGCCCACTTCTGTGCAAAGGCGTTCACCGCCGCATACAGCTTATCTCCATTGTGGGAGCAGTTATCGGTGCTGACCATTGCAATCGGCTTTTGCCCTGCCTGATAACGCACGTACAAAAGTGCCGCTACCTTTCCCATATAACTGGAAGGCGCATCCGGTCCCGCCTGATAGTCCGCCTCCACCGCCGGAAGAAGCTGTCCCTTTCCATCCACAAGGCTGTAACCCTTTTCCGTGATGGTAAAGGTGCACATCTGTAAGGAGTCCTTCCGAAAAATCTCTTTCATTCTGTTAAACTCCGCCTCGTTCCCGGAATCCAGCACCAGCGATTCCGCGATACTTCCGATTACGGTCTTTTCTACGTTTCCGTCCGCTTTTAACGTGACCAGTATATTATAATCGTCGTGGGGACGGTTCATCTTTTCAACGATCTCGTAATCAAAGCCTTCCGCCGCCACAAGCCCCCGGTTCAAAACTCCATCCTTTAGAAGCTTCTGCACCACATTTGCCAGAAACGCCTTAAAAATGTTTCCGGCTCCGAAATGCACCCAATAGGGATTTTCTTTTGTCTTTGCAATCATCTGTTCCCGGTCAAATTCCGGCAGCTCATAGCCTGCCGCTTCCCACGCCTGTCTATCCTGTAATCCTTTTGCATCTAATTTCATCTTTTTCCGGCTCCTTTCTCAATTGCTTCCCAAAGTCCGTTTAAGTACGCGGCTCCCAAAGCCCGGTCATACAAGCCGTACCCCGGCATCGCCACCTCATCCCAGATCATTCTTCCGTGATCCGGACGGATAGGTCCCTCAAAGCCGATGTCATACAGCGCCTTCATGATCTCATACATATCAAAGCTTCCGTCGGAGGATAAATGAGCCGCCTCCTCAAAATTGTCCGGCGTGATAAACTTCAAGTTCCGCACATGTGCAAAATGGATTCTTCCTTTCAGGGAACGAATCATATCCGGCAGATCATTTTCCAGATTGGTGCCGTAAGAACCGGAACAGAAGGTAACGCCGTTGTGGGGATCGTCCACCATTTTCATCATTCTTAAAATATTTTCCTTGTTGATGATAATCCGCGGCAGTCCAAAAACGCTCCACGCAGGGTCATCCGGGTGAATTGCCATCTTAATGTCATACTGGTTGCACACCGGCATAATCTTTTCCAAAAAGTATTTCAAGTTGGCAAACAGCTTTTCTCCGTCCACATCCTTATACAGTTCAAAAAGCTCTTTCACTTTTGCCATGCGCTCCGGCTCCCAGCCCGGCATCACCGTACCATTGGTGTCCCCTGCAATGGATTCAAACATCTTCTCAGGGTCTAACGCATCCACCGCTTCCTGCGTGTAGGCAAGCACGGTGGAACCGTCCGGCCTGACTCTTGCCAGCTCCGTTCTTGTCCAGTCAAACACCGGCATAAAATTGTAGCATACCAGATGAATGTCTTCTTTTCCAAGATTCTCCAAGGTCTCAATATAGTTGGCAATATACTGATCCCGGTCTCCTCCCCCAATCTTAATGTCATCGTGGATATTCACGCTTTCAATTCCCGCAATGTGCATTCCTGCCGCCTCTACCTCTTCTTTCAGGGCATGGATGCGCTCCCGGCTCCATACCTCTCCCGGCGCCGTGTCATAAAGTGTGGTGATCACGCCCGTTACCCCCGGTATCTGGCGTATCTGCTTTAACGTTACCGTGTCAAACTTGCTTCCGTACCATCTCAGTGTCATTTCCATAGCTTTGCCGCCTCCATTTCTATAGTTAACGACATTAAAAATGTTCTTTTGGCTCCTGCAAAGGCTTACGTATATGGATTTTGCAGGAAGCGTAAGGATGCATTTGTTATGCCGTTTACTATATTTTTAATATCTATCTGTTTTTATTATAAAGAATCCGGTCAAAAAAGTCATTGACGGAGTTGTTGTATACATTGCAAAAGTTGCGGATTTTTGTTATTCTTTTTCTAAGAAACTGCGCCTATTTTCGTTTTTATTCCCGTGGGCGGCGAGTCAAGAAAGGAATCCTCTATGAGAAAAATTCCGGAAACCCGTTTTCAGACCAGACAGTATATGCTGTCAAAGGATTTTGAGCTTTATTATTACAATGACCACAGCCTGTCAAAGGTGGAGCTTCACTCACACGATTACTATGAGTTTTACTTTTTTCTGGAAGGGGACGTGAGCATCCGAATCGGTGAGAACCTTTTTCCCGTAAAGTACGGCGACGTAATGCTGGTTCCTCCCCATATTCCCCACTGTCCGCTCATCCACGGCACGGGCACTCCTTACCGGCGGTTTGTCCTCTGGATCAGTCAGGAATACTACAGGCGCCTTAAGGAGCTTTCGCCGGACTACGTGTATCTGATGGACTACGTAGAGACCCATCAAAAATACCTTTTTTCCAACGACCGCATCACCTTCAACTCTCTCCAGTCCCGGATTATTGAGCTGATTGAGGAGATGAATGCGGAGCGCTTCGGTAAGGATGCCCAGATTTCCCTGTATGTAAACGAGCTGGTGCTGTATTTAAACCGTCTTATTTTTGAGCGAAACGCGCCTAAGAAAAAGTCCCGTGAAATGTCGCTGTACCGGAATTTAATCCGCTATATTGAAAACCACTTGGAACAGGATTTGTCTTTAGACCTTCTGGCAAAAGAGTTTTTTGTGAGCAAATACCACATTGCCCATGTGTTTAAGGATAACCTTGGCATGTCCATTCATCAGTACATCACCAAAAAACGCCTGGCTCTCTGCCGCGATGCGCTTCTTGGCGAAATGAGCATCACGCAGATTTACCAGACGTTTGGTTTCGGTGATTATTCCAGCTTTTACCGCGCTTTTAAAAAGGAGTACGGCATCTCTCCCAGAGATTTCAAGGACATGCAGACCATCACTTACGAGTAGCCTGCATGCGGCCAGACGCCGTTTATCCCGTAATTCTGCGGTCCAGCTTTTTGGAAATCTTGGTTCCAAGCACCTGCAGAATCTGCACCAGCCCTACCAAAAGCACAACCGTCACAATCATAATATCCGCCTGATAGCGGTAATAGCCGTAGCGGATAGCAATATCCCCCAGGCCTCCGCCGCCAACTACGCCAGCCATTGCGGAATAACCCAAAATCGTTCCCAGCGAAATGGTGGCTCCCACAATCAGGGAAGTCCTTGCCTCCGCAAGAAGCACCTTCCAGATAATATCCCAGAGACTTGCTCCCATGCTCTGAGCCGCCTCAATCACCCCATGGTCTACCTCCAGAAGGGAGGATTCCACCAGTCTTGCCACAAAAGGCGCCGCCGCCAGCGACAGCGGTACGATGGTTGCCGTTGCGCCGTAGCTTCTCCCCACCACAAGCTTGGTGAAGGGAATCACCAGCATCAGCAGAATCAAAAACGGAATGCTCCGCACAATGTTTACCACAATGTCAAGCATCTTGTATATTACCTTATTGGGCTTTAATCCGCCCGGCGCCATCACCACCAGTGCAATCCCCATGGGAAGCCCCAGCAGATATGCTATAAGCGCCGACACCAGTGTCATATATAAAGTCACTCCGGTGCCTTCCACGATCATCATGATTACCTGATTATCCCACATAATTATCAAGCTCCTCCACTTCCAGTTTTCTATTCTTTAAATACTGTATCATCTTTTCCGCCGTCTCCTGATCCTCCGGAAGCTGCAGAATCATCTGTCCATGCGCCACGCCGCCGATGTCTCTGGTATCCGCCAGCAGAATGTTCACCGGAGTCTTGCAGGTAAGCACCATGTTGGCAATCACCGGCTCATAAGAGGAATTGCTGGAAAAGACAATGCGGATACAACGCCTGCCTTTCATTTCCATCTTCGGTGCCGTGTCCCCCTGAAATACAAGCTTCTTTGCCGCCCGGCTCTTCGGTCTCTGAAATACCTCCTCAACCGTTCCCGTCTCCGCTAAAGTCCCCTCATCTATAATCGCCACATGAGAACAAATCTCCTGCACCACCGACATTTCGTGAGTGATGATCACGATGGTAATTCCGTAATTTTGGTTAATCTCTTTTAACAGAGCCAAAATTGCCTTGGTGGTAGTGGGGTCAAGGGCGCTGGTCGCCTCGTCGCACAGCAGAATCTTAGGATTGGTTGCAAGGGCGCGGGCAATCGCCACCCTCTGCTTCTGTCCGCCGGAAAGCTGTGCCGGATAAGCCTTCGCCTTCTCCGAAAGCCCTACAATCTCCAGCAGCTCTTTTGCCCTTTGATGCGCCTCATGCTTAGGCTTCTTGATAATCTCCATGGGAAAGCAGACATTGTCAATGACCGTCCTCTGCATCAGCAGATTAAAATGCTGAAAAATCATTGCAATCTGAGTGCGGGTCCTGCGAAGCTCGCTGTCCTTCATCTCTGACAGGTCTTTGCCCTCAATAAACACCGTCCCGCTGGTGGGACGCTCCAAAAAATTAAGGCATCTGACCAGCGTAGATTTCCCAGCGCCGCTCATGCCGATAATTCCGTAGATTTCACCCGTATGAACCTCTAAATTGATTCCCTTTAACGCCTCCACGGTGTTGTCTTTGCCCACAAAGGTCTTGGTTACATCCTTAATCTGAATCATGGTTTCCATATGTATCTTCATACCCCTTTCCGGCCTTAGCCCTCACGGTAATGTTTCACTCCTGCAAAGCACAAAGTTATGCCGTTTACTATAACTGCACTGACCTATCATACCACAAAGCCGGCTTCCTTGCAATGAAATGAAATTTTTGCTATACTAAAGTGCAGTCAGATTTGTTACACAAGGGTGAAGCATTAAATCTTACAACTACCGAAAAGAGGGTTTCCTATGATGAATAATAAAAAAGCAGTCGTATCACTGGGACATAACGCACTCGGCTATACCACCTTGGAGCAGTGGGATGCCGTCAAAGTCACCGCCAAAGCGCTTGCCGACCTGGTAGAGGCGGGCTATCAGCTGACTATCACGCACAGCAACGGACCGCAGATCAGCATGATTCACAAAGCAATGACCGAACTGCGCCGTCTGTACATCGACTATACGCCTACCCCCATGTGTGTGTGCAGCGCCATGAGTCAGGGATATGTGGGATACGATATTCAAAACTCTTTAAAGGCAGAGCTTTTAAGCCGTGGAATCAGCAAGACCGTCTCCACGATTTTAACTCAGGTGACCGTTGACCCTTATGATGAGGCGTTTTATGAACCGACCAAGCTGATTGGAAGATATATGTCCGCGGAAGATGCGGAAATGGAAGTCAAAAAGGGAAATTACGTTCAGGAAGAGCCGGGAAAGGGCTTCCGCAGAATCATTGCGGCTCCCAGCCCTATCGATATTGTTGAGATAGAAGCAATCCGCACGTTAGCCGATGCCGGGCAGATTGTGATTGCCTGCGGAGGCGGCGGGATTCCCGTCATTGAACAAAAGCACGCCCTCCGGGGAGCTTCCGCCGTGATTGAAAAGGATGTGATTGCCGGAAAGCTGGCTGCCGACCTGTGCGCCGACCAGCTGATTATTCTCACTTCCGTGCCCAATGTCTACCGGAATTTTGGCAAAGAGACGCAGACGCCCATCCCGGTGCTTACCACTGCCGAGGCAAAGGAGATGATTGCCAAAGAAGAATTTGGAAAAGGCACCATGCTTCCCAAAATCGAAGCGGCAATCTCCTATCTCTCTTCCAACAAAAAAGGAAGCGTTTTGATCACTTCCTTAGATACTGTAACGGATGCGTTAAAAGGCAGAGCCGGAACAGTGATTACGCTTTAGTCAAAAACCCCGCCTATGGCTCACGGGTTCTCACGTAAGATTCGCCAGAACCCGGTTCAAACCACGGGCGGGTTTCTTTTATTCTAAATCAAGCTGTCTGCGGATCAGATATTCACTGAGAAAATAAAGCCCCACGCCGACTGCAAGGCTGATCAGCGTTATTATCCAATAAATTAAAATGTAGCTTGAAATGAGGTTACTTTCATCCATCGACATGGAAACCCCAAACATAACCGGAAACATGACAATCGTAGACACCGTCTGCATAACCATGTTAATTCCAAAATAAGCGCCGATAGCTCCCAATACCCTGTGCTTGCGCAGCATTTGTCCGATAGAAACAGCCCCCACCACCGTCATGGATCCGCTGAATGTGGAAACAATAATCATAACGGCCGTGGTGACCATCAAGCCAAACAGCCCGTCCAGCTCGCTAAACTGCGCCATCTCGTGCATAATGCTCCGAAACGCATATCCAATATCACTGAAATTATCCATCCAGAAAAAAGCCACGCTTCCCACCAGCATAACGATACTGATTATGATACTGATCGAGGCAATCAGATACCAGATGCTCATCGTGATCACCTTGGAAAGCAATAACTGATGGCTAGTTGCCGGAAGCGTATGGGTCAAATACCCTTCATCGGTAAACATGCTTTTATAAAACCGAACCGCCAAATATACCGAAGTGCCTATACTGCATACAATAATCGCCATATAGTACATCAAGAACATCGAAAATGCGGAGAGCGGAAGCCCAATCCAGCCGCTGTCCCACACAGGCAGGGCAAAGGTCGCTCCGCAGAGCAGAGTGACAAGCAGTAAAATGCCGATTAAAAGCGTGGGGATTTTCCACACGGAAGTCCATTCATGTTTCATTAATTTTCCTAACATACAAACACCTCCCTAAAGTAGGCATCCACTGATTTTCTCTTTTGCACACGGATATTTTCAACCGTATCCTGAAGAATCACGCGCCCATTCCGTATAAATATTACCTCATCCAAAATATTTTCGATATCGGAAATCAAGTGCGTAGAAATCAGTATGGTCGCATTGGGATTAAAGTTGGTTATGATTGTTCTCAAAATGTAATCTCTTGCGGCAGGATCCACGCCTGCAATCGGCTCGTCCAATAAAAATAACTGGGCGTCACGGCTCATGACCATGATAAGCTGAACCTTCTCTTTGGTTCCCTTAGAAAGCGTTTTCAGCCTTGCTTGCTCGTCAATATTTAAATTGTGCAGAAGCTCTCTGGCACGTTCCCTGCTGAAATCTGCATAAAAATCTGCAAAATAGTCAATCAGCTCCCTCACCTTCATGCCTCCCTGAAAGTAAGTCCTCTCCGGCAGATAAGATACCTGCGCCTTGGTGACTGCTCCCGGCGCATTGCCGTTCACTAACACCACCCCTTCCGTGGGCACCAAAAGACCGCTGATCAATTTAATCAAAGTCGTCTTGCCGCTTCCGTTTGGGCCTAACAATCCTACAATCCTGCCTCTGGGAATCATAAGATTCATATGGTCTAAAGCCATCTTCTTTTTCTCGTATACTTTGGTAAGATTGTTAATCTGTACCAGCTCACTCATATCCTTCCTCCTGTTCTAAAAGCCTGCTTCCAGAAGCCCCCGCACTTCCGCCCTACTGAATCCAAGCTTTTCCATTTTGTCGATAAATTCCTGCACCTGCTCTCTTGCAAGATGCTCTCTGGTCTGTCTGATCATTTCCATGTCTTCCGTCACCACTCGTCCGCTGGTTCTTACAGACATCACAAGCCCGCTTCTCTCCAACTCTGTAAGTGCCTTCTGCATCGTATTGGGATTGACGCCTGCCTCAGCCGCCAGCTCCCGCACGCTGGGAATCTTCTCACCCGGCTTATAAATCCCTGCGATAATCCGGATTTGTATCACTTCCAGGATCTGGGCATAGATTGGTCTGTCAGAGTTTAAATTCCATGCCATCCTCATTGTCCTTTCTTTGTATTATTGTATTACTTAATTAATACAATAAATCATTCCATGAGTTTTGTCAAGTCTATTTTTTACATATTTCCGACAGCACGCTGAGCATAGCGCCGATTATAATGCAAAAATCGCCAACATTAAAAACTACCTGCCTAAGCCGTTTAAAAGGCACCTGAAAACTCACGTAATCCACCACATACTTCCGTCTCAGCCTGTCATAGGTATTTCCAAAAGCTCCCCCAAGCATCAGGGTAAGCCCCCATTTCAGCAGTCCGCTTCCTGCCATAGTAAAAGTACATGCAAAAAATACTGTAAGCAAAATCGTCAAAAGCACTGACAGAACCGCCACCACCCAGGGTCTCCGTTCTCCCATATTTAAAAAGGCTCCCCGGTTATGATAGTTGTGAATCATAAGCAGCCCTTTACATTTTGGGTGCTTTTCTCCCTCTGTCATTGATTTTTCGATATGATTTTTAATTCCCAGTTCTAAACCAAAAATGCCAAGTATTACAGTAAGGTGTTTCATTCTGTTCTCCATCCTTTCGTCCGGACAGCAAATGGGGGCATATGCTAATGTCAGGGTTATGTCATGATTATACATCAGCAGGGGGAAGACGACAATTGGGAGTGGGGAAATCATGTTAAGTTTCGGTTTAATGTGGTAAAGGAGGGGTGAAGAACGGACGCTTGTATAGAGATTTATTTCTGCGTCACCGCGCTCTCGCTCACTAAAAAGCACAGCAGTACTAGGTTCGAAAATACC
>JAMPGL010000006.1:7203-104990 GCA_023663945.1 Lachnospiraceae bacterium | reverse complement strand
TGCTTGATTCCTGAGTACTATGTTTTGAGAAAAACGACGGAAGTCAGGTATTATATCCAATATCTTCCCATAATACAACTGGAAATTTTCAGCCAGAATAAGAAATTTTATATTAAAATTTCTTTAAAAATCACTTCGCAGTTATCTGCGCTTTGAAAGAGTTTCCTGAAAAAACGGGTATGCCGTAAAGCATACCCGTCAATTTACGTTATGGTAACAATTTTAACGTGGTCAATTAGCTCAGTGCATCAACCAGCTTCTGAACAGCGGCAAGCGCCTCGTCAGGAAGCTTGTCATAGCCTTCCTTCTTCTCTGCAAAGCCCTTAACAGCCTCTACACGGTTCTGCATAGCGCTCTTTAATGCCGCCTTGTACTCAGGGTCATTTAAGTCGGGCTTAAAGTCAGCAGTCTTGCCATCCCAGTCATACATAATCTCTACATCATCAAAGTCGCCCCACTTCTCGAATTTAGCCTTTCCTTCAACGATTGTCTCAAGAATGCCTAAAGTATCGGCAGGTTTAACCTTGGTTCCCATAAAGTCGCCGGTGTTTACGATGTAGCATGCAACGTTCTTCTCTTCTACCAGCTTTTTGAATTTCTCATAGTCGTTAACCAGAGGATAGGTTCTGAACGGGTTAGCGTAAGGAACGATACGAAGCGCGTTCATATCGGTGCCTGCAGCAACACGCTCTGCGGTGGAAGTCTTGGTTGCAAGCGTTGCGCCCATAACGGATGCAAGAGCAGCGCCGTCAAGCTTCACTACCGGAGGAATGGTGGGATCCTTCATGATCCAGAAGATTGCGTTAACAGGAGCGTCAATCTTATCTACACGGTTCGGAGACCACAATTTAGACTTGATGGCACGTCCGTTGCCGTTTCGGATGTCTTCGGTGACAAGCTGAATCTTTCCGTTCTCATCGAGAGTTGCGGAACAGTTCTGAGCAGATAACAGATACTCGTTGTCCGGGCATCCGGTAGGATAATCTGCCGTCTTGTCAAAATAAGTAGGCTCAAGAGCTACAGAAGCACAGGTATCTGTGTTGATGATAAACGCATCGTCATGAAGTACGGTGATGGGATACTTGCCGCCGTGCTTTGCATGGGTCAGGGTAGACTTGCCTGATCCGGACAGACCATAAACAGATGCTACAAACTTAGAGCCGTCAGGCAGAGTATATTCCTTCTGTCCGCCGTGGCATGCAGCATAACCGTTTCTGTTTGCCAAAGCCCATGCCATGGTCAATGTGCCCTTCTTGTGCTCTCCAAAATACTTCATGCCGAGAATTGCCGCGCAGTTCTGGTTGGTATCGAAATAGCAGAGAGTTAAAGGATCGCTTAAGCAGCTGTAATCTACATCCGGTGCCTCATGAGGCGCCCACTGCGGATCGGAAAAGATGTAAATGTCAGGCTCCTTGCCGTCACCGACGGGTTTGGATTTCTTGTACATCTTAACATACTCATCTGACATATACTGGAAGTTGATCATCCAGTTATAAAGCAGGTTCTCTTCTCCTTCGGGAATCAGAAGGTGAGCCTTTACCATAAATTCAGGGTCAAGGCCTACAAAGCACTCTGCATGATACATAGTTTTCCAGCGGGTCTCGTATACAGCGTCCATAACAACTTTATCAAGCTTTGCCTCGTCAACGCCGGGTTCGCCTTTGATACGGCGTGCCGCCGCGTAACGGCCTGTTACTGCACCGTCGTTAAAAAGAAGAACCTTTGCATCCTTCTCAAGGCCAAATGTTTCGCCATCCTTTACGGGCATGTCCGTAACGATGGTTCCGGGTGAATTTTTGGCTAACTCGTAAGCTTCTTTTAAGGTATTTACCTTTACTACATTGTTGCCGTAAAAAGCAGCTTCGATAATCGAACGGGTCTTGGAAAAACCAACTTTACCGGCGCCGATTTCGGAAATTGGATAATAAGCTTTTGTTGACATATGTCATCCTCCTTAATAAATGTATATTTTCACCGCCGTCTGCGCCCAGAGTGCTTCCGACTGCGGTATTTTACTTATGGTGTGCACTATCCGGCACATCTCTTGTATTATTGCAGACCTAGTTTTAAAAGTCAATATTTAGAACCTCCATTTTTTTCAAAACTTGGTAATTTTACAAATATTTAATATTTTTTACTCTTGTTTGAAAGCCCCATTCATGTTAAGATGGTTTTATGTTAACGTTTTCTGAAATATTCTAATTATTTCGGCAATCAATCTTTTAAAGATACGATACGCAGGTCAATTTATTTACCGTTTACATATTATTTGTGTACAAGGAAAGGAGTTTTTAATGGATCATAATGTATTTTCAGAAATTACCCCCGATATTGTCCGTCTCGCCAAAATGAGCGAAAAGGCTGATATTATTGATACGGAACTGTTCACCAAATACGATGTAAAAAGAGGTCTCCGCGACCTGAACGGCAAAGGCGTACTTGCCGGGCTCACCAACATCTCCGATGTGCGCGCTACGGAAATGGTTGACGGCATCTCCCGCCCTGCCCATGGCCGTCTGTTTTACCGCGGATACGATGTGAAGGATCTGGTTAACGGCTTTACCAAAGACGGACGGTTTGGTTTTGAAGAGATCACCTATCTCCTTCTTTTTTCCAAGCTTCCAAACGAAAAGGAGCTTGCGGATTTCCGCCTGCTTCTCTCCAAATACCGGAGCCTGCCCACCAGCTTTGTAAGAGACATTATCATGAAGGCGCCAAGCAGTGACATGATGAATACCTTAGCGCGCAGCGTCCTGACCTTATATTCCTACGATGACCGCGCTGACGATGTCTCTCTTCCCAACGTGCTGCGGCAGTGCCTTCAGCTTATCAGCCTGTTTCCGCTTCTTTCTATTTACGGCTATCAGGCGTACTGCCATTATCACGACGGCAAAAGTCTGTTTATTCATCCGCCTGTTCCTGAGCTTTCCATGGCGGAAAACATTTTACATATTCTCCGTCCCGACAGCTCCTTTACCCCGTTAGAAGCAAAGCTTTTGGATGTGGCTCTTGTTCTTCATATGGAGCACGGCGGCGGTAACAATTCCACCTTCACCACACACGTTGTCACCTCTTCTTTGACCGACACCTATTCCGCCATTGCGGCGGCTATCGGCTCCCTGAAGGGTCCCAGACACGGCGGCGCCAATATTAAGGTGGTTCAGATGTTTGAAGAAATGAAACAAAAGATTCACGACTGGACTGACGAGGAGGAGGTAAGCCTTTATCTCAAAAAGCTCCTCCACAAGGAGGCATTTGACCATGCCGGATTGATTTACGGCGTAGGCCATGCAATTTACTCCAAGTCCGACCCTCGTGCCGTAATCTTTAAATCCTTTGTGGAAAAGCTTTCTGTTGAAAAGGGGCTTGAAAAGGAGTTTGCACTCTACTCTCTGGTGGAGTCTCTTGCCCCGAAGATTATTGCCGAAGAGCGTCAGATGTATAAAGGCGTCAGCATTAACGTTGACTTTTATTCCGGTTTTGTATATCACATGCTGGATCTTCCCATGCAGCTCTATACGCCGATCTTTGCTATCGCGCGTATCTCCGGATGGAGTGCCCACCGGATGGAGGAACTTGCAAACAACGGCAAGATCATCCGTCCCGCTTACAAACCTATCGGAAACGAACAGACTTACGTGGACATTAAAAAACGCTGAAAAGAGGGTGGGCTGGTCAAATATCGACCAGCCCCTTTCTTATGAAAAGAAAAAATAACAATTATGATAAAGTTATTTTTCTATTTCGCCGTTTCTTCTTTCTTTCCTACGCTGAGCATCTCGTATTCAAGGGAAAGTCCCTCGTCCTCCCGAAGCTCCGAAAATTTCTTTTTGATTCTGCGCACCACCAGATCGCCATTTTCTGAGGAGGCATTCATCAGAATTGCCACATACTGCGTGCTCCCGCATTTGGTCGCCACATCGCCCCGGCGCAGGGACTTGGAAACCGCCTCCTCAAGAACCTCCATTGCCGTAAGCGCACGCTCTGTCTCTATCTCTGCATTTCCATTGTCTACTACAGTAAACAAAACCAATTGAACATCCTGACTCTTTCTTTCCATACAGCGGGAAACAAAATGATAAATCCGTTTAAATCCGTCATACTCTACCCGGTAGGCTCCGCTTCCCTGTCCCTTCTCCTGTATCAGGCGCTGAAGCTGCAAAAGATCAATCAGATTATTCTCCTCCTCATGATTTTTGCCTTTGTCCTCACTGTTGTAAAAATGATAACCCCGCTTCCCGTTTTGCTTCACGTAATACAAAGCCTTGTCCGCCGCGGAGTAAAGCTCGGAAAAGGTACTGCCATCCTCCGGCTTCTCTGCAATGCCCACCGATACGGACAGCTTAAAATCACAGGAATCCGCAAGCAGGTCGTTCACCTCAAACTCAATCCCCGCTATCATCCTTCTTGCAGTGCTCTTAATCTTATCCTTGTCGCTCTCGCCGGAAACAAACACAATAAACTCGTCTCCGCCCACACGGCATACGGAATCCTTCGCCTCCACCTCTTCCTGAAGCACTCTGGAAAACCGGATTAACACATCGTCTCCTACCACATGTCCAAAAGTATCATTGACCTGTTTAAAATTGTCAAGGTCAAGAAGCATAAAAAATCCCTTCTCCTGTGCGGAATCCGTCTTATTCAGCATATTTTCCAAATATCTTCTGTTGAGAAGATCTGTCAGCCCATCCTTTTGGGCAATATTCATCAGTTCCTTTTTCTGGTCGGTCATCTGTAGAATCTTGTCAATTCTGCTCCGCATGATTTCCGGTTCAAAGGGTTTGCGGATAAAATCCATCGCCCCCATCTTAAGCCCCTTAATCTCACTCTCCCTGTCCGTCTCTGCCGTCAAAAATATAATTGGAATATCCTTCGTGTCCGGATTATCTTTGAGCTTTTCCATGACCTCATAGCCGTTCATTTCCGGCATGTTAATATCAAGCAGTATCAAATCCGGCGTAAACTCTTTCAACAGGAGAAACGCCTGTCTGCCCGATTTGGCAGTGCTGATCTCGTAATCTCCCTTTAAAACCTCCACAGCACACTTCAGATTTGTCGTAACATCATCCACCATTAAAATTTGTTTCATATTCCGTAAGTTCCCCTCTTTTGTTTTCCTTACAATAACTATATCCCCAAAAATTTTAAAACCGTCTGCTTCATTTCGCCCTTTTCGCATACATGGTCGTGCAGCACCGGCGCCTGCCGGATTTCTTTGATTGCCTCCGGAATCTCTGTTCCGGACAGACGGCACAATTCGTCAACAAGCTCAAAGTCGCCCATTTCTTTATAGCGCTCATCGATTGCGGTCATTACGCTTCGGGTAAACTTATAGGGGCTTGCCGTGGACGCGATTACCGCCGCAGTCTGATCTCCGGTCTCCTTCCGGTATTTCCCACAGACACAGGCGGCTACCGCCGTATGGGTGTCAAGCACGTATCCGGTGTCCTCATACAGGCTGCGGATCGTCTGCGCCGTCTCCTCCTCACTTGCATAGTTCCCATAAAAATCCTTCAAGTTCTCTTTCATGGTCTCCGTGATGGAGTAAGCGCCTTCAGCGGACAGAGCCTTCATAAAGTCCCTGTTTCTCTCCGGGTCATTTCCTGACAGGCGGTAAATAAGCCTTTCTAAATTACTGGAAATCAAAATATCCATGGAGGGCGATGAGGTAAGCACAAATTCCCTGTTTCTGTCATAAGTTCCGGTGCGGAAAAAGTCAAAAAGCACCTTATTCTCATTGGAGGCACAGATCAGCCTGCCGATAGGAAGCCCCATTTCTTTTGCATAAAATGCCGCCAGAATATTTCCAAAATTGCCGGTAGGAACCACCACGTTAATCTTATCTCCATCCTGAATGCGTCCTTCCCCCAGAAGCCTGCAATAGGCATACACATAATAGACGATCTGAGGCACCAGCCGTCCAATGTTAATGGAATTAGCGGAGGAGAACTGAAATCCCTTTTCCGCCATATACGCTTCCAGCTCTTTATCCCCAAAGATATTTTTAACTCCGGTCTGCGCATCATCAAAGTTCCCGTGAATGCCGACCACATATGTATTCTGTCCCTTTTGAGTCACCATCTGCTTTTCCTGTATCGGACTGACGCCGTTCTTGGGATAAAAGACAATAATCCTTGTCCCTTTCACATCCGCAAAGCCCGCAAGAGCCGCCTTTCCGGTATCACCGGAGGTTGCCGTCAGAATGACAATCTCATTTTGGATATGATTCTTTCTGGCTGAGACAGTAAGTAAATGCGGCAGGATGGATAACGCCATATCCTTAAACGCTATAGTCGGTCCGTGAAACAGTTCCAAGAAGAAAGCCCCTTTTGCTTCCGCCATCGGCGCAATCTCCGGCGTATCAAACTTGGCGTCATAAGCTTTCGCAATACAATCCTTAAGCTCTTCCCCGGTAAAATCTGAGAGGTAAAGCTTCATCACCTCATAAGCAGTCTCCCCGTAAGACATTTCTGATAATTCCCGAAAGCTTCTGTCAAATACTGGAATCCGCTCCGGCACAAACAGCCCTCCGTCCTCGGAAAGTCCCTTTAAAATCGCTTCTGACGCCGTAACCGGCGCGCCTTTGCCTCTGGTACTGTTATATAAAATGTCCATTCTCATACTCCTTTATGAAATACTCTAAAAAGCCTGACTAACATTTTATCACAGCGGAGACTATTTTTCAATGAAAAGGCGCAGATTTATTAACCGTTTGTGTAAAATTCGTGACCGCCGTGTTCAAACAATTTGGTCAGGGAACAGTCAAACCACTTCATTTTTTCGGGATCCGCATATTTTCTGGAAGCAAAATAAAGAGCCCCCTGACTGATGTCCTCACCTTTCAGCACTCTCTCTACTGCATCCACCGTTTCCTGACTGATCTTCACCCGGTTATAGCTGCCGCTTGCCACCGGCGAAAACTGATAAACCCCATTCTTTTGCTGCATGACCACCTTCTGCACGCTGTTGGGAAACCTTGTACTATTTACGCGGTTTAAAACAACTCCCGCCACAAGCATTTTACCCTCCTCGTCCTCATTTCCCGCCTCAGCCTGTACAATTTTTAACAATGCATTATAGTCCTCGTCCGACAGCAGATATTGATATTCCTGTTCCAAGACGCAGTAATCCACAACCCGCTGTCCCGAAGCGGCCTTCCGCAGGATTCCCCAAAAGTGATCTCTCCCCAGCTCTTCCTTCTGCTCCTCCTCCATATCCTCTGCAAGACTGAGCTGAAACGCCGGCGTTGCGGCAAACAGGGTAAGCTGTGCTCCCTTTACGCAGAACCAGCTCACGCCGAGCAGCATATTTCCCAGAAACAGTTGAATAATAAATTTTTTATACATAGCAGTTTTGTATCCTTTCTTTTATAGTTAACGATATTAGTAATTGCCATTTCGGTCTTGTAAAAGCTTGCACATATGGCTTTTGCAAGAGCCGGAATGAGCAATTAGTTATGTCGTTTACTACCAAGTAATGCATGTCTCCCCAAACATCATGCCTGTCTCAAAACTGTCACACTTATGTAACAGTTCTTTAATATTTTATACAGTTACTGCCAAAAATATTTCTAAAAATTACTTATCCGGGTATTTTTTTCAAAATTTTAGGAAATTTTAATTAATTTCTGATACAATGAAAGGCAGAGAATATCATTTAAGGAGTTGTTTATGGGTCAGAATCTTCCCGGCGTATTTACCGCACAAAAAAAGGACGGCAGTATTTACTACCGTTCCTCTATCACCTACAAAGGAAAACATATCAGTCTCGGCAGTTATCCCACTGCCGCGATGGCATATGCCGCTTATCTGGAAGGAACCTCCCTTACTTTTGACGATACGCTCACTCTGGCGGATTACTCCATCCACCGGGTTCTCCCTTTTGGCAAATGGGTGTCCCTGCTTAATTTCCGGGATAATGACATTTACTTTTCCACGCCGATTTACTCCTGCAAAAAATATTTTGAATATTATCTCTCCCCCACGGAGGTCTTTAAATTTGACTTTGACGACCTGTTTTATTATTCGTCCCACAAAATCATGAAACGGGGCAGGCATTTTTTTGTGGCGGACTACGGTATGCAGGTCAATATCGTGAACCGCTACGGCATCAAAAATTATGCCGTGCAAGGCAGGGATTACCGCTTTGTCAATGGGGACAACATGGACTTCCGCTACGAAAATATAGAAATATTTAACACTTACCACGGCGTATCCAGACGCCGGACCTCGTCAGGCATCGTTTATGTTGCCAAAATCCATATCAACGGTAATTATACCATTGGTTCCTATTCCAGCAGCATCGAGGCAGCCATTGCTTACAATAAAGCGGTTGATATTTTAAAAAAAGCCGGCATAAGCAAGAATTTTTCTCAAAATTACATTGAGAATCTGTCTCCTTCCACTTACGCCGACCTGTATTCCAAGCTCTCCATATCCCCCAAAATAACTGCTTATTTGCGGGTATAATCCACAAAGCTTATGATATAAGAGGATTTGTTTTCTATCCCCGGTATTTCCTGATTTACCGCATACTTCCACATTTTAAACTGATAAGGATAATCAGGAACCGGCGAAGCGTCCAAAAGCCAGACATCGTAATCTCTTAAAAGCTTGTCCGGAATCAGTTCCCCCAAAAGCCAAGATTTATTTCCGTACAAAATCCCACGGTAGCCCTCGTTTTCCACTGCACGTAAAAACGCCTCCGCCGCCTGCGTCTTTTGATCCGCATCCAAAAGTTCAATCCGCGCTTTATCGTTGGCAACATATTCCATATCAAAAGCAACCGGGTACGCAATCCGGTACGGAGCCAGAGTCTGCGTGACAAATGCAGCCTCCTCCAAAGCCTCCTCCACGTCCAGCGCCTGTGAAAAGAAGGTAACACCTACCTCAAGCCCTGCGCCCTGCGCCTTGGCAATGTTCGACTCAAAGCTCTCGTCCAGCGTCAGAAGCCCGGTCTCATACCCTCTGCTTCCCAGCCTCAGCATAACAAAATCAATTCCGTTATTATGGAGCGCCTCAAAATCCACATCACCGCTGCTCTTGGACAAGTCCACTCCCAGCCAGGAATTTTTTTCCCCGTCTAGAAAGTATTCCATCTGACCGTTTGTAATCTTTAAATTGGTAAAGTCATAGGTATACAGAGGAATTTTGTCTGAAATTTCAATCCACTTGCTGGTTCCATCCCGGTAGGTTACCAGCGTATGCAGTCCATCCGCCGCCAGTTCCTCATCCGTCGGCTCATGGGACGGCGTAGGCGTTGGGCTTTCGGTGGGCTGCGCCTCCTCGATGATCAGAGTATTATCCTGATACATATTCCAAAAGTCAAGATCCTCGGCGCGCAGCTTATTTTCCCGATACAGCTGTTCAATATCCTTCTGTCCCTCTGCAAATTCCACGTCTTTACGCTCCGGCGTGGGTGTCTGCACAGCCGGCGCCTCATATGGGATCTTTCTCCTGCGGCCGCTGTCGTAGTTGCTGAAAAATACAACCGCAAGTATGATCACAATAAAAATAGATACCGCCAAAATCATATAAATGACAGGCGTTCCCGTCCCCCTCTCTTCATCCTCTCCCGGTAAACGCATATCTTATTATTTTCCTCCAAATTTTAGTTCAAATCTGCATGATGTGTTCTTTTAATGTCTGTTTTTGCGTAATGTCCCCTGCTTTACGCCGTGTGCTCCGCTACACGCTGACTCTCCCTGCAAGCACGTTTTCATAGTCTTCAAGGTTTTTGGCAAGCAGCGCGGGCGTATCCAATCCGTAAGGGCATTTTGACTTGCACTGGTTGCAATGCATGCAATCCTTGATTTTCATCATCCTCTCCTGCCCCTCTTTGGTAAGCCAGTTCTTGGACGGAGACCGCCGAAGCAGCAGAGACATTCTGGCGCAGTTATTAATCTCAATGCCTGCCGGACAGGGCATACAATATCCGCATCCCCTGCAAAATTCTCCCGCAAGCTCCCTGCGCTCCCACTCAATCAATTCTCGGATTTCTTCCGTCATTGCAGGCGGATTGTCAATATAGGACAAAAACTCATCCAGCTCTTTTTCTCTCTGTACGCCCCAGATAGGCAGTACATTATCAAACTCCGCCGCATGGGCATATGCTGCCGCTGAATTGGTAATCAGCCCGCCGGAAAGAGCTTTCATTGCAATAAATCCCATGTCCGCCTGCCGGCACCCTTCTACCAATGCCTCATCCTTCTCTGTTGCAAGGTAACAGAATGGAAACTGCAGCGTCTCATAGAGACCGCTGGAAATTGCCTCCTGCGCCACCGAAAGTCTGTGATTGGTAATGCCGATATGGCGGATTTTGCCTTCCTTTTTGGCTTCTAACGCCGCCTCGTATAATCCGCTTCCATCTCCCGGTTTCGGGCAGAATGCCGGATTGTGAAACTGATAAATATCAATATAGTCTGTGCGGAGATTGGCAAGACTATTCGCAAGGTCTTTTCGCATATCCTCCCCGGTTGATGCTCCGGATTTCGTTGCAATATACAAGGACTCCCTGATTTTGTCAAAGGCAATCCCTAACTTATGCTCACTGTCGCTGTATGCCCTTGCCGTGTCAAAAAACCGGATTCCTCCCTGATATGCTTTCTTTAAAAGATATACCGCCTCATCGTCACTGATTCTCTGTATGGGCAGTGCGCCAAAGCCGTTCTTGTTGACAACAATCTCCGTCCTGCCAAGCCGGACGTTTCTGTCATTTTCTCTCATTCTGGTCTCCTCTCCCTTCCGCACGCAATTGAATTTAATGTTTAATGATTGATTTTCTCGGGCATTTCTCCGCGCAGACGCCGCATCCTTCGCATTTCTCATAGTCAATCTGCGCATGGAAATCCGACACTTCAACCGCCTGTGCCGGACAATTCTTTTTGCAGAGCTGGCATCCGATACAGCCCACGGTACAGTCCTTCATGGTGACCGGACCTTTGTCCTTGGAACTGCACGCCACAGTATACTCTGCATCATAAGGTATCAGCTCGATAAGGTTTTTGGGACATACTGCCACGCACTTGCCGCATGCCTTACACTTTTCTTTGTCCACCACTGCAATCTGATTCACCACATGAATGGCGTCAAAGGGGCACGCCTGCACACAGCTTCCAAATCCCAGACAGCCGTAATTACAGCTCTTGGCACCGCCGTTAGGAACAAAGGACAGCATCCGGCAGTCCTCAATGCCGTGATACTCATAGTCTAACGTCACCTTGTCACAATCTCCCTGACACTTGACAAACGCCGTCATGCGCGTTGTCTCTCCGGCTTCCACGCCCATAATGCGGGCAATTTCCTTCCCAACCGGTTCTCCGCCCACGGGACAGGCATTTACCGCCGCCTCCCCCTTGGCGATTGCCGCCGCAAGACCGCTGCATCCCGGGAATCCGCATCCCCCGCAGTTATTGCCGGGAAGTGCCGACAGGACAGCCTCCTCCTTTTCGTCCACTTCCACCTTAAATTTAATTGCCGCAACGCCTAAGAAGATGCCGATAAATGCTCCCACACCTCCTACTACCAGCACAGCCATTAATACTCCTGATAGATCCATCTTAATCCCTGCCTTTCTCTTTGCCTAAACTACCGCCCTTAAAGCAGTCCCGAAAATCCGCAGAACGCAATCGCCATAAGCCCTGCTGTGATCAAAACAATAGGCATCCCCTTAAAGGATTCCGGAATATCATTGTACTCCATCTTTTCACGGATACCGGCAAGAATCACAATTGCAATGGTAAACCCTGCCGCCGTGGCAAATCCGTTGACAATCCCGGAAAGTATTCCATAATTTTTTTGAACATTGGTAAGCGCAACACCGAGCACCGCGCAGTTTGTGGTGATAAGAGGCAGATAAACTCCAAGCGCCTGATAAAGGGACTTCACAAACTTCTTTAGGAACATTTCTACAAACTGCACCAGCGCCGCAATCACCAGAATAAATACAATGGTCTGTAAATAAGTCAGGTCAAAGGGCAGTAAAATATACTTGTAAATTGCTCCCGCCACAGCCGAAGCAAGCGTAATAACAAAAATAACCGCTGTTCCCATTCCGGCTGCCGTGCCGGTCTTTTTGGAAACCCCCAGGAACGGACACAGACCCAAAAACTGACTCAGCACCACATTGCTTACCAGCGAAGATGAAATCAGTATAATCAACAATTCTTTAACCATTGTCCTCTTCCCCCTTTTCCGCAGAAGCTTCCGTTTCGGCAAGCAGATCGTCGTCATCGCCTATCTCAATAATCTCCAAATCATCCGCTCTGTTTTTCTTCTCATCCACCCTGCTTTTCTTCTCATCCGCCCTGCTTTTGCTTTTCTTCTCCTCCATCAATCTTTTGTTACAGCCGCTCTCCCCACAGTTCATGCAGTCTGAATTACAGCCGGATTGAATCTTTGACATGTCCCTGCCCTTCTTCTCCCCTGCAATCTTTACCTTATTCTGAATTGCGGTGAGCGCCGCCAGCACAAAGAACGCACCCGGCGCAAGAACAAAAATACTGCACGGAACATAACTCTCAGGCATAACGCCTATCCCAAACAATTCTCCTGCCCCAAGCAGTTCCCTCACTGCTCCGATAATGGTAAGCGCGCAGGTAAATCCCAGTCCCATGCCGATTCCATCAAACAGTGAGGAAACCGGCTCGTTCTTGGAAGCATACGCCTCGGCACGCCCCAAGATGATACAGTTCACAACAATCAATGGGATATAAAGCCCCAGCGCATCGTACAAAAAGGGGATATACGCCTTTAACAGCAGCTCTGCCACGGTAACAAACGATGCAATGATTACAATAAACGCCGGGATCCTGACCTTGTCGGGAATCACATTCCGCAAAAGCGAAATAAACAGATTGCTCAGGGCAAGCACCACCATAGTGGTCAGCCCCATGCCAAGCCCGTTGACCGCTGAGGTTGTAACCGCCAGCGTAGGGCACATTCCCAGCATCAGTACAAATGTTGGATTTTCTTTTAAAATACCGTTGACCAGCCGTTCCGATATACTATTCTGCTTCATAGCCGCCACCTCCCAACTGTGTCTGGAAATAATACAGCCCGCCGTTTACGGCATTGGTAACCGCATTGGTTGTAATTGTCGCGCCGCTGATTGCATCAATCTGGCTGTCCGACGATGCCCCCTGCTTGGTATAAGTAAAGCTGGGAACCTTCCTGCCGGAAAACTGAGGCTTCAAAACGCTCTCCGCCTTCATTCCAAGTCCCGCCGTTTCTGAAATATCCAAAATGGAGATTCCATTCAGGGTTCCATCCATGGAAATACCCATGGTGAATGTAATATCCCCGCCGTATCCTTCATGGCTGGTAACCGTCAGAACATATCCCAGAAGACTTCCGTCGGTTCCTGATGCCTTTAAGACCTTATCAATCTCCACCGCTTCAAATCCGTTTTCATTCCATGCATCCTGCCATGCCGCATCCTCCGGCGCCGTCACCTGCGCATCCGCAAAATCCACCTCTCCGGGGAACACTTCCGCATAAGCTTCCTTCGCCGCCTTTTCCTCTGCAAGGGCAATGGGCTCTTTGGTTATCTGGTAGACAAATCCAAGCGCTAATCCTGCCGCTAACGTAATCAGTAACAGGATTGCTGCATCCTTTATCATATTTTTCATGCTCGTTTCCCCCTCTTTCCAAAAGCAATCGGCATGGTCACTTTTTCAATCAGAGGCACCAGAAGATTGCCTAAAATGATCGCATAGGAAACTCCCTCTGCCGAGGGCCCGTAAATACGGAAAATACCGGTCAGAAGCCCTAAGATCACGCCATATAGATACTGCCCTGCCCGGGTAACCGGCCTGGTCACATAATCCGTTGCCATAAAGAACGCCCCCAGCATCAGACCGCCGCCTGCCAGATGAGCGCTGATAAACGCCGGGTCAAATCCATGACCGCCAAACAAAATCAAAAAGACGATAAAACTCACTATGTAGCTTCCGGGAATCTTCAAATCAATAACCCCTAACAGAATCAGGAAACAGGCTCCAATGATAATTGCAATCATGGAGGTCTCCCCGATGGTTCCTCCGGTCTTTCCTATCACCATGTCCAGAATATTGACGCTTTCGCCCGCTTTCAGCACCGCTAACGGCGTTGCCCCTGAATAGGCATCGCACTCAAAATTACACATAATCGACGTGTAAGAGATAAGGAGAAAACACCTTGCCCCAAGCGCCGGGTTCATAAAGTTCTGCCCCAGCCCGCCAAACAACATTTTAACCACAAGAATTGCGAAAACGCCTCCTATCACGCCAATCCACCAGGGTGCCGTGGAGGGAAGGTTTAATGCAAGCAGAAGACCCGTCACCACCGCTGAGAAATCTCCTATGGTCACCTTTTTGTGCATAGCCTTCTCGTAGATTAATTCCGTAAGCACTGTGGCCGCCACAGTGACTATTATTAAAATCAGTGCATCTATCCCAAAATTGTAAATACCAAATCCCGCCGCGGGAAGCAGGGCAATCACCACTGCAAGCATAATATTGGCGGTAGTGACCTTGGATCTGATATGGGGATTGGATGACACTTTCATCAAATCGCTCATGAATGTTTCCTCCTACTTTTTCTTCTTCGCAAGCTGCATCTTACGCATGGATTTGATCACCTGAGTGAGCGGTCTCTTCGCCGGACAGATATAACTGCAGCAGCCGCACTCACAGCATTCCATGCCGTTGTTTTTGACAAAGGCTTCCTCGTCATAATGCTCCGCATAATCCGCAAGCTTTCTGGGAACCACCCTTCCCGGACATACCTCAACACATTTTCCGCAGTTAATGCAGGCGGTAGGCTCCATCGCCGCCACCTCGTCTCTGGTCAGGCAGAGAAGCGCTGAAGAAGTTTTGGTGGTAGGCACGTCCAAATCAAAAATACCAAATCCCATCATGGGTCCGCCGGAGACAATCTTTTCCGGCTTGCTCTTAAAGCCTCCTGCCTCCTCAACCAGCTCATGATAGTTGGTTCCTATTCTCACTTTAAAATTCTGAGGCTCGGCGATTGCGTCTCCCGTCACCGTCACAATCCGGTGCATAAGCGGTCTGCCCTCCATCACCGCATGATAAATGGCAATCACCGTATCCACATTATTTACGACACAGCCCGCATCCGCCGGAAGCATGGAAGAATTAATTGCCCGTCCCGTGGCGGCATAGATAAGCTGTCTCTCCGCCCCCTGGGGGTACTTGGTCTTTAACGCCTTGACCGTTATCTTGGTCTCATCCTTTACCAAATGCTTCAGCCTTGTGATGCAGTCCGGCTTGTTATCCTCCACTGCAAGAATCCCTCTTGCATTTTTGAACAGGCTTAAAGATACCTTAAGCCCTCCTATCAGATACTCCGGCTCCTCTAACATCTTGCGGTAATCGGAGGTTAAATAGGGTTCGCACTCCGCACAGTTCACGATCACATATTGAATCTTATCCGGGTCTTTGGGGGAGAGCTTCACTGCCGCAGGGAAACCTGCTCCGCCCATTCCTACAATTCCCGCCTCACGGATCATATCAATCTTCTCTTCTCTGGTGAGCTCCTCAAAAGGCTTTACAGGCTGCCATTCCACCTCCTCGTAAAGCCCGTCGTTTTCAATCACAATGCTCATCACATTGTCGCCGGTAACTACCCGTCTCGGTTCAATTGCTTTCACTGTTCCCGACACCGAAGCATAAATAGGCGCCGAAACAAAACCGCCTGCCTCCGCAATCTTTTGTCCGGTCAGGACATGATCCCCCTTTTTCACTATGGGTTGTGCCGGTGCTCCGATATGCTGTGAAAGCGGATACACCAAATCGCCTTTCGGAAAGACTTCCCTGATGGGTTTCCCTTTTGAAAGATCCTTTCCGTCATAGGGATGTATTCCTCCCGTAAAAGTTAATCTCGCCATTGCCAGCCCCTTCTTTCCGTAAATTTCCGTACAGGATAAGATTTAAAATTATCCTACTTAAATATACTATTTTTTTGTCGAAAATACTACTGTATTTTTTAAAAATATGCTACACTAGTCAAATAGGATATAGTAAGCGGCAATTTCTAATGCCGTTTACGAAGAAAGGCATGGTTACCGCTATGAAGACTGAAGAGATTATACTTGGAAATTTTAAACTGGAATACCCTCTTGAAAGACTGGCGCCGTTAGATGAGATTTTATTTCTTGACATTGAGACCACCGGCTTTCTGGCAACAAGCTCTGCCCTTTATCTGATTGGATGCGCCTTTTATCACGAAGGCAACTGGATCATCCGTCAATGGTTCGCACAAACTCCTGACGAGGAACCGGAACTGCTGCGCGCATTTTTAGGTTTTGCCGCCGGCTATTCTTATCTGGTTCACTATAACGGAAATACTTTTGATCTCCCCTTTATCAAGCATAAAGCAAATCAATACGGCATGAATTTTAATTTCAGTTCCATGGAAGGGCTGGATATCTACCGCCGTATTTCCCCTTACAAAAACTTTCTTAAGCTTTCGAACTGTAAGTTAAAAACAGTGGAAGCCTTTTTGGGGGTTGCCCGTGATGACCCCTATACCGGTGAAGAGATGATACGCGTCTATCGGGATTACACGATTTCACACGATTACAGCCTTTACCACACCCTCATTCAGCACAATTCGGAGGATTTAAAGGGAATGCTGGAAATCTTACCGGTTCTCTCCTATTATGATTTATTTAATTCCCCGCTGAAAGCCCGTAAGGTTCAAGCAAATTATTATAATGACATTCATGGAATCCCGCGCAAGGAATTAGTCCTGCAATTGGTGTTCACCTCTCCCCTTCCCATCGCCGTAAACGCAATGAGCAGAGGATGCTATTTTAAGGGCGAGGGACATGAAGGCACTTTAATTATCCCGATTTACGAGGAGGAGTTAAAGTATTTTTATGCCAACCATCGGAATTACTACTATCTTCCCACTGAAGATATGGCAGTCCACAAGTCAATCGCCTCCTTTGTTGACCGGGAGTACCGCGAGCAGGCGACGGCGTCTAACTGCTATACCCGCAAAATATCGCTGTTTCTGCCTCAGTGGAAGGTTCTTGCAGAGCCCTTTTTCAAACGAGAATATCACAGCAAGGATTTGTTTTTTGAGCTTACCGATGAAATTAAAAAGAACCGGGAATTATTCTCCCGGTATGCGGAACATGTGATTAATATGATGGCGGTGCCGGAGTAGGCACTCTTGCGAATGGGCGCCGCCAAACTTTTCACTGGAAACGGACTGGCACATTTCAGCTTTCTATGGCGGCAGCTGAAATGCCCTCAGTCCCATATTTCCAACTACATAAAAAGAACTGCAATTACCTCACAGTTCTTTCAATCTTACTTTTATTTTCGCGGATGCTCATAATAGAAAGAATTCTTTCTGTCAAATCCCATATCCCTATAATTGATAATCTGCTCCGTGCTTCCGATAAAAAGAATCCCACCCGGAGCAAGCGACTGGTAAAACTTCCGGAATACTACATCCTTTGCCTCCTCCGTAAAGTAGATAAGCACATTCCGGCAGACAATCATGTGATAGTCCTTCGGATAATTGCTCTCAAGCAGATTATGCTCTTTAAACTCAACTCTGGACTTGATCTCGTCCGAAATCTGATAGGAAAGCCCTACCTTGGTAAAAAATTTCTTTTTCAAGTCTTCGGGAACTGCCGCAACGCTCTTTTCGTTGTACAGCCCTACCTTTGCCTTGGCAATCACCTGTTTATCAATGTCCGTAGCGACAACCTTGATCATATTTAAGGGAATATGCCTTGACAAAGCCATCACAAGGGAATACGGCTCGTCACCAGTAGAACACGCCGCGCTCCAAATCTTTAAATTTTTACCAAAGGTGTCAATCAGCTGAGGAATAATCTGTTTGTCCATCACCTGCCACTGCTCCGGATTTCTATAAAATTCGGATACGTTAATGGTCAGATAATTGACAAACTCCTCAAACCTTGCTTTATCTGTCTTAAGCACCTGTACGTAAGCATCATATCCCACAATGCTGTGCTTTGTTATCAGTGCATCGATTCTCCGCTTCATCTGACGCTCCTTGTAAGCGTTCAGGTCTATCTTCGTAAGCTGTAAAACCGCACCCTTAAACCATTCATAATCGTAAGTCATATATTCAGTCCCTGACTCTCATTTATTCTTCTGCCGGCTTTTCCTCTTCTGCGGAAATTACAGCATCAATATCTACGGATACAACATCTGCATCCTCTTCTGCTTCCTGCTTCTCTGCCTCCGGTTCCGGTGCCAGCATTGCCTTAATGCTCAGGCTGATCTTCTTGTCTTCACTGTTGAAGTCAACAACCTGCGCCGTAACCTCATCACCGGTCTTAAGTACGTCAGAAGGCTTCTCAATGTGTTCTTTGGAAATCTGCGAAACATGAAGCAGTGCATCCACGCCCGGCTCTAACTCAATAAAAGCTCCAAAATCCGTCATTCTGGCTACCCTGCCGGTAACCTCCCTGCCCACTGCATATTTCTCTTCTGCATTCTTCCAAGGATTTGCATCCTCAAACTTAAGGCTGAGTGCAATCTTAGTTCCGGAAATCTCTTTGATAAAGGTCTTCACCTTGTCGCCTGCCTTGAATACCTTTTTGGGATTTTCAACTCTTCCCCATGACATTTCTGAAATATGAAGAAGCCCGTCTGCTCCGCCAATATCAATAAATGCTCCGAAATCCGTCACATTCTTAACTACGCCTTCCACTACATCGCCTACATGGATGCTCTCCAAAAGCTTCTTCTGCATTTCAGCCTTTTCAGCAACTAAAAGCTGCTTGCGGTCTCCGATGTATCTTCTTCTCTTCGGATTGTATTCACTGATTACAAACTGAATTTCCTGTCCGGCATACTTGGTCAGATCCTTCTCATAGGAATCCGATACAAGGCTTGCCGGTATAAAAATCCTGACTTCGTCAATGATAACGCTTAGGCCTCCGTCAAGAACCTGTGCAACCTTAGCGCTGAGAACCTCTTTGTTGTTGTAAGCTTCTTCGATTCTCTTGTTGCCGCGGTCGGCAGCCAGCCTCTTGTATGTAAGGATAACTTGTCCTTCGCCGTCATTTACTTTCAGGACTTTGACTTCCATGGTATCGCCCGGTTTCACAACCGTTTGAAGATCCACGCCCGGTTCATTGGTATATTCATTTCTGGTTAAAATACCATCTGATTTATAGCCAATGTTAAGAATGATTTCTTCAGGCTTGACATCAATGACTGTACCCTCAACTACCTCTCCTGTATGTATTGTCTTTAATGATTCTTCCAACATTTGTTCAAAAGTTAATTCTGACATAATTTTGAACCTCCTCGATAATATTGTTAGGGGTGGAAGCCCCCGCGGTAATACCCACCAGAGTAGCAGTTTTAGGCAGTTCTAAATGCAAGTCATCCAGTGTCTGTATAAAATAAGTGGCTTTACATTTCTCACGACAGATTTCATATAACTTCTGCGTATTGGAGCTGTGTCTGCCACCTATTACAATCATCGCATCCACTTTCTGTGCGATTTCACCAGCTTCCTTCTGTCGTTCCTCCGTTGCATTACAGATAGTATTTACAACATTAACATTGTAACCTCTTTTTTGAAAAATTTCAACTAATTCTTGAAATTTGTTGTAGTTAAATGTCGTCTGCGATACAATGCAGAGCGATTCACCGCCATCCGGCATAAAATTTTGCGCTTCCTGCGCCGATTCAATCACCTCCGCGGGAGTGTCGGACCAGCCCCTGATGCCCTCCACTTCCGGATGTCCGGCATTCCCGATAATGATAATTTTTTTTCCTTGTCTGCTTTCCTTTTCCACAATCTGATGGATCCTTTTTACAAAAGGGCAGGTTGCGTCAATACAGGTAAGTCCGTTCTTTTCCGCTAATTCATAGATCCTTCGGGGCACTCCGTGAGAACGAATGACTAAGGCTCCCTTGGTCAGTTTTTCTAAATCCGCCTCTCCGTCAATCACCCGGACTCCCTTTCTGCCCAGATCCTTTACCACTTCTTCATTATGAATGATTGGTCCGTAGGTATAAATCTCCTCTTCTCCTCCAAGCTGTTCATACACCTTTTCAACTGCACGTTTTACGCCAAAGCAAAAACCGGCGCTTTTGGCAAGCAATACTTCCATCTTAAACCCAAACCTTTCCTCTCTCCGCTTACAGCACGGCGGACAATTTCAAAACTGTCTCCGGCTGTTCTCCTCTGCACAGTCCCCAAATCTCTTACCGCTGTTCTCCTCCGCACAGCTTCAAAATCGCTTCCGAAGCCTGCTCAATGGTCATATTGGAAGAATCCACCAAAACTGCATCTTCCGCCTGCTTAAGGGGAGAAATTTCCCTGGTCATATCCTGCTTATCCCGGGCTTCAATATCATCGGCAATCTGCTCAAGATTACAGCTTACGCCCTTTTCCATTAATTCCCGATACCTTCTCCCGGCTCTTACCTCCACGCTGGCGGTAAGATATACCTTTACATCCGCATCCGGCAGCACACAGGTTCCTATATCCCTTCCATCCATCACTACATTGTTTGTCCGGGCAAGCTCCTTTTGAAGCAGGGTAAGCCTCTCCCTGATCTTTGGGTATCTGCTCACGGTGGAGGTCATCTGCCCCACCTCTTCCGTGCGGATTACGCCGTTTACGTTCTCTCCGTTTAGCAGAACTACCTGTTCGCCGTTCTCATAGCAGATGGTAATCTGCGCGCCCTCGCACGCCTGTTCCACGCTCTCCTTATCTTCCGCGCGGACTCCTTTTTGCAAAAGGTAGTATGCCATAGCCCGGTACATGGCTCCGGTATCCACATAAATCATTCCCTTTTCTTTTGCCACTCTCTTGGCTATAGTGCTTTTGCCGGCTCCCGCCGGTCCGTCTATTGCAATTTGATAGCTCATTCTAATAACCATGCCTTTCTCTCAGCCTGCGATATTTGGACCGCAGGCACAAATTCACAATTGAAAAATCCTTGATTTTTCAATCTACTTCTCTCTCCTTTTCTTTTGCCGCGCTGATGCCTGCCAGCCATCCGGTGGACCAGGCAATCTGAAGGTTAAACCCTCCCGTCAGCCCGTCTAAATCCAACACTTCCCCTGCAAAATAAAGACCGCCCGCCAGCTTGGATTCCATGGTGGAAGGATTGACCTCCTTTACGTTCACTCCCCCCTGAGTAATGACTGCCTCCGCAAATCCCCTGGTTCCGGTAACCGTAAGCTCCAATCCTTTTAGGAGTTCCGTCAAACGGTTTCTCTCCTGCTTTGTCACCTCGTTGACCCGTTTTTCAGGCAAGATGCCTGACAGCTCTATGATTACAGGTATCAGCTTCCCGGGAAGAAGCCCGTCCAGCGCATTCTTGAACTGCCGGTTTTTATTTTCTTCAAAATCCCTTAAAAGGCGCCGGTCAAGTGTTTCTCTGTCAAGCGCCGGTTTCAGGTCAATACAAAGCCGTGCCGGCGTATGATCGTACTTTTTAACGTAATAACTGCTTGCGCTTAAAATCAGCGGTCCGCTGACGCCGAAATGGGTAAACAACATTTCCCCAAAGCCGTCGTAGATTCTTTTTTTATCCTTTTGAAGAACGACGGAAACATTGCGGAGCGATAACCCCTGCAATTGCTTACACCATTCTTCTTTTACCGTAAAGGGCACCAGCGCCGGATGAAGCTCCCGAATGGTATGACCTGCCTGTACCGCCAGCTTATAACCGTCTCCGTCAGACCCTGTAGTCTCGTAGGATTTCCCTCCGCAGGCAATGACCACCGCATCCGCGGCAAGCTCTCTTCCATCCGTAAGACGCACCCCGCGGACCGCCCTTTTCTCCTGATTAAGAAGAAGGCTTTCCACGGTTGTTTCAAGGCAGACCTCTACCCGTTCCTTTTCCATCTGCCTGTTTAACGCCGCAATCACGTCGGAGGAATGATCGGATACCGGAAAAACCCGCTCTCCGCGCTCCGTCTTCAGCTTACAGCCCGCCTTTTCAAAAAATTCCATCACGCCCCGGTTATCCATCTGATAAAAGGCGCTGTACAAAAATTTGCTGTTGCTGATCACATGCCCCAAAAAATCATCGGACTCACAGGCGTTAGTCAGATTGCATCTGCCTTTTCCGGTTATGTATAATTTCTTTCCGGTCTTTTCATTCTTTTCAAGCAGTGTTACCTTGGCGCCTGCCTTTGCAGCACCGATTGCCGCCATCATTCCGGCGGCTCCCCCTCCGACCACTAATATCCTGCCGCTCATGATTCCTCTTTCCGCTTCAGCGGGTAATTCAGCATCGGCTCTTCATCAATAAAATTAATCTCGTCATTTAAGTAAACCTGATAATTATTCCACACCTCTTCCAGCGTTTCCAGATTTTCTTTGACCGCCTCCGGTCTCTTTAGACACAGTGCCACCACCAGCGCATTGATCAGGCTTAACGGTGCTACCAGAGAATCCACGATAGAAACCATATCGCTTCTTGCCAGCAGATTGCAGGAAGAATAAAGATTCATAGGCGAATGAATGCTGTCAGTCACCGTAATCACCTTGGCGTTTCTGTCATTGGCAAACTCCATCGCTTTCAGCGTCCTCATGGAATACCTTGGAAAACTGATGCCGATAATCGCATCCCTTTCACAAATCCGAATCATCTGCTCAAACATCTCTGTCACGCTGGTAGTCTTGACGAGCACCACATTTCCCCGGATCATGTTCAAATAAAAATGAAGAAAATCCGCCAGCGGTTCACAGCTTCTCACCCCAACCAGATAAATCGTCTCCGCTTCCAGAATAATATCTACTGCCGCCTCAAATGCCGCCGCATCCAGACTGACCAGCGTATCCTGTATCTTTTCAATGTCCGCATTTAATACGGAACTCAATATCTCGGACTGAGTGCTTTTGCCATACTTGGTTCCAATCTTCTGCACTGTATTTAATTTATTTTTAACCCAGCTTTCCAACTCCTTTTGAAATTCCGGGTAGCCTTCGTAGCCAAGCCCCGATGCAAAGCGCACAACCGTGGATTCACTGACCCCTACCGTTTCTCCCAGCTTTGCCGCCGTCATAAATACCGCCTGTTCATAATGGTCTGAAATGTAGGAGGCGACCGCCTTATGCCCTTTGCTCATTTTCATGAACTTTTCATTCATTCGGGTTATAATATCATATTCCTGTTGTTCCATTTCCCCTCCGTATCCTTACTTGAACGCCTTGTAGGAATCCTTCAGCAATTGTACCGTCTCACTCTCTGAAAGGTCATAATCCCCTGTCAGTGCCATGCATGCCGCCCCATGGATAAATATCCACATCTTCATAAACAGACCGCTTGCATCGTCACACCCCTGACCGGCGGCAGCCTGAATCTCCCTGCTCACATTTCCGCCGCTCCCGTTCACAAGATCGTACATGCTCCTGCCGAACCGCTCCGATGACAAAAACACAAACTCAAACAGCTTTTTGTGCTCTCCGGCAAACTTAATGTAAGCATAACCCAGATTGACAAAAGGCGTTACCGTCTGTCTCGGAAATCCCGAATAATACTCCTGAAAAAACTCACACGCACGTGTAAAAAGCTCCTCCGTCAGCTCTTCCATATTCTTGTAGACCCGGAAGATTGGCTGGGTGGAGCAGTTTGCCTTGGCCGCCAGCTTCCGCGCGGTTACCTGCTCTATTCCCTCTTCTTGCAGGATTGCAAATGCCGCATTTATAATGTCCTGCCTTGTAATCATTTCTTTTCTTGCCATATCGCTCTTCCTCTCCTTAGTATAACATCTGTTATTATCCTACAATAAAAAGAGAAGGATTGTCAATCCCTCTCCATAATAATACTGATTATTCTTGCTTCTTGCCAAATTGTCCAGTCGAAATAATGCCCGTTATTATAATGCCTATCACTAAAAGAGCTATCACCGTTCCCCAAATTTTAGAACGCCTTACTTCCGCCCGATACCGTTCAGTCTCCTCTATGATAAGCTTTCCCTCTTCCTGCGCATGCTCCATTTCCTGATTCAACGCATCTATATCCAATGCCATCTCCTGTAGACTCTTCCCTGTAGTATCTGCCTCGATATACCCTGTCTTTCCCTGATACAGCGTCACATACCAGCCCTCTTCTGTTTTTCCTGTAACATAAATCATGTCTCCCGGTTCATATGTAATGACCACTGCAGCAGTTCTTTCCGGCGTTTCTTTTGCCTCCACTTTTTCCTTTGCGGTCATAAATTGGCTATACTCTGTTGCTTCCAACACCTGATCCTCCTGCGCCCTTGCCCGTAAAACACAGCACAGAATCAAGAGCACCATGAGTGCCTGTAATTTTAATAAGTTTACCGTCTTCTTCCTCATTTTCCAAATTCCTCCCAAATTTTATTCCTATTATCAAGATTAAGGTGATTGACCTTAATGCCGGATACCTTTTTAATTTCTTCCTTGTATGATACAGCCGACACAGTCATTACTATATAAAATGGCAGCACATGAATAGACGGCATCCAGAAAAAGCATTGCAGTATAAATATTATAGTAAACAATATGAAAATGCTGGTCATCGTTTTCTCAAAACTATAATTTTTCTTCATTTTTTCTATAACCAAAACTGTCCAAAAAAGTAACAGCCCCCAGCTCCCCACACTGCTTTGCAAGCATTCCACAAAGCCGCTTCTTGTTTGCTTTATCTCTTCTACTAATGGAATTGCAAATCCTTTTACCATATTAAATCCAATACCATCCGGCAAGGTACGGAAATAGTCTCCACCAATGATAATTCCCAAAAACACAATTCCAGCCGCCACTAATGTTAAACGATATATTTTATGCATTTTACGGAGCACCAGCCTGTTTAAATCTGTTCCTTCCGGAATGTGTTCCCAATAATGAAAAAAAGCAATTCCTCCTGCTGCCAGCAGAAGTTCCAAATACACACTGCTTTGAAGGTCAAATACAGGAACATTCCGGAACAACAGCGTGTAATTGGTCAACAGACTCATATTGCTGAGCATAAAGAAAAAAATAAACATCATCTGCATGTCCCTCTTTACAAGTTCCGCCGTAGGCATGAACAAAATCGGAATTGCCAAAAAGGTAAATGCCATCATCCAAAAGCTGACAATATTGTGATTCACGATCAAACTAAAAAAACTAACGCATGCCGCTAATATGTAAAAAACGGAACGAAATTTATCCCTGCACATACAATACTGGACTATACAGATCAGACAGGGAATTATCAGATAAGAAGCGCTTACACCTGAATTTTCCAAAATACCATCTATCAGCCAAACCAGCCTCTTATCACACAAAGAATAAAGAAGAAAAAAAGCCATTGCTGCCAGACATATATACAGCGAAATATCTAAATGCTGATATGTAAGCTCATCTGTTTCCTTTATAAAAAAGTACCAGAAAACAATCAACAGGAGAATAACCTGAAACTGATAGTCAACAGCACCCTCTAACGGATTTTGAAATAGCTTTAAGATAATTGATATTAACTCAAACCCCAAAATAACAATCATAGCGAGGTCTGTCTTGTATTCTATTTTAAGCTTCCTCTTCTCCTTTCGCATTTGTCCAATAAGATTGACTGCCTGCACTACTGCTAGGACAAAAAGCAAAAAAACTGCCAGCTTTAACCCTATAATCTCCACATCTTCCAGAACCAGCATAGAAAAAACATACATCAATATAAAAAGAGTTCTGTTTGCTTTTTTCACTTTCTCACTCCATTTCCGCTGAAGAATTGTATTTATGGAAAATTTCATTTAATATAATTTAATGCGTTTCTATTTACCACAATTGTATAAATACATACTACGATAAACATTACAATATTTAACAATGTATTATTTATGTAGTATGTTGCTGCAAGTGTAATAGCCATTGCTATATTCAAGCAAAATATTTTTCGCGATATTCCTATATTGACTTTCCTTTTAATATCTATCACACGAATAATCGCCATAGCTCCAAACGCCGCCATTGATGATATTGAAGCAGCATAAAGTTCCATTCTATGTATCAAAAGCAAATTAACTATAATATTGACCATTGCTGCCATTGCCGATGTATAAGCAATTTTTTTAGTATCCTTAACCGCTACGTAAATAGCGCTATATAAACCAACAACAATACGCAAAAGCATTGCATAAAACAAAATAATGATTTGATTATATGCGGCTGAATACCGTTCATCCACCATAATCGGAAATATAAACGGCATGGATGAAACACCAATAAAACAGGCGCATGAAAACATATTAAACATTACTTCCATTGTTTTACTGAGAAAATCATTTCTGTCATAATCATAATAATGAAGCGCAACTGTTTCTGTCCATGAAAGATTAAATACATTATAAAAACTAATAAACATATTGGAAAATTTATTAGCCACCGTATAAATACCATTAACAGAAACTCCCAAAATATAGGACACAATAGTACGGTCTGATACATTAACCACCCACCATGAAAGTTCATTTGGAATTAGTGGCACTGAATATTTAGCTAATGATTTAAGTGTCTTAATATTTACGCATTTAATTTTCAAATAATTCCACGGTTTTACAACTACACATAAATATATAATTGTTGCTGCTTGAGCAGTAATATTCGCCACAAACAGCCCTTTTAACTTCATCTCCATAATTACCAGCGTAATCACATTAAAAAAAACCGTCATTGACGCAGATATAAAACTTGCCATTGCATATATTTTGTCATTCCCCAGCCCTCTGGCAAATTGCATGAGCAAAGCCATAAAAATATGAAGTACTACATACAGCATCATAAATATTCCATATTTGAAATTTCCAACAATGGAAAATACTCCCAAAACAGATGCATACAGTAAGGACAAAATAATTTCTGCGGCGAAAACAGAGGAAAATAAATTAATTTGTTTTTTTTCATCATCCCTGCACTCAATTAAAAATCTAAAAATCCCCTGATCCAATTGCCCACTGACAATCGGAAGTAATAACGTGCAATATGTAATAATCAAATCAAAAGTGCCGTAATCGTATGTATCGAGTATCGCTGTATAAAGTGGCAAAAGAAAAAAACTTACGCATTGTGTGCATATTTTCCCAAAGGTTAAAATTGCTGTATTCTTCATCAAATCCTTTTGTCTGCTCATAGTATATTTCTCTGATTAACTTTATATTTTTTCCCTTTTCTAAAATCATTTATTTTTCTTAACGGTAAGATATAATTTAAAACATTCCACAAAATATCTATTTTCAGTGCCTTATGTGCCGCTTTTGTAAAATTTTTTTCTTTTATATATTCTACTTCAAATTTTCTTCTACACTTATGTTTTGGGGAAGGCTCGTTCAATTGCTTTTCATAATTTGTGATTTCTTCTATAGGGCGTTCCTCTTCCCAAATTCTCCCGGAAGATATAATTTTCTTCCAAACTCTTTCTCCTTTATCCGTATTTATCATTACACATGAAACATTTTCATTTGTATAATCACAATTTCCCATTTTCCCAACAGAAGTATAATCGCACAACGTCAAGTCACCGCATCTCTTCTCACAAGCATATCCACAATAATAGCAGTTCTCCCTATATGCCAAAGCTCTATGGTAAGCAAGTTGATAGCAATCATCTGATTTTACCTTTTTACAATAAAAAATTCCTTTTTTATCTTCTAATGTAAAATAATACTTATCTGTCTGAAACTTTGGGTTCCGAAAAAAAATACGCTCTGTCCTTCTCTTCTTTTTCTTTTCAATATATTCAATATGAGAATTTAAATATTGCGCTGGCACTACTCCGTGGCAGACCAAATCAACAAGTATTAAATTCTGTTCGTTTACATTCAATACTTGGCAGTATTTTTTTATTGCTGCCACCTGACAGGGCAAACCAACAAAAAAGACTTTTTCTTTATTCTTTAACAATTTACTGATTTCACCATAACACGCCCCAATACAACTAAAAACATATTTTGAATTACGAAATTTCATAATATCATTCACGTCTTTTGTGATTTTAAATAATACACTTCGTTCATTCCATATGGTTCCTGCAGCGTTGTACCCATTCATTATCAAATAAAAATATAATTCTGAAGCGATTCCGCCAGACGCACTGCTTTCTCTGGTAGACCAATCAGAAGACCATGCCGCATAACATTTCTTAATCTTATTTTTATTGATCAAATTCAATTGTGGGCATACCTGTATGCATAGACCACACTCAACGCATCTGGATAAATCAATTTTAGGATAAATATTATCTAATTCATCATTTTTATATGAAATACAATTTTGGGGGCATATACTTATACACACTCCACATCCAGTGCATTTATCTTTTTTGCACCTTGCTTCTATATTATTCATATTTTTTTATTATCCCAACCATCTCATCAATATATTTGTAAGACTGAGTTCTATATTGCTGTATCTTTTTTTCTACGCTCAAATAATTTACAGTATCATCTTCATTTATATATTTTGCTTGACGATTTTCCACTCCCAATATGGGAGCTATTGTCCTCATTCTTTCGCCATGCGCTCTTACATAATAATAAAATTCTTTCTGAAAATACATGGAAAAAAGAGCACCATGATATGAACCTGATAAAACTAATTTTGCGTTTAATAATAAACACAAAAAATCTTCAACTTTATAAACATAAATATTTCTCACTCCCGGAATTGGCATTCTGTCATTTATACAGTATATTTCACATCTATATTTCTTTTTTAGAAATCTTGCATCGTAAAGCATTCTCCCGTCACCATCCGGAAAATACATCAATATATATTCTTTTCCTTTCAATTCACTGTTATATTGAGATGAATAAGCCAAATCAATCCAATGCCCTGACTCCAAAAGCATCGTCGGATCACACACCAGTTTTACCTCTTTATCATCTAAAAACTGTAATAGTTCCATTTGGGTTTTTTCTTCTCTTACTCCGATCAACTCGAAGCGGGATAATAAATTCATAACGTGGTTCGTATAGTCTGTCCCGATTATTTCATTGGCAGATGAAGCATATGACATCTTTAATTTATTATCACTGGCAAAATCAAGAAAATATGAAAAATCTTTTCCTGTCACATCCAATCCCCAGACAATATCACTTCCCACTATAAAACAATCATAATAATCATTTGACTGATCTATGCTCATTCTGTCATATTTACGGCTCAAGGATACATTCTTCTTTATAAACTCTAATAATTCCTTATGTTTTTTCTTACTTCCCTTTGAAAAAAGAACATGCTTAATTATATTTTTTAATGTCACACAATTTATATTCTCATACTTAAATTCACGCTTCTTTATTTCCTCACATTGATAGTCAATCACTTCGCAATCTATATTATTATCCACAAATACTTTATATAGTGCATAAGTTTGTAATAATGAACCAAAATTATTTGTATCTTGAAATGTTAATATTCCAACCTTCATTCTATTTTCCCTACAATTTTTCTTATTTTATTTACTATTTTCCACATAATTAAATCAACTGATAAGTCTTTACTTCTTAAATCAATAACCTGAAACTCATCTAATTCATTATATGTATGTATCCCAATTAAGTTATAATTCTTATTATAGTCAATTTCTTTTGGATAAACTTTTCTTAAAATCCTCTCTTCATATTTTTCTCCGTTAAAACTCATTTCACTAAATACTAACCCTTTTCCATATGCTCCATTACAGTCTTGAGATATCCTGATTTTCATATTATCCCGTTCAATGCACTTTCCTCCCGGTCTGGCAACGCTGTCATCTTCCGAAACCGGATTATCTTCTAAAAATACTGCTTTCCCATTTTCAACCTTAAAAAGTAATAATTGTCCATTTTTATTTCTTTTATCCTCTAACAACCTATAAGTAAAACCATATATATTGTTTTCATAGCCAAAAAATGTTGTATCCACATACTTATCATTACTAAGAATACTATTTTGTTTTTCCCAGATATAAGGGAAATCCACCGCTTTATATAAATATATTTCCTGTACCTGACTGCTTTCCGGACATATGAATATCTCTTCATTAATCATAAAAATATTGGGATATGACAGATGATAACTTTCCTCGATAACAGGAACCCATTTTGTAAATTTTTTTCCATCCCACTTTGAAAAGGCAATAACTCCTTTCCTTTTAATGTTGATCCACATTTCAGCAAAAATATATGTATCTTCTTTATATTGAAATAAAAATGGATCTGCACACCAGGAATTAACATTATTCTTTATAACAAAATACTGTTTTTCTCTTTTTTGTTTGTACGCAACATGATATTGTATCTGCTTAAAAGAAATTTTTTTCATTATTTTTCGCTCCAAATCAGCAACATAGACCCTCGGAATATCTATGCCTTATTTTATACGGCTTCAAGACTCCTTTTATAAATCTCCTAACTTTTCCGGTATCCTGCCCTTCTAAAATCGTTTCCGTCATGGAGACCGCTATTCCGATCCTGAACCAAGATTTCGAGAGCCTCTATAAAAATATGCATTACTTTAATAACTTTCTGTATTCTTCTAAAACCGTTCTTGCAATATGCGATATATCAAATCTGCCTATCATGATTTTTTGATACGGTATATCCTGTCTTTCTTTTTTCCCAGATGAAATCACATTTTCAGCCCATACCTTTAAAGGTTCGTTCAATGATAATTTTTTTACACCGTCTGAAAAAATGGCTTCGTCTGTTATAGCGTCTGAACATACAACGGAAAGACCGTTTACCTGCGCTTCAACCAACACCAATGGCAGACCTTCAAATCTGCTCGGAAAAAGCAAGACATCCATAGCTGACAAATACTCCTTAATTTGTTCCGTATTTCCAACAAACTTAACACTATCTAGCAACCCCATATCCTTGACCTGACTATATACAGCCTCATAACCATTCCCATCTTTTTCTCCTATAAGCCATAATTCACTATCAGGATGAATTTTTTTCACGTGTTCAAACACATTTATAATAAATTCGTGATTCTTTGCATATACAAATCGTCCTATATGACCAATGATTATTTTACGATCTGCTTCATATTCATCTCTAATTATTTTTCGCATTGTTTTATCATAACTGTATTTTTGAGGATCCAGTCCATTTTTTACTATAGTTGCTTTATATGCCTTACTGCCATACATAAATTTTGCAGCTTCTGTAGAACAAGCCAAAAGGCAGTCCGCATTTTTTATTAATAATGGCTGACATACAAATTTAAAAATTCTTTTAATCCATATATGCTCTTCTTTCATAAATCTTGTACTATGTGCATGTACAACTATTTTACAATTATGTTTTTTTTTAGCTGCTAAAACATACGAAATTATGCCAAACGATTCATTTCCATTAATGTGTATAATATCAAAATCGCCATTCTTCAATACTGCAAAACATTTTCTATATCTGTCAAAATATCTAAAAATTATATTAGAGGAGGAACGTATGTATACCACTTTTCCTCCCTGTGCTTCGACTGCCTTCAAATACCTTTCATCTATATTTGTACGTTGTGAAACAAAACTCATATGCACATTACTATTTTTCAACTGTTCCATTAACCGCCAAATAATCACAGATACCCCGCCTGCTCCAAAATTCTCAGCATTTATTTGCAATACGTTTATTGAATCATTTATCATGACGCTCTCTTCTCCCTGCAAACTATAATACTTCATATCCTAATGAAGAAAGTACATCTATGTATTCTTCTTGCTGAAAAAGAAAATACACATTATTACCAAGTAATATATAACTCCATTCTTTTAAATCAATCTCTGATGACTCATTTATTTTTCCCTGATAAATTAAAATTGTGTCCTCAGAAATGTCCTCTGGAATAAATGGTTTGACTTGATAATCATTTAAATAGAACTGTAGCCGCTGCATATCTGTGTTATATGCATAAATAACTTGAGGCACCACGCAATTATCAGCTAAATTCCCCAAAAAGTCATAACACATTGCTGCTATGCGGGAACGTTCTTCTCCATAGTATGAATCATTGTACTCAGCCATATAGGATAACTGAAATATCAATAAACAAAGAACAAAACCATAATATATTTTAAAATTTTTAGTAAAGCAGCTGCATATTATAAAAAAACATATAATCAGATACCACGGCAGGGCAGCTTCATATTGTTTAATACTTATCGCGTCATGTGCTTTCCGAAAGCAAAAGGGGGCATATGCCTCCAAAGCATATGGATTATCCTCCAAAAGCGGCAGAACACATTCTTTCCATACTAATAAAACAGTCAAATTACAAATTGTAATTTTTAGTACATCAGTTCTATTTATAAAAAACTTGGTTTTTTGTACAATTACTAAAGCACAAAGTATAAACGGACCTATAAAAGCTCCCATATATCTTACATAACTAAATGCTTTATATCCATAAACATTACCCCTTTCACCCATAACAAGACTGGGATATATTGAGTACATCCAACTCATTGCCTGCCCGGCTATCATTCCACCACAGCATAAGAGAAAAAAAAGTGACAATACCATATAAAATCTGTTATTTTCCCCATCTATCATTTTTCTATAAGTGACAATACCATATTTTATGAGAACATAAAGCGACATAATAAACAGCCCGCCGCTAAATAAATTAATAGTAGTTATCTGCCCTATCAAAACTAAGAAAAAACCTTTCCATGTAGTTAAATCAAATAAATTTAATTTATCCACGTTCAAATTAATTGTTGTATTCGCAATACTTACCCGCTCATCTGCATTCCACACTATATTTTGAACCAGCTTTACCAAATATTTTGCCGCTATAATAAAAAATACGCCAAACGGAATAACTTTCAGCGAAATCATCCATTCTTTACAAAATAATCTGTATAACACAACAACAATAAACAATGCAAACAGCAAAATAATTGAACGCGTGTGAATTGTAAGCGTATATGAAATCGCTGCAAATAACAAGACCGTTCCTAATATTTTTTTCTTCACATTTGCTCTGTTTTTAATCAAAAAGCACAACACAAGCGCAATAATCCAATTTAACAAAACTAAAGGTATTTCATTATATATAACAGGTCTTACCGTGGTCAGATAACTACAGATACAAGAAAAAACAATTACTGCTAAAGTATTATCTACTTTTAAAAATTTTCGCATAATTACGAACGCAATAACTCCATAAAAAGCTTGTATAAATGCATTTATTTCAACAATAATGAAATATATAGTATAAGGATTATTCGTCACTTTAAAAAGCGGTGCAAATAATCCATAATATCCAAATCCATAATATGCGCTTATTGATGCTACACTTAACCAATCCTTTCCTGCAATATAGGCAGCCGTCGCCAAAACAGGTCCTTCATCATATACTGCATATGGTATAAGGATATGCCCCAATAACATTCTTGGAATAAAACATATGAGAAAAATTATTAATAATAATACTGGTTCCTTTTTTCCTTTTTTCAGCTTGTCCATTCTTATTACCTTTCAAATATACATTTTTCCGGCAAAATTATATTTAAAGCCTCCACTATTTCACTTTTTCCCTTCTCATAAACCTCTTGTCCGCAATTATCATTGATACATATTCTTTTATACTTATTTTGTATAATAGAATCACAAATAATATGGATATTACTATCATCTACAATATTAAAATATCTACCTTGCTTATCCATATTAGTAGGATAAAAATCTCCAGATAACAATGCATCAAAAACAAAAATAAATTGATTTAAATCTGTTATCGTTCGAAATTTATTTGAAATGGTTTCTTCCATTTGCTTAGGAAACAACCTCCATAATTTTTCCCAAGTACTTTTTCTATAACTTAACGGGAGGTGGCATATATATAGTCCCGAGAACTTTTTGTAAGGGAAAAAATACCATATCAGGTTATAAAAAAAGAATTTTCCATATTTTATATTCAATATTTTATTTCTATTTTTCTTTAAAACATTTTTTCTGTCATAGCATTGAGATAAAGCTTCTATATCGTTTAATAAATTATGTGCAAATACATTTCCACTATAACAAATCGGTCTTTCGCTAAACATATCGCAGGGAAGACCATTCACAAAAAAATCTGATGGCTTTACATAATTGGTTAAAAGCATGTCATCATTAAAATATATAAAGTGCTCCGCCAATCCATCAATTCTATGAAGATTAAGATCTATTGACCGTGAACTAAATGTAGGAAGATACTTTGGGGGAATAAAATCGGCATGTTTAACCAAATGGAGTTTCTCACATTCCAAATTTATCCATTCTGGTTTTTGTCCACACGTCACCAAATGAACCGTATGAATCCATGAAGCGTATTTACAAATGCTCCGCAATAAATATTTAAGAATCCCCCAGTCTCTATATCGTGATTTTCCGCCTTCTTGTTCCATATCTGGCTGATACTTATTTCTTTCCTTTATCCATTCCGGATCATTCCCATCAACCCACAAAATTACTGCATCAATAACAGGTTCCTCCATTACATTTAATACCCCCTCTATCAAAGTTTCTCATAACATTCCGGAAAATATTTGTTTCAGTTTGAAAATCATTTTTAATATGCCATATCCTAAATATGTGAGAGCTGCTGCTATCCGTGTTTCTAATCTGTTTTCCTTATCCTTTAATACAATATCTCTATATTGCTTTATATCATTCATTATTATTTGATATTCATTCAAATACTCCTTTGGTTCATCCATATGTACCAGCACATGCACATCCGCCCACATCAGTCGTGAAATTGCGGCATTTTCAAATTGTGGGTAATCTATTCTGACATGCATGAGCAGACTCTTACAATTTTCTATATAATCCATTTTGTTTATTGAAAATTTTTGATTTACAATGCTGCTGCCACGGAAAAAATAGTAGTATAATCTTTTATCCATATAAACAATTTTTTGACATTTACTAAGAATAAAATAAATCGGTTCAATCTCTTCATATGTCTTTTGTAACGGAAAACGTACGTCATTCCATAGAGCAATTTTATATAGCTTTCCCCATACGGATGTTGATATTTTTCGATAAAGTAATTGTTTTATTATCTCCTCCTGAAAATAAACGCTATATCTTTCTTTATCTTTTTTCTTTTTTACTGCTTTATACTTTGATGTATTCCAAAATCCACAAATCGCTATATCGCTGTTGGTTTGTACTATCCTCCTATACATCTCAGATATATAATCTCCGGCAACCCAATCATCTGAGTCCACAAAAGCAATGTATTCTCCTTGTGCACATTTCATTCCAATATTTCTGGCATCCGATGGGCCTCCATTAGACTTATGAATCACTTTAATTCTCGAATCCCTGTCCTTATATTTTTCACAAATCCTCCCTGAACTATCTGTTGATCCATCATCTACTATTATGATTTCTATCTTTTCATAACTTTGCGATACCAGACTTAGAATACATCTCTCAACGTACATTTCCACATTAAATACAGGTACAACAATTGAAATTAAAGGTACATTATCTGTACAACATTTATCCATAAATCAACACTTACCTTTCCAAAATTAATTGACTAAGTTTTTCTACATTCCCCATCTCAACAAACCTGTGCTTCTCATCTTCAAAAAAAACCTCATGATTTGCAATATTATCCCCCAAAATCATCTTCTTCTGCATCATTTCATAAATATAAGCTTTACCAGGTATGGTTCTTCTTGCTTTATCAATATCTTTATTAAAATGACCTGCTAAACATAAATCAGCATTTGAAATGTATTCCGCAAGCTGTCCCTGCTCCAGCCATTGTATGTATTCCACATTTTCCTGAATGGGCTTTCTATAATTCTTAGGTATAGGACCAATTATTTGAAAAAAAATATTTTTTTCCTCTTTAAGCAGAAAAATTGCCTCCAAAACAATATCAACCCCTTGCAATGGCAGTATGCTGCCAAAATATAAAACTACAAATTTATCTGATAATTCTCTCCTCTTACATTGTTTTCGCGGATAATAAATCAAAGGATCCGCTTCGAGATAAATAATTTCAAATTTATTTCTATTACATTTAAATTCTTTTATAAAATATTGGGCATCCGCTCTTGTATCTACAATAATATGATTTGCCATTTTTAAAGTTATAAAATCAATCCAATGACTTAATCGCGCAATAACTCCTGCAGCCTTAAAAACTTTTCTGTCAAATATCAATGTATCATATATAGAAATAAAAAAATCTATAACTACTGTCTTTTTCCGCATTTTAAAATAATAAAATGGTAAAACAAACTGCGGAGCAAATCCTATAACTATAACATCTATATTCTCCATGTTATATAATGCTAATCTAATCCACACTTCAATAATTCTTTTTACATATCTTTTTTTATACGAATATATTAATTGACATTCTTTTGAATATTTTTTAATAATTCCAATTTCTTGTGTATTTCGAATATAATCGATATTCTTAGTTGTAACAAATAATACACTTTTGTTTTTTACTATTTCAGCTAATTTTTCTTTTTTAGATTCCATTTTTTACACTTTTCAAAATGTTTCATTTATCCTTCAAAACCATAAAAAATTAATAATTTACTACACAAAAAACTCCCAATGCACAGCATTCCTGTCTTTTTGACAATTGAATACTTTGCATCAGGAGTTCTTCCGGCTTCATTGACAGATATTTTAATTCTTACCGCATTTCACCCTGCAGCCTTTTTTGTAAAAACATATTCCATACTTTATTATATTGGAGTATCCATCTTCCGCTAGTTCCTCTGCGTATTTATTTTCTTCTATCTGACGCAGTGCTTTATCACACCCCTCTTCAAGTTTTCTGCCGTCACTTGCATATTTTAACTCCATGATGATTGCCGGTCTCCGGTCATTAAGCGGCTTTAAAATAATGTCCGCCCTTCCGTCCCCTGTTTCCCGGTTTGATAAAAGTCTGTATTCTGCTATATTTCCCATAATCCCTATCATAAATCCGTGATAGAATGTTTCCTTTTCGTCATAAAAACTGATACAGCGTTTCAAATAATTCCCAATAGCGGACTCTGCCTCCTTCGCACTGCCGCTTAAAACAGCACGGTACAGATCCGTAAAATTCGCCGTCTGAATCCGCCTTTTAAGCCATTCCATAATGTGGCTTTCATAGATATATCTCACTTCCATATTAGGTATTGCCATTGTAATGTACGCCTGCATACCGTCAAAATGGTTATCAACCGCCTTAAGATATCCTGTAAAAAGTAAGAAATTCCACAAATTGTCTGAAGAATTGTATATATCTTCGTAAGTAATTTCTTCATGCAAGGGCTTTGTTATCGTCTTTTGCGACATCAAATCTTCCAATTCTGCTTTAACAGAATCACCTGCATTTTCAATCAAATCTTTTATAATGCTGTTCGATGAAGTATTCGCCCAGTATGGTCTTGGATAACCAATCTTATCAACTACAATGCCATTTAAATAACCGGTGACGCTCCATGGATTATATACTTCTGTCTTTCCAAAACAATATCCGTCGTACCACTTTCGAACTTCCCCGGTCTTATCTTCCAGCCCATAATATATAAGCAGCTCAGACACTTCCGCCTGCGTAAATCCAAAACATTCTGCAAAACTGTCACTGATAATCGAAACCACATTCAGATTGTTAAGCCCTGTAAAGATGCTTTCCTTGCTAACCCTGAGGCATCCTGTTATCACTGCAAATTTTAAGTCTGCATTTGTTTTGAGAGAAGATTCCATCAAGGAACGCATAAACCCTGTCATTTCTTTATAGAAACCTGCAAAATAAGCATTTTCAAGCGGCACATCATATTCATCAATAAGTATTATCGTCTTCTGCCCGTGATGCTTGGAAAGACATCTTGACAGAAACGCTATTGCGTCTGCATATATTTTATTATCATCAGATAATGCGGCTATCTTTTTAAACAGTTCCTTTTCCGATTCCGTTAAAACCTCTGAATCCAGCACATATCTGTGCCGTAAATACTCATCCGCTATCTGCCTTTTTATCATCCACACAGCGGTTGCCATGTCGGGCTGCTTTGCAGATTTCAACGAAAGAAATATCACCGGATATTTTCCCATGTTCTGCATATATTTCTCACCGGCTGACATGATCTTCATCCCTTCAAAGAATCGGCTGTTATCTATTGCATTCCCCTGTTCATCCAATTCTTTTTCAAAAAAAGTTTTGACCATGTCCAGCGCCAGCGTCTTCCCAAATCTCCGCGGTCTGGCAAAAAGACTAACATAACTCTGTCTGTCTAAAAGTTCTTTTATCATCAGAGTCTTATCAACATAATAGTAATCTTCGTCAATAATTTTTTTATAAAATTCAATGCCGATAGGGAGATTCTTTTTTTCCATAATATTCCTCCGCAATTTATTCAGAGTTTATTATAGTATATCTTTTTTTAGGCATTAACACAATATTTTCCTAATGCAAAGTATTCAATTATCAAGGTTCTCAGCTATATGTCACAAGGATATGCTCACATTCTCATAGCTTTCCTTTTCTTTCTCCGGTTCCCCTACAATTCTGTAGGTTTTTACTGCTTCCTTCTCCATCTTCATCTGCATGTAAATTGCGTCATACTCTGCCTTTCTTGCATGGTACTGCGTATCCTGAAGAAGTTTTCTGTTAGCCGCGATCACATCCGACACCAAACCGATCATAAAAGTGAGGAATCCAATAATAATCAATGTGCATGCAAGAATCAGAGACTGCACATGTCCGCCGGCTTTTCCCATCGCCATAAATCCCAAAAAGCGAAAACCAATTGCCAGTCCGGTTAAAATCGGCATAACTGCCAGATAACCGAAACATTTTAAAGGCTGATACATCACATAGACGCGAAGGATTGTAATCATGCTTTTTTTCACATATCCCCAAATGCTGTTAAACAGCCTTGACGGGCGTAATTCTGCATTGGTATGTATGGGCACACTGGTGATTGCAATCTTTTCTCTGCCTGCCTGCACAATTGTTTCCAATGTGTATGTATAATCGTTAACCACATTCAGCCGCATGGCCGCTTCTCTGGAATAAGCCCGAAATCCACTGGGTGCATCTGGTATGCTGGTGTTAGATGCTTTTCTTACCACCCAGCTTCCAAAATGCTGTAACTTTTTCTTTGCAAAAGAAAAGTGTTCTGTCGCATCAATGGGTCTTGCCCCGATCACCATATCCGCCTTGCCATTCAGGATGGGACAAATCAATGTTGCAATATCATCTGCACAATACTGATTATCTGCGTCCGTATTGACTATGATATCCGCCCCATTCCTCAGACACTCGTCTATTCCTGCCATAAATCCCTTTGCCAGCCCTTTATTCTGCTTAAAATTCACTACATGGTGGACGCCCCATTTTCTGGCAATTTCCACTGTATTGTCACTGCTTCCATCGTTGATAATCAAATATTCAATTTCATCAATGCCGTCTATCTTTTGCGGCAGAGCGTTTAATGCTATCTCCAATGTCTCCGCCTCGTTATAACAAGGTATCTGGATAATCAGTTTCATCTTTTTTCCTTTATGTAGAGACAAAATGTGTCGGCATCCAGCTTTTGGGGATACCATCCTCGCAGAACTTTATCCTGCTTTGTCTCTCTTTGCGTGATTAGAAATTCCGGTAATTCCAATGGTTCTTTTGTCAACATTCTGCTTGTAACACCAGCCTCAAAGCCAAACATTTCATCGTCCATCCCATAAAAATCGGAAATCTTAATAATATGGATTGGCTTCTCCGGTATCTGCATTTGTACAAAATCTACAAACTGTGGGATGCCCTCATCTAAATAAGCAATTTGATCCCCCTCCACATACATCTCACGAATCCTGTCAGAAATAATCAGGTTTCCATAATTGACACGATTAACGGAATAGGTGTAATGCTCACTAATCTGTATCCCCGCCGTAATTTCCACAGCCAGAACACCCAATAATATCCACGCAGCATTCTTTTTCCGCCTTGCAGCCCATACCATCGCCGCTATAAAAAGCATACAGCCGAATCCCCAAAGCCAAGTGTTACGGAAAAAGAAAATCATATTAAAAGTTCCTTCTTCCATCTGCCTTTCCTTTAGCAGATAACTAATCCCTGCCGCATGGTATCCCCTAAAACCTTCCAATTTCCACTTTTCAATCACATCCAGAAGATAAATCATCATACAGCCGGCAGCGGTTCCTGACAGTAATGTTCCACTGAACAAAAAACGGCTGTTCATCATTGCAATAAGTCCGATTACAATCATAACGGGAACCATCATCTCATTGTATCGTCCATACACTAAACCATCTATTTTCTTGGTGCCATTTAAAAAAATACAGCTAATCAGAATCTCAGCCATTACCGAAAGCAATAAAAAAAGAGCCGCCCATGAACAGATTGAAATTTGTTCTGATTTCCGCCTGTCCTTTTTAATTTCTTTTATCCCTTTTATGATCTCATTTACGCACCACCAAATTGCCCAATAAAAAGTTCCAAAACTGGAAATTCCCAAATAAAAAATTTTCCCAACAACTCCGTCAATTAAATTCCGGATTCCTCCAGCACCAAGAAGAGACTCAATCTTTTCCCATTGTCTGCTATAATCATTACCCGCAAGCGTTCCCTCTTCAGCATAAGAAAATACCTGCAAAATAGTTTTATCCTTCAAATATAGAGCTGCACTTCCAGCAATTAACAATGCCGCCCCCCAAAAGAGCAAATATCGTTTTCTCTTTTTTCCAGCCAGAACCCAAAAGAAAAGAGTCACGCTGCCAGCAATTAAGATTCCAATTGTACGCATATGCACGCAATACATATAAACAAATGCAGCTGCCATCAATATTCCTGTTTTAACGCTTTTCTTTTCCAGAAATGTCAGTAACAAGCAGACCGTTAAAATAAACAGGAAAAACAAAAGCCCTTCCGTCATGGTCATTTGAGAATAAAAAATCCATACTGGATAAAATACTCCGATTCCGCAAAGAAAACCCTTGAGGTTCTGCTCTAATTGGGGATAAAGGATACCAAGCATCTTGTGAAGCAAAAGAACACTTCCAAGCATAAGCAGTATATTGATAAATATTGCTGTGCGGTACGCAAATACGCCATTCTTAAAAAGCAGAAGTACCGGAAATAAAATCAGGCTGTATCCAAATGAATAATAAGAGCCCGTAGATGCTGCTTCAGACCAGTCATAGCCCGCCAATTCTGCCGCACTTGCCCAATATCCAAACTCATCCGGATACATGGTAAAACCACAAATTTTCATGATGCCATATTGAAAAACGCTAAATAATATCAAAAAAAGCAAAATAAAATACTTATTTAAATTTTTTATCTTGTCCATAGTCGCCTTGTAATTTTCGCCTTACTGTTTCACAGAAGAAGCTGCTGATTCTACGGCAGCTTCTTCCATGAACATGTCTCATTAATACTTAATGATTGCATAAGCGCCTGCGCCACCGGTAGTATCAAAGGTAACGGTATCAGGATTAGAATCAAGATCTGCCAAAATGGACACTGCTCCGCCCGCACGTACGCAAACAACGGCATAGGTCTTTCCGGATTCAGCAAAGTTCTTCGGAATACCTATAGACGGTCTAATCGTCGCACCATCAGAAGGAAGAAGGCTGTATTTTCCGCCTGACATTTTGCCAAACTCAATGTTGAGCATAGGACCTACAACTGCTCCCTGAGATGCCGCGGCAAAATCAATTGCCTGCTTTGCGAGCGGACTTTTCTTTACATCCAGATTTGAGAATTTAGCATAAGGCTTCTCACTTCCGGTAAGTCCATAGCCTTCTTTGATTGCAGCAATACTGGTTGTGACAACGCTTCCATTTACGCAGGTTGCAAGGTAAACACCGTCTACGGTGGTTTTAATACCTGCAACTATACTGGTATTGGGAATTTCAGCAATAGTCGTAACCTCTCCCGATGTGCTTTCCGCAACTGCCTTTTCTACAACAGTTTCCGTGCTTTGGGTCACTGTTGTGGAAGCGGAAGCAAGCACGCCCATCGTGGGAGCCACAGTCAAAGAAACTGCCAATGCCCCCATCATCAGCTTTTTGATCATACCTACTTTCATCGTTTTTCCTCCTATATTATTTATTTGCGATCCTTCTATTCCCCATTATGGAAACAAAAAGAATGGTCGCCCTCTTTGATTGAGTCCGCTATTATTAATAACATAATTAGCTATTATCAATAGCACTTATTATATATTACGCTATTCCTAATATATTTTCAAGTATTATTTTTAATACAATTTATTATTATAGCAAACACTTTAATCAGGGAATCTTATTAGAAGAATTTTAAGACATGGAGTAAACTATGCAGAATACAACATTAGAACAATATTTAAAGGATCTTCGTAAAGCTTTTAACTATTCTCAGGAATTCGTTGCCTCTCATCTAAATATTACCAGGCAGACTTATTCCCATTATGAAACAGGCAGGATCACCCCGCCTGTCAATTCACTATATAATCTAGCAAAATTATATGGAATTCCTGTGGAAAATTTTCTGGATCTGGTTGTAACCTATAATATTAACATGGATTTTGCTCAAAAAAATCAAACGGTCAATGTAGATCTGTCTGATGACCTGACGAATTATCTTGAATATACCAGTACACCTGCCATTCAAAAAAAAATACGAAATTTGGATCATAAAGAGCGGCTTTTAATTTATTATTTCTTACAGTTGGATCAGCGGGATCAAGATGATATCCTTACATTTTTGAAAGTAAAACTTCAAAACAGGGCTTCCGAAAAAAACAGCACATAAAACCGGCAGTTCACACCGCCGGTTCTTCCTTTTCCAATATATAATCTGTCAAATCCTCTATAAACTGCTCCCATGCCCCTTCATGCTCCACAAAGTACAAAGGACACTTTTTCCCGCCTTCATCATAATGCCTGCGCATGTCTGACGGACTTAAGTCATATTCATTGAGCAGCCACGCACAAAGCCTGATAAGGGACCGATAGGTGGCATAAGTAAACTCTCCGTCATCATCCTGATAACAGCATTCAATCGAGATGGAATCATAGTTCCTTCCCATCACGGCATACGCAATTTCATCCAATGGAACACACTGTATGATCTCCCCGTCATAACCGATGATAAAATGTGCGCTTGCCGAAGTTTCGCCGGTAACTCCCAGATTTTCAAAATAACTTCTGTTCTGCGCCGCGCTTGTCCCTTTATTTGCCGTATAATGAACAAAAATATTGTTAACATCCTCTAACTTTTCGCCGGGTCTTGAATAAGGATTTACCGTCAAAAAATCCTCCGTTATCAGAGGTTTTGATGATTGATTCTCCTGAACCGCTTTGACCGCTTCCTGATTCTTTGAAATCACAGACTCAGCCTCCTTTTGGTCAGTTCCGAATGAACGGATCAGTTGATACAAAAGCAGGCACAAAAGCACAATAAATGCAGTTTCACATAGCAAAATGATACCCTTTATCATCCTGCGCTGCCTCTGCCGTTTCTTTTTGGCGAGAATCATCTGTCTGCGGCGTTCTATCTCCTCCGGTGTCCGCCGGACTCTTTGCGGCTCCGCCCTTCTGGTTCTGCTGCCAGAAACCGGTCTTCTCTGCCCCTGACTGCGCCCAGGCGCCGGTCTTTTATCTCTGTATGAATTTCTAACCGCTGGTCTTTCCGCGCGCACAACGCTTCCGCTGACATAATTTCTGCTTCCGGAAGTCCTCTTCTCCTCTCCGTGCTGTGAAATATCGATAAACTCCAACTCCATCCCGCTTCAACCCCTGTAAGTAAACTTTCTTGTAGAATTTTAGCAGATTTTCGCAGGATGTATATGAAGAAATCCTTAATTTTTGTTAAGAGTTTCCCTAATATCCGACACGCTGTTCTTCTCGGCAACGTAGCCCTCTATCACATGAATCCCTTTCCGGCATTCACAGCCTGTAATTCGCTTTACCATCACTGTAACCGCAGTTTCCGCCATATGATCCATGTCCACTCCATAGGTAGTGATCTCCACATCACAAAGCCCCGGATGCAAAAAGTCATCATAACCCACTACCGAAATATCTTCCGGCACGCGGTAGCCCTTTTCATGAAGACTGCGGATCAGCTTGGAAGCCGTAAGATCACAGTTACATACAAATGCCGTAGGCATCTCCATGGGAAGCGTTATCTTCTCATAGCTGCTGCGCGCCTGTTCCCTGTCCGGGATAATCCACTCTTCCCTCACCTTTTCCCCATGCTCGATCATTGCCTTTTCAAAGCCCATAAATCGGTCGGTAATACTTTTGGTGCTGAACAAAGTTCCCACAAATCCGATCCTGCTGTGTCCCTTTTCAAACAAATAGTTGGTCATTACATACGCGCCATAAAAGCTGTTGGAAATCACACTGTCCTCATAAACGCAGTTGTCATAAAAATCCATATACAAAATAGGAATGCTCTCTTCCACTGCAAGCATTTGCAGATAATCGCTGCTCATCCCCCCTAAAACCAGAAGCCCGTCAATCTTTCTCTCCTGAATCAGTTTCGGAAGCTGTAGATTTTTTTCGTCCTCACAGGAGATAATCTCCAGCATAACAAAGCAGTTCTTGCGAACGGCATTGGTACTCAGCGACTGATAGAGTTTCCAGTAAAAGGTTTCATATTTTTCCGTATAATACTCTGCAAGAATCACGCCGATGTTATAGCTTTTACCCAGTTCATCCTTCTCAGAACCGGGCGCCATATAGCCCATTTCAACGGCAAGCTTTTTAATCTTCTCCCGCATAGACTCACTGACGCCGGGTTTCCCCGCTAACGCCTTGGAAACCGTCATCGTGCTGACTCCCAGCTTTCCGGCTATATCCTGCATTTTAACTGTCTTTGCCATGTTGTTTCACCCTCTATTGATAATACCACTTTTCTGCCTCTTCACTGCCTTCTTCCACATCCGGCATCAATTTTCTCAAGATTTTTTCCATAGGAAATGTAAGTGCATACAAATAAACGCCGGGCAGAACTAAAACCGCCCAGGGCATCAGATAAATCAAGACTCCCATCACCAAAAAAAGAACCAAGATAACTACAGTGACCGGCAGATATTTAAACATCACTAACGCCGCAAGCTTTATGAGCTCCAGATTTCTCTTTTCAAATCTGGATAAAAGCGGGCAGACATAAACGCTTACGCCCATCATAAGAAATAAGATAAAAACCAGTATCATAAAAATTGCGCTGTTCTGTCTGCTGTCATTGTTCCATACATACCAGATATCAATCCCAAGGGCAGCCGATGCCAGCCAAAAGACAGCGCTCATGGGCAGCGACTGTTTAAAATTATTCCGAAAGGAATGAAAAAATTCCCCTGCCGTGTAACCGGTCTTATACCGCACCGATTTTGCCATGGCATAATATGCTCCCGTAAATGCCGCCCCAGCCGTCACAAGGGGCAGTGAACAGACAATCCACAACACATCAATCAAGATAATATCAAACAGTACATTCATAAACCGGCTGAACAAATTGTCACTGCGAAACATAAAATTCCTGCTCTTTCCCGCCATATTTCCTGCAAAAACACAGGGCTCTTCAAAAAAAGCGCCCGTACCCATATGGATACGGGCGTTTTTGCAGCAGAATCCTCTCAAAACACAAATCCTGCCGTTTCTCACAGTTCTTTATTTGTAGAACGCATCCAAAGCATCCTGTACGTTCTGCTTATAGGTCTCCTGGAACTGTGCCGCTGTCATCTCGCCATTTAATAACAATGACCAATCCCAATCAAGCCCTAAGGAGTTCCAAAGGTCAAATGCACCTCTTGCTCCCATATATTCCATAACTGCATAGTTTTCTTCTGTGATTGCACAGTCTTCCCACCATGTCAGATCGCCGTCGCGAAGGTCGGTGTCGCCGTGATACCAGTTCTGCCAATCATAGAATACGTTATAAACAAGCTCCGGATCCTGAACGCCTGCCGGAATCATCCATGCGTTGCCGGAGGAAACGTTCTTAAATTTGTTGGTAGATTCATCGCCGGAAGGTCCAATAGGCCAAGGACACCATACTACGTCAAACTCAAGGTTTGCATCTTCGTTTGCGGAAGAAATCCATGCCGCATCAATCCAGAATGCAACTCTTCCGTCCATATAGCAGTTCTGGTTGTAATCAAAATCATCTGAGTTCCAAGGATTCGCAACATGATCTACATTATACATATTGTAGATAAAATCAAGTACTTCCGTTACTTCGGGAGCTGACAGGCTTTCGGTCTCGCCAGCTGCAATTGCAGTGCCGTTGCTCATAAGCAGGTTGTAAACAAGGAAATCCCAGCGGGAACCGTAACCGTAAACATCTGTCACGCCGTCGCCGTCCGTATCCTGAGTAAGGGCAAGCAGGTATTCCCTCCACTTATCCCATGTCCACTCGCCTTTTGCATAAAGCTCATTCGGATCCTCTAAGCCCGCCTCGTCAAGCATCTGCTTATTGAAAGCAAGCATATAGGTATTTGCAAGGAGCATTTCAGCGCTGTTGGACTGGAACAGATAAACGCCCTCGTCAAGACCGATATCTACCTGTGAAAATACCATCTGGTCATTAAACAGGTCATTGTCGGCAGGAAGAATATCTTCCATGTTGGTTGCATAGCCGTTTAAAGCGGCTCCGATACCAAAGCTTAAGTCTACCTCGTAAATATCACAGTCCGGCTGTCCTGCAAGAATGGAAGTATTGATAGATTCCTGAATGCCCGTATAGGTCAGGTTAACAAACTCAATCTTCACATTATATTTCTCTTCCACTTCCTTTACAATATCAAAGTGAGCCTGCGCCAATTCCTCGTCCGCCACACTGGGATCATCGTGAATATCGCTGTGCGTACTGTCATAATAGTGATCGTACCATGTACCAATCTTGATGGTTCTGGTCTCTCCGGTATTTACCGGTGCGGATTCCTCTTCTGCGTCTCCCTGAGCTTCTGTTTCAGGTGCAGCTGCCTCTGTCTGTGCTTCATCTCCGGAAGATGCCGGTGCACTGGCGCTTGTGTTCCCGCTGCCTCCGCAGGCTGTAAGTGAAGCAATCATTGCAACGCTGAGTCCTAATGCAAGTAACTTTTTATATATTTTCATGTTTTAAATCCTCCTTTTCCCTTATTCTGCTGACTGACCTACGGATACACTGTATACTTCCCATGCTCCGGATGCTTCGCACTGCATGGTACTTCCCCATGCAGACACATCATCTCCGCACACTGCCGCAATCTGCTCATAAGTCACCTGACAGATGCTTCCGTCAAATGCCGCACTGTCGCTTCCGCTTCCGTCCGCATTCCCCTGTCCGACTCTTGACCAGCCTGCTGCAGCTTCGTTCATAACTACCCAGAGGTCTCCCGTATCACTAGCATAAGAGATTGATACAACAGCTCCGGGAACCAGGGCATCAATGATTTCCTGAGGCATTGCAAATCCGTTCTGCCCCCAGCCGTCTCCTGTACATGCAAAATCAGGAAATTCTACTACTTTGTTGATGGCTTTCATTTCTTTTGCAGTTCCAACTCTCACTGCAAACACTTCCCATGCGCCCGCAGCTTCGCACTGCATTCTTGCTCCCCATGTGGATACATCGTCTCCGCACACCGCTGCAATCTGCTCATAAGTGATATAAGCTTTGTTTCCATCAAAGATTGCACTGTCGCTTCCGCTTCCGTCTGCGTTACCCTGTCCGACTCTCATCCAGCCTGCCGCCGCGTCGGGCATTACAATCCACATGTCATTGCTTTCACTGCTGTAGGTGATCTCTACCACGGAACCGGGAACCAGTGCATCAATAATCTCCTGAGGCATATCGAAGCCGTTCTGTCCCCAGCCGTCTCCCGTACATGCAAAATTAGGGAAATCTACTGCATCTGCCACTGCCAGTGCCGATACCGCAGTTCCTACCTTAACGGAAGTAACTTCCCATGCTCCGGATGCTTCACACTGCATTCTTGCTCCCCATGTGGATACATCGTCTCCGCATACCGCCGCAATCTGCTCGTAGGTAATCTGCGCTGTGTTCTTAGAATTATTGATGTAAGCCTCATCACTGCCACTTCCATCTGCATCGCCTTGTCCGACTCTCATCCAGCCTGCCGCCGCGTCGGGCATTACAATCCACATATCGCCGTTTTCGCTGGTAAATGTAATCTCAACTACCGAGCCGGGAACTAATGCATCAATGATCTCCTGAGGCATGTCAAAACCGTTCTGTCCCCAGCCGTCTCCCGTACAAGCAAAATCCGCAAACTCAACGGCTCCAGTTACCGCATACAGATTGGATCTGTCTGCGCCTGTGCTTGCTGAAACATACTCTGCGGAAGTATCTGCAGCAAGTACATTTCCGGAAGCGTCCTTAAAGATAATATTGTCAAGATACATATTTGCCTGCGCTGCCCCTTTGGTCTTTCCGTTATCGGTCTCAAGAGAAACAACCAGATAGTTTCCTTCTCCAAAGGACTTGCCATCGGGAACCGTATAGCTGATGGTTTTCGGATTTGCAGTCTCCAAATATACGGACCACTCCTCCTCCGTTCTTTCATTGTCCTCTCCCAAAAATCCGTAAATCTTTCCAGAACATGCGAAAAATTCGCCGTCGGGGTTTTCTATTCCCACTGTCATCTCTACGGTTTTCAGATTGGACGAATTTGCACCAAGAAGCGCATCTGCCTGAATTCCCACATAAGGCATCTTTCCCTGAGGAGTAACCTTAAGCGCTTTGGAACCATTGTAATCTTCCACGGAAAATACGGAATCATCCGACGCGGAATTTGCAGACTTGTCATTTCCTACGAAGCCGAACACGCCGTCCTCAAAGTCAATGCTTGCCTCGCCCGCCACTTCTGCCTGCTCTTCCGGTTCCGCCTCCGCAGGAGCTTCCTGTTCAGGCTCTTCCTGTACTGCTTCCGGTTCCGTCTCCGCAGGAGTTTCTTCGTTGCTGCTTGCTGGTGTCGCCGCATTATTGCCGCCGCATCCGGCTAAACTGAAAGTCATTGCCGCTGCAAGGAATAATGCCATGATTTTCTTTGCTTTCAACTTTTTCATCCTCCTTTAAAGTTGTTGAATGGTTTTGAGTAAAGAGCGTTTGTTATCCAACAATACCGCTTCTCTCTACCCCCTCTATAAAGTATTTCTGAAGAGCGACATAGATCACGACCACCGGAATCATAATAAGAACTACTCCCGCATCCAGATATAACTCCTGAATATTCGGATCCATGATCTTTTCCACATTGGAGATTGTTGCCTGAATCGTGGATATCTTTTTACTGATAACGATGTCATCGCTGATCAGAAATAACCTTGCATAAAATGTATCATTGTACTGCCATACCATAGAAAAGATGGCAACCGTAATAACTGACGGAATCGCATTTACCAGCATAATCCTGAAATAGGTGTACCAGGTTCCTGCCCCGTCCACAAAAGCCGCTTCCTCGATTTCCTTGGGAAGCCCGCGGAAAAACTGATTAAAAATATATATGTACAGTCCCGACCTGAGCCCGCATCCAAACAGCGTCATCAGATACATCGGCACCGGCGTTGACAAAAGGTTTACCGCCGACCCTCTCGTATGCTGCAGGATTCCAAATATATCAAATTTGGCAAAGGTCATATACAGCGGAAGCATAATCGTATGCGTAGGAATAACGATCATTACAACCACACATGCAAATAAAAGATTCTTAAACGGAAACTTGTATCTGGCAAATCCGTACCCCACCATAGAGCAGATAAACACCTGTATCAGCATCAAGGACAGGGAATATATCAGGGAAGACGTCAGTGTCTTTCCGTAATCCAGATACTTAATTGCCAGCTCGTATCTTTCCAAGGTTGGTTCCTGAGGGATCAGATACACCATTGTGTTGTAATTATCCGCATTAGAGAAAAAGGAACTGCTGATAATACCGATTACCGGGCCTAAGATTACGTAACAGATTCCGATGATAAGGATCAGCTTAAATAAACCAAGCACAAATTTCTTAATATTGGATGCCCAGCGCTTTCTGTCATTTGCAAACTGCGTATCGTCTTTGAGATTCTGATACTGCTCTTTGACCGCTGCAATTGAAAAATTCTTCTTTGCTTTGTCCATCCTTCTTCTCCTTTCCTAGTTATAGTAAAACGTTCGTTTTTGAATAAATCTGCACACGATTACCAAGATTAGACAGGTAATCACCGTGGACACAAGGCTCATCACAGAGCTTAGTCCGTAATTATTGTCCGTAAAAGCTGTCTTGTATGCCAGTTCGACAACCTCCGACTCCGCAAAGCTGTCCACCACGGTATAGACCACGTTAGTGATGATATGGGGCAGCACCATCGGGAACGTAACCTTCCAAAAGGTCTCATAAGCCGTTGCGCCTTCGATTTTAGCCACCTCGTACATGGAACCGGGAATGGATTGCAGCGCCGCAATAAAAATAATGATCTGAACGCCGGAAGCATTGATAATCTCACTGATTCTTCCTACTGCCCCCGCTACATACTCAATGATCACATCCGGAAGCCCCAAAGTGCCGAACATCTGAATATAATATTCAATGCTGATTCCGCTTCCCGCCGCTTCCGCCGCCATCTCCGCACTTGCAGAAGAAATGCCTCCGCTCATCATGGTTCTTGCCAGTTCCATGGCATCTACAATCGCTCCTGAGTTTAATATAACCGGCAGGAAAAAGATTGCTCTCACCAAGGTTCTCCCCCGAAACTTCTTGTTTAGGAGAATTGCCATAAACAAGCTGAAAAAGGTAATTAACGGCACATCGATCAGCATGTTCCCCACTGAGGTTGTCAGCACCTGCTTAAAGCTTCCGTGTACCCGGAAAGCATACAGAAAATTGTCAAGCCCCACATAATCCAGCGTGTAGCCCCCGCCGGGATTTACCGTCAGTTCCGCTAACGAAAACTGAACCGACATGATAAGGCTCCGCAGGTAAAAGCAGAGAAAGCCGATCAGCCAGGGAAGAATAAACAAATACCCGTTAATGCTTCGTTTTGTTGTCAGAGACAATTTTTTCTTATTTCTTTTCATGAATTGGCTCCTCCTATTTGATAGCTTCTTGCCGGTACTGTTACCCCGCCTGCTGTCTGCTGTGAATTGCCGGTATTGACATAAATCGTAACACCGTTGCTGTAGGTTACGGCTCTTATGCCGTTTTCCATAATTTCATGATTTATGATTGCCGCGCCGTTTACCTGTTTTAAAACATCGTTGACTTCCGTATAGATAGACAATGCATCTTCTTTCCAGTTGTCATAAGCGGTTGCATACAGGCGGTTCAGTCCCGTTGTCTTAATCTCACTTGCATTTTCCCAGGAAAACAGGAAGTGCGGTGATGCTCCGGTCTCAATCAGATTTAAAACAATATCCGTCCGCTCATAGGTATCGCTCAAATTAATCACGCTTCCGGAGTAATCAATATATCCGTGAATCAGCATCTCGTAAAAGGGAACTGTCTCATCCACAATATAGTAGTCATTATCCGTAAGAGGCGCGTTAATAATGTCATCCGCATAGGCAAACGCGTAATCATTGCTGTCATTTAACATAATGTTTTTGCCGGTATCTTCTAATTGTTTCAGCTGTGCGCCTACAACGTCAAGCGCCGCTTCCCGGTCAATGACCTGCGTTCTCTTTTTGTCGGAATGGAGCTCATTTCCTAAATCTCTCAGAGAAATTCCGCTTATATCGTATCTTTCGATCTTTTTGGCAAACTTATCTACATACCGCACCAGAAACTTGGGTGAAATCAGGTCATACCTGTTTTCTGCATATCCCAGTCCCGATGTCTGGCGCAGAGTCGCCGGATGCACAAGACCAAACTCCGCCACATATCCGGTTCCGTAATATCTTGACGTCTCATTGTTGTAATTGTACCTGTCGCTGATAAAGGTTACCTTCTGAAACGCCACATCCGCATACAAATTTCCGCCGTTTGCGGCAACTCTCTGGTTTAAGTCTTCCAGCCCGGATTTTCCTCCCAGCTTATGAGGCACCTTCAGCTTGTCCACCACATCATGGTAATACCCACCGTTCATCCAGCCCTGATAATTCATTACCTGATTGGTGATTCCACTTGCGGCAAGGTCATCGGATATATCTCCCGCCTGCTCAAAGGAGGTCATCGGATACAATCCCTCATACTGAGTCCCCAAAAAGAACTTGGTTATCATAACGCCGCCTAAAACATCGTAATAGAATTTAATGTCCCCGCCCTGCTCTTTGGCAGTCAGAACGCCCTCCGCCGCAAGACGTTCTCTGTAATAGTTTGCCGCCCCTGCATAGCCCTGCCGATCCTCCGGAAGCATGGTGTAACGCACAGTCAGATTGGCATCATAAAAATTCTTTTCCACAATAGGAAGCTCCGCCTCGTTTCCGGTAGACCCAAACATGGCAAGTTTATCGTTGCCCCTGAGCACAAAGGTTGGATAAACATAATTATATTCATTAATCCTGCCGGCAACTCCCGCTGTCAGATAGCTAAAGGATGCCCCGTCCTCAATGGTCGCCAATATGCTGCTGTCCTTACGGAAAATCCCAAACAACGCCATCTTGATGCTTTCTGTATTTTCAAGCACCGTGTATTCCGCCGCCAGCGGGTCAATTCCATATACATACTCAGAATAAAGGCTTGCGTCTGATTTGCCATTATTAAAACGAATCAGAGAACCGGAACCGTTTGGAACCAGCATATATCCCTCTTCATCCTTTCCGGCAGTCCCGAAATAGCGGAGGAATTGAATGCGGAAAACTGTACCGCCGCCGTTTTCCTGCACCCCGCTCATGGGAATAGAGACATCCACGGAATCCTCGTTGAGACGGTATTCAAGAGGCACCATAAAGGAAATCGGTACGGCTCCCTCCACGCCGGAGTTTTCCATTTCCGTAATATAATCCTCCTCCGTAAATCCCGCTTCTTCAAAGAAACGATTCAGCTTACGAAGCTGGGACGCGCCCTTGGCGGTTGATTCCAGCATCTCCAAATAATTATCCGCTACGTCGCTCTCGATAAATTTCTTTCTTACAAAGCTGGCGTCGGACTCAGAAAGCGCTGACGCAACTCTCTCTAACGCCTCTGCACTGATGTACTGGGGAACAATTCCCGTAGCGCTGGTCAAATCTCCCATGGTATAAAGGAAACGCACTCCGTCTTTGATGGATTCCACTTCCAATTGTCCCTTTTCCGTACAGTAGCTGAAAGAGTCGTAGGTTCCCTGCGTTCTGGCTGTATTAAAATAATCCAAAATAATCTGAGATTTCAGATAATTCTTATTGGTGCCGTTTGCAATTTCATCCTGATCCGCGTCCACCGGATTGGAATAAGTTGTCACGCCGTTTCTTTTATCATAAATCGCCGTTTCTCCGCTTTCAGTATTCACGTACAATTTAAGATTTTCGTTTTCCTTAGCAAGCACCATGCCCTCCACATCCGATGACGCTTCGCTGATTGGAGAAAATTCAGTTCCCTCCTCGTATTCGTAGGATGAGAGATCCTCACGGTATTCATTATAAAAAAAGTAATGAATCAGGTAATACCCAAACCAGACAGCCGCTATCAGCAGGATCAGGCTTATGATACAAATCAATAACTTTTTACTTTTCTGCATATTGCCCTCCCCCTACATTCTGAAAATCAGTTCCTGATAAATACTGTAAAAGAAACTGTAGCACTGCGTAATCAGATCCATAAACAAAAGCACGATAAAAATGATAATAAACATCGCTATAAAAGTTAGAAAAATGGTCACCAGCGTTTTGCCGAAGGTATAATTATGCACCTGCATAATGCCGATCAGCATCATAAAAAGCCCGTAAGCAATCCCAACCCCCAAAATCATAAAGTAAAAGGCTTCCTCATTTTGTGCTACAAACTGACTGACTATAGTTCCAAGATTAAAGCAGATAATCATGGGAATCATTGCGTACCCGATTGCGATTGCAATGTCTTTTAGTCTTCCCTCGCCCTCCATCAGGCAGGTGATGGACCAGTTTCCCACACAGAACAGACCATACAAAAGCAGTACGGCAAATAATTCCGTAAGAGAATTGACGTCTAACGGGTCTACATCATTTACGATAAAGCTTGCCGCCGTCCTGTTAATGGAAAAGCTTAAAGAAAAGAGGATTACCAAAACCACTGCCACCGGAACGCTCCCCCGCTCCCTGTGTCGGATCTCATAATATCCATCCGCCGGATGGCTTACCGTATGAAATGCGTACTGCCATTTATCCATGGAAAATAATTGTTTCATCACGTAAGCCCTCCTTCCTTAGGGTTTTTCTTGATTCCCCGTTTCTCCAAAATCCGCTTTTTCAAAAACTTCTTATATACAACCCATAAGGCAATCAATACAATGATAACCGTCATGATCACATTCATATTCCGGGTAAGGATTTCGTTCCGGTACCTTTTCCACGCAACAGAATAATATTTCCGGTTCATTCCCAGCTCCAAGTACTTCATTGCCGTCTTATTCTCACCGGCTGTCAGATACGCCTTCCCGATGCCGGAGTTGGCAAGCTCGTTATTCTCATCCAGCCTTAGAACCTTCTGCCAGATTTCAATTGCCTGTGTCTCGTCCCCGTCATAGCGGAGTCCGATTGCCTCATTAATCAGATTGCCGTACTCCGTAGCGCTGAATCTCATGATCGTTCCGTAATAAGCATCCAGAACCAGAAGCTGGTCTCCCGACTCTTCAATTGCCACCGGCGTGGTAAAGGTTCCTTCCTGACTTCCCAGCCCTCCAAAGATGTAGAGCAGGTTTCCTTCCTTGTCGTAAGTAAAAATCCTTCCTCTCTTACGGTCTAACATGGAATAAATTCCCTTTCCCCGATAGACCACATCCGTAATCTCACTGGGACCGCCGTAGGTGCCGTAAATGCCAAAGTTTACATCACCGCCCACGTTTTCATTCTCGCCCTTTTGGATTACGTCCTTTCCTTGGGGATTCAGCCGCCTCACCGCCTGCTTGCCTTCCGAATCAATGTTGGTGGCGTAGATAAAACCGCCGCTGTCCACATCCATTCCGGTAAACTCTGTGGGGATATATAGCTGCTGCTTGGCACGCTCTTCCTTGGTCGCAATCTTTCTCCAGAATTTTTCCCAGAGTGTAATCTTAACCTCAATAGTTCCAAAATATCCGGTAAAGCTTCCGTCGCTCTCAAAGACTAAAATTCCTTCAAATGCATTGCGGGAGATTACGTAAACACGATCCGCATAGTCAACGGTGACCTTAATGGGGATAAAGTCAAAATCGTCCTCCAAAATTTCCGAATGGGGGGTTTCGATGGTCTTGATAAATTCTCCTTCTTTGGTCAGCACCACGACTCTCTTATTCATGGAATCCGCCACATAAAGCTGTCCGTTCTCGGATACGCACACGCCGTAGGGCTGGTCGAAAGTATCCTGCGCGCCATCCTTGGTAAATCCATCGATTTCCCGGACTAACTGTGTCATATCCTCATTCAAGACAACAATCCGGTTATTTCTGGTATCCGCAATGTACACCTCTCCCTCTTCGGATACGCAGAAATCCTGCGGCTCGCTGAAATTAGAGGTTCCCACGCTCATTCCGGTGACAGAGCCGTTCGGCACATAAGCCGCCGGAGTAATCACCACATATTCCCGATAATTATAATTGTAAGTATCATACGGAAGTTCTTCCGCATACACTGCCCCTCCCATAGAGGCAAAAAGCACTGTCCCGATAAGAAGATGGGCAGCTATTCTTTTTAACAGATTCTGTTTTTTCATTCCGCCCCTCCTATTAATCCTTCATACCGGAAGTTGTCATTGTTTCAAGCACATTGCTCTGACATGCCAGGAAAAAGATAATCGGCACCGCCGCAATGACAAAGGTTACCGCCGCCGCCGCGCCTGCACGCGCCGTTCCTCCTGCTGAAATCTGCTGTAATGCAAACTGCAGGGGCTTTAACTGCTCATCACGAAGAAACATGCTTCCCGTGTTCCCCCACATCTGCTGAAACTGGAAAATCGCCAGCGTCAGCCACGCCGGTTTTACGTTAGGCATAACAATTCTCCAAAACACCTGAAACTCCGAAGCGCCGTCCAGCCGCGCCGACTCCATCAGGGAGGTCGGAAGCTGTTCCATAAACTGTTTCATCAGGTATAATCCCATACCGTAAGAACATGCCGGAAGAATCAGCGCCAGATAATTATTATTAATTCCCAGCCAGCTGATGATCATATAGTTCGGAATCTGCGTAACCGTCCATGAGAACATCATGGACAGCACAACCATGTTAAACAAAAGCTTTTTGCCCGGAAACTCGTGCTTCGCAAGGGGGTACGCCGCAAGAGATGCTAAGATAACATGACCTACGGTTCCGCATCCGGTAATAATGATCGTATTTAATATGTATCTGGAAAAGGGCACCCAGGAATCACTCATGATGGTAAATAAATCCGTAAAATTCTCAAGGGTAGGATTCCGCACCAGTATTCTGGGAGGATACTGATAAATCTCGTCCAGGGGCTTTAAACAGTTGTTGATGATCATCACAAGGGGCAGAGCCATAAAGAATCCGCAGATTGCCATAATGATAAACAACATCGTGTTTCCAGCCATAGAACGATTCAGCTTTTTTGCTCTGGGCCTAAAAAAGCGATATTTTTTTCTTGCTATTCCTGTACTATCTTTTACAGCCGTTTTAGCCACTTACTCTCCCACCCTTCCTAATAATTTTTGAACCAGTTTATTGGTGCCTACCATCAGCAGAAACAGCACTGTCGCGATGGCGGACGCATACCCCATGTCAAATCGGGTGGAACCGTAATCCAGAAGGTGGGTCACTACCGTTGCACCTGCATAGTTTACGGAAGGATTTCCGGCAAGCTGTATGGAAATATCCGCTACCGCAAAGGACTGGGTAATCTGCATAACCGCGCCGAACATAAGCTGGGGCTTCATTGCCGGAAGCGTTACAAACCAAAGCTCCTGCCAGCGGTTTTTCACTCCGTCTAACGCCGCCGCCTCATAGAGACTCTTATCTACAGTCTGAAGGCCTGCTATAAAGGATAAGAAGCCCGTGCCCAAAGACAGCCAGAGCTGAACCACAATCAGACAGGGAAGAATATACTTGGCATCCTGCATCCACAGCTTCCGCTCATTGATAATTCCCAGCTTGAGCAGAATACCGTTCAGATAACCGTACCGGTCGCTGGAAAGAATCAGGCTCCATACCATATAGGCATTACCGCAGATAGACGGTGCATAAAAGATCAGCGTGAGCAGCGTCCTTACCTTGCTGGAAAACTCATTGATGATCCATGCAAAAAGCAGACACAAAAGATAACTGATCGGTCCTGTCACCACTGCAAAGATTAAGGTGTTTTTCAGGGAGATAAGAAAAATGTCATCCTCCAAAAACAGCTTAATATAGTTATTCCAGCCGTTAAAAGTAGGCCATTCCAGCATGTTAAAGTATGTAAAGCTCAGTGCCATAGACGCAAGCACAGGCAATACCGTGAATAGGAAAAACAGGATAAAATAAGGCGCAAGCATAATGTAACAAGCTTTATTCTTTTTAATTCGGTATCCCAGGCTGCTCTGCTTTTGCGCAACAGCCATTGCTTCTTTTGATGCCATTTACTTATCCTCCTCTCCGAAATCATCCAGCGTTGCCAGTCCAAGTTCCTTTCGCTTATAGGTAATCTCATCGTTGATATATAATACCTTGTCCATCAGCTCTTCACGCGGCGACGCCGTATCCTTATCCGTTGTGACCGTATAAAATGCATTGTTCACGTTTCTCCAAGAATAGTATCCGCCGGGCACCTGAGGGATTCCCTTCACCCACTCAAAGGCTTCCGCCAACGACTCGTAAGTATCCACCGGCCAGGGAATATTTTCAAAAGCCTCCTGATTGGCGGTTGCCACACGTGCCGCCGACCCCATCAGGGATTCCATCTCCCGGTCAAACAAGGTCTGAACCTCCGCGCTGGTCCACCATTTCAAAAATTCCCAGCACGCTTCCGGGTTCTCCGTATCCGCCATGATTATGCTTGCCAGCCCGGTACAGCCTACGGAATGATCCACCGTTCCGTCCTCCTTCACGGTTCCGGGAACCATTGCAAAATCCCAAAGCCCAGCAATATCCGGCGCCGAGACCTCCAAATTATTGTAAGTGGTGTAATCTGCTATGATAATGGGGCACTCGCCAGTCCTAAACCGCTCTTCCACGCTTGCCCACTGGTCTAAGCCGTAGTCTGTATAATATTCGCAATACTCCTTAAAGGTATTGACGGCAATATCCGAATCCAGCGCCGACGAGATTCCTCCGTTATTGTAATATTCTCCTCCATTCTGATATAACAGCATTGCATAAATCTGCTCCGCAGGCAGCATGCCGAACTCCATCTGGTTTTTTGCCAGAATTGACATTGTCACCTTTACCTCATCCCATGTTGTGGGAATGTCAATGCCCAGCTCAGCGAGAATGTCCTTCCGATAGAACATTACCGGAAATGTCTGTGTCTCCGGCAGTCCGTAAACTGCTCCTTCAAAGCTGAATGCCGTAAGCGCACTGTCATAAAATCTCGCCGCTACCTCCTCGAAATCATCAAACTGGCTTAAATCCAGCACCGCATTTCTAAGCCCATAATTTACCGGCGTATCGTTACCCGTATTTAAAACCGCTCCGGCAATTCCGTTGGTATTGGCAACCTGAATTGCCACGTCAGGACCCTCTCCCGCCAATTCGGCGCGAAGCAGGGTATTCATATCCACAAGCTGAACGCTCACTCCGATGCCGTTATTGCTGGTAAAGGACTCGTCAATCAGCGAACGGATTACATTTGCCTGATCGCGTCCGGTTCCCACCCATAAGGTGATGGTTGTATTTTGATCCGCCTCTCCTTCGGGAGCACCTAACGAATTGTAATCAATCACAAAGGAATAATACAGGCGCCTTGCTTCGTAGGAAATCCTATCCCATACAGAATTGGAGGAAACCTTAATCTCTTCTCCCGGAGAATAAATATTGATCCGGTCTATCTGCAGCGGCTGGTCGATAACCTGAGTAATCCAAGTACCGCAGGCACGCACGTTTTCCTTGTAGGTTGCAACCACCTTTACAAACCGCTCTTCATCCGCAATCAGATAATCCATCTGGTCTCTCATGGTAATCAGTACCGTTTCCTTGTCGGAGGTCCGTCCCGCCGCTGTCCGCAAATCGGTAATCGCCTGATTAAGCTGATCCCTGACTGCCGTCATCTCCGCATTTAATCCCGGAAGCGATGACTCAATCTGATAATCACGGTAGGTGTCCGGATCGACGCCGGTGATGCGGATTACCTTCCGATAGATGGAATTTAACTGCGATACGCAATCCTGCACGCTTGCAATGACCGACGAGAAATCTCCCAAAACAACTTCCATCTTCAAAGTGTGTTTTCCCTCTTCCAGATAAAACCGATATGCATTTCCATCGGAATCCTGCAGCGTATCGGTGCGCCATCCGGAATCATAGGTAAATCCATAGTTCTCAAGCTCCCGGAAAGGAACCTCATCATCAATATAAATCTTGCGGGACACATAAATCCCCCTCATAAAACTCTGCTTGGCAAACATGGAAATATTGTAGTAACCGCTCTTTGGCACCTCAAACTCCCATTCGATCCACTGTCCTGCATCTCCCCAGCTCTCATTGCCGATGGAATTGTTGAGAAGCTCTTTGGCGCTGGAAGGAAAAACAGCCGGTGAAGACTGATCCTGCGTGGGATAAAGCATCTGTGAAGAAGTCCGGTTGGCGTTTTCCGCCTGAATCTCTACATTGACTCCCGCTGTGTCTGCGGTGCCCATAGCATCCCATTCCGCTTTTACCTCTGCATACTCTCTTGCCTCTTCCTCATTAGTCAGAATCAGCCTGCGGATGAGCATAGGCTCCCTCTGGGAATTCATCGATATCGTATGTTCGCCCTGAGCCAGATAAACGCACAGCGGTGTTGTAATATATCCGTTGTTATCATACAAATCCGAAACGATCCACTCCGGTATCTCAATGGAAGTCGGCTTTAAATCATTTCCCTGATTATCCTTTTTCCAGACAACGTCATAAATTCCCTGCTTAAAGCTTTCCTGTGCCACATCGGTAGACCATATTCTGGGAAATTCAATCAGCGATAACTCCCCGTAGGGCAGTTCTCCGTCCACAAAAAAGCTTCTTTGGATTTCTGAGTTTTTGCCTTCCACGGGATAATACTCCACCTGAATCTGATAAAATCCGGTTTCGGGCACTTTCACAGGAAATTCAATATATCCGTTTTCCTTGGTGAGCACGCTTATCCCCTGCATTCCCTCATAATCCGAATATAATTCGGGCTCCGTTTCCTTACCGTCCTCCATGTAGGATGTATATTCTTCTGCATTTACTTCCACCAAAGCCTCCGGATAAACGGCATCCGGATACTGCTCCAAATATTCCTGATAACCCGGAACCGAGTCGGAAACAGAATAGGTACTTACCAGTTCCTTTGCCTCCTCCTGCGTCAGGGAAGCGGCTCTTACGTCTGCCGTTCCAAACCGGAAGACCATCGCCGCCTGCGCCGCAGTCAAAATAAGCGCTGTTATCTTTTTCTTGCTTTTCCTCAATTTCATGATATACCTCCATGGATTTTCGGGATTCCTGTTGTTTTATTCGTAATACCACGCATCTGCGTCCTTCCCGGGCGCCGGCATATATTTCCGCAGTGCCTTTTCAATCATAAATGTACACACATAGCACCAAGCTCCCGGCAAAAAAAACACCGTCGGCATGGGCAGAAAATAAAACTGCAAAAATGCAAGAAACGCTGTTCCTGCAAGTATCAATATGGTATACCCCAGATACCGAACCGCCATCACAAAGGAGAGCTTCACCATCGCCCACATGCTCATGGTAAATCTGGAAAGCACCGGGAATAAATACACCAGCACCGCCGCCGTCACCGCCATCAATGCAGCATACATACGACCAAGAAACATGCTGTACTCTGTTTCCTGCACCAGCACGATAAGCCTAAGCCGGTAAAGCAGAAACAGCCATGCGGCAAAAACCACCGTAAAGATACAGCCTTTTAAAAGGGTACGCTTAAAGGAATTCCAGTATTCCGCCGCCGGATACCCGCGGCTTCGCCGGATATTCTTCATCATGGCATAATACAAGGACGTGGTCGCCGTCCCAATGGTGACAAGCGGAATGCAGGATAACAGCCAGATCAAATTTAATATGATTACCTGTCCCGCTTTCGTCAAAAAATACATAAAACCGCTGTCCGGAGTTAAAAGCTTTTTCTCTGATTTTTGATAAGGGTCTTTTTCTTTGGAGGGAGCTTTCTGCTCTTTCCTTGCCATTTACTCTGCCTCCTCCCTGATGGGATATTCCTTCAGGTTCGGAAGCTCGTTAAGCACAATCACATTTTCATGGGAATATACCTTTTTCAGCATTTCTTCCTCTGTATACTGCTCCGAATAAATGTTCAAGGTCGTTGACTTTGAGACGAACTCTCCGCCCCAGGTTCCAAAATACCCCCACATCGCGCCATCCCTGAGCACCAAGTCCGGGTCAAACAGACAGCCGTTTTCAGAAAGCACAACCATCTTGCCTGAGTCTGCATAATCATGTACTTCCATAAATTTATTGATCTGCGAACTGTAGACGTGTTCCCCGGGGTAAATATCTTCTCCCACAATATCCACCACATCATCTCCGGGATACCAGTCCTTGCTCTGTCCGTTCCACACCCAAATCAAATTATTAAGTCCATACTCGTTAGTAAATTTGTCGTACATCAGCCGATACAGCTCCAGATAAGACTCTGCTTTGCAGTCGCCCCACCAGAACCAGCCTCCGCTTGCCTCATGGAGCGGTCTCCACAGTACGGGAACCCCTGCCTTTTGCAGCTTTTGAAGCTCTTTTGCAATCACATCCATGTCTGACAAAAGAAGCTTATAGCCTTCCTCATCTTCTCCGTTCATAATCTTATCAAGATCAATGTTGGTATATTCCTTATAAAATCCGCTGTACCACTGCCCGGTAAGATATTTCTCCGGTGCGTTCCAATGCCAGCAGATGGTTACAACCGCGCCTGCCTCCCAGGCTTCTATCGCCTGCTCAATGCTCTTTCCCTCACTTCCGTTTGCCGCACGGGAAGGAGAATATTCTATCATGTCAAGCCCTACTACCGCCGGAAAGTTTCCGGTCGCCGCCCAGATGCACGCCATCTCATGCCCGTACAGCCCTCCGTCGCAATACTGTCCGGACAAAACATTCTTGCCATAATTATCCGCGAGATAGCTCATCAGCCTCTTTGCACAGTCATCTGCGTTTTCATTGCACAGCTTCGCGGAAACTTCATAGTAATCCTCCGGAAGCTCCGGGCTTTTGAGAACCGTCAGCTTGTCCAGAGAAATGTATCCCCAGAACTTCGACACTGCGACCGTATGCTCGCCAGCACTTAAATAAGTCCGCTTTATGGTCTCTTCCGTGAACTTGCTCTCCCTGCTCACCAAGTTTCCCACTGCGGTTTCGTCTACCAAAACATAATTTTCTTTGTATCCCCCAATATTGGCTGCAGTAAGCCTTAAGTCATAAAAGCCATCCTCATCCACTGCAACGCGGAAAACACAGGCATCCCCATCCTGCTCAAATCCTTCCACATATCCTGTTCCCGAAAATCCCGAAGAGACATTCTTTACGGCAAGATTCGATGAAAGCTCCGCCTCCTCCGCCTCGTATACTCCAACAATCTCTTCTTTGACCTCCGGCTGTTTTTGCTGTTCCTGTCCGTCCGCCTGTCCTCCTGCCTGTCCACATCCAAAAAGTAGTAAACAAACAAAACCGCAGATAATCAGTAAACCTGCTTTTCCTTTTCTCATTGTCCGCTCTTCCATTCAATAGGCATTTAGAGCCGTTAAACTTTTGGTTTACAATTTCATTTAAAAGTATACTAGTTATTCTTTTTCTCATCATCACGCTTTATTGCATAAAATATCTTATTCTTGTGTCAAACTGTCATTTTTGTAACTATTCATAATTTTAATCAATCATTTTTATCTATTTTGCATAAATCAATTTTTAACGAGTAAACTTTTGTAAATCAAATCAAGGTTATTGATAAGGTTACTAACTCAATTTTTATAAACAACTGCAGCCGGCTTTCATACGCCTTCTCACGCAGATTTTTTTGCATTCCGCCTCAAAAAAACAGCCCACAACATTACTGTCATGGACTGCTCCCTGTTATCCGCCGGGCTTTCAGCTTCTACGGCTTCTTTTCTATTCTTTTTACATGCTTCCGGTTATTTTTATCCTGATACAATTCCACTCCTTCCGTGCTCTGCACGAACTTAGAAAACTGACTGTATCCAAAATCTTTTACATTGAAGCTGCTATATTTATTATAAACCAGATTGCTCAGCTCACTGATTCCGATTCCCTTTGCGCCGGTCTTATAAATGGCTTCCTTTACAAAATTTCTAATCTCCTCCTGAGACTGCTCATTATCCTTTAGGGAAAGGGTGATTACGTTTTGATTTTTTTCCAAAAGGAACATTCCGGCATCTTCCACAAATCTGGAAAGCAGGCTGTAACCGTAATTTCTCACGTCAAAATCCGGATACATATTTACGAGCCGGTTTCCCACCGCCGCAAGCTCCACGCTTTTTCCCTTATTTACATTCTCGTTAATAATGTTGGTTATAGCGTTGTAGATGACTTCCCTTCCAATGGTGTTATCCTTGCCGCCCTGATGCTCGGTATCCTCATCCTGATTGCTTAGATTTTCTAAATTAATAAATCTGGTACACGCCACGCGGAAAGACCGCGGCGTTTTCTCCTCCCCCATCCCGATCACTTCCATGCCGGACTCCCGGAGCCGGCTGGCTAATCTTGTAAAATCACTGTCGCTGGAAACGATGCAGAAGCCTTCTACATTGCCCGTATACAAAATATCCATTGCATCAATAATCAGCGTGGAATCCGTTGCATTCTTACCAACGGTATTGCTGAACTGCTGTACCGGTATCACGGAATTTTCCAGCAGTTCCCCTTTCCATTTGTTTGCCTGTGTACTGGTCCAGTCTCCATAAATTCTCTTGTAGGTTGTTATTCCATAAGTTGACAGCTCCTCTAAAATGTCGCTGATATACTTTGCTGAAATATTGTCAGCATCTATCAATAATGCAAAACGCTTATTTTCCATGAATTTCCCTTCTTTCACAACAACGGAAGTAACTTAAGGGCAGCTTAATCTTCCAAGCTGCCCTTCTCATAAGTCACCTTTTAAATTGTACTTCTTGTCAGCCTATACAGGATATGCGGCGTTTTTGGTATCTGCCTGAGACATATCCACCTTTTGCTGCTGAGCCTGACGATATTTGAAAAAGTCTGTAGCCACCTGCGGGAACAGCGCGTAGGACAATACATCCTCATCCTGCTGTTTCCATTCTTTCATTTCAGCTTCCAGCTTATCCATCTCATTTTCAATAAGGTCTGCGGGACGGCAGGTAATTCTCTTTTCTCCCGGAATAACCTTATCAATAACCTCCTGATTCATCGGCTTAACGGTCTGACCGTACTCACCGCGGAGAACTGCCTTGGTCTCCTTGGTTGCCATCTTGTATCTCTCGCCCATAAGCACGTTAAATACAGCCTGTGTACCCACAATCTGGGAAGAGGGCGTAACAAGAGGCGGTTCTCCAAGATCCTTTCTTACCGCAGGAATCTCCTTTAACACGTCATAATACTTATCCTCTGCATTCTGCTCCTTGAGCTGGCTTACCATGTTGGAAAGCATACCGCCGGGAACCTGATACAGCAGAGTCTTAATATCAACGCCCATAACCTTGGGATTGAGCAGTCCGTTTGCCAGACACTCATCACGGTAAGGTCTAAAGTAATCAGCAATTTCAGCTAACAGATTCTGGTCATAACCGGTGTCGTAAGGGGTTCCCTTAAAGGTCTCAACCATAACCTCTGTAGCAGGCTGTGACGTTCCCATAGCGAACGGAGAAATTGCACAGTCAATCACATCTACTCCCGCTTCCACTGCCTTTAAGTATGTCATGCCTGCCACGCCGGATGTGTAATGTGTATGAAGCTGAATCGGAAGCTTGGTTGCAGACTTCATAGCGGAAATCATCTCAGAAGCCTTATAAGGAACCAGGAGTCCTGCCATGTCCTTGATACAGATGGAATCTGCTCCCATCTCTTCAATCTTTTTAGCCATATCCATCCAGTATTCCATGGTATACGCATCACCCAATGTATAGGAGAGGGCTACCTGTGCATGGCCTCTTCCCTCCTGCTTTTTAATCTTGTTGGTAGCATTGACTGCCGCCTGCAGGTTTCTCAGATCGTTTAAGCAGTCAAAAATACGAATGATGTCAATTCCGTTTGCAATGGACTTCTCCACAAAACTGTCCACCACATCATCTGCATAGGGTCTGTACCCCAAAATATTCTGCCCTCTAAAGAGCATCTGAAGCTTGGTATTTTTAAATCCGTCCCTTAACTTTCTCAGTCTCTCCCAAGGGTCTTCCTTTAAGAAGCGAAGGGAAGCGTCAAACGTTGCACCGCCCCAGCACTCCACTGCGTGATACCCGACTTTATCCATTTTGTCAACGATCGGAAGCATCATCTCGGTAGGCATTCTTGTTGCGATCAATGACTGATGCGCATCACGAAGAACGGTTTCCATGATCCCGACCGGTTTTTTAGCCTGTTCTGCCATCTTTATATCCTCCTTTTAAAATACTCCAAATACTGCCATAAAGGTACCTGCCGCTACGGCTGTACCGATAACTCCCGCCACGTTAGGTCCCATTGCATGCATGAGCAGGAAGTTGGTAGGGTCTGCCTGTGCGCCGACCTTCTGGGAAACACGCGCCGCCATGGGAACTGCCGATACCCCGGCGGATCCAATCAGCGGATTAACCTTGCCCTTGGTGGCAATGCACATCAGCTTGCCGAACAATACACCGGCAGCCGTGCCAAAGGCAAATGCAACCAGACCAAGTACAACGATCTTAAGCGTATCAACATTCAAGAACGCTTCCGCGCTGGTGGTAGCTCCTACGGATGTACCAAGAAGGATAACCACAATATACATCAGTGCATTGGAAGCTGTATCCGTAAGCTGCCGTACCACGCCGGATTCCCGGAACAAGTTGCCTAACATCAGCATGCCTACAAGAGGCGCCGTGGTAGGGAGAATCATGCAGACCACGATGGTAACAACGATGGGGAAAAGGATTTTCTCAAGCTTAGATACCGGGCGAAGCTGTCCCATCTTAATCTTTCTCTCCTTTTCCGTCGTAAGCAGTTTCATGATAGGCGGCTGGATAATGGGTACCAGGGACATATAAGAATATGCCGCAACCGCAATCGGTCCAAGCAGGGCTGTCTGCCCTAATTTTCCGGCAAGGAAAATGGAAGTAGGACCGTCTGCTCCGCCGATGATGGAGATTGCCGCCGCAGCCTTGTCATTAAAGCCCATGGCAATTGCTCCAAAGTACGCCGCAAAAATACCAAACTGCGCCGCAGCTCCAAGCAGAAAGCTCTTAGGATTGGCAATCAGCGGACCAAAATCCGTCATCGCCCCGACGCCCATAAAGATTAAGGACGGCAGGATTGCCCATTCATCTAAGAGATAAAAATAATATAACAAACCGCCGGATCCGTTTGCAGAGTCCTCAATGCTCATCATGATATCCGGATAAATATTCACCAGCAGCATACCAAATGCGATAGGCGTCAAAAGCAGTGGTTCAAAGCCTTTGGCAATCGCAAGATAAAGAAATCCACATGCCACAAGAATCATCAGATAATTGCCCCAAGTCAGATTGAAAAAAGCAGTCTGATGGATTAAATTGGACAGTGTAGATACGATATAATCCATTTCTTTTACCTCCTGTTGTTTTCTCAGTAATCACATGCGGAAGAAATGAAAACCCGCATGCCCTTTACCGTATTAGTTCAATGTTGCCAGCAATGCGCCTGCTTCAACGGGATCACCAACGGATACATCAATACTTGCTACGGTACCGTCCTGAGGTGCAACAACAGGGATTTCCATCTTCATGGCTTCAAGGATTACAACGGTATCTCCGGCTTTTACCGCCTGACCTACGCTTGCTTCTACCTTAAATACCTTGCCTGCCGCTCCGGCTTCTACCCTTACGCTGCCTGCCCCTGCCGATGCCTTGGGTGCTGCGGGCGCCGCTTTGGGAGCCGCCTTCGGCGCTGCGGGCGCGGGCGCTCCTGTGGATGCACCCTCTTCTACTACTACGTCATATACGTTTCCATTTACGGTAATGGTATAATTTTTCATTACTAAAATCCTCCTGTAATATTCGTTAACATTTGCTTTTTACATACCGGCTCTTCCGGCTGCCTGCCACTTATTCCCTGCGCGCCGGATGCTTCTCACCACAAATCCGTCTGTGGATGAAGCTCCTTCGCTTGCCGCAATCGCCGCCGCAATCACTGCCACTAATTCAAGGTCATCGGAAAGCTCTTCCTTTTCAGCGATCTGTGCAATGGTGTTGTCCACTGCCTTAGCCTTAACCTCTGCCGCCTTGTTCTTTTGATCTAACTTATTCTGTACTTTGGAAATCAGGCCAAACGCCGAAATAATAAAGCTGATCAGTATCAGTACTATAAATACGGTTCCCATGCCGAGCAGGGTATTTAAACCCGCCTTTTTCATGTTTTCGCCAAAGCTGTAATCAACATTGGTGGAAATACTGGTGAGGGCTCCCTTTTCATACATGATCTCCATCTGGGCGTCATGGGTTCCGCCTATTAATTTTACAATCAATGTACCTTCCACCGGAACAGCCTGTCCCTGAATGTACATAACCTGCATTGTATTTTCGGTTATCCCCGCTATCTCCTTAACACCGCCCATCTCTTCCACTGCACTCTTCCAGCTTTCAAACGCGCTGTCATATACTGCGGCGTCATCACCGCTGTACTCTGCCAGAAATAGATAAGTTTCTTCTGCCTGGCTGTCAACTACCCCGCTTACCATGCTGATATAGTCAGAAGCTAATTTTTCAGCATCCGCGTTTGGCATTATGTCCACCTCATCCAAATCCTTGCTTCCGCATGCGGTAAGTCCCATCATACAGGTAATCATACCTAATATTATCAACCATTTTTTCATATTAAGCGATCATCCTTTCTAAACTGTTCCGTGTTTTTTGGCAGGACGGTCTTCCTTTTTGGTGAGCAGCATCTCGAGGGCGCCGATCACATATTTTCTGGTATCCTCGGGTGCAATGATCTGATCCACATAGCCTCTCTTTGCCGCACTGTCCGCGCTGAGCTGGAGAGCTTCGTATTCTTTTGCACATGCATCGATCGCATCCGCTCCCTGTCCGTCACAAATAATTTTAGCCGCAAGCTTCGCATCCATGGTTCCAATCTGCGCATCGGGCCATGCAATCGTGATATCCGCGCCGACTGCCTTGGAATTCATCGCCACATAAGCGCTTCCAAATGCCTTACCGATCACCACGTTTACCTTGGGAACCGCAGCATTTGCAAATGCATATGTAAGCTTTGCAGCCGCCTTTGCAATCCTCTTCTCGGAACACTTGTCCGCCTTAAATCCTGTTACATTCGTAAGGGAAAGAACCGGAATATTAAACGCATCACAGAAATTAATGAAGTCTGCCGCCTTATCGCAGCCTGCGGGAGTTAACACTGTGTCAAATTTCTCGGAAACCTTTCCGTCCCCGCCGTACACCTCGCTGCGGTTTGCCACTGCGCCTACCGTCACGCCGTCTAACTTAATAAATGCAGTGACCATATCCTTCGCATAGTTTTCCTTAAGCTCATAAACTGCGCCGTCATCTGCAAGCTGTGACAGGGCGATAGAAGTATCTCCCACGCATCCGGCAATCTGTGCGCATGTACGGTTAATATCATCCACACAGTCCTCAAAAGGCGAATCGTCTTCATTGTTGGCAGGCAGAAGCGTTACCAGCTCCCTGATCTTGGCAAGAATCTCCGCCTCGCCTCCCACAACATCTACGATGCCCGCCTCTTCGCTCTGGAAAGAAGCCGCCGAAGTATCGCATCTGCTGATCTCGTTTCCGTCAAGCGCATTCGGCGCGTTGACAAAAAGCTTCGCCTTGGTCTCTTCCATAAAAGTAAAATCCGTCAAAGTCGGAATTAAAGCAAGTCCGCCGCCGCAGCTTCCGAAAATCGCCGTAATCTGAGGAATCACACCGGAGCTAAGCACCTGCTTCCGGTAGATTTCGCCAAACCCATTCAGTGCATCCGCCGCCTCCTGCAGTCTAAGTCCGGCAGACTCAATCAATCCGATTACGGGTGCGCCCGTCTTAAGTGCCAGATCATAGAGATTAGCGATTTTCTTTGCATGCATTTCGCCCACGGTGCCGTTTAACACAGAAGCATCCTGACTGTATACATACACAAGACTGCCGCCTATTACTCCATAACCGGTAATCACACCGTCTGAAGGAGTGTCGGTCTGTTTCAGATTAAAGTCAGTGCTTCTCGCTGTAACGCGCGCACCAATTTCAACGAAACTGTTTTCGTCCAGCAAAGCTGCTATTCTTTGCCTCGCTTGTGAAGTAGTACTCATGTTTTTCAGCCCTCCATTTTATATTAAATAAATAATGACTTTGTTCTCGGGGCATAGTAACCCCATAATTGGTCTATAGAAGTATAACACAAATGAAGAAAATCGCATAGAAAAAATTGAAAAAAATTGAAAATTATTGTATCCGTTCCTCTCCGCGGTTTCCGTCAGCCTGAAATTCCCGTGTCATATTTCCTTTCGTGCCGGAAGCTTCTCAAAATAAATATTCTTTCCGGCAAATTTCTCCCTGTCTGCAAGGTTCATATTGTAAAGAAGCTGTAATTTCATATATGCCGCTTCCGCCGAAATGCTTCCCATGGGAACCGCCCCCATTTCCATCACCCTTCTAGCCGTTACATAAAGCCGCTCCTCATCCTCCTTATAAGAAGCCGTATAAACCGGTATCTCCTCCTTCTGACAGCGTTCCAAAAAGGCAGGGAGGGAATACGGTTCTCCCAAAGTGCATGCCGTCGCTGAGTGATATAGATAATGTATCACCGCAGCCGGTTTCCTCTCAAAAGTGATATTGTCATAGCGAAGCCCCGGATAAGGGCGGAGCATCAAAATATCCTTTTGAAAGTCAGGGCATCCATAGCGCATAAGCCCTTCCGCCCCTGCCAGCTCTTTCATTTCGGGATTTATCCCGGATAAAAAGGGCACAAACCGTCCTTCCTTCATCTCTCCAAAGGGCGTCTTTCCGAAACTGTCAAATTGGTCACTGTACGCATCCGCCTCCTGCAGGCGTGATGCCAGATACACCGGCATTTTCCCACGGTTAGTCTGATATACGGTATACACTCCTCCCGTGATACCGCTGTCAATCAGCTCCACCGCTCCCCGGAAATTGGCAAGCCCGTTGCTCCGCTTATCCTCTAACGGGTAGTTCCCCGCAGTTAAGACCACCGGCGCCGGAACATTTCCCAGCAGCATCCCCAAAAGCGCAGAGCTGTACGCAAGGGTATCCGAACCGTGTGCAACGATAACCCCGCGGTAATCACGATAATCAATCTCACACATAGCCCTGCACAAAACATTCCACAGCTCAGGCTGCATATTTTCACTGAGAACCGTAAGCGGCGCCCTCACCTCAAATTCCTCTTCCATGCCGTATGCCTGATGGTAAAAATGAATCAGCTGATAGGGTGAGTCCCCCGTCACATCCATATCCTTTCCAAGAACCGCGCTTCCTATGGTCCCTCCGGTAAGGATTACAAGTATCTTTTTCATTCTGCCTCCTTCTCTGCATCTGTTCCCATAAGAGCATATTTTCGTTTTTTGGAAACATATATATTAAGAAACGAGTATCTTTTTGGAAAGTGCCTATGAAATATTCCAAAACATTCCTGTCCCTGTTATCAGGGTTTTCACTGCTTTTTGCACTTTTTTCCAGTCCGGCTTCCCTGATTTCCTACGCCGAAGCCAAAGAAAATAATGAGCTAAAGCTGTACGCGCAGTCCGCCGTGCTGATGGATGCCGATTCCGGGCGCGTCCTGTACCAAAAGGACGGCGAAAAAATTCTTCCCATGGCAAGCACCACCAAAATCATGACCTGCATTCTGGCGCTGGAGCTTGGAAATCCGGACGATTATGCCGAAGTTTCCTCCTATGCTTCCAGCATGCCCAAAGTAAAGCTTTATGCCAAACCCGGAGAATACTTCAAGTTAAACGACCTCCTCTATTCCCTTATGCTGGAATCCCACAATGACGCCGCGGTGGTCATTGCCGAGCACATTGCCGGGAACACCCAGCGGTTTGCAGATATGATGAATCAAAAAGCCCGCGATATTGGCTGCTTTCATACCTACTTTATCACGCCGAACGGCTTGGACGCCACAGTGACGGCAGAAGACGGCACCGTCAAATCCCACTCCACCACCGCCTCCGACCTTGCACGCATCATGTCCTACTGCATTATGGACTCCCCCAAAAAGGAAGCGTTTTTGAAGATTACCGGAACCTCCTCCTATTCCTTTGAGGGTTATCGGGAGCAGGACGGAGCGTACCTTCCCGATGGAAGAACCTTTTCCTGCAATAACCACAACGCATTCTTAAATATGATGGAGGGTGCCCTCTCCGGAAAAACAGGCTTTACCGGCAATGCCGGCTACTGCTATGTGGGCGCTTTGAGAAGCGGGGAACGCACCTTCGTCGTTGCCCTGCTTGCCTGCGGATGGCCTAACAATAAAACCTACAAGTGGAGCGATACCAAAGCCCTTATGAATTATGGCATTGAAAATTACGAATACCACAGCTTGGACGAAGTCTTATACGACGCTTCCAAGCTAAAGCCTATTCCGGTTCTTGGCGGCCAGAGCGACAATCTTGATCTGCCCGTCTCCACTGAGGTTATCATCCGGCGGGAAGATAATGCTTCTGACTCCCAGCGCCAGACCGGGCTCCTGTTAAAAAAGGATGAACAGATTCAAGTGGATGTCCATGTGGAAAAGGAACTGACCGCTCCCGTCCTATCCGGTGCCGAAGTGGGGCGCATCCGTTATCTGGTAGACGGCAGTCCTTACCGGATTGAATACATAGTTACCACTAAGGACATCCCGGCAATCGACTTTTCCTGGTGCCTTTTGCAGGTTTTAAAACGCTACGGCATCTACGGCACAGGCGCGGCTTAAGCCCGTCCTGCCATACGGCATTCTTTCATTACGCACATAGAGAGGGCTTCTGCCCTCTCCTAAATGTCAAGCTGTACTCCTGCCTCCTGCTCCGCCTGGAGCTTAAATTCCTCAATCTGGACTGCCGAAAGCTCCGGAAGCTCCTCTAAGGACTTCACTCCGAAGCTTCTAAGGAACTCTTCCGTGGTTCCAAACAAAAGAGGTCTTCCCGGCGCATCCATTCTGCCTACTTCGCTGATCAGCCCGAACTCCACCAGCCTGTTTACCGCGTGGTCACAGCTTACGCCCCGAATCTTTTCGATTTCCGCTCTGGTAATCGGCTGTTTGTATGCGATGATGGACAGGGTTTCCAATAACGTATCCGTAAGCACATATTTTCTGGGCGTCTTTGCTATCTTTATCAGATATTCATACATCTCCGCCCTGGTACACATTTGAAAGGAATCCTCAATCTCCATTAAGGTAATTCCGCATTCCTTCTGCTCATACTCTTCTTTCAGCTCCAATAAAAGCTCTCTTGTTGTATTCTTGTCCTCTTCAATCACTGCCCCGAGCCTCTCCACTTCCACGGATTCTCCCATGGTAAAGAGAATTGCCTCAAGGATTGCTTTGTTCTTTTGTCTGTCCAACGTCTGCCTCCCGTTCCTTTGAAGTAATGATAATATCCTCAAAAGTGTCTTCCTGAACGATGGAAATCTTTCCCACCTTCATCATCTCCAATATGACCAGAAAAGTTACAATGATCTCCATTTTGCTTCTCTGCTTTTCCAAAAGCTCCCGAAAACTGAACATGTGATGAGTGATGATATAGTCCTCCACGTAAGCAGTTTTCAAATCCATGTCCACTTCATCTTTTTCAATCCGTCCAAAGGTGCTTCTCACCGGGTCAATCTTGTCCTCCTGCCTGCGCATCACCATCTTAAAAAGCTCCTGAAGCTTTTTAAGGTCTGCATCTCCCAGCAGTTCCTCCATGTTAACCGGCGGCTTGTAATCCTCGATTTCTTTGGGAAGCGTTTTTTCCTTAAATAAGGTCCGCGCCGCATCCACCTGCCTGTCCTTCAGCTCATAAGACATATACTTGTACATCTTATACTCTAACAATTTCTGAACCAGCTCCGCCCTTGGATCCTCCTCTTCCCCTTCCTCGTTCACTTCCTTGGGAAGAAGCATTTTACACTTAATGTCTAGGAGCGTTGCAGCCATAACCAGAAATTCACTCATCACGTTCATGTCCTCGGTTTCCATGGCTTTAATGTAGTCCAGATACTGCTCTGTAATCTCAACGATGGGAATATCGTAAATATCCACTTTGTTTTTTTCTATTAAATGCAGGAGAAGGTCAAGCGGTCCTTCAAAAACCTGCAGCTTTACTGACAATGCCATTGTAAGGCTCCTTTACATGCAGAAGCGTTTTGCCCTTCCGCCATTTTATCATGTATTATTTTGGCAGTCAAATCCCTCACTGCTCTTCTAACCTCCGCTTAAGCCTGCACTCACCGTTCCCCCGCGCACTTAACGCTTTCCTGCACGGAGCTGTATCACTACCAGCTCTCCGGGGTTAAAGATTCGTATCGGCAGGGTGTGCGTACCTAATCCTCTGCTCAAAACCAGCGTGGATTTTCCTGTCTGGAAAAGCCCCCCGTCATATTTGGGAAATAAGCGCATTGCCGGTGAGACCACCCCTCCCAAAAAAGGAAGCCTCATCAGTCCGCCGTGCACGTGCCCCGACACGACAAGGTCTGCTCCCCACTCCGCGTAATCCTCAAAATAATCCGGATTATGAGCTATCAATATGGTATATTCCAACGAATCCGGTCTTCCTAAAATCCTGCCGAGATACCCCTTGTCCATCTCTTTCTTTTTAAATTTGTGGTAGTACTCCCTGTCCAGTTCCAAGCCGTAAACGGCAAGCCTGATATCTGGAATGGAGACCTTCTCGTTGACCAGATGGCGGACTCCAAGCCTTTTCATCTCCTGCACATAGTCCCGATATACATTTCCATATTCTTCCGGATAAAGAGCCGTCTTCTGCTCATGATTTCCGTTTCCGTAATAGACAGGGTATTTCCCGGCGAGGGCTTTTACCAGCGATAACGCCGCCTCCGCCCCCTGCGCCTTTGCCGCCGTATACATATCTCCCGCAATCAAAATCATATCCGGGCAGATTCGGTCAACCGCTTCCACAAGCTTCCGGTGATTCTCCCCAAAAGATTTATTATGCAGATCCGAGAGAAGGACAATCGTCTCGTCCCTCTCAAGGTTCTCTGCATTGCAGCGATATTCCCTTATCACAAACCGATTGCAGTCGATTGCCATGACTCCCAAGAAAAAGACTGCCAAAGCCAAAACTGCCATAAGTAAAACTGTCAACATGCCGTTCCTTTCCGCCTTTAACTATACAATCCTCTAACATCTTATCACAAGTTTTAAAAACCGCAAAACAATTTCCACACTTTTATCAGATAATCCTTGTACCCGGCTTTTTCTATGGTTATATCCGAAAGGATTGACACGCTTCCAATCCGTACCCCATCCATAGTGTATACCGCCTCCCCAAGAGCGTCTCCCCGCTTTATGGGCGCCTCCACCGACTCCGGCAGAGAAATGGTTTTTTCAATCTTTGAAAGGTCGCTCCCCTTAATATCCAGATACCGGAACGGTCCTTGATAGATCAGCGCCGTTTCCTCCAGCACGCCGCCTTTTACTGGAAGAGCGGGAAGCTTTTCGGTGTTCGGATCCTCATACAAGGCACTGACACTATAGCCGTAGTCGAGAAGCGCCATAGCATCCCGAAACCGGGTCTTATTGCTTGGAGAACCCATTACCACCCCAATTAGATCAATATTATCTTTGCTTGCCGTTGCCGATAGACAGTAAAGCGCCTTGCTGGTGGAGCCGGTTTTTAATCCGGTAGTCCACTCGTACATCTTAAGGAGCTTATTGGTGCTGGATAAGGTAAACGGAGTGCTTCCCTGTCTGGTCTCATGGGTAATATCCTCCATCCAAATCTTTGTGTAATCAAGCACCTGCGGATACTTCGTGATCAGCTCCTTTGACATAAGCGCCACATCTTTTGCAGATGTATAATGATTGTCAGATTCACTGAGCCCGCAGCAGTCCTCAAAATGTGTATTGGCAAGCCCCATATCCTCGGCGCGCTGGTTCATCAGCGCAACAAACTCTTCCTCACTGCCGGCAATAAATTCTGCCGCCGCCACGCTGGCATCATTTCCTGACGCAATGGCAATGCACTTGATTATGGTTTCAAGAGTCTGTATCTCCCCTTCCTCCAAAAAAACCTGCGAGCCGCCCATAGACTTCGCATAGGCGCTGGTCATCACCTCACTGTCAAGCCGTATCCTGCCGCTTCCCAAATGGTCAAAGATAACCAGAAGCGTCATAATCTTTGTAATGCTTGCCGGGCTTCTCCGCTGATCCGCATCCTTTTCGCAGATAACCTGACCGGTAGACGCCTCCATCAAAATGTAGGATGGCGCTTCCACCTCCGGCATGGCGGATGCCTTCATGGGCGTCATCAGCAAAAAAATAAAACATATCACATAGCACAGGGTAATTTTAAAAAATCTGTTCACGTTACTGCTCTCCCCTTATGTATTCTACTACTATGGATATGTTCTATTTTATTTTAAAATGCAAGTCCCATTTAATACCATCTGGCACGAAATGAATGATATGCTTCCGCCAGTTTATCCTTCTGCTCCTTTAGGCTGATATGAAAAATATTCATGAACTTAAAGAGATAATCGATCGTTACCAGAAGCAATATCAGCTTGCACATCCGGATACCCCACTGACGGTTATACCTGTCCACAAAGCCAAGGATTTTAGAATGCAGGAACGTAATGATAATAATCGCATAAAATCCCCATGCAACCGTGCTTTCCAGACAGATAATCCCCTGATAATTGCAGGGCTTCTCGTGATAATCCCACCATACCTCTCCAAACAGCTTAATCATCAGCCTGCCTACCAGATATTCAAATACCGTAGCTAACACCGCACCGGCAAAGTAAAGCGCCACCAAATGACTGCTGAGCGGATGCAGGATCAAGTATCCCGCCACGCCGCCGAAGCCGTAAATCGGGCAGAACGGTCCTCTTCCAAACCCCCGGTTAGTCAGCTTCTTATTGCAGATAGACATATAGATGGATTCCACCACCCAGCCCATCACACTGTAAACAATGAATGCCGCCACTAAATGATAAATATCTGTTCCAAAAAATTCTCTTGCCCACACAGCCTTCTACCTCACTATAAATCTTTTAAAAGCTATAACGTATTTCATCCGCATTTTTCTTCACTTAATCACAAGAAAGTCCCTGAATAAAATAAACAGGGACTTTACCATGTACGCACATTAATTGTATTTACGTTTTCTTGCCGCTTCAGATTTCTTTTTGCGTCTTACGCTGGGTTTCTCATAATGCTCTCTCTTGCGAATCTCCTGCTGAATACCAGCCTTCGCACAGCTTCTTTTGAAACGACGTAAAGCGCTGTCTAAAGTCTCGTTCTCTTTTACGATTACGTTTGACATCTTACACCCTGACCTCCCTTCAGTCCCTTCCTCGCATTCCGACTGATTGGGCTTATTTTGTGCACAACACATGCACGTGCATTGATATACACAAGCATAATTATACCACATAATTCCTGTCCGTCAATTAAAATTTTTATTTTTTCATAAAAAACCTGCCAGCTTAATGCAAAAACTTAAGAAATCTGCCCTTCCAGCACCTTCCTGCTCTCTGCGATAGCGTCATCAATCCCCGCCGGGTTCTTTCCGCCTGCCTGCGCCATGCCGGGACGTCCTCCGCCGCCTCCGCCCACAAGCGATGCAATTCCCTTGATCAAATTGCCAGCATGCGCGCCCATCTCCTGCGCCTTGTCGGTTGCCATAGCCGCCATGTTCACCTTGCCGTCCTTATCGGAAATCAGAACGATCACGCCTTCTCCCAATTTTGCTTTCAGCTGGTCGCCTAAATCCCTAAGCCCGCTCATATCCACTCCGGACACCCTAGCGGCAAGAAGCTTCACGCCCTTAACTTCCACAACCTGATCCATCACGTCTCCCAAGGCATCCTTTGCCGCCTTGCTCTTTAAGGACTCGTTTTCGCTTTGCAGCGCCTTTAACTCCGCCATCATGTGGGAAAGCTTTGCCGCCAGCTCAGCGGGCGTAGTCTTAACGGTTTCCGCCGCTTCCAAAAGCCTTGCTTCCATGTCGTCATAGTATTTCAATACGCCGTTTCCGGTCAGGGCTTCAATTCTTCTGACGCCTGCCGCCACGCCGCTTTCGGATACAATCTTAAATAACCGGATTTCCGCCGTGTTTGCCACATGGGTGCCGCCGCAAAGCTCTGTGGAGAAATCGCCCATCCGGACTACCCGGACCTCCTCACCGTATTTTTCGCCAAACAGTGCCATTGCTCCGGTCTTTTTCGCATCTTCAATGGACATCACCTGCGTATCCACCTTAAGCCCCAAGGCAATCTGCTCATTGACAAGCTTTTCTGTCTCTTTTAGCTCCTCCTTAGTCATTGCAGAAAAATGGCTGAAATCAAAGCGGAGCCTGTCGCCGTTTACAAAAGAGCCTGCCTGCTCCACATGATCCCCTAACACAGTGCGCAGAGCCTTTTGCAGGAGGTGGGTAGCGCTGTGGTTCTTACAGGTATCGCTTCTGTTTGCTTCATTTACCTGTAAAACTGCCGTATCTCCGGTTTGAAACACTCCCTTTACTACCTTCCCAACATGCCCGATTCGATTACCGGGCAGTTTAACGGTATCTTCCACCTGAAATTCGCTCTCACCACAGGTGATGATGCCGGTATCCGCGCATTGACCGCCCATGGTGGCATAAAAGGGAGTCTTAAAGGTAATGATAGTCCCTTCTTCCCCTTCGTTTAAGGAATCCTTCCACTCCCCGCCGGTATTCACCGCCGCGACAGCGCTCTCTGCGCTCAACGCATCATAACCCACAAATTCACTGACAATCGAAGCGTCCAGTTCATCATAAAGCCCTGCGCTGCTGGCGGAAAGCTTGGCTGAGAAATTCTGGTTATCCCTTGCCTTCTGCTTCTGCTCTTCCATTGCCTTGGCAAATCCTTCCTCGTCCACTTTAAGCCCTTGCTCCTTAGCCATTTCCACAGTCAGCTCGATAGGGAACCCAAAGGTATCGTACAGATAAAATGCAGACTTACCATCAATTTCGCTTAAATTCTCATTCTTCTTTTGTTCCAAAATCTTGCGGAACTCTTTCATTCCGTTTTCTACCGTGCTCTCAAAGCGGTTAATCTCCTTTTTGAGCTCTGTGAGCACAAACTCTTTGTTCTCCTTCAAAAGCGGATAGCTTTCCGCATAAATATCATCAATAAAAATTTCCGCTGTCTTTAAAATATTTTCCGCATTCAGGTTTAATACCCTGCCATGTCTCACGGCACGCCGTATCAGACGGCGCAGTACATATCCCGCGCCTACATTAGACGGCAGAAGCTTCGCTTCGTCGCCGATGAGCATCACGCTGGTGCGGATATGGTCTGCAAGGATTCTCATGGATCTTGTGAGGTTCTCATCCTGCTCATATTTGGTTCCCGACGCCTTTTCAATATAGGCGATCACAGGAGCAAACAAATCAATTTGATAGACATCTCTGGTTCCGTTTAAGAAAGCAAGGATACGTTCCAGCCCCCAGCCGGTATCCACATTTTTTTGTTTTAAGGGGGTCAGGCTTCCGTCGTGATGCTTTTCATACTGCATAAAAACATCATTTCCCAATTCCGTATACTTCCCGCAGGAACAGCCCGGTCCGCAGTCCGGTCCGCAGTCCGGCTTATCAGCCACATAAAACATTTCGCTGTCGGGACCGCAGGGACCATATTCCAGTCCCCACCAGTTATCCTCCGCCGGCAGGTAATAAATATTTTCCTTCTTGAATCCGGAAGCAATGCGGTACTGCGCGCCCTCCTCATCTCTAGGGGCATTCTCATCCCCTGCAAAGACCGTTGCCGCGAGATGATCCGCATCAAAGCCGAATACCTGGGTCAAAAGCTCAAAGCTCCACTTACAGCGCTCTTCCTTAAAGTAATCTCCAAGGCTCCAGCTTCCCATCATTTCAAAAAATGTCACATGGCTCTTATCGCCTACCGAATCAATATCGTTGGTGCGGACGCACCCCTGCACATTGCAGAGCCTTGTCCCCAGAGGGTGCTTCTGCCCCAGCAGGTAAGGCATCAGGGGCTGCATTCCGGCTACGTTAAAAAGGACTCCCGTAGAACCGTCAGACACAAGGGAAACCGCCCCCACATCCACGTGCCCGCGGTCGATATAAAACTGCTTCCAAGTTTTTCTCAGTTCATCTGAAGTGAATTGTCTCATCTTTCTCCTCATTTCTGCGCCGCTTTCTGCGCATTTCTGTCATCGTTTCCATTTCCATAATCCGTTTAAAAAGCCATCTTCTCCGCAAAGTAAGCGTCCAAATCCGCAATTGCAATGCGCTCCTGTTCCATGGAATCACGGAATCTCACCGTCACGCATCCGTCCGTCTCGGAATCAAAATCATACGTTACGCAGAACGGCGTTCCAATCTCGTCCTGACGGCGGTATCTCTTACCGATATTGCCTCTGTCGTCAAATTCACAGTTATACTTCTTGGAAAGCTGCGTGAAGATCTTTTCTGCGCCCTCGTTTAATTTTTTGGAAAGAGGCAGCACGCCGATCTTTACCGGTGCCAATGCCGGATGGAAATGGAGCACCGTCCGCATATCTCCCTCACCGAGCTCTTCCTCATCATAAGCGCCGCAAAGCACCGCGAGAAACAGTCTCTCCACACCTAAGGACGGCTCAATCACATAAGGAATATACTTTTCACGTTTCTCATCGTCAAAATAACTCATATCCTGTCCGGATACATTCTGATGCTGGGTCAGGTCATAGTTGGTTCTGTCCGCAATTCCCCAAAGCTCACCCCATCCGAAGGGGAATAAAAACTCGATATCCGTGGTCGCCTTGGAATAGAAGGATAACTCCTCCGGCTCATGGTCACGGACACGCATCTCCTCCTCTTTCATGCCAAGGCTCTTTAAAAAGTCAATACAATACTGCTTCCAGTATGCAAACCATTCCAAATCCGTATCCGGTTCACAGAAAAATTCCATTTCCATCTGCTCAAATTCCCTTACGCGGAAAATAAAGTTGCCCGGCGTAATCTCATTCCGGAACGATTTTCCAATCTGGCAGATGCCAAAAGGAATCTTTTTCCGGGAAGTCCTCTGTACATTCTTAAAGTTGACAAAAATTCCCTGCGCGGTCTCAGGTCTTAAGTATACCGTGTTCTTCGCATCCTCCGTAACGCCCTGAAAAGTCTTAAACATCAGGTTAAACTGGCGTATATCCGTAAAATTATGTTTTCCACAGGTAGGACAGGGAATCTGGTGCTCTTCGATGAAGCTCTTCATCTGTTCCTGACTCCATCCGTCTATGGAAGAGTCAAGGGTCAGCCCGTTTTCAGCCGCATAATCCTCAATGATCTTATCCGCACGAAATCTCTCATGACATTCCCGGCAGTCCATCAGCGGGTCAGAAAAGCTTCCCAGATGCCCGGAGGCTACCCATGTCTGAGGGTTCATCAAAATCGCACAGTCAACGCCCACATTGTAAGGGCTCTCCATTACAAACTTCTGCCACCATGCCTTTTTAATATTATTTTTCAGTTCCACGCCAAGGTTTCCAAAGTCCCATGTATTAGCAAGCCCCCCGTATATCTCAGATCCGGGATAGACAAATCCCCTCGACTTTGCCAGCGCCACGATTTTTTCCATTGTTTTTTCCATTGCTAATCCTCCTCATTTTTCGTAAAATACTTATTTATATAAAACATATCCCATTCCGTCACCGGTGAGCTGTATATTTTTCCGATTATCCGAAACAGTGATATTATCGCTGATGTATTCTGCCCTTCCGTCCAAAATAACAAGCTCCTGCACATCCGTGATAAGCAGCTTGTAATCCTTCATTGCAAGAATATCCGATCTCCCCACTGTGTCATTGGAATCCCTTGTCCCGCTTAAGACGATGTTGAGCTCATATTCCTCTCCAGCGCTCTCCGTGCTCCCTGCAAAGAAAACCGCCTGATTAAATCCTGCATAATCCGCCGCTTCCTGATAAAGCATGCGCACTGCCGCCAAGCCGTCCTCCACGCTGATCTTTTCAACATTAATCTTTCCGGTTCCCGCCGCTTTATTGTAATCCGCCGCCTCCGCCAAAATGGTCTGCTTCAAATCCTCATCGTCATAATAGTCCTGCGCGAAACTCTCTGAAATCTGTGAAAGTATGGTTCCGTCCTTCTGCAACGTAATCACAGTTATATTTTCATCAATGCTTTCCCTGCATCCGGATAAAAAAAGCGCTGCCACCGCCGCAAGCATACATGATTTAATTTTAACATTCAGTCGAAATCCGGTCATCCTCTTATCCAAACCCTTCGCTCAATTTACCCAATCAATTATATATGACTTACCTGTGTTTTTCAACACAAAACTTTCGGCACGCTATTTCATTTCTCGCAAAATTTCCAAGCTCTTAAATTTTTTGTCCACAAAACGCTTCCGGTATATCTCCGCTATCTTAGAAAGCTCCGCAAGCACCTGTTCTGTCACCGTAAAGGTGTAAAGCTTTTCCACTCCTGTATTCACAATAAAAGAAAGCGCATACAAGGTAGAATCCAAAAAGGGCTCCTCCGCCGGAGGCCCCGGATATTCCCCGTTTAAGGAGAGTGCTTTAATCTCAAATATGTACTGTACCAGCTCATTAGATAATCCCTTATGCAAAAGTGCCCTGAGCGTCTGGTATAAAAGCTTAAGCATCTCCTTTTCATCACTGTTTTCTCTCGTGTAATAATCCATCACCTCAAGAAAATACATCCCATAACACGCCAGCTCGTAATCCGTCCGGAACTGCTCGAAATAGTTGTTGATGGACGCCTCCATGATACTGTAGGAGGTTCTCCCCTCATAAAGGGTAAACGTCCCAAAGCAAAAGGGATTGGTGGAAGCCAACAGCCTGCTGCCCTGCTTTCTTGCGCTTCGGGCAAAGGCCGCCAGCTTCCCCCTCTCCCTTGTAAGTATCACCACCCGGCGGTCATATTCCCCCATTGGTTCCGCTTTTAAAATCATCCCTGTAACATTGACCTGTTCCTGCACCTTTTGAAACTCCCTCATCCCTATCTGCCTCGTCCAAAGGTTCAAGCGCCCCCAAAGCTTCTTCTCCGGACATGCGGTAGGCAAGATAATCATCAATCTTTCCCGTACTTAAAAACTGCTCCCAGTAATTTGCTGCTCTCATCCTATGCCCCCTATATATCAAAAAGTATGATACAAAACCATGATATTAGGGTATGCTTTTTTTGTTTTTCTATTCGTCCTGTGAAGGATTATACCCAAAATTTTTGAGCAGGAAATCACTGTCCCGCCAATCCTTTTTTACCTTCACCCAGAGCTGCAGGTTCACCCGGCATTCCAGCATTTTTTCAATATCGGCTCTGGCGTCAGAACCGATTTTTTTAAGCATGCTTCCCTGCTTTCCGATGATGATTCCCTTGTGGGACTCCCTCTCACAGATAATAGTTGCGTCAATATCCTTAATCTTCCCTCTGTTCTTCATCCGCTCAATGGTCACTGCAATTCCATGAGGAACTTCCTCATCAAGGCACCGAAGCGCCTTTTCCCGAATCAGCTCCGCCACAATCTGTCGCACGGGCTGATCTGTTATGGTATCCTCATCATAAAAAGCCGGTCCATAGGGAAGATAACTCATGATGCATTTGACCAGCTCATCCGTGTTGTCATTTTTCAGCGCCGACACCGGAACGATTTCCGCAAAATCCATTTCCTTCCGATAGGTGTCAATAAAACCGAACAATTCCTCCTTCTTTACGGTGTCAATCTTATTGATCACAAGGATTACCGGCACGTTGACTCTCCGCAACTGTTCCAGAATATGCCGTTCGCCTGCGCCGATAAAATTGGAGGGTTCCACCAGCCATAAAATCACATCCACATCCGCAAGGCTTTTGTGGGCAATATTCACCATGTAATCGCCTAAACGGTTCTTTGCCTTGTGGATTCCGGGCGTATCTACAAACACAATCTGTCCCTCCTTTGAGGTGTAGACAGTCTGTATCCGGTTCCGGGTGGTCTGCGGTTTACTGGATGTGATGGCAATCTTCTGCCCGATCAGCCGGTTCATCAATGTAGACTTTCCCACATTGGGTCTGCCGATTAGTACCGCAAACCCTGATTTATACTGGTCATTCATTTCTAATCCCTGTCCTTTTCTTCCTGCATATTGTTTTCTTCCTGCTCCGGCTTTTTACTGCCTCTTTTTTTAAATGCCATGCGGAAAATCACCACTGCCGCCGCAATAATCGCGCCCCATAACAAAATATAAGGAAGATAGATGATCAGTCCGATACCAAAATTCAAAAGCCCTGAAAGCACATCCACAAGGCTTCCCTTAAATCCGGTAACGATCTTCTCTCCCACGCTCTGTTCCACAACCGGCGTCAGCTGTTTTACCTCTTCCACGGACAGATAAACGGTGCTGTAAGAGACCAGATTGTCCATGGTTCTAAGCTGAGACTCCATGCTTTCAATCTGATAACGCACCTCTGAGAGCCTGCTCTCAATCGAGATAATATCCTCAATATTTTCCGCCTGCTCCAAAAGCTCAAGCAGCCGGTCCTGTTCCGTCACAAGCGCTTTCTTGTGGCTTTCCATGTCCACATACTTGAGCGTCACATCGGTTACGCTCTCGTTCCTGCTGATTACATTGGAAACCTCCGCAATCTCCGAAAGAAAATCATTCAGCTTATCTGCGGGAATCCGAATGGTCAGATTGGCGTTTCTGGTTCCTTTTCCATAATAAGCGCTGCCATTGTAGGTATAGCTTTCTTCTATGTAACCGGAAAGAGTCTCCGTCTTCTGCCGGACTGTGGCTAAAAGGGTATCAAACTCCTCCGTCTCCACCTGCAGGTTTACATTTTTAATCAGCTTTCTGCTGGTATCCACCGCTTCTGGCTGATTACCGCCTCCGGCTTCCTCCGCCGCAGCCGCCTCTCCCGTCTCTTCCTCATACTCGCTTTCCTGCGTGAAGGAGCTGTAAATGTCATCAGACAGATAACCGCCCCCGTTGTCCTCCGCAGGCGCGGCACTATCCGCCGCCACACTGTCCACCGCTTTACCGCTGCCTGCACCGCATCCCGTAAGCGTAATCAGTAAAACCAGCAGTAATGATAATAACACCTTTTTCTTTTTCATAGCATTCCCTCCCAATGTCCGGTTTGTAATTACCGGTCAAAAAGCCCTTCGACCGGTGCCGTCATAATAGATACGTTTTCTATACCTGAATTTATGGACTTATGCATGAAAAAGTTGATCAATCTCACCAAACAGAGCTTTATTTCCCTTGATCTTCTCTCCGTTTCCTACCACGCAGAGACAATCGTCTTCCATGAACGCCTGCACGTACCGGTAAAGCTCCCGGATCTGCTCCGCCGTAGTCGCCAACAGCTCATCCCGCTCTTTCTGCACCCGTTCCATGGATAAGCCGGTGAGATAACCGCCCTTGGAATAACTTCCCCTTGTTGCGGGCGTCATGGGCGTATCCAGTTCGCTTACCGCTCCGATAATAAACTGCGTCACCGTCCGCTCGTCAAGCTTTGCCTGCCGGATATAGTCCGCCGCCTGCCCGTAAACCTGAAGAGTCTTGTCAAGATTCGGATCCCGGTAGGATACAAAATACCCGTCGCCGTTCCGGTAAAAACCGCACATACAGCCGTAAGCCCCGCCTTTTACCCGCACCTGATTCCAAAGATAATCATACCCCATCATCACCTTAAGCACCTTAAGGGAACCGGTATAGGGAAGCCCCCTGCTGATAAAATTTCCGGCACGGCATACATACTGCACCTGCCCCGCGGTCAAAAATCCCTCGTTCCTTTTTTGTAGAGCCGGGACAAATCCCTCTCCGGATACCGGACAGGTAAACAGCTCCTTTTTCAGTTCTATTACCTTTTCTTTAAGCCCCTCTAATCCCTCCTTGTCAGAGGTCAGATCCACCATAAGGTTCTCCGGTCTGAAAATATAACCGGTGAGCTCTTTCAGATTACGTGCCAGCTCCTCCTTTTTCTTTTCAAAATCACCGGTAAGCTCCTCCAAAAGCCTGCACTGAGGAATGCCGCTGATCTGCTCGGACACGGCGGCAGTCGGTGAAAAATAGGATAAAGCACGGATAAGTGCCGTGGAATGTCCCGCTTCCGTCATTGCCGTCTGCATTCTGGACTTTGTCTCCGAGAGAATCTCGTACAGTCTCTTGGTATCGTCAAATCGGGAGGTCAATAGGATTTCCTTCATCAGCTCTAACGCCTTATCCCTCTTTTCGTAGAGGGCTTTGGACTGAATCTCCAAAGTCACCCGGTACTTGCTCATATCCTCCGCATTGGTGTAGGTGTTCACCGATGCCTTAATTCCGCCGATATGAATGTTTACCTCGTCATACAGCTCTCCATAGCCGAAATGCTCCGTATCCACCATCAGAAGCACCGCCTTTAAGATTCCCACATAAGGGAATAACCGCGCCGGCACCTGTGAAAGATCAAAGATCAGATTCAGGTAAGCAATCTTGTTGGTAAAAATATCATGAAACAAAATCGTTGTATCGTCCGCCTGATACACCTCGTTGATATAGCCCGCCGCTTCCTTTTTCATATCCGCTCTGTCAAGCAGCGGAATGGTCTTTAAATCCTCCGGACTGCTCTCCTCTTCCTGATAGGCGCGGAGCGCCCTGGTCTGCTCCACAATCGCAAGACGCTCCTTTTTAGAAAGAGAATCCCTGTAATCGGAAAGCCTCCTTCTAAGCTCCTGATCCTTCTTCGTGGTAAGCCCCGGAACCGGCTTAACGGTGAGAATTGTCTTGTGCGGATTCTTTAAAATATATTCTTCGATCAGCTTCTCATAATAATCCGAGTGGATTGCCCGGCGGAGCTTCTCGTAGGTTTGGTTTGCCTCAATGTGCATAAAAGGGGCAGTCTCATCGTACAGCCAGCTGTCAAGAGCTTGAAGCCCCAGCATCAGCCCTCTTGGGTAAGAGCCGAAATCCGCCTCCCGGTACCGGAATTCAAAATGATTAACCGCCGCCTCTAAGGACCTTCGGTTCAGCCCCTTCTTGATCAATTCCGTAAGCGTCTGTTCAATCACCTGCACAAATTCTTCCTTCTGGCTGCTCTCCGCATTCTTGGCTGTCAAGGAAAAATAAGGCTGAAAAATGCCGTTTTCCAAGGTGCTGTACACATCCAGGCCAATTCCCCGGTCAAGAAGCGCCTGCTTAACGGGCGCTCCCGGCGCCGAGCAGAGCACATAATCAAGCGCCTCCATTGCCACATAGAGCTCCCTGTCCAGACTGCTTCCCATGGAAACATTGTAGGTAAGGTAAGTGTTCTTGGCAACAGGCTCATCCTCCATGATCGGATATTCCTTCACCAGCTCCTTAGGAGCCTCGAAAGCCTTTTCCCTTTCAATGGCGGAATCTATCTTTAGTTCGTCAAAAGACGCAAAATAGTTCTCATCAATAAAGGTCAGATATTCTGCCGCGTCCAAATTTCCATATAAATATACATAGCTGTTGGAAGGGTGATAATATTTCCGGTGAAAATCCAAAAACTCCTCATAGGTAAGCTCCGGAATCACCTCCGGGTCGCCTCCGGATTCCAGCCCGTAAGTAATGTCCGGATACAGGGAATTCATAATCTCCCTCTCCACCACATCATCCGGAGTGGAAAAGGCTCCCTTCATCTCGTTGTAAACGACTCCGTTAATGGTAAGCTCATCCTCCGCATCCTCCATCTCGTAATGCCACCCTTCTTGACGGAAAATCTTTTCCTCCCGGTAAATGTTCGGATAGAGAACCGCATCCAGATATACATGCACCAGATTTTTAAAATCCTTGTCGTTGCAGCTTGCCACCGGATACACCGTCTTATCGGGATAAGTCATGGCATTTAAAAAGGTATTGAGCGACCCTTTTGCCAGCTCGATAAACGGATCCTTCACCGGAAAATTCTTAGAACCGCAGAGCACGGAATGCTCCAGAATATGCGCCACGCCGGTGCTGTTCTTCGGGGGCGTGCGGAACCCAATGTAAAACACCTTATTTTCATCATCGTTAAGCAAAAGAACCACCTTTGCCCCGGTCTTTTTGTGTCTTAAAATATAACCTTCGGAATTTAAATCCGTTATCCTTCTGTGTTCTGATACTTCGTATGCCTTAAGGTCTTCTATCTGCTGTTTCATCTCTTTCTCCTCTCACCTGTCTTATATGCTGAATGTCATCAGCCCCAGCTTTGATATTATTATTTCCCTGATTATGACGCCTGATGCCTTTTTCTTTGCAAGATTCATCTCCACAAGCTCATGAAGCTTTAAGATCTGCTCCTTGTAGACCAGCTTTTCCCTGCCGAACAAAGGCTTCCACGTTGTCTGAATCTGCACCTTCACCTTGGTCTTAAGCTGCGCAAACGTCTCATACAAAAAGGAATCCCCTTCCAGATAATAAAACTGGCTCTCCAGAGTAGTCTCTGAAGAAGCCTCCTTTAAAATATAGTGATTAATAACGGCTTTCAGCTTAAAGGGTATCATTTCCTGTGAAAGAAGTTCCTCGTAACTATATTTGGCGCCAAGATAAAGATTTCCCGTATCCTGCATTACATACTTAAAATCCTCATAACTGGATACACTTCCCGTCAGTTTCATGTTTCCTTCTCCAAATCCTCAATGGCGAAACCGCTCATGCGCATTGCGTCCTCAATATACTTAAGGGACATGCCCGTCTCCTCTGCAAGCTCCGCGGCAGTAACCTTGCGGTGAAGCTCATCCGCAAGCTCCTTTGCCTTTGCCGCTACCTTGTTGACCTTGTCCGCCAGCTTTTTATCCTTGTCCGCCTCCTGCATGTTTTCGGCAATGCAGTCCTCCATGGCATCCATCACCATGCGCATCAGCGCCCCTTCCGCTTCCCTGGCATGTTCAAATGCTCCCAGACTGGAAACGCCTGCGGCGAGCGCCACGTTTCCCTCCCCGATGAGGTCTTCCAGATACACGCCCTGTCCGGTATACAGCCTTGCCGTCTCCATCACTTCCGGAAGAAATATCTGAATCAGACGGCTCTGCGCCTGCGTATCCCCTGCCATAGCGGAAAGGATTACCGCCTCTCTCTCTCCGCCGCCAGCCTTTTCAAGAAGCGCAAGCTCCCGGCGGTATTCTTCCAGATAGTCCATTTCGCTTTCGGTCAGATAATCGTCTAAATCCACCGGCTCGTCAATCCCAATCTTATGCTTCTCCAGATAATCAAACACCATTTGAAGCTGCTCTTCCGAAAATGCAAGCTCGCGGAACGCCTCTTTGACCTGCTCCTTCAATATACAGTTATTTTGTTCCTTTGCCGTCTTTTTAACCTGCTCTAAGGTTCTGGCAAACAGCAATTCCTTCTGATCTGACATGATGCGCCTTTCTATTTGGTCTTCACATGCGTGTGGGTAAAGATATGCTCCTCACAATATTCATAATTTCCGTCGCACTTAGAACAAAAACGAAATTCCAGTTCCGGATTGGTCTCCTCTGTTCTTCCGCATACTGCGCATTTGTGTCTGGTAATCTTAGAAGACCTCCGGACCTCCCGCTTAAACTCTGTGCGTCTCTTTGCCTGTCTGGGCGTCATGTGAACCATGCCCCGGCTGGTAAAGAAAAATACGATAAAATTCATCAGCGATGCGCCGATTACGAAACGGCTGGCAGTGGAGCCGGCAAGAAACTCATAAAACAGCAGCGCACCGTATATGATTCCCATCACCTTAATCTTAATGGGAATAAAGAAGAACAGCAGCACCTGCATATTGGGAAAAGTCGCTGCAAACGCAAGAAAAATGGACATATTCACAAAATAAGTGCTGAACTGTGCGCCCGCTCCAAATGCCGCCAGTATATCCCCTTGGAATGCCAAATTATAGCCAAAGAGCAGAAATGCCCCCAAGATGGTAAACAGCATCCCGGAAAAGATATAGACATTGTAGCGATAAGCTCCCCACGTTCTTTCCAGCGTGGTTCCAATCGAATAATAAAAATACAACATTAATAAGGTAAAGAAATCAAATCTGGACGGCGGAATGATCAGCCAGGTGACCAGCCTCCAAACCTGCCCCCTGAAAATAATCAGGTAGGGATTTAAATAAAGATATTGAAGAAATTCCGGATAGAGCATCTCAAACAGATACCCGAACCCATAGCAGATGATCAACACCAGCGACAGGTTCTTAATTGCATATTTCCCAAATCTTCTTTCAAAGCTTCCCCTTGATTTCATAATTACCTCCGAAAATATTTCTGTAAAATCTTTCATTCATTCCCAGCTTTTGGACTTCATATATTCTAACATTACCGGCTCAAATTGTAAACCAAGGTTCCATTTTTTTAGAATTTTCCCATTTATTGTTTACAAATTGTTTATTTTCCTGCGTTGCATTTTGGAGATTGGTGTCGTATAATTACAACGCATGTCAAAAAAGAAAGGTGGCATTTTATGGACAACAAGCATTATACTCTGGGCATTGACATTGGTTCTACTACCGTCAAAATCGCCATATTGGATGGAGATCATAATATTCTGTTTTCCGATTACAAAAGACATTTCGCCAACATTCGGGAGACTCTTTCCGATCTGCTTGGGGATTCTTATAAAAAACTGGGTAATATCACGCTGCATCCCATGATCACCGGCTCCGGCGGGCTTACGCTTGCCAATCATTTGCAGGTTCCTTTTGTTCAGGAGGTAATCTCCGTGGCAGCCGCATTAAAGGAGCTTGCTCCCAAGACCGATGTTGCCATCGAGTTAGGCGGTGAGGATGCCAAGATCATTTACTTTGAGGGCGGCAATGTGGAACAGCGCATGAACGGAATCTGCGCCGGCGGCACCGGTTCCTTCATTGACCAGATGGCATCGCTCCTTCAAACCGATGCCGGCGGTTTAAATGAGTACGCCAAAAATTATCATTCTCTTTATACCATAGCGGCGCGCTGCGGCGTGTTTGCCAAGTCGGATATCCAGCCCCTGATCAATGAGGGGGCTACCAAAGAGGATCTCTCCGCCTCCATCTTTCAGGCGGTGGTCAACCAGACAATCAGCGGACTTGCCTGTGGAAAGCCTATCCGCGGACACGTTGCCTTTTTGGGCGGTCCTCTTCACTTTCTCTCGGAATTAAAGACCGCTTTTATCCGCACGCTGAAACTGGATTCCGAGCATGTGATCGAAACGGCTCACTCTCATTTATTTGCCGCAATCGGCTCCGCGCTCAATGCAAAGGAGGAGGTATTTTATACCATGGAGGAAATGGTTCAAAAGCTTTCCTCCGACATTAAAATGGAATTTGAAGTAGAGCGGATGGAACCTCTCTTTGCTTCCGAAGCGGAATACGAAAGCTTTAAGGCAAGACATAGCAAAAATCATGTGCGTACCGCCCTGCTTTCCGAATACCGCGGCAACTGTTATCTGGGCATTGACGCCGGAAGCACTACCACCAAAGTTGCTCTGGTAGGCGAGGACGGCTCCCTGCTTTATTCTTTCTACAGCAACAATGACGGCAGCCCCTTAAAGACGGCAATCCGCGCCATACGGGAAATCTACGCGGAGCTTCCCGAAGATGTAAAGATTGTCCGCTCCTGCTCCACCGGCTACGGCGAAGCATTGTTAAAAGCCGCCTTTCTTCTCGATGACGGCGAAGTGGAAACGGTTGCACACTACTATGCCGCCGCATTCTTTAACCCTAAGGTGGACTGCATTTTGGATATCGGCGGACAGGACATGAAGTGCATTAAAATTAAAAATCAGACCGTGGACAGCGTACAGTTAAACGAGGCATGCTCCTCCGGCTGCGGTTCCTTTATCGAGACCTTTGCCAAGTCCTTAAACTACCGGGTGGAAGACTTTGCCAGCGCCGCCCTCTTTGCGGAGCACCCCATCGACCTGGGCACACGCTGTACCGTATTTATGAACTCCAAGGTGAAGCAGGCGCAGAAGGAAGGAGCTTCCGTTCCCGATATTTCCGCCGGACTTGCCTATTCGGTCATCAAAAACGCCCTTTTTAAGGTAATTAAAGTGTCGGATGCCTCTGCCCTTGGCAAAAACATTGTGGTTCAGGGCGGTACTTTTTATAATGATGCTGTCCTGCGCAGCTTTGAAAAGATTGCGGACTGCAGGGCAATCCGTCCCGATATTGCCGGAATCATGGGGGCTTTCGGTGCCGCGCTGATTGCCCGGGAACGCTTTGCGGAAGGCTATGAGACCACTATGCTTCCCTTTGAAAAGATTGATACCCTGCAGTTTGAAACCAGCATGGCAAAATGTAAGGGCTGTACCAACAACTGCCGTCTCACCATCAACAAATTTACCGGAGGCCGTCAGTATATTTCCGGCAACCGCTGTGAACGCGGCTTAGGAAAGCAAAAAAATGAAAACGGAGTTCCTAATCTGTTTGACTACAAGTTAAAACGGATCTTCGACTATGAACCTCTTGCCGCCGACGAGGCAAAAAGAGGCACTGTGGGAATCCCCCGTGTTCTGAATATGTACGAAAACTATCCCTTCTGGTTTACCTTTTTTACCAAGCTGGGATACCGGGTGGTGTTATCTCCGCTCTCCAACCGCAAAATTTATGAACTTGGGATTGAATCCATTCCCAGCGAATCGGAGTGCTATCCCGCCAAGTTAGCGCACGGCCACGTGAGCTGGCTGATTAACCAGAAGGTGGATTTTATCTTTTATCCCGCCCTCTTTTATGAGCGGAATGAGTTTGAGGCCGCCAACAACCACTATAACTGCCCGATCGTTACCTCCTACTCGGAAAATATCAAAAATAACGTGGAAGAGATCAGCCGGGGACAGATGCGCCTGCGCAATCCCTTTCTATCTTTCCGCGACCTGAAAACAATCTCCGAAGCCCTTGCGGAGGAATTTACGGAACTGCCCGTTGATGATGTGATGGAAGCCGCAAGGCTGGGCTGGGAAGAGCTTGCGGGAGCGCGCCGCGATATGCAGCATAAGGGAGAGGAGGTTCTCTCCTATCTGCATAAGACCGGAAAACGGGGCATTGTCCTTGCCGGACGCCCCTACCACATTGACCCGGAAATTCATCACGGGATTCCGGAGCTGATTACCTCCTACGATATTGCCGTGCTGACGGAAGACTCCATTTCACACCTTGGCTGTCCGGAACGTCCCCTGATTGTGTCAGACCAGTGGATGTACCATTCCCGGCTTTATGCCGCCGCCAGCTATGTGAAAACCGTAGAAAATCTGGATTTAATTCAGTTAAATTCCTTTGGATGCGGTCTGGATGCCGTTACCACCGATCAGGTAAACGATATTCTCTCCGGCTCCGACAAAATCTACACCTGTTTAAAGATCGACGAAGTAAATAACCTTGGAGCCGCCAGAATCCGAATCCGCTCCCTGCTTTCCGCTATCCGTGTCCGTGAAAAGCAGGGCAAAGAGCGCGTAATTCATTCCAGCGCCATCCACAAGGTTCCTTTTACCGAGGAGATGAGAAAGGAGTACACCATTCTCTGTCCTCAGATGTCGCCTATTCATTTTGATATTTTGGAGCCCGCCTTCAACTCCTGCGGTTATCACTTTGAGGTTCTCTCCAACGATAACCGCCGCGCTGTGGATGTGGGGCTGAAATACGTAAATAACGACGCCTGCTACCCTTCCCTTATGGTGGTGGGTCAGATTATGGACGCCCTGCTGTCCGGCAAATATGACCTGAATAAAGTTGCCGTTATCATGACGCAGACCGGAGGCGGATGCCGTGCCACAAACTATGTGGGATTTATCCGCCGTGCCTTGGAAAAAGCGGGTATGCAGCAGATTCCCGTTATCTCCTTAAATATGGCGGGCATCGAAACCAACCCGGGCTTTCATCTGAATTTAGAGCTCCTGATGCGCGCCGCCTACGGTGCCGTATTCGGTGATATTTTCATGCGCTGCGTGTACCGGATGCGCCCCTATGAGAAGGAGCCCGGAAGCGTGGAGGCAGTCCACCAGAAATGGCTGAAAAAGTGCCAGGCGTTTGTCTCTGCAAAACATATGAACTTTTTTACCTTCCGCAAAATGTGCTGTCAGATGGTGGAAGATTTCGATGCCATCCCTGTCACCGGCGAGGTAAAGCCCCGGGTAGGCATTGTGGGAGAGATCCTTGTTAAGTATGCTCCCGCCGCCAACAACCATCTGGTGGAGCTTTTGGAATCTGAAGGGGCGGAAGCCGTAGTTCCCGACCTTTTGGACTTTATGCTCTACTGCTTCTACAATCAGATCTACAAAGCCGATAAGCTCGGCATGAGCAAAAAAACTGCCCTGATTTCCAAATTGGGCATTGACGCTTTGGAATTTTTGCGGGGAAGCGCAGCAAAAGCCCTTCAAAAGAGTAAGAATTTTACGCCGCCCACCAGCATTTATGAGACCGTGGAATATGCCAAACCCATTGTTTCTATCGGCAATCAGACCGGCGAAGGCTGGTTTCTCACCGGAGAAATGGTGGAACTGATTCACAGCGGCGTCAACAATATTGTCTGCACCCAGCCCTTCGGCTGTCTGCCCAACCATGTAGTCGGCAAAGGCGTGATCAAATCACTGCGCGCTAAGTATCCGCTCAGCAATATCGTTGCAATCGACTACGACCCCGGCGCCAGCGAAGTAAATCAGCTGAACCGCATCAAGCTGATGCTCTCCACGGCACAAAAGAATTTAAAAGAAGCCTCTGACAACGAGCATTCACAGTCTGCATAAGCGCCCTGTGCGGAGGCGCACCTAGAAGGAGTTTTGGAATATGATCAAACAGGAAGTAAACGAAATCAAAAAACTGTACACTAAAAGCGGCTGCTCCATCACAAGAATCTGCGGATGCTACGTGGACGGTGAGAAAAATAAAAAGACGGAATTTAAGGAAGCCTTTCTCTCTCTTCCCGAGGAAGAAATCTTCAAATATTTTGAACTGCTGCGCAAGACCCTGTCCGGCGCCATCGGCAAAAACCTCTTGGATTTGGAATTTCCTCTTTCCAGCGAGGAAGCCGGAGGCACTCAGGAATTTCTCCTGCGCCTGCGCAACAGCAAATTAAAAGACGATTCCCTGCTGGAAGAATTTTATGATAAGATTATTGGTTCTTATGAGTATGTAGGGAATTACCTTATCCTGCTCATCCACGATGCCTACGACGTTCCCGGCAAAACACTGGACGGGCTTACTATGGACGACGCTTCCGACACGGTATTTGAATATATCCTGTGCTGTATCTGCCCGGTCAACCTTTCTAAACCGGGGCTTAGTTATGACGCTCAGGCAAACGAATTTCATAACCGCGTCCGGGACTGGATCGTGGAAATGCCGGAGACAGGCTTTCTATTCCCTGCCTTCAACGACCGTTCCAGCGACATTCACAGCGTCCTATACTATGCCAAAAATTCAGAGGAACCGCATACGGAGTTTGCAGACAGCGTCCTTGGCGCCGCTCTCCCCCTCTCTGCCGGAAGCCAGAAAGAAACCTTTCAGGCGCTGATTGAGGAGACGCTTGGCGAGCAGGCTGAATATGAAGTGGTTAAAAACATTCACGAAAATCTGACCGAAATGATTGAAGAACATAAAGAAATCCCGGAACCCCTCATGCTTGACAAGCATCAAGTCCGGAATCTGTTTGAAAAAAGCGGCGTGGAAGAAGAAAAACTTACCAGCTTTGATAAACTCTACGATGCCGCCGCCGGAGAACACACTTCTCTTATGGTGAACAATGTTGCTAATACCCGTACCTTTGAAGTGAAAACCCCTGATGTGGTAATTCGGGTCAATCCGGAACGCGCTGACCTGGTGGATACCGTCCTGATCGAGGGAAAGCAGTGTCTGGTTATTGAAATTAACGACCATGTGGAGGTGAACGGAATTACCATCCGCACCAGCCAATCGTAAAACAAAGACTTGTCCCAGTCAAATAGCTGCAAGCTGCGGCTTGGCTCGCTGCCCGCGGGAATAAAACCCGAAAGGCTCAGAATCAGCCTTTCGGGTTCTTTGATTGACAATACAATTCTCATATTACTCTGCAAAAAGATCGCGATACCACTTTAGAGACTCTACATATGCCTGATACACATCGCTTGTCTTAATATCCTTCAGCATCATCAGCCGGGAAACCTCCTGCCAGCTTGCAACCTCATACTGCGTTACAAATTCTAACACCTGCGCAAACCTTCCTTTGTTATTTACCAGCGCCTCCTCGATTTCCTTTGACACCTTGACCATCTTAAGCGCCTCTTCCATGGGCTTGCTTAAAATCAAATCCAGCACCGAAAACAGCCCCATCAGGAATAACTCTGAGCTTTGCCCCGCCATGTCAAACACTCCGGCAAGATTTTCTGCAAATTTCGCACGAAGGAGCGATAGTCTGGTAATCTCGTTGGGTTTGTCCGCATACAGCTGATTAGTCACGGCTGTGTTGATCCATTTTTTGAGTTCCTTCTGCCCCAGCATTGCCGCAGCATGCCTGATAGAAGTAATCTCGGAATTGACAGCCATGCGGTTAACCATTTTAAGCAAAGAAATAACAAGCGCTGTATCATGTCCGATAATGTCCGCCGCCTTAGTCAGATCAAAATCCACCCCGTTAACCGTATTGAGAAGTTCAATGTAATTGACTTTAAGAGGAGCTACCTCTGTCTCTCCCTTGTTAACCGGCACACGGTAAAACTCACCTTCGTACAGCTCATAACCGCCCTCCGCCACCAGACTGTCATAGATTTCCTGCGTCTGAATATTTCCGGCGCAAAGCTTAACATTCGGATATACCTTGGAAAAGTAAACCCTTGCCTTAGTGATGTCAATCTTCTTGTGGTCTAAAAGCACATAATCCATCAAAAGAAGAACCTCTTTGTATTCTTCAAACTGTTGTACGGTCAGTTTCCGTATTGCAAGCTTAAACCCGTCAGCTTTTAACTCCTTCAACCTGTCCACGTACATCTGTTCCGGCGTTATCCTGCGGTCCAGCAAAAGCACTACCTGCTCATGAGGCGCATTGCACTGACTGCTGATGTCCGTAAAAATGGAAATATTGTTGACCTCAACAAACACTTCTTTGTCCGAGGAGAGAGTTTCGATTCCCATACTCTCAATCACCTCAAGCCCCTGCACATCGGCCGCCCCGTCAAAGCTGCCCGTCCCCTGCAGGCTGGGATTTTGCAGAAAATTCTTTTGTGTGAACAGTGAATACGCCCGCACGGTCATTTCTTTATCAAATAAAGGTATTAATGTAACAAGCATATCTTCCTCCATATGTAAATATTTTGTATATATTTAGTGTACACCATTTCTTTATCCAGCACAATAACTAAAATTATTCACTCTCTTGATTCTCATGATTTTCGATGTATTCTTTGAGAATATCCGCCGCTTCATTTAAATTAAGCCCTGACTGCGCAATGATCTGATTCAGTCCTTCCAGATCTTTTTCCCTTTTTTCACGGTACAGCCCGTCAAGTTCCGCCTGCTCCGACTTTAGCCTTGTCTTAAGGGCGCTGACCAGCTCTTCCTTTTCCGCTATCTTCTCTTCCACTGCCTTTCTCTGTCCTCTTGCCATATTTACCTCATTTCCGCGCCTCTTGCGCAATTTGAATTTGACTGCAGCCATGCAGAATTAATTTCACTTGTGCGTGGAAGCTTGCTCGCTAAACGCAAATTGCACAATGCGGCTTATGGGGCATGGCTGGACTGTCACAGGTTTTAAAACCATATATAATTAGTATATGGACAAGATTTCCAAATATGCATTAAATTATAAAAAGAGCATCATTTGTGGTGCAAAACAGCAGACCTTCCATGAAATCAATTCTCTCATGGAAGACCTGCTTTGCTTAAACGTCAATATCAATGACCTATCTCTTCTGCCATTCTTCTATCACACAGGAATGCTCTTTTCGTTCCTTATCGTAATTTACTCCAATCAAGAGTAAATTCCCCTGATAATCACTTAACGCATTCGGATAATTCTTTTCTTTTATCTGTTTGATTGCGCTTTCCGCTGATTTATCATATTTTAGTTCTACTACCATCGCCGGCTTGTCAGAACGTTTCCGAGGCAGATTAAATAGATTAATTTACTATATCAGATTATTTCTACATTAAAAAGGTGCAAAGCCTTAATAATTCAATAGACTTTACACCATAGTTCATGTGATATGTTGTTTATGCAGCAGCAGCTGTTATGCTGTATGCCTTGTAGTGTCATTTATATGACGTAAAAGGATCTCGTGCACTCTTTCAACTTCATCAAGTATTAAAGTGTCATCACGATGCAAACGCCTTAAATCTGCTTTTACATCTACCATATCTTTTTCAAGTCCTGTTACCTTTTCGTCAAGTACTGCTACTTTTTCATCAAGCTCTGTTACCTTTTCATCGAGTCCTGTTACCTTTTCATCGAGTCCTGTTACCTTTTCATCGAGTCCTGTTACCTTTTC
>JAMPGL010000006.1:0-7103 GCA_023663945.1 Lachnospiraceae bacterium | reverse complement strand
ATCAAATCCGGACATTTTTTCTTTTAGTTCCTGCATATCGCTTTTTACATTCTGCATTTCAGACAATAACAAATCAAGTTTTTCACTATCTGTCATATCCTCACCACCTTTGTTGTGACTGCTGATTAATTAAGTATTTACAGTATATCACAACCGAGATGTAAAGTCTATTCAATTATCAAGGCATTTCAAATCTCTCAAGCCCCTTGAAAAATCAACACTTTCTCGAGCTCACCGAAAAATCTTGCTTTTAACAAATACGTGAAATTTACAAAGTCGAAAACACGCATAAAATCTAAGAAAACCAAGCATTCACCGCCATTCGTAGGGAGTAGCCTGATATACGTAATAATTAAGCCAATTGCTGTAAAGATTATTGCTGTGCGACCGCCATTGCAGAAAAGGCTTACCTGCGGGGTCATCTCCCGGATAATAATTATGCGGCAGTTTCATCGGAAGCCCCTTCTCCTTGTCTCTGACATATTCATTGTGAAGTGTATAGCGGTCATACTCCGGATGCCCCATTACGTAAATCTGTTTTCCGCCCTCCGTCATGCAAAGACTCACTCCCGCCTCCTTCGACTCCGCCAAAACCGTTAGTTCTTTGCAGGCATGAATGTCCTCATTCCGCACTGCCGTGTGTCTGCTGTGCGGCATATAAAAAAAGTCATCAAATCCGCGGACCAGCGGTATCTTACGGTTCATTACCATATGTTCAAACACGCCAAACAGTTTTTCCGGAAGCATCACCTTTTCTATCCCATAATGATAATAAAGTCCTGCCTGGGCTCCCCAGCAGATATGAAGAGTGGAGGTTACATGTCTCTTTGCCCACTCCATAATCTCACAGAGCTCCGGCCAGTAATCAACCTGTTCAAACGGAATCTGTTCCACCGGTGCTCCAGTTATGATCAGTCCATCAAAACGCCTGCTTTTTAATTCGTCAAAGGTATTATAAAATCGGTTCAAATGCTGGATCGGCGTATTAAGCGATATATGGCTGTTCATCTTCATAAAGGAAACATCAATATGAAGCGGTGTGTTGGAGAGCACCCGGAGGAGATGCAGCTCTGTGTCCTGCTTGACCGGCATGAGATTTAAAATACAGATCTGCAGCGGACGAATATCCTGATGCAGGGCGCGGTATTCATCCATAACAAATATATTTTCATTTTCCAGTATGCCCTTTGCAGGCAGATCGCTTTGTACTTTAATAGGCATATTCTTCTCACTCCGTTCTTTTCGCTTTGCATCTGGGTATCCCTTATGCTTGCGAACCAAATCTTTCTACAAATTCATCCTCCGTAATTACCAGGATTCCTAACTGCGCCGCTTTCCGATTTTTGGATGAGGCAGATGCAGCATCATTATTCACAAGGTAATTGGTTTTGGAGGTAACGCTTCCCGTTACCTTGCCCCCGGCGCTTTCCACGTAAGCCTTAAATTCATCCCGGTTCTTATAATAATGTACATCTCCGGTAATCACAAAGGTAAGCCCCTTACATTTGCCGTCTTCCGCCGGCCGTATGCTTACCTGCTCTATTGTAACCTCTTTTAATAAAGCTTTCAAGGCGGACCGGTTTTTCTCGTTTTCATACCATTCCAAAACAGAACGGGACTTTTCCGGTCCGATTCCGGCAATTTCTTCAAAGCCCTGCCTATTGTCCATGCGCTCCAAAAAGCCGTCGAAGCCATTTTCCGCTATGATTTTCTTTCCGGCATCAGTCCCTATCATCGGAATGCACAGTGCATAAATAAAGTTGACCGGGTGAACCTGCCTGCTTTTTTCAATCGCTTTCAGCAGATTGTCACAGGATTTATCTCCAAACCCTTCCATTTCTTTTATTTGATCCGCATACTGTTCAAGATGATAAATGTCCGCGAATTGAGTAAGAAATCCTTCATTCATAAAGCGGAGAATCGTCTGGACAGATAGTCCGTCAATATCCATTCCTGATTTGCTGACAAACCTTGTAAATTTTTTTACATGCTTAGCGCTGCAGTCCGGATTGGTACAGTGAAGTGTTTTGGTATTGCTCCGCGGACTCAGCCTGATCTCTGTCTCCGCCCCACAGACCGGACAGCTGTCCGGAATTTGAAACTTCCCTGTGGACTCTTTGACGGCAATGCATTTGGGTATAATCTTATTTGCCTTAATGACTTCCAGCACACATTGTTCTCCAATCCCCAGCCGTTCCATCTCACTGATGTTGCAAAGGGATGCTCTGGAAACCGTTGTCCCTTCAAGCTGTACCGGTTCAAAAACCGCTACCGGTGAAATAGTAGATGCCGCACAGGACCATTCAATATGATCCAGTCTTGACAGAGCCGACACATCCTGCCACTTAAATGCATATCCCGCTCTGGCCGCATGATGTCCGGTAACATTTCCGGAAGCGGCATACTCCGTATCGTCAAAACAGATTACCAATCCATCCACCGGAATATCCATTTTTCCTGTCTCAACCTTTTTGGTCCATCTGTCAATGGCTTCCGGAATGCGCTCCGCGTTTACAGCCTCACGCTCCACCACGGTAAATCCTTCCTTCTCAAGGAAATCCATCCGCTCCCCCCACGAAAGAATATTATCATCCAGATAAACCAGCGTGAACGCATGAAAATGAACATGTCTTTCCTTTACCTTTTCCGGGTCGTCCAGACTGAGGGTTCCCGATGCAAGGTTTCTGGGATTCGCATACTTTTCATCATCATCTTCTATAGTATCATTGATTAATTCAAAATCCGTATAAGAAATAACAGCTTCCCCCCGGACTACCATATGACCCTTATAATGGATAGCCAGCGGAAATCCTTGTATGGAATTTTTTAAATAGGTAATATTGCTTCCTATGGTTCCGTTTCCTCTGGTGAGAATCTTGGAAAGCTTTCCATTATCATAGGTAAGAACTAATGTCAGCCCGTCCAGTTTCCATGACAGCCAAATCGCCCTGTTCTCCGCCCACTTTTGAAGCTCCAAAACCTGTTTTGTCTTTGCCAGCGACAACGCCGGAAATTCGTGAGGCTCCTTTTCACCGCTGTTTTCTTCATATCCTGTATTTTGCGTCGGGCTGTCTGGAAGAACATACCCGGTCTCTTCCTCTATCTTTAAAAGTTCATCAAACATGGCATCCCATTCATAGTTTGAGAGGAGCTCCTCACGCCCTCCATAGTATGCTTCTGATGCCTCATTCAGCTTTTTAACCAGTTCCTGCGCTCTTATTTTATAATCTTCCATGATTTTGCCTCCATTTTTGCAAGATTTCCTTCATCACAACTTTGACTTCCTTCATGCATCTTTTCAATAAAAACTGTTTTTCAACAAAAATCATCGTTTTTTCGACATAAGAAATTTTCAGCTTCTCAGGTTACCATTTATCCGTCACAATTTCATCATATCAAACAATTCAAAGAATTTCCACAAGATATATTTCTATGCAGCACAAGATTTTGTGATAAAGCCTTTTTATCCGCTAATTTCCATTCCACATGAATTATATAACGCTTGTAATTCATTTCCTGTAATCCGGCGGTATTGCCCCGGTTTTAAATCTGCAAGCTGTATATTCACCACCCGCACCCTTTTAATTGCATAAACCTGATATCCAAGTTCTTTTGTCATTCTTCGGATTTGCTTGTTGACTCCCTGGGTCAGTACAACGCGAAAAGTATGCTTCCCAATCATTTCTGTCTTACAAGGCTTCGTTGTAAGGTTCAATTCTGGCAAAAACACCCCATTTTCCATGCCTTTTAAAAAAACATCTGTTATTTCTCTATTGACTTTTACAACATACTCTTTCTCATGCCCGGCACTTCCCGACATCATTTCCCGGATAAGCTCACCGTCATTGGTTAAAAGAAGCAATCCTTCCGAATCCTTATCAAGCCGTCCGGCATAGGTGACTCTGACCGGAAATTTCACCATATCCGTAATTTTCTTATCCGCAAACCGATCCCTTTCCGTACAGACTACCCCCGCCGGTTTATAGTATGCAAACACCACTTTTTCATTTTTCCCATGAACCGGTTTTCCATTTACCAATATCTTATCCTTGTCTGAAACCTGCATCCCTACGCTTGCTTTTTGTCCGTTTACAAGAACGCGTCCTTCGCCGATTAGACGGTCTGCATCCCTCCTTGAACAAATTCCGCAGGCGGCAAGATATTTATTTAGTCTTTCGTTCTTCATAACAGCTGTATTTCTCCTTATCTCCCGGGCGGCACTTCACCCAAAGTCTTGTTCCTTCTTTTTCATATTCCAAGGAAAGCACCTGCGCATTCTCCATAAAGTAAGAGACAACATTTCCCTTTTCATAGGGAATCACAAGGCGCATTTCCTGAAAATCCGCATAAACCCTTTCCAGAATCTGCTCCGTCAACAGCGTAAGCGATTTCTCTTCTCTGGCTGAAATATAAATTTTGTCTCCGACGGTCTTCGGATAAAAATGATTTTGTTCCGTCCGGTCCAGTTTATTAAAAACTGTAATCATTGGAATCGCCCCTGCGCCTAACTGGGTAATGGTCTCTCTGGTTGTTTCCATCTGCTTCTCGTAGGAAGGGTTCGAATAATCCACCACCTGCAAAAGCAAATCTGCCTCTGCAAGCTCCATCAAGGTAGTACGGAAGGCTTTGACCAGCCCATGGGGAAGCTTATGGATAAATCCCACCGTATCGGAAAGCAGAAAATCCTTGTTATTTCCCGTGCAGATTCTCCGCACGGAAGTGTCCAATGTGGCAAAAAGCATATCCTTTTCCAAAACCTTCTTTTCTTCGTCCCCTCCATATCGGTCAAGCATCCGGTTCATAATGGTTGACTTTCCGGCATTGGTGTAGCCGACCAGCGCCACAAGCGGGATTCCTGAGCTTTGCCGTTTCTTTCTCTGAGTCCTGCGTTCTCTGGTAATCTGCTCTAATTCCCGGTTCAGCTCCGAAATCCGGTGTTCAATCCGTCTGCGGTCAAGTTCCAGCTTCTTTTCTCCGGTGCCCCGGCTGCTCATGCTTCCGCTTGTTCCGCCCTGTCTGGTCAGCGCTTCATGCATACCCACCAGTCTTGGCAGTAAATATTGCAGCCTTGCCGACTCCACCTGTAATCTTGCCTCTCTGGTTCCGGCTCTCTTTTCAAAAATATCCAAAATAAGCGCGGTTCGATCCATCACCGGAATTTTCAGTTCCTCCTGCAAGTTTCGGAGCTGCGACGGCGTCAGCGTATCGTTAAAGATAACAAGCTCCGCATCCAGTATCTTTGCCGTCTCCAAAAGCTCCTGCACCTTTCCGCTTCCCAAATATAGACTCTTATTGACAGCTTCCATCCGCTGAGTGACCATCCCTGCCGGTTCCATGTTACACGCCTTAGCCAAATCGCAAAGCTCTGCCATGGAATTGTCAAACTCTCCAGCTTCTTCTCCCGTATCTACTCCGGCAAGCAAAACCCGCTCCCGGATTTCCTGCCTGCCGTTTTCTACAATTTTGTCTTTCACTATCTTATCTTTCACCATTTTGTCTTTCACTATCTTGTCCTTAAATATTTTATCTTCTGCCGTCTTATCTGTTCCCATTCTGCCCTCAACATCCCTTTTTGCTTTCCGCAGTCAAATCATCAATGAGTTGAAAATAATTCTCAAAAGTCTTTTTACAGCATCCCGGATTCTTAATTGTAATTCCGCCTGCCCTGAGCCCAATCAAGGTAAACGCCATCGCCATCCGGTGATCCTCATATGTCTCTACTTCCGTTTCTTTTACTTTCCCAGGATAAATAATCAGTCCGTGCTCCTCCGGAACTTCCTCGCAGGAAATCCCCATCCGCTTAAGCTCCGTCAAGATTGCTTTAAGCCTGTCCGACTCCTGCATCCGGATATGACCAATATTTTTAATCAGCGTAGGAGTCTCAGCAAAAGGCGCCAGCGCCGCCATGGTCATGGTCTGGTCTGAAAAATCCTTCATGGATAAAGCAGTCCCCGGATAGCTCTCAAGACTGCTTCCATCTACCACAACACCCTCGTTCCCGTCCTTTAAATCACACCCCATATTTCTAAGTGCTTCCAAAAATTTAATATCTCCCTGAAGGCAATCCATATGCACGCCCTTAACAATAACATTTGTTTTTAAAAGGGGCGCCATTGCATAAAAATAGCACGCTCCCGACACATCCGGTTCAATCAAATATTCTTCCACTCCAAAGCCTTTCACCGGCGGGATGAAATAACTGTCCTCCTCCCGTCTTATAGGTATCCCAAATTGTTTCATAATGTTAAATGTCAATTTAATATATGCACCTTCTATTCTATCTCCCAAAAGACGCACTTTCAGTCCCTTTTTTAAAATAGCTCCGGACATCATAAGCGCGCTGGCAAACTGACTGCTGATTCCCGTATCTATACTCACCTCTTCCATATGCATGCCATCCGAGGACAGATGAAACGGAAAATGCCCCTTCTCCCCTCTGTAAGTAATCGCTGCCCCAGCCTGCTCTAATAAATCTAAAAGAGGCTGCATGGGACGCCTGCACATCTGGGGAGAAGCGGTAAGCTCATAATCTCCTCCGGCAAACGCAAGCATTACCGTCAAAAACCTTGCCGCCGTTCCCGCACTTCTCACATCGATTACGCTCTCCGCTCCGCCGGACATTCCGCTGTTTGGAATTTTCCCTCCTGCTCCCTGTATGGTCACTTCCCGCTCCTGCTCCCGTATCTCAACATCAAATCCAAGCCTGACAAGACAATCCAAAAATCCCCGCGAATCATCACTAAACAACACTCCCCGCAGAGTACATCGTTTGTCTGAAAGCGCTGCCAATAAAAGTGCCCTGTTTGTAATGCTCTTGGAACCGGGAACCTGAACTCGTATCTTCTTGATTGCTTCTATCTTTTGAACACGATAACTCTCTTCCATTCTTTCATCTCCCTGACATCATTCTCTTTACTACTATACCAACTTTTGGGGCGTATGCCAATGAAAATATGCTTGTCAGGATTTGCGGGGTATGAATTGGGACTGGATTAAGTTTCGGTTTAGTTTGATTAGGCGTATTATCAAAACGCCCACTCGTATCAAAAATAACTTCTACGTCGCCCCACTCTCGTTCACTAAAAAGCGCAGCAGTACTTGGT
>JAMPGL010000069.1 GCA_023663945.1 Lachnospiraceae bacterium | reverse complement strand
GATTGCTATCTGCGGGGCAAAAAAGAAGGTCAACAAATTGACGGGGAGCATGGCATTGCTGAGATAGTGCATGAAAAATAAGGCCGCCGCTATGGGGAATCACCTCATACGCGGCGGTCTGTCATTTTCCCCTCGCACTGGATTATTGACTTGGCAGTTGGGGAGGTTAGAGGTAATATATTTTTCAACAATAATAAGATGGGACGGACAGGACAATTCACAGCAGAAAATATCCTTTCCACACCATTCCCAGTATCGAAATATCAGTATAATTCCGATATAACCATTAAGAAACACCAAAGAAGTAAAAAAATGCAGATAGCAGTATGTGACGATGAAAAACGGCAGGACATTTCTTAATTCTCTATACCACAATGGGCGGATTTATGCTAAAATACCAAAGTAGTAAAAACTCCTGATTCCTACTACGTTTTTACTACGTTTGACGGAATCAATTTGCCCCGTTTTGCCCCGATTTGGCATTTTTGTTACATTTATAACAAACTTGACGAAAATTTAAAACCTCGCAAATCGCGCCAAACATAAGCAAATCAAGGCATTTCAGGAGGGAAAATTAACATGATTAAAATTTTATTCATCTGCCACGGCAGGTCAGTTTTATTATAAGTCATACCTTTGCAAACTGGGGCATAGTAGGGCAAGATATGGTGGGAAGTTTTGACATTACTACGGCTTCGACTACTAAGACTCGTCTATGAATGAGAAACGAAAAAGGAGCTTGTTGTAAGCAAGCCCTTTTCCGTGATTTAGCATGTGTGGATATTGCGCTTCTGAAAGCCTTTCTTTTGCTGAACCTATTGCCAGACATTTTCCTAAAACATTTCCTTGCAGTCAGAAAAGCCAAGCAGATAGGCGAGCATCCCATACCGTGAGCCAAGCGCATTCTGTTCGCTAACGTAACTGTCAATCAGCCGCGGACTTCTTCCGATAGTTCCATCTGCTCCAGCTTGTCGGAATACACGTCCGACTTTCGGATAATTTGCTGATACTCCCCGTCATTGCTTGTTATGCCATTCATGACGCCATTCATGCGTATGTCCATGAGTTGGTACAGCGCAAATTCGTTTTCCATCTAATCCCTCCTTTCGTGGTGCTTGATGTTACCTCTGAATCGGAAGGTTATCAAGCTAAAAAGCGGGATTATGAAAAAATTTCTGATTCAAAATTTACTGCGGCTTCTTTTTTCAATTTTTTTGCTTTTTTATAATAAATATTTGCACCATTTTTGGTATTATAATATTTACTAATAATTTTCTGCTGTATTGGAATAGAAGGAACCGGAATACGAATAGCACCTATCTCATCACTGTTTAAATTATATTGCCCACCACCTTGTCTTCGCATAACAGCAATCTGCTCACGAACAAGAGGGGTCATAAACATAATATTTACATATTCAGGTAATACCAATGCAGTGTCAAATCGGTAACGTATTAAGTAAGAAGCATATGTATATGTATCATTTTCATGAAAAACAGCAGCTTTACCTACAAGATCCTTACTCCCATTAGTCCTTGTTATTAGAAAGTCACCTTCCTTAAGTAACCATTTATCTGGCTCTTTAACTGTAACAGCGCAATCTCTTGGCAAATATTTGAGCTCTGAAAAATCTAAATTCCCATTAATGATGTTGGACATTCTAAGAACAGGTATCATTCCCTTTTTTTTGTCTAAAGATGCCTTTACAGATAAACCAAACAATGATTCTGTTTGTAATTCATTTATACAATAATTTGTAAATTTAAAACTATTATATATTCTTTCTAAACGACCTTCTTTAAGAATATATTCCACTTCCCATCTTTTTGTCGCTGTAAAGGGAGTTATTTGCATAATAGAGCTAGTTTCCTTTAGTTTTAATTCATCTTTTTTTAGACCGGATACCTCTGATTGAAGATTGTAAAGAAGATTTGCTTCAAAATTATCACCATCTTGTATATTTTTTTCAGCCTCATCGAGTGTATAGTGGTATGCTTTTAATATTGTTCTTTGTTCAGGGATAGAAGGAAGGGGCACTTCAAAGCTACCGATAAAGTCAAATCCAGACTCATTTTTAATTCCATTAGCCTTAAGACCCGCAATCATTGAAATAAATGGCTCTGAACGTAAAACAACTAATAAATATTCAGGGATGACTCTTTTTTCATTTATTACAAATGTTTGGTAATGTGTCGAACATACAAAGTCACCAATTGTATTTATTGCAACGGCACCTTGATGAAAGTTTATACTTGAAACGAGCATATCTCCCTTTTTTACAAGCAAAAGATCCATTCCAGTCTTTTTTTCTTTTCTGAATACAATAGTTCCTGTTTTAAATACGATTTTAGATACGACAGGTAGTACACTATCATAATCTTTTTTCTTAATTCTTCTTTTTATGGGTGATATTAATGTCCCAATTTTAATCATAGGATACTTTGATTCAAGGATTTTGGCATTAAGATAATATTCTACATACCATTTGTCCAATTTTCGGAAAGATGTTACATTAAGAAGCGAAAATGATTTATCCATTCAATTTCACCTCCTGATCTCTATATAATCTAAAATATTCTCCATCTTTATAAGTATATGAGTAGTTGTTAACAACAATATTCCAAAGCTGAGTATTATCGCAATATGTACGATATTCCGAAACTAATGTAGGAAGCTGATTGCCTTCAGAAGTGGCTCCTGTTGTTGTGATTCCAGCATCCTCAATCTTTGCAATGGGAATATCATAATCAAAAAATTTTTTGATTATTGGTTTGATTTCTTCGGCAATATGTTTTTGAAGTTCTGCTAATTCTTTCTCTGCATTCTTCTTATTTTCCTTATTGTTTTTCTGTTTCTGCTGTATTCCAGTGATCTCGGTCTCAACAGTAGAAGTATCTTGTTTGGCTTTTTTTGCTTTCTTAAGCCGGTTCTTTGCATCCATCAAATCATTTTTCAAAGAATTTACAAGGCTGTTACACATTTCAATAGTGCTGTTAAGTGTATCCAGTTCTGCCTGATGCAATGCAGTGACTTCATCAGTAGCTCTTTGTTTACAATCTGCATATGTTTTTTCTTCGGCGTCTGTGAACTTTTTCATAAATACAAGGCTTGGCTTGACGGTAGCACCAGCCGCAATAAATACATCTTGTGGAATAGAGCATATAAGAATAAGTTTAGCCCTACCCTCAAAATATTCACGCACAGCCTGCAGATTTTTATTGTTAAGGACACCCTCTGGAAGAACCATTCCCATACGACCGCCTTTTTTGAGTAATTTTAGGCAACGCTCCATAAAAAGAACTTCTGTAAGGGTAGATGCAGCTCCTAAATCATAAAGCGACAGTAAAGACTTTCCTAAGTGGTCATCCACTTGCTTAAGAGCTTCATCATATGCTCTGCCATATAGCATTCTATACTTTTTCTTCATATCTTCATCGGTAAATTTATCTGCTACAGATATAATCTGATTTCTATCAACATTCTGACCAAACGGAGGATTTGTCAGAATAACATCAAAACGTGCTTCAAAAATACCATTTACATTTAATAAACCGTCATGATGATGTACACCACCGTGCCCGTCTCCATGCATAATCATATTCATCTTTGATGTACGAGCCATACGAGGATTTGCGTCTGTTCCATAAATACAATTCCGTGAAAGCTGATACATTCGACTGCCAACTATGCTTGTATCAAGTTCTGTGTTGAGGGCTGTCTGCATTTCATCGATGGATTGACTTATTTCTATTTGTTCTTCTTCTGATTTGCTATCATACTCAGTACCTTCCATCTCAGCCCTTAATTTATCCTTATGTTTGCGAATATCAGCCTCAATTTTTTCTCTGACATACTCAAACGCCTTAATAAGGAAACCACCAGAGCCGCATGTTGGATCACAGATTATTTCACCTTCCTGCGGGTCTAAGATTTCCGTCATAAAATCAACAATTGTTCTTGGAGTAAAAAATTGACCAAGTTCACCCCGAAATGTAGTTCCGAGGAATTGCTCAAAAGCAATGCCCTTTACATCATCCTGTGTATCTGAAAGATTAAAGTTTTCGAGTTTTGCAAGAATTTGTACAAAACTGTTTTCTCTGATTTTTATTTCATCATTTTCTTCAAAAAGATGGTCATCCTTAAATTCTTCCTTAGTTGTGCTAAACAGACGTTGCATATAGGACTGATTGTACAAGGCTGTTCCTTTAAGACCGGGACGTATATTTTCCTCATAATTTTTCGCTTCAGATACATACTGCTCTTTTGTAAATACTCTTGTCCCTTTCTGTTGCCGTTCATATCTGATCTTCATAAAGAGAAGTTTACTAATTTCATCAAAGGCGGCTTCAGGAGAAAGTTTATCATTATTACGGATAATATTATGACAAGCCTGAAGCGTTTTTGTGAATTCTTCACGGGTGAATGTTTTTGTTTGATTTTTAATCTGTTCGATTTTCTTTGCGTTGTCAACATCTTTCGCAGTGGGAATAGCTACGACTTCTTCCAATTTTTGTGGAAGGTATGTTGGGTCTACATTAAAAAATTTCGTTTCCTTTTCATTTGTGGTAACAAAGAATTCAGCATGCGCCCATGAAGCATAGTTGAATCCCTGATAATAGTCCTCGACACGAACCTTAACATTTTCGGATTTACATTCTACTACAATAAATGCAGCCTTTTTTTCATCTTTGTCGGCTTTACTTTTCCATATTACAATGTCAGCCCTTGCTTTTCCCTGTCCTCTGGATGAATTATTAACTTTTAATTCTTGTTCCATTTGGTCAAGATTGTAGCCATACTCATTTACGAGTGTTACAATATATTTTTGCCTTACCTTTTCTTCTGGTTTTGCTACTAACCATTTATCTTTAAGAGGGCAATATATTTTTCCATCCTTCTCCTGAACCTCTAATTTTGCCATTTCAGAATCCTCCTGTTTGTATTTTATCCCCGATGGGGAGTATTATCTCAGTAGCTTTTCATATGGAAGACCGTTGCCCCCTCACACGCAGATTTCCGCGAATTGCAACAGGGGGATGTTTGCGCTGTCGGTGGCAGTGCAGCCGCGCATAATCCGGTCAAACACAGTGTAGCCATATGAAATACAGTAGTGTGCATTTTATAAGAGTTTCGCCAAAATGCTATGTTTTTACCGTGTTTTTCTTATGATTTTGGGCATTTTCTATGCGTTTTCTGCGCCTGAATTCACGCTGGTTTTTGGCATTCCGGGCTTTCTGGCAGCCGGGTTTATCACAATATTCCTGTCTGCCGTTCCTTCTGATAAGGAAGTCTCCGCAGTGGCGGCAGCATATCATGATACCTTTCGCGCGGTCATCCGACTTTCCTATCTTTTCCGGGGCAGGGTCTTCCGAGATCATTTTCGCCAGCGTGAACCATGCTATATCAAATACTGAGTTTACATCTGCTGAGAATTCGATGCGGCTGGATTTCGGATTTACCTTCAGGCGCATATTGAAATCGGGGATGCGTTCGATTAGTTTGTCGAGCAGTTCCCCATAATTGTCATAAGGCTCTATCACAAATTGTCCATTTGGCAGCTGTTCCGTTAGGTGGCTTTTTTGATGTTTAGCATGGAGCTGCATTTCTTTTATAAGGTTTCCACCGGCCGCACTCACATCAACATCCGGTATACTGTGAATGCCCTTGAAACTTTCGAAGAAAGGAAGCCCCTCAAAATGCTTCCCTTCCCGGTACAGGTCATAGGCGGCATCCTCATCAGCCACGCATATCCCTTCCAATGCTTCATAAAATAGGGCGGTTGTGTATAAGTTTCCCAAATCTTTCATAAAGTCATTGATTGCAAATATGCCGTCACGGGTAGCCAGTTCTGCATCATATCCTGTAATGTCAAAACTATCTTCTGTAAGTTCCCCATACACGAAATCAATATTATAAGGATGCATATTTTCTTTGCACCACTGGATGATCAGCCGGTCATAGGGGATTTTGTTGTCCCAGTCGTCTATCTGCCTGGCAAGATTACACAGGCTGACAAGAAGCCCTTTGCCGGACACGGAATCATCGGTAGGGAAGGTGGGTTCATATCCGGGTTTACATATCGGGAAAGCACAGTATTCCTCCCTGTCATTGGCAAGTATATAATCTTTATATCGGAAAGGGTGGTATATAAGCTGCCCCACACCGCCGATTTCTTTCTGTCCTAAAATGTCTGTGGATTTATCCGCTTTTGACGGGACAAAATCCTTATTCCAGTTATATGGCATATCCGTCTCTCCAAATCGTTACATGGTAACCGTAAGCGTAATCGTCAGGAATTAGATTTCGGTTACATTATATCGTAAAATACCCTTGAAAACAATAGAGGACAGATAAATTATTTAAAATCTGTTCTGTACCTTGACAACTTCATTCCACCCTGAAAAGGATGCTTCTGTATATGGCAGGGACGGATGCCTGTCAGAATGGTAACGGCAGCAGATTTTGAGGAGGTGGGGGTATCACATTATTACGGAAATGGAGGGATTTGTTATGCAGAGAAGGAACTGAGGAGGATGGAAGAATTTCAAAAGGCGCAGGCGGAGGTAGATAAGAAAATGATGCAAAGTCTGTATCGCAGAAAATGTTTAAGGTGATCTGATATGGTAGATTGGACGCTCTGGTTTAGGCTGGAGCGTTATATTTGCGTGAAAATCGGACGATATATTAAATATAATCTTGGCGGATATGGGGTAATAGAATGAATATTTATGAGGTGTTGAATAAAATTATTGTAAATAGGCGATTTGAATTATCATCAAGATTATTTGATGATAAATATAGAAATGAATTAACTGAGGAAGAGGTAATATTATTTGATTTGCTAAAGGATATATCTTCAATCGGAACGGAGATTCATAATGGTGGCATAAAATTTCATCCTATGTTTACTATGGCAGATGGGAGTAGAACTTTTTCGGTTGAAGATATTACGGAAGAGGATTTTTTAATGCTAGAGGCTATGGAATTGAATAGAGTTCCCTTAGTTTTGAGGGCATTAATTTCTGATATTTTGTGGAGTCAAAGAAAAGTATATTGTGCAGCTAAGGTGTCTGCGGAGGCATATTGGGATTTGTTTAAATTATGGTTTACGGATGATGACAATGTCGGAACCATTGATATGATAAGGAGAGCAGTATGTATTTCTATACAGATAAAACATGAATCATTATTTTTGGACATATGTACTTGGGCTGATGCGCATATTTTTCAAAAAGCGGTCACATTGGATGGATTCTTTTCATTAAGAATAATGGAATTGTTTGCAGAACAGAAAATATATGATGTGTCTGCATTTCCGGATATTTTAGAGAGAATGATTTCTGCGGGCAATAATAATGTGTTAAAAGTAGAGCAGGCATATGAACTGAAAGCATATTGTTATAATAAGCTCAAAAAGAGCGAAGAAGCAAAAAATGCAAATATTGCATTGGCAGATTATTATGTGAACTATGCGGAACAAACGGTTCAAAGAGATATGCTTGGAGCCATGAGAGCTGTAAGTTTCTTTCAAAAAGCAATATCATTATACCGTAATAACGGAGAGCCGCAAAAGGCTGAAAATACGCGTAGAAGATTAGTGGAGTTACAAAAGGATATACCTAAGATGATGGTTCCTATCACTATGGAGCTGGATATTAAAGGGGTAGTAGATAATATTCGTATAAATATGGAGGAATTAACATTTGAGGAAAGCATAATAAGACTTATACAAATGTTTGTCTTTGAAAAACGGGAAAATATAAAGCAAAGAGTAATAGATGAATACAAGAATTATCCATTATCACATATGTTCGGAGAGAATATAGTTAATGAGCGTGGGCAAACGACACTTGCACTGCAACCGTTAGATATTCGTGATCCGGAAGGAAATGTAGAATTATTGGAATTACATATGTATCAAAATTCATTAAAGAATCAAAGAATTGTGGGTGATGTTTGGATAAAAAATATTCTGTTATATATAAGAAATAAATTTGATTTTGAAAATTCCATGCTTGATTTTTTGATAAAAGATAATCCGATTATTCCAGCGGGAAGAGAACGTATTTTCCAAAGTGCAATCGGTATGTTTATTAGAGGAGAGTATTATGAGGCCATGCATATTCTTGCTCCACAAGTTGAAAACCTATTTAGAAATATTGCAAGAGAAGTTGGTGGTCTTACAGTTACACTAGAAAATGATGGTTCATCTATGGAGAAAGTACTGAGTTCAATTTTTGATTTGCCAGAATTGCTAGATTGCTATGATAATGATATTATTTTTACTTTTAAGGGTTTGCTTAATGAGAAAGCGGGTGCTAATATAAGAAACGAGGTGGCACATGGGATTATTAGTGAAGCGACATGTGGTTCTGGAGTATGTCTGTATTTCGGAGCAGCTGTAGTCAAGATTCTATCTTTTACATCTGTTCCCTGCTATGAAATATTGAGAAATAGTGAAAGGCTTAAACATTTTGAGAAACCTAGCGAAAACGCACTGAAGATAATTAACAAAGAAGAAAAACAAAAACCTTAGTAGTAAAAAATTCTGTTTTACTACTAATTTTACTACTAACAGGTAGTCACAACTTGCTAAAATATGCTATAATTTGCCCAGTTGACGTGCAAACAAGAAAAACACTAAAAAGCCAGAATCCTTTGCAAAACAGGGCATTCCACGGCATATTAAGGAGTTTGAAAACTATGATAAAAATACTATTCATCTGCCACGGCAACATCTGCCGCAGCACCATGGCCGAGAGCGTCCTGACCCACATGGTTTCCGAGCGCGGTCTTTCAGACCGCTTCCGCATCGCCTCTGCCGCCACCAGCAGGGAGGAGATTGGCAATCCGCCTCATCACGGAACAGTGCGGAAGCTCCGTGAGGTAGGAATCCCGGTGATTCCCCACCGCGCGGTGCAGATGACCAGAAAGGACTATGAAATTTATGATTACCTGATCGGCATGGACGACTGGAATATCCAAAACATGCGGCGCATCACGGGCGGAGATCCGGAGCATAAGCTGTATAAACTCTTGGAGTTCGCGGATAGTGCCAGGGATATTGCCGATCCCTGGTATACAGGAAATTTTGATGTTACGTATGACGATATTGTGGAAGGATGTGAAGCGCTCCTTAAAAAATTGCTATAGCAGTCAGTAATGCTTTTTCCTAAAATGCTGTCGCAAATGGAACTTCTTATTTTGTTTGCGGTCTTGCCCAAGCTTGCGCATACGAGTTTTGCAAGATTTGAAAACGGAAATTAGCTATGTCGTTTCCTATAAATAGTATATTTTAAAACACCGAAAGCTTTTCAAAGACTTCCGGTGTTTTTTGCTTTCCACAAGCAACAAGTTAAGTGGCTTGTGGAAAGCAATTTTCAGGCATATCTCTCTATCCTATTCATTTATTGCAGCGATAGCCTTTTCGACATTTTCCACAACTTTATCGCACCATGCGTCAAATTCAGGGTCTTCCTGCTGGCATTCCGGGTGGGAGGCAACATATTCTATGCAGGAGCGGATGCCCTGGTCAGCTCTTACCGTGGCGGTAAAGCCGGGAACGAGCTTTTTCAGCTTTGTATTGTCAAATACAACAGTATTTGCTTTATCTCCCAGAAGGCTTCCGGCAAAATCGTATTTGCCGCAGGCATCCAGAAACTCGGAAGAAACATGGACTGCATTTAATTTGACGCCCAGCGCATCGGCAATTATTTGATAAATTTGGTTCCAAGTCACCGATTCATCGGAAGTGATCTGCACCGCTTCGCCGATGGCGTGAATGTTACCGAGAAGCCCGGCAAAGGCTTTGGCAAAGTCGGAATTATGCGTCAAGGTCCATAAAGAGGTGCCGTCGCCGTGGATAATTACGGGTTTTCCCTCTTTCATCCGCTTGATTACAGCGTAACTGCCGTTGTCGCCGTGCACTCCAAGGGGAACGGCACGCTCATCGTATGTGTGGCTGGGGCGCACAATGGTTACGGGGAAGCCTGTTTCACGGTAGAGCTTCATCAGGTATTCTTCTCCGGCAATTTTATTTCTGGAGTATTCCCAATAGGGATTCGCAAGCGGCGTTCCCTCGTTGATGCGGTAATCAGAAAGAGGCTTTTGGTAAGCGGAAGCGGAGCTGATATAAATAAACTGCCGGGTCTTTCCCTCAAAAAGGCGGTAATCGCGTTCCAGCTGAGAGGGGACAAAGGCGATAAAATCAGCCACTGCGTCAAAGGTCAGGTCTTTGATCAGAGAGCGCACGGTATCCTCGTCATTGATGTCGGCTTTTAATTCGATAAGGTCGCCGGTAAGACTGCTGTTGCGTCCGCCACGGTTTAACAGGTACAAGGTATGTCCTTGGGATAGAAGCAGCCGGGATATAGCCATGCTGATAGTTCCGGTGCCGCCGATAAATAAAATTTTCATAGATAACCTCCTGATAGTGTTTGGTAGGGTCAGTCCAGCCATGCTCATAAACAGCATGATTTGTTCTGCATGGCTGAATGGTTCTATAGGTTCTAATAGTATTCTAACGCCTGCGGTACAAAATTGATAGAAGAATTTTATCCTATATTTGTAAAAAATCTTTATAGTATGAAAAGGAGTTTATTAGTATAATGAGGATAATAAAAGAAATGTAGATTGGGAGGAAACGGTATGGTTACAGAGTTTAATATTCTTGATTTTGGCGCGGTAGGCGATGGGAAAACGGACTGCACCAAGGCGGTTCAGGAGGCGCTTGACAGGGCTGGAACCTGTATGGGCAGGGTTACGGTGCCGCCCGGACGGTATTTGGTGGGAGAGCTTAAGATGAGAGGGTTTGGCGTGTCTCTGTCAGGAGCATCCGCATGGTCTTACCGCAGCGACGGGGCATCGGTGTTTCTTTTAAATGACCGGAATGCTGACTGCATGATAGATATATCCGGCGCTTTTGGCTGCGCCATAAGGGGCATGAGCCTTTGTGGGAATGATCTGGAAGATGAAAATGGGCATCCGATTCATGGAATCAAATTATATTGGGACGAATACAACGGCGGAGGCGAGGAGGACAGTCCGGCAATCGATGACTGCCGAATCGGTCATTTCTCCGGTGACGGGGTTCATTTGGAGCATGTGTGGGCTTTTTCGGTCCGGCATTCCATGCTGCATAGGAATAAGGGGAATGGTCTTTTCATAGAAGGCTGGGATGGCTTTATTCTGGATAATTGGTTTTCCGTTAATGACGGCTGGGGAATTAAGGGCGGAGAAGTGGCTGCATCGATTACTCTGACGGGCAACCGTGTGGAGTGGAACCATTCCGGCGGATTCTGCTTTCCGTTTGGCGACAGTTACAATCTGACAGGAAATTTCTTTGACAGGAGTCATGGACCGGCGGTTCAGCTTGGAGGGGAAAATCCTGTCACCTTAGTGACGCTGACGGGAAATATCTTCCGCAGATCCGGAGCTTATGTGGATAAAGGATTTGAAGACCCTTACAGCAGCTGTCATGTCAGATTGCAGAACTGTTCCAATTTAACTGTAATCGGAAATACCATGCGCGTGGGAAGAAATGATGGCGGCGGCGGTGTGCTTTCTCCTGACTATGGTATGATTATCCGGGACTGCCATGAGTGCATTATAAAGGATAATACCATGATGACCGGAGCGCGAAAGGAGCTTATTGTGGAAAGCGGCAACAGGAACAGCCAAATAGAAAATAATATTGGAATCCTGGCAGATGAAAATACGACAACGGGCTCTCCGCTGTTAAATTAAATCGGACAAGACAAAACGGATCCTTTCGCGGGACTGCGAAGCGGTCCGTTTTATGCAATAAATTTCTTCAAGGAGCGGAAAAACCTTCGGTTTTTCCAAGAAAATCGCCCTGCGATTTTCTTATCTTATCGGTACTTCCGCACGGCAAACATGCACAGCAGGGTTTGTATCATCTGGCTCACGATAAGTCCGAACAGATAACCGTGTATGCCAAAAACAGGAATAGCAAAGAAGACAAAGCCCAGCCTTACAAGCAGGCTGATCATGCTGTAGGCAAAGGTAAGCCCTGTCTTGCCCAGCCCGTTCAAGATGCTGTTTAAGGTGCTGGCAATGTACATCAGCGGACACAAAAAGCTGAGAACCAGAATAAAGCTTCCGGCGAGGGAGCTTTGATAGAGCAGTTTTCCCAGAAGCCTGCCGGACAAAAGAAACAGCGAAGTAAACAGGATTCCCAGCCCAAATCCATAAGAAATGGATTTATGGATTGCCTTTCGGATGGTGTCGGTATTATCGGAAGCGTCCGCCTCGGATACAACGGGCAGCAGCAGGACGCAGATGGAGTTGGTGATGGCGCTGGGAAACAGAATCAGAGGCAGAGCCATGCCAGTAAGAACGCCGTATACGCTTAATGCCGCCGCGTTGTCATAGCCGTAACTGATCAGTTTATTCGGGATAAAAATTGCTTCAACGCTCTGCAAAAAATTGATGATCATGCGGTTTAAGGACAGCGGAACGGCAAGAGCCAAAAGCCTTTTAGAAGCTTCGCAGAAGTTCGGGAGATTTACGGAAAGCAGGGGACCGTAATTTTTGGGGAGCACATGGTCAAAATGTGCCCGCACCGCAATAAGGGAGACCAGCATGGAGGCGCTTTCTCCAATTACAAGCCCCACGACGGCAAAGCTGATAGTCGGCGTCATGCCGCGTTTTAAGCAAAAATAGTAGATGGTATAAACACTGCCGACCCGGATAATCTGCTCGGCAAGCTGGCAGAGGGCGGGGACGGAGGTTTTGCGGATGCCGTAAAAATAGCCGTTAATGCAGGAATGCACTGTCGCCATGGGAATGGACAGGGCGATAATGCGCAGAAGGGGGGCGGTTCTTGCTTCTAAGAGAAAAGAAACGGCAATCTCATCCGCAAAGCTGTAAATGCCGACGGTGCACAAAACAGAAACCGCCATGGACAATACAAAGCCGGTAAACAGATGCAGGGCGGAGGAGCGGTAATCCTTGGAAAATGTTTCGCCCGCAACATATTTTGAGATAGCGGTCTGCATGCCCGCCACCGTCAGGGAAAAGGAAAGTGCAAGAACCGGAGAGATTAACTGATAGATTCCCATTCCTTCCGCACCAAACAGGCGGGAAAGAAAAATACGGTAAAAGAAGCCGATAAAACGG